>NZ_JBKFAP010000024.1:0-71389 GCF_053345715.1 Methylobacterium sp. D48H
CCGGCGCTCGACCCCGGCAAGAACCTCGACCCGCATCGCCTTGATCCGATGACTTTAACGCCAGCATTAAGGTCAGACGTCGGGCACGAGGCCCCGTCTCACAAGGCGGCTCTCACCGGAGGCGTACCAATCGGGTCGATCCCGAGGCGTTCAGCGCCTTGGCACGAGCATACGCCGCGTACGATGCCGACGACGACCTTCGTGCGGCGGTGCTGTTCGGACATGGAGAGAACTTCACGCGCGGCATCGATGTCGATGCTTTCGCCGCCGCCCTGAGGACGGGCACGGCGCGCGCGCCCGATGCCGACGGCATCGATCCGTTGGGCCGACGTGCCTTACTGAGCAAGCCGCTCGTTGCGGTCGTGCATGGCGACACCTGGAACATGGGCCACGAACTCTTCCTCGTGGCCGACATCCGGATCGCGTCCACCGAGACGCGCTTCGCCCAGGACGAGAACACCCATGGACGCTTTCCAGGAGGAGGCTCGACGGTGAGGTTTCCGAGGGAGGCCGGTTGGGGCAACGCGATGCGCTACATGCTTACTGGCGACCATTGGGGAGCCGTGGAGGCGCGCCGCATGGGGCTGGTACAGGAAATTGCCCCGAACCCTCGCGCCGCCTTGGAACTGGGGTTGGGCATCGCGGCAAGGATAGCTCAATGCGGTCCACTGGGAATCAAGGCCACCCTGGCATCTGCCCGCAATGCGGTCGACCAGTGGGAGGGAAGGGCCTTCTCCAACCTCGGGGAGCAGTATCGCGCCCTCTATGGCACCGAGGACTTTCTCGAAGGCCGAGAGGCCGAGGCCGAGGGGCGGCCGCCCGTCTACCATGGCCGATAAGCTCACTTGCACCGTGACCGAGACTGCTTGGCTCGTTTCCGCCGCGGTCATACTCTGGGGTAGATATTCCGATCACGGTAAGATCGTGCCGTAGGCTATGTGTCGTGTCTGCTTATCTGCGTGCGACACCGGAAAGCGGATATTCGGAAATCCACCCTGAGCGTTCCTTCCGATAGCGACCCAACCCGGTCGGAAAGTCGGATTTTCTTCGGCCTCGAAAGCAGACATCGGCATGCCGTAGGTCACCGTCGACCTGCGGCCTCCAAGCTCGTGCGGTCAACGATCTCAACTGCGCCTCGACGAAGTTCGATTAGACCCGCCTCAGCCCATTGCGCCAGGATGCGGCTCACGACCTCGCGTACGCTGCCAACGTCGTCTGCAAGCTTCTGGTGGGTCACCGCTGCAACGCCTTGTGGATTGGCCTCGGCCAGGAGCCGTTGGGCGAGGCGCTGCTTCAACGGTGCAAACGCGACCTCGTCGATCAGCGTGAATAAGCCGGCCATCAGCCGGGTGTAATCGTCCATGACGAAGCTGCGGAAGGCGGCGCTCTCGCCCAGTAGGTGCTGGAATGTGGTCACAGGTAGGGCGGCGAGTTCGGTCCGTTCCTCCGCCACGCTCTGCGCCGGGAAAGTGCCGCCGGACAGGAGGCACTGTGTGGTCAGGGCGCAGGTCCCGCCGGGGCCGACCTTGTAGATTAGCACCTCGCGCCCGCCGTCCGACATGCGAAAGACACGCGTGCGGCCCTCCAAGCACATCAGGTAGTTGGCGCACTCGCCATCGAGTTCATAGGCGGTGGCGCCCGCCTCCAGAACCGGGAAATGCACGGTTCCCCGAGCGATCTGGAGGTGTGCCGGGCTGAGAGCTTGGAGCAACGGAAACCGGTCGATCCAACGTTCGACGTTCTGGGCATCCATCATGGCTGGCATTGTTCCCCGGGCCTCGACGACGGGTTGATCGTCCGGCTCGCGTTGCGTTTTTCTCCCGCCGCGCCGGACTTGTGTGACTTGGGTCACCGACCGGGTTCAGCGGCTCAGCATAGCATTGAGCGATAACGAACACGACAAGGGCACCTGCCACGCGCGGTGCCCCCCGGGAGTGAACCGATGCGTCGCCTCGCCCTCAGCTTCATGCTCGCAGCCCTCGCCGCCGGCCCTGCCGTGGCCGAACAGGATCTGTTGCTTGGGGCCGACATGAGCACACCCGCCATGACAAAGGCCGAGATGAGCCGCGCCGACGTCGAGGCGATGATCAACGCCGCGGACGGCAAGCCCATCGACCTGCATGACAAGGCGCTGTCGGGCCTCGATCTCTCCGGGCTGAACCTTCGTGGCGCCAACCTGCGGACCGCCCGCCTGAACAAGACCAACCTGCGCGGCGCCGACCTCAGCGGCGCGAACCTCGAACAGGCGTGGTTCCTGAAGGCTGACCTGTCCGGCGCCAAGCTCGCGGACGCCAGAATGTTCGGCATCACGGCGCGGGACGCCAACCTCAGCGGGGCCGACCTCAGCCGGTCCATGCCTATCGGAGACTTCAAGGGCGCCAACATGGCCGGCGCCACGCTGGTTGACCTCAAGGGCGGCGCCGACATCAAGAACCAGTCCATGGGCCTGATGCGCGCCGTGTTCGTTTCGGTAAACCTCTCCGGTGCGAACCTGAAGGGGGCCAACCTCGGTCGCTCGCGCTTGGAATACGCCGACCTCACCAACGCCGACCTCACCGACGTCGTGCTGATGGGGTCCGACCTATCGGGCGCCAACCTTACCGGAGCGACCGTGTCCGGGGCCGACTTCAAGAACGTCGACGTCAGCGGCGCCCGCCTCGTGTCGCTCAAGGGCCAGGACAGCGCCAAGGACTGGTCGGCACGCGTGAACGTCGACCGCGCGATCACCCAGGCCGCCAACTAAGCCCCGCCTTCACCAATCGATCACGAGGATCGCATCCATGACCACCCGTCGCTTCCTGCTCGGCGCTCTGGCCGCCGCTACCCTGCTGTTCGGCTCGGGGGCGAATGCCGCCGAGGCGGTCTTCACCCCGGACGCCTTCGAGGCGGCTCAGAAGGCGGGCAAGCCGATCCTCGTCCATGTCACCGCACCCTGGTGCACCGTCTGCGCGGCGCAGAAGCCGATCCTCGCTAAGCTGGAAGCCCAGCCCCGGTTCAAGGATCTCCAGGTATTCGATGTCGACTTCGACAGCCGCAAGGGCGTGTTGAAGCGGTTCGGCGTGACGAGGCAGAGCACCCTGATTACCTTCAAGGGCGAGAAGGAGACGGGGCGCTCAGTCGGCGACACCCAGCCGGAGTGGATCGAGGGCGCCGTCGAGAAGGCGTTGTAGGTCGGTCATGGCCACGACGTTCGGCCTCGCGTTCCTGGCCGGGATCCTCTCGGTGCTGTCCCCCTGCGTGTTGCCCTTGCTGCCGCTGGTTCTGGGCGCGGCCGCATCGGAGCACAGGTTCGGCCCCGCCGCCCTGGCTGCCGGCCTCGCGCTGTCCTTCGTAGCCATCGGGCTGTTCGTGGCGACCGTAGGGTTCGCCCTCGGCCTCGACGCCGATGTCTTCCGCACCGTCGCGGCCATTATGCTGGTCCTGATCGGGCTCGTCCTGATGGTTCCGGCCGCCCAGACCCGGCTTGCCGTCGCCGCCGGCCCGGTGAGCAACTGGACCGAGAGCCGGTTCGGTGGCTTCTCGACCGCCGGGCTCCTGGGCCAGTTCGGCGTCGGGCTGCTGCTCGGCGCGGTCTGGAGCCCTTGCGTCGGACCGACCCTCGGGGCCGCGTCTCTCCTCGCGTCGCAGGGGCGAGATCTGGGTACGGTGGCGGCGACCATGATTCTGTTCGGCCTCGGCGCTGCCCTGCCGCTCCTGCTCCTCGGCACGCTGTCCCGCGAGGTGCTAGTGCGCTGGCGCGACCGGATGATGGGGCTCGGTAAGGGCCTGAAGGTCGCCCTGGGTGCCATCCTCGTAGCCACCGGCCTGATGATAGCCACGGGCTACGACAAGGCCGCGGAGACCGTCCTAGTCAACGCCTCGCCGGCTTGGCTCACGAAGCTGACTACTCGCCTCTGATCGTCCGGATCGTTGGGAGCATGTCCGCTCGGGTGCTCGTGCGGCGCAAAAGCAGACCAGCAAAAATCCACCCCGAGCGGTCCTCCCCTCGCGAACCACGCCGGCCATACGGCTCGTCGTAGAAGCTCTACCCTGAGCAGACTTCCCTCGACCAAGCAGCTTCCTGCACCGCATTGCCTTGGACGACTTTTGGCAACAGGGGTTCACCCCTCTACGATGAGCGTGGCCGCAACCAGATCCTCTAGGGATGCGCCAACGGACTTGAACACTGTAATCTCTTCGTCGCTAAAGCGGCCAGCCTCCGCCCCGCTGCAAAGATCATGCAGGTCGCCGACGAGACGGTCCGCGGACCACATGCCATCGGCGATAGGCTGGGTAAGGTCACCGGCCTCGCGCAGGGCCCCGGCACGGGTATCGACATAGATCCGGGCGATGCGCATGAGCGCGTCGTCGCTCTCCCGCATCGTGGGCGCGAAGGCATAAACGAGGTCGACATGGGTTCCGGGACGGACGTCGCGGCCGAGCACAAGCGGCTGCGTAGAGGTCGTGGCGCAGCTTACGATGTCGGCCGCCGAAACCGTTGTCGAAAGATCAGCCGCTGGTTCGGCAGGAAGCCCTTCGTTTTGCAGCCGCGCCGCCAAAGCCTCAGCCTTCGCCGCTGAGCGGCCCCAGACTAACACGCGCTGAAGCGACCAGACGGCGGCGTGCGCGTGGGCGAGCGCGGGCGAGAGGTTGCCGGTCCCGATTAGGGCGAGCACCGTGCTGTCGCGACGAGAGAGGTAGGTTGACGCGAGTGCCGAGGCGGCGGCGGTTCGCTGGTTCGTCAGCGCCTCACCATCGATCATCGCACGGGGTGCTCCCGTCCTGCCGTCGAACAGGACGTACACTGCATGCACGGCGCCAAGGCCGCGCTCGGCGTTACGGGGAAACACGTTCACCAGCTTGACGCCCAGCATGTCGCCCCGACGCCAAGCAGGCATGGCCAGCAGGCGGCCGGGCACTTCCTTCGTTCCGACTTCGTGAGCCGTCCGGATTGGGGCTTCGATGATGGAGGTGGCGAATGCGTCGCGCAGGGCTTCGATCAGGCGCGCATGGTGGAGGGCGGCATGGACCGCATCACGGTCGAAGAACGGGATCACAGGATCACCCTCGGATTCGCTTCGACCGCTGCGGCGCCGAGCGCAGCCGTTAGGGGACGTTCGGTGGATGATAGGTGAAGGTCGCCATCAGCACAGCCGTTCGGACCTCACGGCTTCAGATGTCGTCACTGCGTCGGCCTCCGTGCCGATCCCCGCCGGAACCAACCGTACCGCTCTCAACCCTGAACGGTCCTACGGCTTGCGACCCAACCCGGTCGCTCTGGCGAGAGCGCGAGCGCCTTAAAAGCAGACAGATCGCAATCCGCGTCTCGTGTCCGGTCGAATTTGGGGCCACCCCACAGGATCCTAGGCCGCCTGTAGCTTTGGCTCCGCGTTGAGTTGGTCAATTAGCGCCGCCCGCATCGCCATGAGCCCTGCCATCCGGATCAGCGCTGCCGGTATCGAGATAAACTCCGGAGGGGAGTAGTACCCCATGAACACCCGCCCCACGTCGTAGGCGAGCAGGCAAGTGAGGCCACCGAAAACCATCGTCGCTACGATGCTGACGACGGGGCGCTCCTTCCTCCACGCAAAGATCGAGGTTTGCGCGTTGTAGCGTCTGAGGCAGAACCACGTGATCGTCAGCGCCAAGGGCGCCAAAGCTACCGTGCCGATGATTCCTTGGAAGATCGGAATGGCTATGGCGTCACCATCGTGGGGGAGCGCTCCCGACTTCAGAACCGCGGTCCAGAAGAGGAAATCCGTGACCGGGCCGACCATGATCGCCAGCCATGTGAGCAGCCACAACGGCTTCGCGGTGGATGGCATCCGGTCCCTTCAGTCTCGCGACGTCCGCTCTTATGCCTCTCCCGCTTGGAAGCAGATAGGCAGAAACCCACCCCAAGCCGCCATTCGGCTTGCGACCCATGCCAGACGCCGATGAGGCGTTCAGTGCACCTTAAAAGCGGACGTTTTTGATTGGCGGCATCTATCTCAGTGCTATCTCCATAGATACCTCCGACGTTGAGACGACACGAGAATCTTGAGATGTTGCCTGCCAGGGCATTCCCAGCCATGAAGGCTCAGCCTCGTGCGTAAGACATATCCTTCATCGTGATAGACACCGACCTCACAGCGCGCCGGCAGGCTGCGCTGGCTCGCTACGCGATCCTCGACACCGAGGCAGAAGCCGAGTTCGACGCCATCGTCCAAGCGGCCTCCGCCGCCTGTGGGGTGCCTGTCGCACTGATCTCGCTCCTCGACGCCGGCCGGCAATGGTTCAAGGCGGAGACGGGCTTCGGAGCGCGCGAAACCCCCATCGCCTCCTCGATCTGCGCGTACACCGCCGAGCAGCGCGACGTGCTCGTAATCCCCGATACGACCCGCGATCCGCGCACCGCCTACAACCCGCTGGTGACCGGCTCGCCGCACGTGCGCTTCTATGCCGGCGCGCCGTTGGTGACCGCCGACGGCCTTGGGATCGGGGCGTTGTGCGTCCTCGACACCAAGCCCAATCAGTTGAACGCCACGCAGACGCTGATCCTACGCACGCTGGCGAGCCAAGCGATGGCGATGCTCGAACTGCGCCGTGCCTTGAAGGACCGGCGCGAGAGCGACCGCCGGAATACCGCGATCCTCGACAGCGCTATCGACTACGCCATCGTTTCGATGGATTTGAAGGGTCAGGTCACCAGCTGGAACACCGGTGCCGAGAGCATCCTTGGATGGTCCTCGGCCGAGATGTGCGGGCAGACCGCGCACGTGTTCTTCACCGAACTCGACGTGCAGGACGGCATCCCCGAGACCGAGATGGGCTCGGCGCTCGCGCATGGGCGCGGCACCGACGAACGCTGGCACCTGCGCAAGGACGGTAGCCAGTTCTGGGCCAACGGCGAGATGATGCCGCTGCTCGATGAGCACGGTACGCCCGAGGGCTTTCTGAAGATCCTGCGCGACCGCACGGTCCAGCGCCAAGCCGCCGAGCTACAACGGGCGAATGCCGAGTTCATGCGCGGCGTCCTCGCCTCCTCGGCCGATTGCATCAAGGTCCTCGACCTCGACGGCGGGCTCACCTTCATGAACGAAGGCGGTCTCCAAGTGATGGAGATCAGCGACTTCAACGCGGTCAAAGGATGCCCGTGGCCCGACTTCTGGCAAGGCCCAGGACAGGGGGATGCCCTCGCCGCGCTTGACGCCGCGCGAGCCGGCGGGATCGGTCACTTCCAAGGGCCGGCCGTGACCTATGCCGGCACGCCGAAGTGGTGGGACGTGCAAGTGACGGCGATCCCAGGCGCGGACGGCCGTCCGGAACGGTTGCTCTCCGTCTCACGCGACATCACCGCCCAGAAAGCGATCGAAGGAAATCTAGCCCGCAGCGAAGCGCGCTGGCGTGGCCTGTTCGAGGGCATGCAGGAGGGCTTCTTCCTCGGCGAATTGATCCGCGACGCGGACGGGCGCGTGATCGACTACCGGTTCTTGGAGATCAACCCGGCCTTCGCCCAGCAATCCGGCCTACCCGCCGACAGCATCGGTCGGACGATCAAGGGCCTCGTGCCCGATATCGATCAGTGGCTGCTTGATACCTATGCCGGCGTCGTCGAGACGGGCGAGCCGACCATGTTCGAGATCACCGTGCCGAGCTTGAAGCGCACCTTCGAAGTCCGCGCCAATCGTGAGCACGAGGAGCGGTTCAGTTGTCTGTTCCTCGACATTACGTCGCGCCGGAACGCCGATAGGCGCCGGGCGGCGATGGCCAAGCTCAGCGACCGGTTGCGCGATGAGACCGACAAGGCCGCCATCGCCCAGATCGCTGCCGACGTCATAGGCAAGACCCTCGGTCTCAGCCATGCCGGTTACGGTCACATCGACCTGGAGCGGGAAACCATCGATGTCACCCAGGAATGGTCGGCCGCCGGTCTACAGAGCATCGCCGGGCTGCACCATTTTCGCGATTACGGATCGTATATCGAGGAGCTCAAGGCCGGGTACGATGTGATCATCCCGGACACGACAGGGGATCTGCGCACGGTCGCTGACGCGGCCGCCCTCGCCGAGATCGACGTCGCTGCCATCCTCAATCTGCCAGTGATGGAGCGGGGTCGGTTCGTCTCGCTGTTCTACGCTCTGCACGCGACGCCCCACATCTGGCTCGACGAGGAGATTGCATTCGTGCGCAACGTCGCCGACCGCACGCGCGCGGCGATTGCTCGTATTGAGGCCGAGGAACAGCAACAGGTTCTCAACCAGGAACTCAGCCATCGGCTGAAAAACACCCTGACCCTGGTGCAGTCGATCGCCTCGCAGACCTTACGGAACGCCGAGAACGTCGACGAGGCCCGTGAGGCCCTGGCCGCGCGCCTGATCGCGCTCGGCAAGGCGCACGACATTCTGCTGAGCGGACGCAGCGACAGCGCGCCGATCTCAGCCGTGATCGAGGGGGCCTTGTCCCTGCATCAGGACCGGGCGGGCCGCTTCCGGCCCTCCGGTCCGGAACTCAGTATCGGTCCCTCGGCCGCCCTGTCACTCGGCCTGATGCTGCACGAACTGGCGACCAACGCGACCAAGTACGGCGCACTCGCCAAGCCGCAGGGACACGTCGATCTCGTCTGGACGGTGCACGGTGCGGAGGCCAACGCCGAGTTCAAGCTGATCTGGACCGAGCACGGCGGTCCGCCGGTGACGCCGCCACGCCGACGGGGGTTCGGCTCACGCCTGATCCAGCGTGGGCTTGCCGGCGGGGCCGTGGACGTCCGCTATCCCCCCGAGGGGGTGGTCTGCACGCTGACAACCTCGGTCGCCGATCTCATGGCGGGCGGCTGAACCCCGCGTCGATCCGACAGGACCTTTCGCACAGGCCGGACATTGAGGGGCATGACCCCAGATCTCTCAGATGCCCAGCCCTGTGCTCTCGTCGTCGATGACGACAGTATGATCCGCATGGATGCGGTCGACATCCTGGAAGATGCGGGGTTCATGACCTTTGAGGCCGCGTCCGGGGACAAGGCTCTGCTCGTGCTGGAGGAACATCACGCGTGCATGACGCTGCTGTTCACCGACGTGCAGATGCCGGGCACGCACGATGGTTTTGCACTCGCCCGCAAGGTCGCCAGCGCCTATCCGCACATCTCAATCGTCGTCGCATCGGGGCTGACCAAGCCGGGACCCGACGATCTCCCGGACGGCGCGCATTTCATCGCCAAACCGTTCAGCGCGAAGATCGTGCATCACCATCTGCACGAAGTTCTGCCGGATGAGCGGAAGCCGGATCCACTGCGCAAAAAGAACCCCGCTTGAGCGGTATGGGTATGTCTGCCCCAGCTCGGACGCGGGCACACGGGCGTCCGCTTCGGTGCATTTGCTCCCGATAGCGGACGGGCTGAAATCCAGCCGACCCCGCCGTTCAGAGGTGCCAGTTGGCGTGTCTGTGAATGGCCGAAAGTGGCCGGTCCGCTTCGGCGATGACCGGCTAGAAAAGCGGACGGCCTCCGATCGACCCAGCACAGCCATTCATACGCGGCCGTTCGGATCCCGAAAACGGATGTATCTTCCGCCGCGTTCGGGATCACAAAGTGACTGCTCCGGCGGATCGTCCCGGTTGGCCTCTACACCGGCTGGGTCGGCTGGGAGGGCATCCGCCACGGCCACCAGGACCAGGCTGCCAGCGCCGACGTGAACGTACGCGGTTGAGGGACTACCCGGGCCATTGACCTTCCAACGATGGGAAACCCCATCTCGTCGTGACGGTCATCCGAAGGAGAGTGTCATGATCCGCTTGAAGGTCGAGAAGATGGGGTGCGGCGGCTGCGCCAAGTCCGTGACCCGTGCCGTGCAGGCCATCGAGCCTGATGCCCGGGTCGAGGTCGATCTCGCATCGAAGGTCGTGACGGTATCGGGCACCGCGGTTCCGGCGGACCGGATCGTCCAGGCCATTACCACCGCAGGATATCCCACGGAGGCCATGCTCGCTGCGGCTTGAGCCCCCTCGACGGCAACCAAAATTGCATTCGGGCATTCCCGTCCCACCGGCGGACATGGTCCCGCCGCTTGAAAGGGTGTAAGCCAGGGCCATGAGCCTCGACCGGCAAATCGTGCGCCTGATGGCGGCGATGATCCTCGCGATCATCGCCTACGTCGCGCCGTCCGCCGTTCAGGCCCACGAGGGTCATGCGCACCACGGCCACCACATGGCCGCGACGCAGCCGAAGGTCGTCCTCGCGAAGACCGAGGCCGCGGCGGTGCCGGCGAGACCGGTGGTCCGCGCCGAAGCAGCTGCTTGGTCCAAGGTCTCGCTCGCCCCCGTCGAGGTGGCCCGCATCGAGCCCGCCGAGGACGGTTGCTGCCGGCCGGGCTGCAAGACTCGCTGCTGCGGGACGATGACCTGCTGCGTCACCGGCGTCCTCACCGGTCCTTATGCCCTGTCGCCGTCCCTGTTCCGGACCGTCACGCTGATCCCGCGCGACGTCGCCGGCCGCGCCGGCCCGGGTCCCGAGGCCCTGCCCAAGCCCCCACGAACCCTCGCGTGAGATGAGACGCGCCTGAGGCGCGCGACGCCCGGAGTGCGCCCGCGTTCGGCGCCGCTCGGACATCCCACCGCGAGGATACCGTTTCCATGTCGACCCGTCTTGCCGCCGCCCTCGGCGCGGTGGTGCTGTCCGCCGCCGTCCTGTCGGGGCCCGTGCTTGCCCACGAGGGGCACGACCACGGCGCCGCCCAGCCGCCCGTCTCGAAGACCATCGCCCCGCGCGGCGAGGCCGTTTCGGATGCCTTCGAGCTCGTCGCCATCCCGCGCGGCGGCACCCTCAACCTGTTCCTCGACCGGTTCCGCACGAACGAGCCGGTGACGGGCGCGACGGTCGAGATCGAGACCCCGGAAGGTCCGAGGACCGCGATTGCCACGCCCGAGGGCGGCTACGCGCTGCCGGCCCCGTGGCTGTCGAAGCCCGGGCGGCACGAGTTCGCCGCCACCGTCACGGCGGGGGAGGACGTCGACGTGCTCGCCGTCTCGGTCACCGTCCCGGACGGGAAGGCCACGACGGTCGCTCCGCCGCCGACGGCCCCGACACAGGCCGTGACGTCGCGCGTCTCGGAGGTCGCCCGCGGCATCCGCGAGCGCCTGGGCGAGGGTGACCCGACGCTGATCGGCGCGGTTGCCGTGGCTTTCCTGCTCGGCGTCCTCGTGGCCGGGCTCGCCCGGGGCCGCCGCAGCGGCCCCGCGGTGACCCTGCTCGCCGTCGGCATCACCATCGCGCTGGGCACCG
Source organism: Methylobacterium sp. D48H (assembly GCF_053345715.1). Classification (NCBI taxonomy): domain Bacteria; kingdom Pseudomonadati; phylum Pseudomonadota; class Alphaproteobacteria; order Hyphomicrobiales; family Methylobacteriaceae; genus Methylobacterium; species Methylobacterium sp. D48H. The sequence goes on from NZ_JBKFAP010000024.1 coordinate 11,234, forward strand.
CCGCCTTCGCGCACGGTGACGATGACCACGGTACACCCGTTCAGGGGGCCGCGCTGACCGAGCCGCGACCGGGCACGCCCGCCGCTTCGGACCTGGCGCAGCGTCTTCCCGACGGCTCCGTGTTCGTGCCGAAGCCGACCCAGCGTCTGCTGGTCCTTCGCACGACCCAGACCGAGAAGGGCAGCTTCCACCGCTCGGTCGAGCTTCCCGGACGCATCATCCCGGACCCGAACGCCAGCGGCGTCGTCCAGTCCTCGGTCGGCGGCCGCCTTTCGCCGCCGGCCTCCGGACTGTTCCCCCGCCTCGGGACGCGGGTGCGCAAGGCCGAGATCCTCGCAACCGTCACTCCGCCGATCCAGGCAGTCGACGCCTCGGACATGCGCCAGACCCAAGGGGATCTCGACCAGCAGATCTCCATCGTCGAGCGGCGGGTCGACCGCTACCGGCGGCTCGCCACGACCGCGGCCGTGCCCCAGAGCCAGCTTGAGGACGCGGTCGCCGAGCTCAAGGGCCTGCAGGACCGCCGCGCGGCTCTCGACAAGATCCGGCAACAGCCGGAACCGCTCGTCGCGCCCGTCGACGGCGTCGTCGCCCAGGCCGCGGCGGTCGCCGGCCAGATGGCCAGCCCCGGCCAGATGGTCTTCCAGATCGTCGACCCGAACCGCCTCTGGGTCGAGGCGCTGAGCTTCGACGCCCTGACGCCGGCTAAGGACGCCACCGCGCGGCTCGCCGATGGCCGGACCCTCAAGCTCGCCTACCAGGGCTCGGGCCTCGCCGACCGCAACCAGGCCATCCCCGTGCAGTTCGCCGTCCAGGGCGACGCCTCCGGCCTGCGGGTCGGTCAGTTCGTCACCGTGCTGGCCGGAACCGACACCGAGCAGTCTGGCCTAGCGCTGCCGCGCGCCGCGGTCGTGCGGGCCGGCAACGGGCAAGACGTCGTCTACGAGCACGTCACCGCCGAGCGCTTCGAGGCGCGGCCGGTCCGGATCGAGCCGCTGGACGGCGGCCGGGTGCTGGTGGCGGAGGGGATCGGACCCGGCAAGCGGGTCGTGACCCAGGGCGCCGAGCTCCTCGACCAGGTCCGCTGAGGAGGCCGCCGGTGTTCACCTTCCTCGTCGGCCAGTCGGTCCGCAACCGCCTTCTCGTCCTCGCGCTCGCCGCGGTGCTGGTGCTCTACGGCGCGCTCAGTGCGACAAAGCTGCCGGTCGACGTCTTCCCCGACCTCAACAGGCCCACGGTTACCATCATGACCGAGGCCGAGGGCTACGCGCCCCAGGAGGTCGAGCAACTCGTCACCTACCCCATCGAGACCAGGATGAACGGGTTGCCGGGCGTCTCCCGGGTGCGCTCGGTCTCGGGCGTGGGCCTGTCCATCACCTACGTCGAGTTCGACTGGGGGACCGACATCTACCGGAATCGGCAGCAGGTCGCCGAGCGGCTCTCGCTGGTGCAGGACCAGCTTCCCCGCAGCGTGACCCCGGTCATGGGCCCGATCTCCTCCATTATGGGCCAGATCCTGCTGGTGGCGGTGACAGGCGAGACCGCGACCCCCATGCAGGTGCGCGAGGTCGCGGACTTCACCATCCGGCCGCGGCTGCTGACCATCCCGGGCGTGGCGCAGGTCATCCCCATCGGCGGCGAGGTGCGACAGTTCCGGGTCGGCCCGAACCCGGCGGCGATGCGCGCGCTCGGCGTGACGAACGCCCAGCTTGAGGCGGCGCTCGCCCAGTTCGGCACGAACGCGGGCGGCGGCTTCACCGACCAGAACGCGCGGGAGTACCTGATCCGGAACATCGGCCGGACCATGAGCCTCGACGACCTGCGCAGCCTCGTCGTTGCGACCGTCAAGGACGCCCCCGTGTATCTGCGGCAGGTCGCGGAGGTCTCCTTCGCCGCCAAGGTGAAGCGCGGCGACGCCGGCTACATGGCCAGGCCCGCGGTCATCGTCTCGGTCGAGAAGCAGCCGGACGTCGACACGGTGCGGCTAACCCGAAGCATCGAGGCCGCCCTGAAGGAGCTCAACCCGACCCTGCCCGGGGGCATCAAGGCCGACCAGGTCCTGTTCCGGCAGGCCAACTTCATCGAGACCTCGATCCGCAACGTCGAGCGCGTCCTCGTCGAGGCCGTGCTGGTGGTGGCGGTGGTGCTGTTCGCCTTCCTCCTCAACGTGCGCACCACGGCCATCTCGCTGCTGGCCATCCCGGTCTCGGTGCTGACTACCGCGGTGGTGTTCCACCTGTTTGGGCTGTCGATCAACACGATGACCCTCGGCGGGCTGGCCATCGCCATCGGCGAGCTCGTCGACGACGCGGTGGTCGACGTCGAGAACATCTACCGCCGGCTCGGCGACAACCGGCGGGCGGGCAACCCGAAGGGCGTGTTCCAGGTGGTCGTGGAGGCCTCCAACGAGGTCCGCTCCGGCATCGTCTACGCGACGCTGATCATCATCCTGGTGTTCGTGCCGCTGTTCGCCCTGTCGGGCATCGAGGGACGCCTCTTCGCCCCTCTGGGTGAGGCGTACATCATCTCGATCCTGGCGAGCCTGCTCACCTCCATCACCCTGACGCCGGTGCTGGCGTCACTCCTGCTGCCGGGCCTGAGGAATCTGGAGGAGCACGACAGCCGCCTGCTGAAGCTGCTCAAGCGGGGCAACGCCGCCCTGCTGCGGGCCGCGTTCCGGCACCAGGGCCTGCTGGTCGGGACGGTCGCGGTCGCCGTGGCCGCGGCCAGCATCGCCGCCTGGAACCTGCCCCGGGCCTTCCTGCCGCCGTTCAACGAGGGTTCGTTTACGGTCAGCGTGACCTTCACCCCGGGCATCTCGCTCGCCGAGAGCAACCGGGTCGGGCTGATCGCGGAGAAGCTGCTGCTGGAGATCCCAGGCGTGAAGGCGGTGGGCCGCCGCACCGGGCGGGCCGAGCTCGACGAGCACGCCGAGGGCGTCCATTCCTCCGAGATCGACGTGGCCCTCGACGAGGCGACGAAGCGACCGAAGGAGGCGCTGGTCGCCGACATCCGCGGGCGCCTCGCGGCCCTGCCGGTGGCGGTGAACGTCGGCCAGCCGATCTCGCACCGGCTCGACCACATGCTCTCGGGCGTTCGCGCCGAGATCGCCCTCAAGGTCTATGGCGAGGACCTCGACGCCCTGCGGCGGATCGCGAACTCCCTGCGCGACCGGATGGCGGCGATTCCGGGCCTCACCGACCTGCAGGTCGAGCGGCAGGTGCGCATCCCGCAGTTGGAGGTGCGGGTCGACTACACCCGGGCTGCCCTCTACGGGGTCCAGCCCGCCGCGGTGGTTGAGCAGATCAGCCGCCTCTCGAACGGGCGGGTCGTCTCGACGGTGGTCGACGGCGTGCGCCGCTTCGACGTGGTCCTGCGCCTGTCCGAGGACCGCCGGACCACCGTGGGCCTGGGTGACCTCCTGCTGGAGACGCCCTCGGGCTGGGTGCCGGCGCGCCAGGTAGCCGACATCCGCGAGACCGACGGGCCGAACCAGATCCTGCGCGAGAACGCCCGCCGCCGCATCGTCGTCCAGGCCAACACCGACGGCGGCAGCGACATGGCGACGATCGTTGCCGCCATCCGCGAGGCGGTGGCGAAGGAGCCGCTGCCGCCGGGCTTCTTCACCAGCTTGGAGGGCACCTTCCAGGCACAGGAGGAGGCGAGCCGGACCATTGCGGCGCTCTCGGCGCTGTCATTGGCCCTCGTCTTCGCCATCCTGTTTAGCCGCTACCGCTCGGCCGCCCTGGCCCTGATCATCATGGGCAACGTGCCCCTGGCGCTGATCGGCTCGGTGGCGGCGCTGTGGCTCGTGGGCCAGCCGCTGTCGGTAGCGTCGATGATCGGGTTCATCACGCTGACCGGCATCGCCGCGCGCAACGGCATCCTGAAGGTCAGCCACTACCTGAACCTGTCGCTTCACGAGGGGGTGCCGTTTGGACAGGACCTTGTCGTGCGCGGCAGCCTGGAGCGGCTGACCCCGGTGCTGATGACAGCGCTCTCGGCGGGCGTCGCCCTGGTGCCGCTGCTCCACGACGCCGCAAGCCCGGGCAAGGAGATCCTGCACCCGGTGGCGGTGACGATCTTCGGCGGCCTCGTCAGCGCGACGCTGCTCGACACCTTCCTGACCCCCGTCCTGTTCCTGCGCTTCGGCCGCAAGCCGCTGGAGCGGCTGCGCGCGTTCCATGCCGAGACGCCGGCCCACCCATTCCCGGACGGCGCGCGCCCGCGCCCGGCCGAGGCCTACTGACCCGCACAACCCGGGAGACCGAGAATGATCCTACCCAGACTGGCCTTGATCGCCGCCCTGCTGACTGCGTCCGCCGTCTGCGCCCACGAGGCCGCGGGCCAGCACGGCGGGCGCGTGGCCGATGCGGGCGACTTCCACGTCGAGCTCGTGGCCAAGGGCGAGAGCGTCGACGTCTACGTCTCGGACGCCAAGCAGAAGCCGGTGCCCGCCACGGGCTTCAAGGGCACGGCCATCCTCGTCGTCGGCGGCAAGCCGGCCCGCGTCGCCTTGGAGCCCGCCGACGGCAACCGCCTGACCGGCAAGGCCGCTGCGGCGCTCGGCGACAGCCCGAAGGGCGCCGTGCAGCTCACCGCCCCGGACGGAGCCACCGCGAGCGGCAAGTTCAACTGATCACCACGCCGAAAGAGAGAGAAGACCCATGACGCAATTCCGCACCATCCTCGCCGCCGCCCTCATGTCGACCGGGCTGGCGGGCGCCGCCCTCGCGCAGGGCATGCACGACCACGGCTCTACGTCCGGCAAGGAGGCGCGCTCGATGGGTTTGATGAAGCCGGACCTCAAGGACAACGCCTCGACCAAGGAGTTCAAGGCCGCCGACATGGCGATGATGAGAGACATGGACGTCCCCTACTCGGGCGACGCCGACGTCGATTTCCGAACCCACATGATCCCGCACCACAAGGGTGCGGTCGCCATGGCCAAGGTCGCGCTGAAGCATGCCAAGGACCCCGCCACCGAGGCGATGGCCCAGAAGATCATCGACGACCAGACCACCGAGATCTCCGACATGGAGGCGTGGCTGAAGCGGCACGGCAAGTAGGTCTCGGGCCGGCCTCCCGGAATGCCGGGGTACTCAACGCTTGGGGCGGGCCTTCCCGCGCGGCGCCGGGGGTTCCGACACCGTCTGGGCGGGGGACGCGTGGCAGGCCGGGACATCCGCACCGGTCTTCAGGCTGGCGATGATGGGGCAGTCCGGTCGCCCGTCGCCGTCGCAGGCGTCGGCCAGGGTGCGCAGGGCGTCGGCCATCTCGTTGAGTTGGCGGGCGCGATCCTCAAGCTCACGGACGTGCGCCCTGGCGATGGCCTTCACGTCGGCGTTGCTCCGGCCGGGGTCGCTCCAGAGCCCGAGCAGCACCCTGATGCGCTCCAGGGAGAAGCCGAGGTCCCGGGCGTGCCGGATGAAGCCGAGCCGGTGCAGGTCGGCGGCGCCGTAGTCCCGGTATCCGCTGTCCCGCCGGTCGGCCGGGGGCACGAGGCCGATGCTTTCGTAGTGCCGGATCATCTTGGCCGAAACCCCGGAGGCCTGGGCAGCCTGACCGATGTTCATGACGGAACCAACCCCGTGTTGACCTTACTATGATGGGAAGGTTCACAACCCTCCGCAACACTTGACTACCGACCCTGCCCGCCGCCCCGCACCGAGGGCGCGCAGGGCGGGACCGTTCCATCGTCCCACCCGGAGCCTTCGATGCAAGCCACCGCCACCCGCAAGGCCGTCCTCTATCGGATGGCCACCCCCGAACACACCTGTCCCTACGGCCTGAAGGCCAAGGACCTTCTCGAACGCCAGGGCTTCGAGGTCGAGGACCACCTCCTGACCGACCGTGCGGAGACCGACCGGTTCAAGGCGGAGCACCAAGTCAAATCGACGCCCCAGACCTTCATCAAAGGCGAGCGCGTCGGCGGCTTCGACGACCTGCAGCGTCACTTCGGCAAGGCCGCCAACGACCCGAACGCCCCGACCTACACGCCTGTCATCGCGGTGTTCTCCATGACTGCGCTGATGGCGCTGGCGGCGAGCCACGCGGTCTACGGCACGCCGTTCACGATGCGCGCGGGCGAGTGGTTCATCGCCTTCAGCATGTGCGTGCTCGCCCTCCTGAAGCTGCAGGATGTCGAAAGCTTCTCCTCGATGTTCCTGGGCTACGACCTCCTCGGCCGGCGCTGGGTGCGCTACGCCTACGCCTACCCGTTCCTGGAGGGCATCGCCGGCGTCCTGATGGTGGCGGGCGCCCTGAACTGGATCTCGATCCCCGTCGCCCTGTTCATTGGCACGGTCGGCGCGATCTCGGTGTTCAAGGCGGTCTACGTCGACAAGCGGGACATCAAGTGCGCCTGCGTCGGCGGGTCGAGCAAGGTGCCGCTCGGCTTCGTCTCGCTGACCGAGAACGTGATGATGGTCGCCATGGCCCTCTGGATGCTGGCGGTGCACCATTGAGCGCCGCCTTCGCCGCCCCGGGCTGGCTCCACGCCCTCGCCGTCGCGTCCCTCCTGCTCGGGGCCGCCTGTTCGCTCCTGCTGTCGGTGCAGGTGATCCGGCACCCGCAGCACATGGCGGTGATGAACATCGTCTGGCCGGTCTGCGCCCTGTTCGGCACGCTGGCCGTGGTCTGGGCGTACTACCGCTACGGGCGGCTCTCCACGATGGAGGCGCACCACCGCGCCATGGAGCGGGGCGACAAGCCGCCGAACATGACGCAGACCCCGTTCCCGGTGATGGTCGGGACGGGGGCGCTCCACTGCGGTAGCGGCTGCATGCTCGGCGACGTCGCCGCCGAGTGGCTGGCCTTCCTCGTGCCGGCGGTGGCGGTCTGGTTCGGCTGGCACTCGCTGTTCGAGGAAAAGATGTACGCGGTCTGGGTGCTGGACTTCGTCTTCGCCTACGCGCTGGGCGTCGTGTTCCAGTATTATGCCATCGTGCCGATGCGGGGGCTTTCGCCCGGCAAGGGACTGGTCGCGGCCATCAAGGCCGACACCCTGTCGCTGATCTCGTGGCAGCTCGGCATGTACGGCCTCATGGCCCTCGTGCAGTTCCAGCTCTACCCGGTCCTCGCGGGGCGGGCGGCGCCGGTGAACTCAGTCGAGTTCTGGTTCGCCATGCAGCTCGCGATGGTGGCGGGCTTCCTCACGAGCTACCCGGTGAACTGGTGGCTCGTAAGCGTCGGTATCAAGGAGCGGATGTAATTCGGTCGTCTGTACTGTGTGTAACCCTCGAAAGCCGGCCGGCGGAACACAAACCAACTCAGCCGTTTCATAGCACCCGCTAACGAAGCCGGAGTTGGCCGAACTCGGTCCATCCGCTTCAATGAGCTGGTGGGAAAAATTGAACCTGACTTCACCAGCGCCTGCTCTGAGTTTGGTGGTGGTTCAGGCGACACACGCCCGTTTGAAACTAACTCGTTCGCGTCGGAAACCCCAGAACCGAGATCTGTCGGGCTCCCACGAACTCTGTATGACTGATTTCTACGGCGCCGCCTCCGATGAAGGAACGAGGTTTGCTGAACGCCAAAAAATCATCACAAAATTCGATCAAAACGTTCGATACGTTCCGTTGGAATGATCGGTTCGTTGCGGCCATGATTGGGGCAGATCAAGCCCACGATGTGTCCGCGCCATGCCCCAAGCAACCTTTCTGACATCGAAGTTAGCGCTTCGCCCTGTCCTGCCTGGCCTGTTTTTATGCCTCGCGGTGACAGCCGTCGCCCTCACCCTGGAAGAGGTCGAGGAGTATCTCTTCGGCCGAGCCTGGCTGGAAGCTCTCGTTCTTGCCATCGTGCTGGGCACGGCCGTCCGTACTGCCTGGAGCCCGGGGCCGCGCTACGTTCGCGGTATCGCATTCGGCGCCAAGACCGTCCTGGAGATCGCCGTCGTCCTGCTCGGAGCCTCGCTGAGCCTGGGTACACTGCTTGCGGCGGGGCCCGGACTGCTCATCGGCATCGCAGGGGTGGTGGCTCTCGCCATCGCCGGGAGCTACGGCATTGGCCGGTCTCTCGGGCTGGCCCCGCGCCTCGCCATCCTCGTCGCCTGCGGCAACTCGATCTGCGGGAACTCGGCGATCGCAGCGGCGGCCCCGGTGATCGGCGCGGACGGCGAGGACGTCGCCTCGTCCATCGCGTTCACCGCCGTGCTCGGGGTCCTCGTCGTGCTCGGCCTGCCCCTGCTCGTGCCACTGCTCGGGCTCTCGCCGATGCAGTACGGCGTACTCGCGGGTCTCACGGTCTACGCCGTGCCGCAGGTGCTCGCCGCGACAGCCCCCGTGGCCGCCCTCAGCGTCCAGGTCGGGACCCTGGTCAAGCTGGTCCGCGTGCTGATGCTCGGGCCGGTGGTGCTGGCTCTCTCGCTGGGGGCGAGCCGGCTGCGGGGAGAGGCGGACACGGCCGCAACGTCCCTGACGGAAGGGGAGCGCCCCGCCCCGAGCCGGGTGCCGCTGCACCGGCTGGTGCCGTGGTTCATCCTCGCCTTCCTGACCCTGGCGGGGCTCCGCTCGGCGGGGCTCATTCCCGAGGCGGCCGTGCACCCCATGGCCGCGACGGCGAACGGGCTAACTATCGTGTCGATGGCGGCCCTCGGCCTCGGGGTCGATGTGCGCAGCGTCGTCAAGGCGGGACCCCGCGTCACCCTAGCGGTCGTCGCCTCTCTCGCCGCCCTGACCGTCCTGAGCCTCGGGCTGATCCGCCTGCTCGGCATCGCCTGACCGGGGCGCGCCACCCGGTGCGTCCGAATGCGTTGAACCCCGACCTCTCCCCGGAAGGAGCCACGATGCCGAGCTTAGCCGAGCGCATGGCGCGCCTGATCGTCCACAACGAGCGGCCCTACAACGCCGAGCCGCCGCTGGACCGCCTGCGGGCGCACTACCGGACCGCCGCGGACGATTTCTACGTCCGCTCCCACGGCGACCTGCCGGAGATCGACGCTGCCGAATGGCGCCTGTCCGTCGATGGCGAGGGTGTCGAGCCCCTCGATCTGTCACTGGCGGATCTGCGCGCGCGTTTTCCCGAGGCGACCGTCACGGCCACAATGCAGTGCGCCGGCAACCGCCGTGCCGATATGCGGGTCGTCGCTCCTGTCTCCGGCGATCCCTGGGACGGAGGTGCTATCGGGACGGCTGACTGGACCGGCGTCCGCCTCGGCGACGTCCTGCGGGCGGCAGGGGTAACGCCGGGAGCGGACCTCCATGTGGCCTTCGAGAGCTACGACCTGGTCGAGGGCCGGCCCTACGGCGTCTCGATCCCCCTCGCCAAGGCGCTCGCCGGCGAGACGCTGCTGGCCTTTGCGATGAACGGGGCACCGCTGCTACCCGAGCATGGCTTCCCGGCCCGCGCCGTCGTGCCGGGCTTTGCCGGAGTGCGCAGCCCAAAATGGCTGCGGCGCATTACGGTGCAGGACCATCCGTCGGCCAACCCGATGCAAGCCGACGATTACAAGCTGTTCCCACCGGACGTGACGGCCGAGACCGCCGATCCTTCCAAAGGCCACACCATCGAGACGATGCCGCTCAACGCGGCGATCTGCGAGCCCCCGCGCGGGGCCCGGCTCGGAGCGGGCGAGACCGCCGTCCGCGGGTACGCGATCGCGGGAGACCGGGCGGTCGTGCGGGTCGATGTCTCGGGCGACGGCGGGCGCTCCTGGCGTCAGGCCACGCTGGAACACGAGGCCGGCGCACCCTTCGCCTGGACGTTCTGGGAGATCGTGCTGGACCTTCCGCCCGGCGAACACGAACTCGCGGTGCGCGCCTGGGACTCGGCCGGGCAGACCCAGCCGGCGCAGCCGGACGACACATGGAACTTCAAGGGCTACCTCAGCGCCTCGTGGCACCGTGTACGGGTCGAGGTCGCCTGAGTTGCGCCAGCGATCAAGGGGCAGCTTGGATCATGGCGAGCAGTGTGTCGGCCGCGCGGCTGCGGTAACGCTCCTTGTGGCGCAGGACCTGAAAGGTCCGCGTCGGCAGGACGAAGGGCATGGCGACGAGCGCGCCGGTTCTCAACGAGGGTCCGACAACCGCTTCGGACAGAACGCTCGCGCCAGCCCCCGCCACGACCGCGGCGAGGACGGCCTCATTCGACGGCAGTTCCAGGGCGACGGCGAACGCATCTGGCGCGATACCCAAAGCAACGAGCGCCGCCTCGAAGGCGGAGCGCGTGCCCGATCCGGGCTCCCGCAGCACCCAGGAGGCCGAAGCGAGGTCGGCGGGTTCCGGCCGTGCGCATCCGGCCAACGGGTGGTCGGGCGAGACCACGAACACCAGCCGGTCCTCGGCGATCGGGGTGCTGCCCAGGCTGGCGTCGTCGATCGCGCCTTCCACGAAAGCGAGTTCCGCCGTGCCCACCCGCACCGCTTCGGCGGCCTCTGCCGTGTTGCCGATGCCGAGCCGAAGGACGATGTCCGGGTAGGCCGCCCGGAAGGCGACGAGGTGCCGGGGGAGCCAGTGGCTGGCGATGGTCTGACTCGCTTGAACGGCCAGCGTGCCGCGCCGCAGGCCGCTGAGGTCCGCCAGCACCTGTTCGGCCGCCCCGGCGCGGGCGAGCACGGCGCGAGCTTCACCGAGAAAGACGCGGCCGGCCTCGGTCAACTCGATGCCACGGCCGACGCGGTGGAACAGCTTGACGGCGTGCCGGCTTTCCAGCGCGTTGATGGCGGCGCTGACCGCCGACTGGACAAGATTCAGCGCCTCGGCCGCCCGGGTGACATGCTGCCGCTCGGCCACCGCCACGAAGATCCGCAACTGGTCGAGGGTCATGGCTTGGCGGGATCGGCGAGCGCTTTCGCGAAAAGGTCACCGATCACGCGGTAGCCTGCATCCGAGGGATGCAGATCGCGGGCCGGGGTGCAGTACAGCGTCAGGTCGCAGAGACGCGCGCGGGTATCCCCGGTGCGGTTGAAAGCTGGGAAGACATCGACGACGCCGGCACCCGCCTCAGTCGCCGCAGTGGCGATCGTCCGGTTCAAGGCCTCGACGAAACGGTCGGTGTCGGGATCGTCGACGGCGAGCCAGTTGTAATATGTGCCGACGAGGATGCGCGCCTCCGGTGCCGCCGCACGCAGCGCCGAGAGGCTCTGCTTCAGATTGGCCTCTGCACGCGCGAGCGCGGCGGGCAGGCCAGCGGCCACGCAATCATTGAATTCGGCTTTGTCTGGGCACCCGAGAAGGACGGCACGCAGGTCGTTGATGCCGACGTCGAGGGTGATGAGGCTAATCGTGCCGCGGTGCTGGGCCAAGTAGTCAATCGCCGCCGTGAGCTGGGCGGCTGAGTAAGGTACGTGAAGCGGCAGCGGCATCGTGCCGAATGGCTTGCCGGTCGTCGCGAAGCCGCAGGGTCCGTTGACGAACGAGGTCGTGGATTCGCCCGGGCAGCCCAAGTCGACCAGCATGAGTTGGGGCATCCGCGCACGAAGGTGCGCGGCGAGAACAAAGGCGTAGCCCGTGTTGAAGCTCTCTGCCCGGACGTCCCCCGCTGCGATCTGATCCTTCAGCTTGCCGATCTGAAGGCCGTAGGCGAGTGAGTCGCCCAAAGCGATGTAGGTCTGCCGACTTGGCTCTGCCCGCGCCGGCAATGCCAGGAGCAACGCGCAGCCGACCACTCCCAGGAGCTGCACGAATACTCCGCGCAGGCTACAGGCATGCCTCACTCGTAGTGTCATCGTAGTCCCCCGTTTCGCCTTCTGCCCTGCCATGCGGGTTGACGTCACTGCGCTTCGCCCCGTCGGCTCGCCACCTGCGCGTCGACCGCCTCGGCGACCCGAAGCAATCGCGCTTCGTCCGTGCGGGCGGTCACCACGTAGGACATACCCCCGTCGATCCACGAGAAGGCCGCCACGTCGTCCGCGCGAGCGTAGCGGAATACGCCGCGCCCACCGGACGGCCCGGCCCGGCTGTAGAGGGTCAGGCGGGTGCCCCGGTCGTCGTCGTACATCAGCATGGCTGCCAGCCCGTCCCCGGCGGGGAGCAGGCGGCCGCCCATCAGCCGAAAACCTTGTGCCCGCAGGTCCGGCACCGTGAGAGGCCGCCCCAGTCGCGCAGTGAGCCATTGCACGAGCTCGGACGAGCCGTCGGCGCGGACCTCGACCGGATGGGCGGCCTCGACCACGTAGGTGCGGAAGGCGGAGAAAGCCGCCTGGGTCATCGGTTCGGCGGGGGCGCCCGCGCCCGGCACGGCGCCGCGCCCGGCCCACCCGGCCGCGCCCCCGAGGGCGAGCAGGATTGCCGCCGCCGCCACGTTCGTCCACCAACGCGGGATAACCATTCGGCGCGGAGCCGCGAGGTTCGTGATGCGCAGGCGGGCGGGGATCGGCTCCTCCGCCACGGGCGCGAGCCGCACCCGCAGGCGGTCTCGCACCTCCCGATCGGCGGCGACGCGGGCGGCAGCCTCCGGGTGCGCGGCGAGCCACGCCTCGACGGCGGTGCGGCGGCCCGGATCGAGCCGTCCGTCCACGAAGGCGTGCAGGTCGTCCTCGCCGACGGGACGCGGGTCGGACGCCGTCATTTCACCCTCCGCAGATGCCCGGTGACGATCGTGGGGGCCAGATCGAGAATGGCGCGCATCCGCCCCCGTGCCCGGCTGAGGCGCGACATCACCGTGCCGACGGGGACCGCGAGCACGGCGGCGACCTCGGCATAGGACATGTCCTCGACCGCGACGAGGAGCAGGACGGATCGCTGCTCCTCGGGAAGCGCGGCGATCCCATCGAGCACGTCCCGCGCGCCCAAAGCCGCCTCGGGATCGGCCCCCAAATCGGCGATCGTGTCCAGCGCCTCCACGCCGACCTCGATGCCCCGGCGGCGGCGGACGCCTTCGAGGTAGCGGTTGCGCAGGATCGCGAACAGCCACGCGCGCAGATCGCCCTCGCGGCGCTGCGGCCACGCGCGGATCGCCCGTTCCAGCGTGTCCTGAACGAGGTCGTCGGCCGCTTCACGCTGGCGCAGCAGCGCGGTCGCGTAGCGGCGCAGGGCCGGTATCTGCGGTTCGATCAGGACGGCGAGATCGTCCAAGGCGGTCTCCGGATCGGGGCGCTGGCCATGCTCGCGCCGCCGCTCGGACAAGAGATGCCGGAAACGCCGGATCTATTCCGGAATAGCATGTCGAAATCCGATCACGCATCCGTGATCGGCGCGCTCGGTGCCGCGGGGAATATCCCGGCCCTACCGGCATCTCTCACCGCGTGACCTCGACACTGCGGGAGACACCATGCGCGGAGCACCGACGGCGATCCTCATCACCCTGCTCATGGCCGGGGGTGCCTTAGGTGGCGGCATGATGATGCGCGCCGGGCATGCGGAGTCCGCATACGGCGGCTTCGATGCGATGATGGGCCAATCGATGGCGCGAATGCACGCGGACATGGCGGTGGCGCCGTCCGGCGACCCCGACCGGGACTTCGCCGCGATGATGATCCCGCACCATCAGGGCGCGATCGAGATGGCGAAGGCCGAACTCGCCTATGGCCGCGATCCGGTCCTGCGCCGGCTCGCGCAGGGCATCATCGTCGAGCAGGCGCAGGAGATCGAGGTCATGCGCCGCGCCCTGGCCGAGCGGCCGGTCGCGCGTGCGACGCCGCAGCGGAGCCCGGCCCCTCACCATCACTGAGCGGATCGCCGCTCGCCATCCCACTCGTCAGCGCGAAGAGACCTTACGATGCGACACGTCATTCCGGCGACCCTGCTGCTCGCCCTCCTCGGTGGAACCGCCCTCGCGGGTCAGGCACCGGGGTCCGCCTCGGCGCCGGACGTGCCGGTCGGCCCCCGAGACCGGTTCTACACCTCGGACCAGTTCTCCAACACGGTCTCGGTGATCGATCCCGCCGCCAACAAACTCCTCGGCGTGATCCGCCTCGGCGACACGACGCCCGCGAACCTGAGCCCGCTCTATCGCGGTCAGCTCCTCGTCCATGGGATGGGCTTCTCGCCCGACCGCAAGACTCTGCTCGCCGTCTCGATCGGCTCGAACTCGGTCAGCTTCATCGACACCGCCACCAACACGGTGCGCCACACGACCTATGTCGGCCGCTCGCCGCACGAGGCGTTCTTCACGCCGAATGGACGCGAAGTCTGGGTGAGCGTGCGGGGCGAGGACTATATCGCGATCCTCGACGCCGGGACCGGCAAGGAGACCGGCCGGATCACCGTGCCGAACGGGCCCGGCATGACGATCTTCTCGCCCGACGGGCGTTACGGCTACGTTTGTTCCAGCTTCAGCCCCGAGACGGTTGCCATCGACGTGAAGAGCCGCGAGATCGTCGGGCGGATCAAGCAGGAGAGCCCGTTCTGCCCCGACATCGCGGCGACGCCGGACGGCCAGCAGGTGTGGTTCACCCTCAAGGACGTCGGCCGCGTCCAGGTGTTCGAGGCCACGCCGCCCTTCAAGGCGATCAAGACCATCGAGACGGGCCCGATCACCAACCACGTCAACATCGCGCGCACGAAGGCCGGGCAGTTCGCCTACGTGACGATCGGCGGCCTGAACCAAGTGAAGGTGTTCCGCACCGACGACTTCACGCAGGTCGCGACCATTCCCACCGGCGCGCTTCCCCACGGCCTCTGGCCCTCGGGCGACGGATCGCGGATCTATGTCGGCCTGGAGAATGCCGATGCGGTCGCGGTGATCGACACGGGCAGCAACGCCGTCATCGCCACGATCCCGATCGGCCAGGGGCCTCAGGGCGTCGCCTATGTCCCGGAGGCAGTGCCGGAGGGGGACGGCGCGCCGAACCTCCAGCCGCTGGGCGTGGCGGGCCAATCGAGCACGCTGACTCTGGCCGGGCCGGACGGCAAGGCGGCCACGCAGGTGACGCTGTTCGACCAGGGCGTCCTGCAAACCCTGCAGGCGGCGGTGACTGGCCTCACGCCGAAGAAGCCCTACGTCCTGGCCCTCGCGGCCGATCCGAAGGGGACCGGGCCCTTGGAGCCGCTTGCAGCGTTCATGACGAACCCGGCGGGCGCGGCCATCGTCAACGCCGTCGGCCCGATCCGGCAGGTGACGCAGAACGCCAACGAGGCCGCGCGGCGCAGCCTCGTCATCGTCGAGGGCAAGCCCGGCGAGACCGGCGCGACGGTTCAGACGCAGGCGCCGCGGTAACGAGAGGGAGGGGCGGTCGCCGGACCGCCCCCTTTGCAAACCGATGCTCAGTAGGTGTCCGTGAGGTAGGCGGCGATGGCCTTGGCCTGCGCCTCGTCGATCGGCGCGTGATAGACCTTGACCATCTTGTGCACCTCGGACTCCCAGAAGGCCGCGCCTTTGCCCGGCGGCTGCATCGCGATGTAGTCCACCGAATGGCAGACGAGGCAGTTCGCCTGGGCCGCCTCGAAGCCCTCCGCGTGCGTGCCGGCCTTCGGCGCGCGCAGGGTCGCGGTCGGTTCCGGCACCTCGTAGGATTTCGGCGCGGCCAGGGCTGTGCCGGTCGCGAGGGCGAGGGCCGCCGTCAGGGCGAGGGTGATGCGGGTCATTCTCGTCACTCCCTCAGGCCGCACGCACGCGGGTGGTCTCGACCACGTTGCGCAGGTAGCCGGCCGGGTTCCAGCGCGGCTCCATCGGCTGGCTCACCCCATCTTTGCCCGTGGCCCGGACCCGGATCGCGTGCGCGCCCGGCGACAGGTCGACAGCAAGGGTCCAGGGGCGGAAGGCGTAGGGGCCTAGATCCTGCCCGAGTTGCGCCTCCGTCCAGGTCTTGCCGTCGTCGGTGGAGACCGCCACCGACTTGATCCCGGAACCACCGTCGAAGGCGATGCCGCGCAAGGGCGTGCGCCCGGCCTTCACGTCCGCCCCGTCGGTCAGGTTGGTGAGGAAGGAGCGCACGGTGAAGCGGTTGATTGGCACGGTCTTGTCCGCCGCCTTGCCGGGTTCGGTGCAGGCGCAGTCGTTGTCGGGGATGCGATAGGCCTTCTGCATCCAGAAGCCGTCGAAGGATTTGTCGAGCACACTGATGCTCTCCAGGTGCTTGACCCAGTAGGTACCGTAGAAGCCCGGCACGACGAGGCGCAGGGGATACCCGTTGAGCCAGGGCAGGTCCTGCCCGTTCATGCCCCAGGCCAGCATCACCTGCCCGTCGCGGGCGTGGTCGAGCTTGAGCGACTTGGCGAAGTCCGGCGTCTCAGGGATCACGGGGCCGTCGAGGCCGGCGAAGGCGACCTCGACGGCACCAGCCTTCACCCCGGCCTTGTCGAGCACCGCCTTCAGCGGCACGCCGGTCCAGCGAGCACAGCCCATCGCCCCGTTGGCGAGCTGCCCCCCGGCCATGCGCGGT
This sequence comes from Methylobacterium sp. D48H, assembly GCF_053345715.1. Taxonomy (NCBI): domain Bacteria; kingdom Pseudomonadati; phylum Pseudomonadota; class Alphaproteobacteria; order Hyphomicrobiales; family Methylobacteriaceae; genus Methylobacterium; species Methylobacterium sp. D48H. The sequence goes on from NZ_JBKFAP010000024.1 coordinate 27,498, forward strand.
TCGAAGAAGCCGCGAGAGTTGCCCGAGCACTGGTTGACCGCGACGATCTCGGTCGTCGGCATCGCCTTCAAGTCGGCGAGCGAGAGCGAGACCTCCTTCTCGACATGCCCCTTGACCGCGACCCGGTAGGTCTCGGGATCGATCTCGGTCGGGATGTCGGCGAGATGGTAGCGGACGAAGAACGCATCGTTGGGCGTGATCGCGCCCTCGTCGAACACCGAGAACGGGGTCTCCAGCTGCGGCGGGCGCGCGGTCATCTGGAGCAGCGGGCGCTTGCCCGGATAGGCCACCAAGGGCCGTTCGCCATTGCCGAAGGGCAGTGTGGCCGTGTCTCCCGCGAGCGCCCGCAGCGGAGCGAGGCTGCCGCCGCCGAGGCCCGCCAGGGCCGTGAGGCCGGCGCGCCTGATGAGATCCCGTCTGTCGAGCATGCGAAAGTCCTCCCCCGTACGCGCGTGGCTCCGGCGTTCGGGCCCGCGCTGTGCGGAGGAGGAGACGCATGGCGCCCCCGGTCTATTCGCGGCGGATCGAAATAATTTCCATCCTCGCCCCTCACCCGGCGCAGGGGCGCTCCGGGAGGCCGGTGGCCCGGTCCAGGGCGATGCGCAGGCGGTCGGTCATGTCCGGCTTGGTGAGCAGCACGGCCGCCTCGGCCAGCAGGGCGAACCGCTCGGCCGGCACCGTCTCGGACAGGAGCACGTAGTGGCGACCCTCGCTGTCCCAGCGGGCCAGACGCAGGCCGCGGCTGCCTTCCGCGATCTTGAGACCGGCCTGGACAGGCGCCGGCCCGCTCCAGAGGGCCAGACGGCAACCATGACGTCCCTCGTACCCGGCGAGGCGACCGGCCGGACTGTCGTCCGGGGACAGGTAGACCAAGCGGAAGCCGGCCACCGCGAGATCGAGGGGGAAGCCACGGGCGCCGCTTGCGAGCCGCACATCGTTCACAGGCGAGCCCGCCGCGCTCCAGGCGGCGAAGGCGGCACGCGCGGAATCGGACGGGGGCCGGGACGCCATCACCAGCCAGCCTGTGCCGACGAGGACGGTCAAAGCCGCGGCGCAGGCCCATCCGAGGGAGGCGCGGGCGATGGGCGCGCGCCGGGGCTGCACGACCGCCGCCTTAAGGCCCTGCTTCAGCCGAGTCAGGGTCGCGACCCGCGCGGCCAGGACCGGGTCCCGGGCCAGCGACTCCGCGACCTCGTGCCGGCTCTGCGCATCGAGCTCCCCATCGACATAGGCATTGAGGGTCTCCCAGCGCATCACGGCACCCCGTTCCCATCGGATGATCCGGCGATCCGGTGCAGCATGATCTTTCTCGCCCTGTGCAGCCGGCTCATGACCGTGCCGATGGGAATACCGAGACGTTCGGCGGTCTCCCTGTAGCTCAAGCCTTCGACATCCACGCAGGTCACGACAGACCGGCAGGGTGCATCGAGGGCGGCGAAGGCTTGGCGCACGGCGATGGCCTCGATCAGGCGGTCGTCGAACCCCTCGTCGGGCCAATCGAGGAGATCGTCCTCGCGGTGGGTGCGGGTCCGGCGGATCCGGTCGGTCCAGGCGTGGCGAACGATCTGGAACAGGTAGGCGCGGGCCGCCCGAGGCTCACGGGGAGTCGTCCGCGTGGAGAGCGCCTTGAGAGCGCTTTGCTGCATCAGATCACGTGCGGCGTCAGGCTCGCGCGTCAGGGTCAACGCGTAGCGATACAGGCGCGGCCACGCGTCGACGAGGTGCTGACCGATAGACCGCATCCTGACGTGTCATCCTCCCCGCACTCCATAGCACAACGATACATGGCCACACAGACTCGCGACGGTCGTCGGTGACCATGGATATCCGGAGGCCTTACATCACAGCAGTGCTGATCGAAGCGTTGCTGCTGCTGAACAATCGATGCCAAGCTTGCATGTCTGCTTTCAGGCATCGTGAGGATGCGGTTGTATGACCGGGATGGGCGCAAAGCGGACCGGTGGCTATCGGGTGCCCCAGTTACGGCACCCAAACATTTGCAAAGCTTGCGATTTCGAGCACCTGAGATGTTGAATGCTAGCTGGACAAGGTTTCGAGGTGCAAGCAGACGAGGTTCTGCACGCCGCTTCCGACCACAGCCTCCTCGACAAGGTCGTAGAGCGGGAGCCGCAGCGGTTTAGTGAGCCTTGGGTAACAGTACGGTCAGCGCCACCATCTTGCGGCCGCGGTGCCGGATGAGGCCGACGTACTGCCCTTGATGGATCCGGACCCACACCTTGCCCAGTTGCTGAAGCATGCGCTTACGTAAACCCCGGGGCAGGTTGCCATTGGCGTTGCGGGCGGCATCCGGCCCGGGGATCAGGATGCCCGTCCTCGTCGCGCCGTAGTCGCCCGCGACCCTGACGCCCCCGAGGATCTGATAGCGGAGGTAGCGGGCCTGCTGAGGCAGAACGTCGACCTCTGCGTAGAGCTCGACCGCCTCGGCCTTCGACTTCACGGCCCCGATGCCGCGCAGCGTGTACGGCGTCGGCCGGTCTAGATAGGACGGCATCGCCTCGACGACATACAGCCGGGCCTGCTCCGCCAGGTCGTCGATGGCGTCCCCGAATACGCCGCGCAAGTCGACGGGCGTCAGCTCGTCCCTGGAGGGCTTCTCGTTCTTGACGGTGATCTGGAAGGGCATGCCAATCGGATGCCCCGTAGCTCTGCAACCGGCGAGCCGCGTCCGCTTTGAGGATGCCCCAGTTGTTCCGACGTCTCCCGTTACTTCTACAAAGAAGAACGAAAATCCAAGCGGACACGGGCGGCCTCTCCGAGGGGCTTTTCCACAAGCGCCCAGGATATCGGTAACCTCGATCGCGCGGCGTGCTGGACGAGGAGTCCGGCGTCTGAATCTATTGGGGGCGAGACACATGAGGCCGCCATGACGAACCACGCTCAAGTCCTCCACGATGGCGTCGGCGGTCTCCTCGGGGCAGCCCTGCTGGCCGCGTCCGATGGCGCCCGTGCCGCTCGCGAGCGCGCCGCGTGGGACCGGGCGGACGCCGCGGCCGAGGCATCCGTCCATGCCCTCGGCCAGCGTCTCCTTCAGGCGCAGGCTCGGGAGCGTGCGCTCCTCGCCGAGCTCGCTGCCGCACGGGCCGAGGCACAGGCGCAGCGGTCGCGCGCATGCCGCGCCGAGGGTCAGCTCCTCGGCCTGCAGCGTCGGGGCCGCACTGCGGCCTGACGGGGACGCAGGGCGACCGCAAAGAGGCGCACCGGGCAAGGGTCAAGCGCCATCGTCAAAGAGAAAGGCCCACCGGTCATCCCGGCGGGCCTACGTATTTTCAGGTTGCTGGCGGTCAGGCGGTGCGGCGGCGGTGCCGGACTTCGATCTGATCGAACAAGGCTCGCATCGCCTCGTCGGAGGGCTCATCGCCTTCCCAGACGTACGTGGGCTCCACATCGTCGGACACGTCCGCATGGGGGCCGGACACATCCGCAGATGGGGCGGACACGTCCGCTCTCAGCGGCGGCAGCCCCGGGACCGGCTCGCCCCGCGCCAGGGCCTCCGCCACGTGCGGGGGCGTCCGCGCGAGAAGTTGGAGCTCGTCTTCACCAAGCGAGGCGAGCCACACCTGCACCTCATCGCCCAGGCCCCCGAGATCGACCGCGGGGCCGCCGGCAACGGCGTGACGGGCGGCCAGGACGAGCGTCACGCCTGTCTCGCTACGCACGGGGACTCCGTCGACCGTCGCGAGCCGGGTCCCGGCCGCGGCGGTGTCGTCGAGATACTCCGCCGCGGCGGAGGTAGCGGGCAGGACGGGATCGGGCTGGCGGCCGGCGACCATGCGGAGCACCCACCGCCCGGCTTCGAGGACGAGGACAGGGGCGAGGATAACCGCGCGGAGGACGGCGGAGAGGACGGCGAGGAGGCGCATGAGACGATCCTTCTTGGCGAGGTTGCCGCCCTCGATCTTCACGCCGCCTTGGCAATCGACAATGGCAGCGGGAACAGGACCTGGCGAAGGTGCGGGGCGATCTGCCGGCGGTAAACGCGGAGGAGCCGGAGCGCATGGCTCGCTTGCTCCGGCGTCCACATCTCCAGGCCCGAGAGGATGTGGCCGTCGCACGTCATGCTCTTGCTCCACCCGATGCCGTTCTGGATCGATGCCCAATCCTGATCTTGCAGCGTGATCGCCTCGACGGCGCCTCTCGCGGCGAGAAGGATCACAATCCTCGATGGCTGGGCCGCCGGCCGGACCGGCACCGAGCTCGCCGGGGAGGTTGGGACGTCCCCCACTCGCGCGCGGCAGACCGTCTCGGCCGCCCGGCGCCGGGGCGATCCCCGAGCCGTGCGCCGCGCCTACGGCTCAGCGTGGCGGCCGGAGCCGGTCAGCTACCCATCGTCTCGCGCATTCCTCGACGCGGCCCTGCAGCGTGTGAAGGAGCGCAGCGAAGCGTGGGAGAGAAGCGAGATGGGGAGGAGGATGCGGGCCGTCGCCGTGCCGCCACCTGACGAGAGGTGAACGCGGATCGTCGGATTTGAGGGAGATCTCGGACCGACGATTCAAGCGGCCCTGCTAGGCATGAATGCCAGCCGGTGAGGTTTGACGTGCAGGAATTTCAGTTTTGGTATGACGTTCCGGTTGACCCGAATGTCACCATGCTTGGCCCTGTCTCTCACCTGGCAACCTCAAAGTGCCTCCTGGAGAGGATCCACGAGCCGTGGATCCATCCTCTCTACATCGACAGCACTTTGCCGGACGATATCGCGCACCCATTTGCTCCTGTCGTAGGCATGGAGATCTATAAGCTTGATGGGTCGTTTTGCGGGATAATGGTTAAGATAACGGGTGATCCCGAGAGGCAGATAGTCAGCGAATATAGGTGCTTAAGGCGCTTGAAGGCGCGATACTTCGAACCTCGCGCTGAATTTGTGGTGCCGAGCAGGCCGTGGATTGTCGTAACTACACTCTCTGAAGTCATGAGGGGCGAGACGACCAGGGCGCAGGCGTTGCGAAATGCATACGTCGATTTCGATGCCGTGATCCATCGTCACGACCCCGGCGCCCTGCCCGAGGGCGAGGATCTCGAAGCGCTAGCCGGCCTGGGCTGAGGCCCGTCAACCGGATCTTTACCCACCCCCGATACCGCTTAACCACCTCCAATTATCCCCGCTCCGGCGGGGGTTCCGGATAGTGGTGTCCGGCGGTTCATTGGAGGTGGGGCATGCGTTGTCCCTTGACCGTAGACTGGATCGACCCTGATCCGCGTCCCGTGGAAGTCGTACTTGCGAACCTGCAAAGGAACGCGGTGCGCCGTGCCCAGTACGCGGAGCAGGTGGCGGAGGAGTTCGAGCGCGAGCGGGAGGCTGCGGCCGCCCGGCGAGTGTTCGCACCGTCAGAGCCGTTCGAATTCAGTCAGCCATGACGAAGGCCCGTCGAGCCACCCGGCCCGGCGGGCCTTCTCATGCGTAGGTAAGCTCCTCGGGCCACCGGTCCGAGAGTGCCATCTGGTCGAGGATCTCGTCCATGCCGACGGGCCGGAAATCCCACACGTCGACGCCGACGTCGGCACTGCGCCGCGTGCCGGGCAGGCCCCCGTGCGTGTGCCCGTAGAGATGCAGGGCGCCGTGGTGGACACGGCTCCAGGCCCTCATGGGGTAGTGGCATAGGGTCAGATCGTAGCGGCGGTCGCCGGCGTCCACCGCGAGGCGGCGCAGGTCTGTGGGCTGTGACGACCACGCCAGACGCAGGGTCCGCTTGGGGTCGTGGTTTCCGACCACTAGGTGCTTGCGGCCGCGCAGGCGCCGGAACGCCCGTTCCAGGGCCTCAGCATCCAGCCCCAGGGCGAAATCCCCCAGCACGTAGACGTCGTCCGAGTTCGACGTGACCGTCTCGTTCCAGCGGGCGATGATCGCCTCGTCGTGCTCCTCGATGGAGGTGAACGGGCGGGTGCGGCCGACGTCGCCGGTGATCAAACTGGCGTGCCCGAGGTGCAAGTCGGCGGTAAAGAAAACGGCCATGGCAGACTCCTACGGGAGGCTGCGCGCGCGGCGTCACGCCTCCGGGAAACGGGGGATGGGTGGGGCGTGCGCGGGTTTTCGCATCGTGGTCTCCGGGACGAATCTCGGCCCTAGCAGGGTGGCCTTACCGAGCCCCTGGCCGGGGCCCAGGCATGCTCAGAACCAGTGCCGATTTTTCAGGATTTTTGCAGGGCGGCCACCTCGCGCTCGTAGGCGGCGATCACGGCCGTGACCCACAGCTCCATGCCACGCGCCTTCAACTCCAGCCTTTGGGCCTTCGCGTAGACCTTTCTAGTCACGTCTTCGAGGCGGGCGTGCTCGTCGTCGCGCTTGCCCGTCTTATGAGCGAGTATCGCCGACGCCGCGCCGCCGAGGTCCTCGTCGTCGAGGAACGTCCCGAGCGCGCGGCGGGCATCGTGCGGCACCCACGGCCTGATCCGATGCTTCCTGAACAGATCGGTGCGCGGCGTCAGCGCCCGTGCCGGCTTGCCTGGCTTCGGCGCCCGGCTGGGCTTCGACTTGCCCTGCAGGCGGTCGAGGAGGCCGGCGATGCCCTCGCTGGTGACGTGCCGCCCGTCCATGCGTGACGGGAACACGTACGGGCTGTCGACGTCCGGATCCTCGAACCGGGCGAGGACCTCGATGGCCGCCGGCGGGATAGGGAGCGCATGGGGGCGGCCGCCGCTCTTGCCACCCTTCATCGTGTCCCCGCTCCACGTCCACACCTGCCAGTCGGGCCGATCCGGCATGGGGATGATGCGGTCGAGGCGCGTGCCCCCGAGGGCGCCGGTCCGCTGAGCCGTCAGGACCGTGGCCCATAGCGCCGCGAGCGTCCCGGGCGTCGTCTCCTGACCGGTCGATCCGAGTGCGCGGTGACGCTCCGCCAGGGCAAGGGTGCGACCGAGCTCGGCCAGCGTGGGGACGTGGTCCCGCGTGCCGGAAGCGTACTCGATGTCGAACGACTCCCACCACGCCACGGCCCCGAGCCGGCTTTGGCGGCGCTTGTACCGCCACGCCCAATCGAGCGCCGCCTTGGTCTCGTTCACCGCCCTGGCCACGGAGGAGATCGCCACCTCGTCCGTGATGGCATCACGCACCTTCTCCAGGGCTTCGACGTCGAGCTCGCACAGTGGCGTGAACCGTATCGCCTCGAACCCCTGGTAGCGAAGGTGTCGCTCGAATTGGGTGGCCCAGCTCGCCTTCTTCTTCGGGAGCTGGACCGCAAGGAACTCCTCGACGAGATCCTCCCATGTCCATGGTCCGTGCCGGCGCCGGTGCGCGTCCGTCGGCGTGTGGACCTCGTCGGGGAAGGCAGCTTCGGCCGCCAGCGCGACGTCGTCGGTGCGCTGCAGGGCCTGCCCGAACATGCGGAGGTCTTCGCCGGGATGGCGCCCATCCTTCATCGCGAGGCGCGACCGCGTCGCTGCTTCCCGGGCGGCCGCCACCGGAAGGGCATCCATGTCGCCAAGGCGGACGGTCGTGCGCTCCGTCTTGAGGAGCCAGGCGCCCGAGAGCGGCGTGACACGCAGGACGAGTCCCGGGCAGCCGACGTCGGCGTATTCGAGGCCGCGGCCCTCGACCTTGCCGGCGGCGATGAGCGAGGCGGCCTTTCGCGTGTGGTCGGCGGTGATCCGGACGCGCTCCCGGACGTATGTACCCCTCGACTTTCGCGCCGTCGCCATGCCCTGCCTCAGCGGTGGATGCCAGCCTGGATACCAGCTGTCCCCGGAACCGCTGGCAAGGGGCATTTGTGCCGAGAAGGGCGCTAAGTCACCGTGAAAGCTATGCCAGGGTAAATGGAGTGGCGGCCTGGCATCCGCGAATACCGTGTTCGGTCAGCTTCCCAAGCTGAATGTCGTCGGTTCGATCCCGATCGCCCGCTCCAGCTAACCTTCCGGGCACTTCGCGCGCATTACCGCCCTGAACGGCCGCCGTGTTCCGCGCCGTGACCCGGACCTCTCGAAAACCGACCGCGCTCGCTCGATCGACCCTGCACGAACGCTGAACTCGCACCGCCTCGTGGGGGCCGATCACTGGGCAGGCGATCCGCGACGTGACCGCAGCGGCTCCATCCCGACTTGTCTCATCGCGGCTTCGGCCTTGTCGGACTGTAGGAACCCGATCAGCCGTTCCGCCAGATCCGGGGTCTTGGCCGCCGCCACCGTGGCTGCGCTGAACGTCTGGACGAGTTGGACCGCGTCGGGAAGAACACCGACCGGCTCGATGCCAGGAATGTTGACGAGTTCGCTGATGGGCCCCAACGCGAGATCGGCCTCGCCGGCCGCTAGCGCGGCGGCCGAGTCGGTTCCTCGTGGGTAGACCTTCAAGCGAACGTTGTCGGCGACGCCGAGCGCGGGAAGGATCTCCCTCTGGATGAAGAGGCCACTGGTGCTGCCCGGCATCACGACGAGGCGGGCATCCAGCAAGGTCCGGGTGAGAGCCGCGACTGAATTGACATCGAACTTCGGCGCGCCCGTCTGAACGGCAGCCGCGAGGGGCGCGGTCGCAAGCTCGGCAATCGAGCCCTCGGCGATCAGCCTCGCGTCGACGAGTTCATGCAGCCCTTCGTTGGACAGGATGACCACGTCGACCTCGGCACCGTGGTCAAGCTGGTAGCGGATCGTCTTCGGGCCACGTCCTTGCGACGCGCCCGACCGGGTCTCGATCTTGATGCCTGTTTCCTGCTCGAAGCTCGGGATCGCCATGCGATAGGCGAGCTCGAAGCCTCCGGAGATCAGAACGGTGACCGTCGGTCCGCTATCACGTGTCGATGTCATGGCCCGGGCGTCGTGAAGCACGAGGCGGTACGACCGCCATCTGCATCCTCCGTAGCGGTCAACGGATCTGCTCGCCACCCCGACCAGGACCGATGCGCAGCCGCTGCGGGGCCGATCTCGATGACGGGGACAGGTGGTCTGCGCGGCCCGGTTCGGCTCGCGAGTCGCGCGGCGCTCCGGTGGAACGGCGACCCGGACCGACGTTCGCGATGCCACAACCTCCGAAGGTCGAGGGGACCGATCACGAGACCGCTCACCGCCGCGCTTCCCGTCCAGACGCGTCACGCGCCTGTGGCGTCCGAGAAGGCGCGCGGATCGACGCCTGGAGGCCTGGGCCCCACCGGCGGCGCCCGCGGCCCATCCGAGAGAACGTCTTGACATAAAACCAATTGGTTTTTCATAATACCGTATGGTTTACTTATCCGACGCGACGCTGGACGCCCTGTTCCACGCCCTCGCCGATCCGACGCGTCGGGCGATCGTGCGGATGCTGGCCGACAAACCGCTCAAGCTCGCCGAGCTCGCGCCGGCCTTTCCGATGTCGAGCGTCGCCGTCTCGAAGCATGTGAAGACCCTGGAGGCCGCCGGGCTCGTGACGCGGCAGGTGCGCGGGCGCTCGCATCTCTGCCGCCTCGAGCCGATGGCCCTGATGGAGGCTCACCGGTGGCTCCAGGCCTACGAAGTCTTCTGGACCGCGCGTCTCGATGCCCTGGAGGACCTGCTCGTGGAGATGAAGCGGGAGGCGGGACCGCCCTGAGCCCGCATCCCGCCCGCCGACGACTCGAAGATTTGGGGAGGACCATCATGGCTCAGGACATCGCCGTCCCTCGTCCCTCCGCGCGCGCCGGACAGGCGCCCCGCGCGATCGCGCCGGGGCGCGTCCCGGAGGAGCGGACCCGCATCCGGCGGGTGATCCTGGCCTCGTCGCTCGGTGCGGTGTTCGAGGCCTACGATCTCGTCCTGTTCGGGCCGATGGCCGCCATCATCGCCCGGCAGTTCTTCTCGGGCCTCGACGAGGCCTACGCCTATATCTTCACCCTGCTCTCCGCGGCCGTGACCTTCCTCGCCCGGCCCTTCGGCGGTTTGATCTTCGGCCCCTTGGGGGACCGCGTCGGCCGAAAATACGCCTTCCTCCTGACCATCGTGATCATGGGCGGCGCGACGGTGGCCATCGGGCTGCTGCCGACCTACGCGGCCATCGGCGTCGCCTCGCCGGCGCTGCTCGTGAGCCTGCGCATCGTGCAGGGCCTCGCCTTCGGGGGCGAGTTCGGCGGTGCCGTGACCTACATCGCCGAGCACGCCTCCGCGGACCGGCGCGGCTTGGCGACGAGCGCGGTGGGCATCACCATGGCCTGCGGCCTCGTTCTGGCGATCCTCGTCGTGATCGCCTGCGAGTCCGTGCTGGGCAAGGCCGCCTTCGAGGCTTGGGGCTGGCGGATCCCCTTCCTGCTCTCGGCCGTGCTGATGCTGGTCTCGGTCTACATGCGGCTGAAGCTGCAGGAATCCCCGGTCTTCCTGCGGATGCGCCGGGGCGGGGGCGGCTCGCGCCGGCCGGTCCGCGAGGCCCTCGGGCGATGGGCGAACCTGCGGATCCTGCTCCTCGTCCTGTTCGGTCTCGTCGCCGGGCAATCGGTGGCCAGCGCGACGGGGTCCTACCCGATCTACCTGCTGATGCTGAACCTGAAGATCGATCCGTTCCTGCTGCACTACACGATCCTCGGCTCCAGCCTCGCCCTCGTCGCCTGCATGGTCGCGGCGGGCTGGCTCTCGGACCGGATCGGCCGCAAGCCGGTCATGCTCGCGGGCTTCCTCGGCACGGCGCTGCTGGCATGGCCGGTCTACGCCGGCGTGACGCGCTTCGCCCATCCCGACCTCGCGGCGGCCGTCGCGGCCAAGCCCGTCGTGGTCGCCGCCGATCCGGCCGGGTGCAGCCGCCAGTTCGACCCGTTCGGCATCGCCCGGTTCGAGAGCCCCTGCGACCTCGCCCGGCGGGCGGTGGCCAAGCTCGGCATCCCCTATGCGACGCGTGATCTGCCGGTCGGCAGCCCGGTGCGGATCGAGATCGGCGAGGCGAGTCTCGCCTCCTTCGACGGGACCGGGCTCGACAAGGCGACGCTCGGGGCACGGACAGCCGATTTCGGCAAGGCCCTGTCGAGCGCGGTCGCGGCCTCGGGCTATCCGGCCAGGGCCGATCCGGCCAAGACGAACCTGCCGGCGCTGATCGCCCTCCTCAGCCTCCTCAACGTGTTCGTGGCCCTGGCCTCGGCCCCCCTCGCCGCCTGGATGATCGAGCTGTTTCCGACGCGCATCCGAACCACGGCGCTGTCCGTGCCGTACGCCGTCGGCGGCTGGTTCGGCGGGTTCCTGCCGGCCATCGCCTTCTCGGCCTTCACGGCGACAGGGAACATCTATGCCGGCCTCTGGTACGCGCTGACCGTGCTCGCCGTCGCCTTCCTCGTCGCGGCGCTGTGCCTGCAAGAGACGCGGGGCCGTGCCCTCGACGCCATCGCCTGACGGATCGCCCACGCCATGTCCGACACCGCGCCCGACGCCGCGTCCCTCCCCCAGCGGATCGCCATCGCCCTGGTCCGGCAGCTCGATGCCGCCGCGGCCCTGGTGTTCGAGGCCTGCACCGACCCGCGCCGCCTCGCCCGCTGGCTCACGCCGGGGGCCGGCGAGGTCCGCGACGCGAGCTGCGACCTGCGGGTCGGCGGCCGCTTCAGCCTCGAAGGCTGCAATCCGGACGGGCGTGCCTACGCGGTGTCCGGCGAGTACCTGGAGATCGTGCCGCCGCGGCGCCTCGCGATGACGTGGCACTACGCCGGCGACGGACCGCTCGCCGGACCGCCGTCGCGCGTCGAGATCGACCTGCGCCCCCTCGGGGTCGACGTCACCGAGCTGACGCTCTCTCATACGCGGCTCGACCGCCAGGACACCGCCGACCGGTACAGGGCGGCCTGGGCGATCTGCCTGGAACGCCTGCGCTGGAGCATCGCGCCGAAACCCGACGCGGCCGTGTTCGCGCCGCCCTCGGGCGCGATCAGCAACCTCTACGGTCCCCGTCACCGGGTCTTCCAAGAGGCGTTCGAGACGGGCGACCTCGCGAACCGGCTGCGCAGCCTGTCGGTCACGAGCGAACTCACGGCGACCCAGCAGGCCTTCATCGCGCGGCAGGACCTGGTCTTCATCACGTCCGTCGACCATCGGGGATTTCCGACCTGCTCGTACAAGGGCGGTGCGCGGGGCTTCGTGCGCTTGGCGGGCCCGCGCGTCATCGAGCTGCCGAGCTACGACGGCAACGGCATGTACCTCACGGCCGGGAATCTCGCGGCCAACCCGAAGCTCGGCCTGCTGTTCATCGACTTCGAGACGCCGCACCGCCTGCGCCTCCACGGCACGGCGCGGATCGCCCGCGACGCGAGGGACCTGGAACGTCATCCTGGCGCCGAGCTGGTGCTCAAGATCGATATCGCCGAGGTGTTCGTGAACTGCCCGCGCTACATTCACCGGTACCGTCGGGAGAGTACGTCAGGCTTCGTGCCGGGGCGGGCACGAGCGGGCGAGGTCCCGGCCTGGAAGAGGATCGATCTGTTCGCGGATGTTCTGCCCGACCGCGATCGGCGAGCGATCGACCCGCGCGACACCGGGACAATGACCCTAGCCGATTACCGCCTGCTGTTGGAGCGTGGGGAAACCTGACCCTGCACGACCGCGGCTCGGTTACAGGCCGAAACGTCTCGACCGTCTGCGACGGGTCGCCAGCCCATCCTCTCGATCGGTTCCCTCCGGAGCCGGCTCGTCAGCCCTGGACCATCGATGACCCCATCGACCCGCAGGATGCGCGATCTGCTGGATCGGCCTCCGATAAGGCGTGATGCTCCCACGGCCTTACCAAGTTTACGGCTCGCGGCCTCGTCACTGGCGGCGCTCCGAGAGAGCCACCGCCCGTCACGCCACGACCCGGGTCTCAACTGCACGGCAGCGGCGACGGGCGAAAGATCCGAGCCTCACCACGCCTGCTCGAGGACGAAGCGTCCGTGATCCTGCTCGCGCCGGGATGGCCCCTGATCGTTCCGACGATCATCGATGCTGACGATCACGGTCCCCCGGCGATCCTTGCCAATCCAGAGCTTCCCCGAGGGGCCTCGGAAGCCCGCATAACCGTTCGCACAAGAGACGGTCCCTGCACTCTCCGTACACAGCTGGGCTACGGCGGCCGGTCCCGCCGAGAACAGCGCGGGGGCGAAGGCGACGGCGGACCCCGCTGAGAGCAACACGGTGGCGAGGCCAATGGCGGATGTGACGCGCATAGCCGCAGATTATGCAGCCTGTGGTTGAGTCTCAAGACAACTACGCAACCTGACCCCGGAGCTTCCCAGGACATCGAACGGCTTGGTAAATATCGGTCGGCTGTCGAGTCGATCGAGGGACCGGCACCCGGCGGCCGCGATCGCTGTACCACGCCAGATTTCCCAAGACAGTTTGGTTCAGGTTGCGAGCCGCGACACGGCTCCGTGCGGCCTGGACGTCGGCCCGATCGAGCCAGGCAGATGGCGACCGCGGCCATCCCCGAGATTACGGAAGATCGGGGCGCCTGCGGAACGAAGTCGTCCGCTCCGATGCCCCTGCAGCTCGGAAACGGAACGGCAGAGATTCACCCGTCGGAGACGCTCGTGCAGGCGGTCTGCGGCGGCCGATGCTGGCGGACGCCGGGTGATCGGCTCGGAAGGCCGGCTGCCGGAAGAGAGGACGGACGCCTCGCGACCCAACACGGCCATTCCGGCCTGTTCAGCGGCATCCCCGAACCGGACATTCGGATGCAAGCAGCCGTGTCACCGTCTCATATGCCCAGTCCGGTGCACGACGAGAAATGCGGACCTGAGCGCGGTGGAGACGGATCGTCGCCGGGCACACTTGACCGGGCAAACAATTCGTCGCGAACGTCAAATGTTACAAACTGCAACTGATCGTTGAATGTGTACTTGTCATAGTATATCACCGCAAATGATCAGAATTTTATCACTATGCGCTAGAATTGGCGATGGCATCGATCAAGACAGAACGCTGTCGATGAACCACCCGGAGAAAGACGGCATCGTCCTTTAAGGCTCGCGCCAGCACGATCGCGCCCTGTATCCCGGAAACCGCCTCCTCAGCGAGTTGCGAGGCTTGCGGTTCGTGAACGCCGCCGGCTCTCAGGCACCGGGCCAGAGCCGATATCCAGCGCGCGAAGTAGCTCCTTATCCGCTTCGCGAAAACGGCTCCGGAGGCATTCAGGCCAATGCAGCCGACGAGACAGACTCTCCTGCCGGATCGGAAGTATTCCGTCACATCCTCGATCATGGACGTGACGGCCGCTGTCGGATCGCGCGCATGCTCCAGCGTCGAGAAGATGACCTTCTCGAACCAAGCGTCTATGTCGGCGAGAACCGCCTCCATCATCTCTTCCTTCCCGCCGGGAAAGAAGTTGTAGAGGCTGCCCTTGCCGAGGCCGGTCGCCTTCGACAGCACCGACAGGCTCGCGCCCTCGAACCCGTGCTCGCGGAACGCTTCCGCGAGTGCCGGCACGGCACCGGCCCGTTCGGTGAGGACGCGCTTCGTGCTCAAAGGCCCAGGTCACTCAGCGAGGGGTGATCGTCGGGTCTGCGCCCGAGCGGCCAACGGAACTTCCGTTCCGCCTCGGTGATCGGCATCTCGTTGATGCTGGCATGACGGTGCGCCATCAATCCGTCTTCGGCGAACTCCCAGTTCTCATTGCCGTAGGCGCGGAACCAGTGCCCGCCGTCGTCGCGATACTCGTAGGCATAGCGCACCGCGATACGGTTGCCGGTGAAGGCCCACAACTGCTTGATCAGTCTGTATTCGTGCTCCTTGTTCCACTTCCGAGTGAGGAAAGCTTGCGCCTCCTCGCGGTTGGTCGCGAACTCGACGCGGTTCCGCCAGCGCGTGTCGGGCGTATAGGCCTGCGCGACCTTGGCAGCGTCGCGCGTGTTCCAGCCATCCTCGGCGAGACGCACCTTCTGGATCGCGGATTCCTCGGTGAACGGGGGAAGCGGGGGTCGGGACATCGGGATCACCTCTCAGAGCCATGTTGTACCGTTCGGTACAACATGGGCGCCGATAGATCAAGCGCCCTGAAAGCCCTCCGGCTCTCGGTCGGGAAATCTGCAAGCGGCGAAGGGCATCTTTTCCGGAGTGCCGTTCCCGAAGCGGACCCGCGGAAACCCACCCGACCCCGTCGTTCTCCTGCGGCTGCGCGGCTCGCGTCAGCGGAGGGATGTCCCGCCGCGCCCCTGGCAAGGATGAGCACCCTCAGGGCACCGGGATGCCGCGCCGGACGGGACTGGCCTCCGGCTGGCCGGCCGCCGCGGAACCGAAGACCCGCGCGATCAGGACGTAGAAGAGCGGCGTGACGAAGACGGCGAGCACCGTCGCGGTGACCATGCCGCCGAGAACGCCCGTGCCGATGGCCCGCTGGCTGTTCATGCTGGCCCCCGTCGCGACGGCGAGCGGCACGACGCCGAGGATGAAGGCGAACGAGGTCATGACGATGGGCCGGAAGCGCAGCTCGCATGCCTCCAGCGCCGCCTCCCGGACGGGCACGCCCCTGGCCACGAAGTCCTTGGCCACCTCGATGATCAGGATGGCGTTCTTCGCGGTCAGGCCGATCACCGTGATCAGGCCGACCTTAAAGTAGACGTCGTTCGGCATGTCCCGCATCAGCATCGCGAAGACCGCGCCGACCACGCCGGTCGGCACCACGAGCAGCACGGCGAGCGGGATCGACCAGCTCTCGTAGAGCGCGGCCAGGCAGAGGAAGACGCAGAACAGCGCCAGCGCCAGCAGATAGACTGCCTGGGAGCCCGACAGCTTCTCCTGCAGCGATTGCCCGGTCCAGGCGAAGTCGAAGCCCGGCGGCAACTGCCCCGCCAGCCGCTCCATCTCGGCCATGGCGTCGCCGCTGGCGTAGCCGGGGGCGGCGCTGCCGGAGATCTTGATGCTCGGGTAGCCGTTGAAGCCCACGACCTGCGACGGGCCCATCGTCCATTGCACCCGGGCGAAGGACTGGAACGGCACCATCTGCCCCTTGGCGTTGCGGACGTTGAGGTCGAGCAGATCCTCCGCCTTCATGCGCCGGGCCGCCTCGGCCTGGACGATCACCCGCTGCATCCGCGCCTGGTTCGGGAAGTCGTTGACGTAGGCCGAGCCGAGGCTCGTAGAGAGGGCGTCGTTGATGTCGGCGAAGGTGACACCCAGCGCGCTGGCCTTCTGCCGGTCGAGGACGAGCTCGATCTGCGGCGCGGTCGGCAGGCCCTCGACGTAGACGCCCTGCAGGATCGGGCTCTGGGACGCCGCCTTGATGAGCTGGTCGCGCGCGGCCGCCAGCGCCGCGTGGCCCTGCTGCGCCTTGTCCTGGAGGCGGAAGGCGAAGCCGCTCGAATTGCCGAGCGAGTCGATGGCCGGCGGCGAGAGCGACATGGCGATGGCGTCGGGCAGGCCGCCGAGGGCGGCGTTGGCGCGGGCCGTGATGGCGTCGGCACTGTCCTGCGGCCCGCGCTCGCCCCAGGGCTTCAGCCCGACGAAGTTGATGGCCGCGTTCTGCCCCTGGCCCGAGAAGCCGAACCCGAGGAGCAGCGTCTGGCTGTCGATGCCGGGCTCCTTGGCGAAGTGCTCCTCGATGCGCTTGGCCACGTCGAGCGTGCGGCCGGTGGCAGATTCCGGCGGGGTCTGCGCGTCGACGATGACGTAGCCCTGGTCCTCGATGGGCAGGAAGCTCGACGGCATGCGCCAGTAGCCCCAGCCGAGCGCGGCCACGAGGAGGCCGTACACCAGGAGCGCCCGAACGGGCCGGCGCAGCAGGCCCGCCACGCCGGACCGGTAGGACCCCGTGCCGGCGTGGAAGCGGCGGTTGAACCAGCCGAAGAAGCCGACCTTGGCATGATGGTGGCCCTTCTCGACCGGCTTCAGCAGCGTGGCGCAGAGCGCGGGCGTCAGCGAGAGGGCCAGGAAGGCCGAGAAGGCGATCGAGGTCGCCATGCTGACGGCGAACTGCCGGTAGATCACCCCGACCGAGCCGGGGAAGAAGGCGAGCGGCACGAACACCGCGACCAGCACCGAGGTGATGCCGACGATGGCGCCGGTGATCTGGCCCATCGCCTTGGCGGTGGCCTCCCTCGGCGGGAGCCCCTCCTCGCCCATGATGCGCTCGACGTTCTCGACCACCACGATGGCGTCGTCGACCAGGATGCCGATGGCCAGCACCATGCCGAACATGGTCAGCACGTTGATCGAGAAGCCGGCGAGCAGCAGCGCGCCGCAGGTGCCGAGCAGCGCCACCGGCACCACGATGGTCGGGATGAGGGTGTAGCGGACGTTCTGCAGGAACAGGAACATCACCGCGAAGACGAGGGCCATCGCCTCGGCGAGCGTCATCAGCACCTTCCGGATCGACACCTCGACGAAGGGCGTGGTGTCGTAGGGCACCGTCACCCGGATGTTGGCGGGCAGCGTGCGCTGGAGCTGGGCGAGCTTCGCCTTGACGCCGCCGGCGGCCGCGAGCGCGTTCGCGCCCGGGGCGAGCTGGATGCCGATGCCGGCGGCCGGGCGCCCGTCGAGGCGGGTCTGCATCGTGTAGGACTGGCCGCCGAGCTCGACCTCGGCCACGTCGCGCAGGCGCACGAGCGACCCGTCGGGGTTGGCGCGCAGCACGATCTCCGCGAACTCGGCGGGCGTGGTCAGCTGCCCTTTCACAAGCACGTTCGCGGCGATGCGCTGGCCCTCGGCCGCGGGCTGCGCGCCGACGGTCCCTGAAGCGACCTGCGCGTTCTGCGCACCCACCGCGGCCGTGACGTCGCCCGGCGTCATCCCGAACCCGACGAGCTTGACCGGGTCGATCCAGATGCGCAGCGCCTTCTCGGACGAGAACAGGGTGGCCCGGCCGACGCCCGGCACCCGTCGCAACTCGCCGAGGAGGCGGCGGGCGGCGATGTCGCCGAGGTCGGTCTCGCTCAAGGAGCCGTCCTTCGAGGAGACGGTGACGAACTGCAGGAAGCTGGTGCTGGCCTCCTCGACGATGACGCCCTGCTGCGTGACCGCCCGGGGCAGGCGCGCCTCGATGCGCTTGATCCGGTTCTGCACCGCCACCGTCGCCTTCGACGGGTCCGAGCCCGGCGCGAAGGACGCCATGATCTGCGCCATGCCGGACGTGTCGCTGGTGCTCTCGAAGTACATCAGCCCGGGGATGCCGTTCAGCTCCTCCTCGATGATGCGCGTGACCCCGTCGTAGAGCCGCTCGGGCGGAGAACCGGGATAGGTCGCGCTCACCTGGATCGTGACGGGCGCCACGTCCGGGTATTGCGAGACCGGCAGGAACGCGAGGGAGATCGCCCCCACCAGCACGATGAAGATGGAGATCGCCCAGGCGAAGATCGGGCGCGCGATGAAGAAGCGGGTCATGGTGCGGTCCCGGCGCGGTCAGGGCTTCGCGGAGGCGGAGGACGTCCGGGGGCCCTGCCAGGGCGCCGGGTTCACCGCCATGCCGGGCTGTATCCGCTGGAAACCCTCGACCACGACGGTCTCGCCGGCCTTGAGCCCGTCCTCGACGATCCAGCCCGCATCCGTGAGCGCCCCCGCCCGCACGGGGCGCAGCGCGACAATCCTGTCCTCCCCGACCACGAAGACCTGCGCGACGCCGGCGCTCGACCGCTGGATGGCCTGGGCCGGGACGACGACCGCGCCCGGCACCGTCCCCTGCGCGAGGCGGATACGGACATAGGTGCCCGGCAGCAGGACGACCTTCGGGTTCGGGAACGTGGCCCTGAGCGACACCTGCCCGGTGCCGGGGTCGACGCTCACATCCGTGAACAGCAGACGCCCGGCATCGGCGTGGAGCGCGCCGTCGGGCGAGACGAGGCGGACCGCCGTCTCCTCCTTGCCCGTGGCCCACTCCGCCAGCCGGCCCGGATCGGCCGCGGGGGCGTTGAAATCGGCGAAGATCGGATCGACCTGCTGGATCAGCGCGAGCTTGGTCGCCTCGCCCTGGCCCACGAGGGCGCCCTCCGTGACGAGGGCCCGGCCGATGCGGCCGGCGATGGGCGCCCGCACGGTCGCGTAGTCGAGGTCGATCCGGGCGCGGGCGAGCTGCGCCTTCGCGCTCGCGACGTCGGCCTCGGCTTGGCGCAGGGCGGCGATCGTGAGGTCGTGCTGGGCGGTGCTGGCTGCCTGACGCTCCAGAAGGGTCTCGGTGCGCTCGGATTGCTTCAGCGCCTGCACCCGCGTGGCCTCGGCCCGGTCGAGGGCCGCGGACTTGGCATCGACCTCGGCCCGGTAGACGGCGGGGTCGATGCGGAAGAGGACATCGCCCTTCCGGACGAGGCTGCCTTCCTCGAAAGCGCGCTCCTGGATGATGCCGGCGACCTGGGCCCTGACCTCGGCGACCCGCGTGGAGGTGAGGCGACCCGGCAGGTCGAGGGTGCGGGGCACCGTCCCGGGCTCGGCCCGAGCGGTCGAGACGTCGGGCGGCGAACCCGCCGATCCGGGACCGCCCGGTGCCTGACCGTCCGCCCCGGGCTTGCAGCCCTGCAGGGCGAGCGCCGCGACGAGGCCGAGGGCGGCGAGGGTCGGCGACCGCCGAGCCGGTGCGTGTGAAGGCATGGAGATCCGTCCTGGAATCGTAACCGTCAGGCCGCCTTGCGCACGAGGCGCGCGTAGGCGCCTCCGCAGGCGAGCAGGGCTTCGTGCGTGCCGCATTCGACCACGCGCCCCCGATCGAGCACGACGATCTGGTCGGCCCGGCGGACGGTCGAGAGGCGGTGGGCGACGGTGATGGTCGTGCGGGGCTTGCCCGGACGGGCAAGGGCCTCGACCATCGCCCGCTCCGTCGCCGTGTCGAGGGCGCTCGTCGCCTCGTCGAGCAGCAGCACGCGCGGGTCGCGCAGGATGGTCCGGGCCAGCGAGAGGCGCTGCCGCTCGCCGCCCGAGAAGCGGTGCCCGCGCTCACCCACCAGCGTGTCGTACCCGTCCGGCAGGGCGGCGACCATGTCGTGCAACTGGGCCGTCCGGGCCGCAGCGACCATCTCCGCGACCGTCGCATCCGGACGGGCGAAGAGCAGGTTCTCGGCCACGCTGGCATGGAGGAGGAACGGGTCCTGCGTCACGACCCCGAGCACCTCCGAGAGGGAGGCGAGACTCAGGTCGCGCACGTCGACGCCGTCGTAGAGCACGGCGCCGCCATCGACGTCGTAGAGCCGGGCCAGGAGATGGCCGAGGGTGGACTTGCCCGAGCCGGTCGCGCCGACGATGGCGGTGTGCGACCCGGCGGGGATATCGAGCGTGACGCCGGCGATCGTGGCGGGGCCGGCTCGGTCGTAGGAGAACGTCACGCCGTCGAGGCGCACGTGGCCGGCGACCTCGGCGGGGTCGAGGGTGACGGGGTCGGGCCGCTCGGTGATGCCGACCGGCTTGTCGAGGTACTCGAAGATGCGCGCGAACAGGGCCCGCGTCTTCCGGGCCTCGACGCCCGTGCGCAGGACCTCTTCCAGCGGGAACAGCATCTGCTCCTGCAGCGCGATCATCGCGACGAGGGTGCCGATGGTCATGGTCGTCCCGGCGCCCGCCATCCAGCCGCCGAGGAACAGGGTCAGAGCCGGCAGGGCTTGCAGCACGAGGTCGATGACCGACCACTGCCACTGGCCGGCCGTGTGGGACCGGACCTCCAGGTTCGCCACCGCGCGCGAGGCCCGCGCGAAGCGCTCCGCGAGATGCGGGACGCGGCCCATCGTGCGGGCGAGGACGATGCCGGAGACCGAGAGGGACTCCTGCACCGCGGACGTCATCTCGGCGATGCGTTCCTGCTGCGCGTAGGTTGTCTCCTCGCGCAGCCGGCCGACGCGGACACTGATCCAGGTCGCCGGCGGGAGGACCAGGAACGAGAACAGGGCGAGCCGCCATTCCAGCAGCAGCATGGCCGCGGCGGTCATCACCACCGCGCTGGCGTTGCGCGTGGCCTCACCCGCCGTGTGGGTGACCAGCGCCTGGAGGGCGCCGATGTCGCTCGCGATGCGGGACTGGATGTCGCCGGAGCGGGTCGCCGTGAAGAACCCGAGCGGAAGCGACTGCAGGTGCGCGTACACGCGGACCCGGAGGTCGTGCATGAGGGCCTGCCCGACCTTCGCGGTGACGAGGGCCTGCAGCACGCCGATGCCCGCCCCGAGCGCGGCGAGGCCGACCATGCCGGCGGCGAGCCGGCCGAGCAGTCCGAGGTCGGCGCGCGGCAGCGCGACGTCGACGATCTCGCGAAGCAGGAACGGGGCGGCGAGCCCCGCGGCGGAAGCGAGCGCGATCAGCCCGATGACGAGCGCGATCCGGCTCGCGTAGGGGCGGAACAGGGTGAGGATCCGGGCGACGGAGACGTGCCGCGCGGCCAGGTCGCCGTATTCCGCGGCATCGCCCGGCCCGTCCGCGCCGCGGGCGGGGGCGAACCCATCCATCGAGGTCGATCCCATGGCTCAGTCCCGGTCGCCGCCCGGGTGCGCGGACGGTTCAGCCAATGTCATCGCGACGAGGCGGTCGCGGAGCGCGTCGAGGGCGGGGACCGGGTCGCTCGGCTTCTCGCGCACGAGGTAGGCGAGCCACGCGCCGTCGGCGGCGAGCCGGACGAACTCGAGGTCGGCACTCCCGTCGGTGTCGCGGTGGCGGTGCAGGCGCTCCGCGAACCAGGCCGACACCATGCGGCGCAGGGGCGGCTCGGCGAGGATCGAGATGTGGAGAGCGGCCCACTGGCTGCCCTCGGTCATCATCGGGTCGTGCAGCGTGATGTCGACGTAGGCGCGGGTGTACCGGCCGTACGGCCGGGGATCCTTCGCCATCGCCGCGTCGATCTCCGCGTCGAGCTGCGCGATCAGGTCGGCGACGACGCCCTCGACCAGGGCCTGCTTGCTCGGGAAGTGGTGGAACAGGGCCCCTTTGGTCACCCCGGCGGCGTGGCAGACCGCCTGCACGGTGACGGCGGACAGGCCCTGTTCCAGGGCGAGCTTGGCTGCGCAATCGAGCAGCGCGCGCCGGACGAGCTCGGGCCGCTTCTTGCGATGATAGGCGGTCGCCATGGCCCCTTCCCAGGAGTGACGGGAATCGTCCCCGCCCCGAAGATACCTACCGTGCGGTATCTTTCAAGTGCCGCGATCGGATGACGTGTTCGAGACGCCGGAAAGCCGGTGCGCAGCTCCCCGCCGGCCACATCCGACCGGAGGGCGTCCGCCTGTTCCGGCCGGGCACGAGAGCAGGCCGGCGCAGATCCGAGCCGGCAACCACGGCGAAGGCGACCCGGGTCGGACGGCCGGACAAGGCCGAACGCACCGGACCGTCGTCCCGTGCAGCGACTACGGCGCGCGGAAGCTCGCCCGCGCGACCAGTCCCGATCCGCCTGCGCGGGAACCGAGCGTGACCGCCCCGCCGATCCGGTCCGCGAGGGCTCGGACGATCGCGAGCCCGAGGCCGCTGCCGTCAGGACCGTCTCGCGTCGCGACACGGTAGAATCGCTCGAAGACCTTCTCGCGCACCTCCGGCGGTATGCCCGGGCCCTCGTCCTCGACGTCCACGCAGGCGCCGATCTCCGTGCGCCGGACACGGACGACGGTGGCGCCTCCGGGACGGTTGTAGCGGATCGCGTTGTCCACGAGATTGGTGAGGATCTCGCCGACGATGAACGGATCGCCCACGACCGGTACCGCGCCGTCGGGGCGATCGAGCACGATCTCGCCCCCGCGCGCGAGGGCGTGGGGCACCTGCTCCGTGACCACGCGGGCCGCGATGTCGTTCAGGTCGGCGATCGCCGCGGCGGCGTCCGTGGCGGCCGCGCCCGCATCGGCGCGGGCGAGCGCGATCAGTTGCGCGAGGAGGCGTTCCAGGCGCCGCGCGGCTCCGTCGATATCGTCGATCGCCGCGGCGTGGGCCGGTTCCCCGGGCGTGATCCTGCGGAGCAGTTCCACGTGCATCCTGAGCACGGCGAGCGGCGTCCGCAGCTGGTGCGAGGCATCCGACGTGAAGGTGCGCTCCCCCGCGATCGCCTGCTCCAGGCGCTCGAGCAGCGTGTTGAGGGCGAGCACCGGGGCCAGCGCCTCGCGGGGCACCCCGGCCACGTCGAGCGGCTGCAGGTTGATCGCCCCCGGGACCGCCCGCCGGTCGATCGCGTCGCTCAGCCGGGTCAGCGGCCTCAGGCTGCTGTCGATGCTGTACCACGACAGGGCCCCGATCAGACCCATCAGCCCCAGCTCGGCCAGCGCGAGCCCGGCGAGCAGGCGTCGCTCCAGGCCCTGGCGGGCCTCGCGCGTCTCGGCGACCTGGACGAGGACCGGGTCCGGCTTCCCGTAGACCCGCCGGGCCTGGGCGGCGATCCGCACGGCCGCCCCGCGGACGATGCCGTCGCGATGGGTCGTCACCCCGAGCGGGAGCGTGTCGACGTCCAGGCCCGGGAGGTCGCGATAGCCGGTCACCAGCGCCCCGCCGTAAGTGACGCTGTAGTAGATCCGGTCCTGCGCCTGGCTCTCCAGCATCCCGAGGGCGACGCGGGGCAGGTCGACCGACACCTCGCCGTCCTCCACGGTCAGCCGCTCGGCGATCGCCAGGACGGACCCGTCGAGCAGGCGGTCGTGCGTCGTCTCCACGACGTTCCGGATCACGAGCGCGCCGGCGAAGCCGAGCAGCAGCGCGAGCGCCAGGGCCGGGAGCAGCATGCGGACGAGCAGGCGCCGCCGGATCGAGGGCGCGCGCGGCGGGGTCACACCGGCATCAGCAGGTAGCCGAGGCCGCGGATCGTGCGGATCTCGGGCCCGTCCGGCTGCAACTTCTTCCGCAGGCGGGCGACGTAGAGTTCGAGGGCGTTCGGGGCGACCGCCTCGTCGAAGCCGAAGATCTCGGCGCTGAGCCGTTCCTTCGGGACGGGTTTCCCGGCGCGCGTCATCAGGATGGTCAGGACGGCGAGTTCCCGGCGGCGCAGCGCGACGGGCGCCCCGCCGAGGGTCACGGTGCCCGCGGCCCGGTCGAGCTCCAGCGCGCCGCAGCGCAGGACCGGGTTCGGCACGGCCTGCCCGCGGCGGACGAGCGCCCGCACCCGCGCCTCGAACTCGGCGAGGTCGAACGGCTTGAGCAGGTAATCGTCCGCCCCGAGATCGAGCCCGCGGACGCGGTCGCTGATGGCGTCGCGCGCGGTCAGGATCATGACCGGAACGGTCGAGCCGGCCGCCCGGACGGCCTTGAGGACCTCGAAGCCCGGCAGGCCCGGCAGGCCGAGGTCCAGGACGATGAGGCTGTAGGGTTCGCTCAGCGCGAGCTGCACCGCGTCCGCTCCGTCCGCCTCGTGGTCGACGGCGTATCCGCCGTGCCGGAGGGCGGCGACGAGGCCGCGCGCCAGGGCGGCATCGTCCTCGACGACCAGAACGCGCATGCTCCTCCCGTCATCGATCGTGTTGGCCGAAGCGGTCCTCCGAGTCTAGCATTCCCGCCCGGTCTCTGCACGGCGAAGCTGCGGGGACTCCCGCGGCTCTCGAAGGGCAGACCCTGGTGCGCGCTCCCGCTGTCGTCGGCCTCGTCCTGCTGCTGATGGCCGGTCCGGGCCCGGCCTCGGCACAGGTCGAACCGTCTCCGGCGGCCGAGGGGACCGGGTCCGCCGCGGCCCGCGGCGAGACCGTCGTGGTCGTGCGGGCGACGACCGACGAGGCCGAGGTCGCCGACCTCCTCGCGGGCTTCCGCGAGGCCCATCCCGGCGTGGCGGTCTCCTACACCAAGATGAACTCCGCGACCCTGTACGACGGCTTCGTGGAGGAGGCCGCGGCCGGCGCGGTCGAGGCGGACATCGTGTGGAGTTCCGCCATGGATCGCCAGATCAAGCTGGTGAACGACGGATACGCCGCCCATTACGCGTCCCCCGAGGCGGCCTCCCTGCCGGCCTGGGCGGTGTGGCGCAACGAGGCGTTCGGCGTCACGGCCGAGCCGATCGCCATCGCCTACAACAGGTCGGTCCTCCCGCCGGAGCAGGTTCCCCAAACCCGCGCCGACCTGATCCGAGCCCTGACGGACCACCCCGAGACGTGGCAGGGGAAGGTCGCCGCCTACGATCCGGAGCGGAGCGGCGTCGGCTCGCTGATCCTCGCGCAGGACGCGGACGTGACGCCCCGGACATGGGACCTCGTCTCCGCCCTCGGGCAGGCCGGCGTGAAGCTCTACACCCGGACGGAGACCATGCTCGACCGCATCGCCGCGGGCGAGGCCGTCCTCGCCTACGGCGTGTTCGGCGCCTACGCCCTCGAGCGGGCCCGGCACGATCCGGCAATCGGCCTCGTGCTGCCCACGGACTACACGCTCCTCGTCTCGCGGATCGCCTTCATCGCGAAGGACGCGCCGCATCCCGCCGCAGCCCGCATGTTCCTCGACTACATGCTCTCCCGCGAGGGGCAGGCGCGGCTCGCCGCCCGGTCGCTCACGCCGGCCCGGACGGATGCCCGCCGGGCCGACGACCCTGTCGCGTCCGCCCCGGCCCTGCGGCCGGTCCCGGTCGGGCCGGAGCTGCTGGCCAATCTCGACCAAATCCGGCACGCCCGCATGCTGCGGCGCTGGCGGCGCGCCGTGGAAGGCCGCTGAGACCGGGTCCCGCGACAGCTTCGTGACAGGTTGACCGGCGTATAGCGGCGTCAAGCGCTGCGAAGTCGGCGCGAATACATGGGAGGATTGGTTTGCGGCTGCAGCCCGATCGCGAGGAGCGATCGTCAGCCGTTCAGAACCGACGCTTCCCTCGTGCGGTTGCGACCGCTCCGGCGCCTGAGGGAGACAGCAATGATACAGGCCCATCCGTCGAGTTCCAAAGTCGCCACGGTCCTGCGCGTGACCAGCGGCAACTTCCTGGAAATGTTCGACTTCTTCCTGTTCGGCTTCTACGCCACCTACATCTCCAAGACCTTCTTCCCGGTCGGCAACGAGTTCGCCTCGCTGATGCTGACCTTCGTGACGTTCGGCGCCGGCTTCCTGATGCGGCCCCTCGGCGCCATCTTCCTCGGCGCCTACGTGGACAGTATCGGCCGCCGGAAGGGGCTGATCGTCACGCTCGGCATCATGGCGGCCGGCACGATCCTGATCGCCTTCGTCCCCGGCTACGGCACGATCGGCCTGTTCGCGCCCTTCCTGGTCCTCGTCGGGCGCCTGCTGCAGGGCTTCTCGGCCGGCGTCGAGCTCGGCGGCGTCTCCGTCTACCTTTCGGAGATGGCCACCCCCGGCAACAAGGGCTTCTACGTGTCCTGGCAGTCCGGCAGCCAGCAGGTCGCGGTCATGTTCGCCGCCGTGATCGGCTACATCCTCAACCACGCCCTCTCGCTCGCCGACATGAACGACTGGGGCTGGCGGATCCCGTTCTTCATCGGCTGCGCGATCGTGCCGTTCCTGTTCTATATCCGGCGGTCGCTGGAGGAGACGGAGGAGTTCCTGAAGCGCAAGCACCGCCCCTCCATGAAGGAGGTGTTCGGCTCGCTCGCCAGCAACTGGCAGATCGTGCTGCTCGGCATGCTGCTCGTCGGCATGACCACGATCTCGTTCTACACGATCACCGTCTACACCCCGACCTTCGGCAAGGCCGTGCTCAAGCTGTCCGACACCGACAGCCTTCTCGTGACCTTCTGCACCGCCCTGTCGAACCTGTTCTGGCTGCCGGTCATGGGAGCCCTGTCCGACCGGATCGGGCGCAAGCCGCTCCTGCTGGTGTTCTCGGCGCTGACCCTGCTCACCGCCTACCCGGTGCTGGGCTGGCTCGTGGCCAACCCGAGCTTCGGGAACATGCTGATCGCCCTCCTGTGGCTGTCCTTCCTGTACGGCAGCTACAACGGCGCGATGGTGGTCGCGCTGACCGAGGTGATCCCGGCGAGCGTGCGCACGGCCGGCTTCTCCCTCGCCTACTCGCTGGCGACGGCGCTCCTCGGCGGCTTCACGCCCCTCGTCTCCACGTGGCTCATCGAGGCCACGGGCAACCGCGCGGCCCCCGGGCTGTGGATGGCCTTCGGCGGGGCGTGCGGCCTCGTCGCCACGCTCCTGATCTACCGCCGCGCGACCCAGCCGGTCGCTCTGGGAGCCCCCGCGTGACCGGCTCGCCGGGAGCACCCCGCCTCGGAGGCTCCGCGCGCGTCGCGTCGTAGGGGTCACGACAGAGGGGCGGCCGGGACCGGATCGCCGGCCGCCGCCCGCCCCTCCCCTGACTGACCGCCGCGCCGACCGCCCGACACGGGTCCCGTCGCGCGACCTCAGAGATCCAACGTCTTGCGGGCGAAGCTCTCGATGTAGTCGACGAGCCTGTCCGACGCGGCGCCGGCAGCCTCGACGTCGCGACGCGCGACCGCCTCGCAGACGTCCGCGTGGAGGTTGGCGGTCAGCGGCAGATCGGCCGCCTGCTTGTAGTGCTGGTACCAGAACCGCCGCGACAGGCCCGCCATGCTCTCCAGCGAGCGCACGGCGAACTCGTTGCGCGAGGCCGTCGCGATCAGCTCGTTGAACTGCCGGTCGAGGCGCATGAACGCCAGATCGTCCGACGCCGCGGCCGCGTCGCGCATGTCCTGCGCGAGCCCGGCGAAGACCTCGCGCTCCTCCAGGGTGGATCGCTCCGCGGCGAGGCGGGCGATCAGGCGCTCCAGGACGCGCCGCGTCTCCAGGAGCCGCAGCTGCGAGCGCACGTTGATGTCCGACACCAGGATACCGCGCCGCGGCATGACCACGACGAGCCCGTCGCGCGCGAGGCGCTGAAGGGCTTCCCGGATCGGGGTCCGCCCGATCCCGAGCCGTTGGACTAGGTTCTGCTCGCCGAGCACGAGGCCGGGCGGGAGCACCAGGGTCGTGATCATCTCTTCCAGCTGCTGGTAGGCCCGGTCGGTCAGCGTCAGGTCGGGCAGATCGTCGTTGCCGCCCGCGGCATGGGGTGCCTCCTGGGCGGCCTCCGGGGACACCTCCTGGGACGCCCCTTTCACGGCCTTTCGCGCCCGCTTGCGGCCCGGCTCGGCGGCGCGGACGGACGTCGTCTTCCCGGTCACGAAGTTCATGGACGACACCCCCGCCACGGCCGGGCCCGCACACCACGCCGCCATCAGCGTGCATGGGGCGGGCCCACGCACCGCGCAAGGGCATACGTCTGATATATCTTGCGCATCTTAGTAATATCCTGCATGACGACTCGCCGCATATAACTGCGAGGGAGGTTGAGCCATGGCAGGGCCTGTAGCGATTTCCGCCGGCGACGTGCTGCCGGACCGGGTGACCGCGGACGCCACCGCCCGCGCCGCGGTCGGGTCGGGCGCGCTGATCGCGGCGCGCCTCGAGCGGCTGCCGATGACCGCCTTCCAGCGCAACATCTTCCTCATCATCGCCACGGCGTGGTTCTTCGATTCGATCGATCTCGGCTCGCTCACCTTCCTCCTCGGATCGATCAAGACCGAGTTTGGCCTGACGACCGCCCAGGCGGGACTGCTCTCGAGCATGAGCTTCATCGGCATGTTCGCGGGCGCGGCCCTGTCGGGCATGCTCGCCGACCGGTTCGGGCGGAAGGTGGTCTTCCAGATCAGCATGGTGTTCTGGGGGCTCGGCAGCCTCTGGTGCGCCTACGCCCCGGACGCGACGATGCTGGGCTATGCCCGCCTGCTGCTCGGCTTCGGCATGGGCATGGAGTTCCCGGTGGCGCTCGCCATCGTCTCGGAGTTCCTGCCGACCGCCAAGCGCGGCCGCTACCTCGCCATCATGGAAGGGTTCTGGCCGCTCGGCTTCATCGCGGCCGGCTGCCTCAGCTACGTGCTGCTCAGCTATTTCGACTGGCGCGCCGTCTTCCTCGCGCAGGCCGTGCCGGCGCTGTTCCTGTTCGTGATCCGCTTCCTCGTGCCGGAATCGCCCCGCTGGCTCGCCGACCGCGGCCGGCACGCGGAGGCGGACCGGGTGATGGCGCAGATCGAGCGGCAGGTCGCGCTGCGCCTCGACGGGCGTCCGCTTCCGGAGCCGACCGTCCTGCCCGAGCCGGCGCGGGGCGAGCGGCGCTTCTCGTTCCTCGAACTCTGGAGCCCCGGCTACGCCAGTCGGACGGTGATGATCTGGCTGACGTGGTTCTTCGCCCTCTTGGGCTTCTACGGCCTCACCACCTGGCTCGGCGCGCTCCTGCAGGAGGCCGGCTACAGCGTCGCCAAGTCGGTCACCTACACGATCCTGATCTCGCTCGCGGGCGTGCCGGGCTTCATCGCCTCGGCGATCCTCGTCGAGCGCTGGGGCCGCAAGCCCACCGCGGTCCTGATGCTCCTGGGCAGCGCCGTCGCCGCCTACCTGTACGGTCACTCGCCGTCTTTCGGATGGCTCATCGCCTACGGGCTGATGATGCAGTTCTTCCTGTTCGGCATGTGGTCGGTGCTCTACGCCTACACGCCCGAACTCTACCCGACGCGGGCGCGCGCCACCGGGGCCGGCTGCGCCTCGGCCATCGGCCGCGTCGGCTCGCTCATCGGGCCCTTCGCGATCGGCCTGATCCTGCCGGTGCTCGGCCACGGCGGCGTCTTCGCCCTGGGCGCCGGCTCGTTCGTCATCGCCGCCGCGAGCGTCGGGTTCCTCGGCATCGAGACCAAGGGCAAGTCCCTGGAAGCCATCTCGCACTGACCGGACCGGCCCCGACCGGGCGGTGGCGACGTCGCCGCCGCCCGGTCAGGTTGACAACTGATATATCAACGGTATCTCTAATATAGCAGATCTCGGTGGGGGCGCGGCGTTACCCCCATCCCAGCGAGGAGGCGCACCATGGAACTCGCCAACACCCGCATG
Organism: Methylobacterium sp. D48H; assembly: GCF_053345715.1. NCBI lineage: Bacteria > Pseudomonadati > Pseudomonadota > Alphaproteobacteria > Hyphomicrobiales > Methylobacteriaceae > Methylobacterium > Methylobacterium sp. D48H. The sequence continues at coordinate 57,057 of NZ_JBKFAP010000024.1, forward strand.
AGCGAGCGGCAGCGGAACTACCGCGCCAATTACCGCCAGCGCGTGGCCGGCTGGTACAACGGCGTCCTGCACATCGCGATCATCTACACGATCGGCCTGACGGCCCTGTACATCTACGTCTCGAACATCCACGCGCCGAGCTGGATCGAGCTCGCGACGGTCCCGGTCGTGTTCCTGTTCTGCAATTTCTTCGAGTGGTGGCTCCACCGCTACGTGATGCACCGGCCGCAGAGCAATCCGATCGGGCGGGCCGTCTACAATCGGCACACGCTGCAGCATCACCAGTTCTTCACCGACCACGAGATGCGCTTCGCCGACCACCGGGACTACCGGGTGACGTTCTTCCCGCCCTACGCGCTGGCGACGTTCACGCTGATGTCGATCCCCGGCGCCGTCGTGCTCGGCAACATCTTCACGCCCAATGTCGGGTGGCTGTTCATCACCACGACGACCAGCATCTACATGATCTACGAGTTCATGCACTTCTGCTGCCACGTCGAGGAGAACTGGTTCGTCCGCAACATGCCGTTCATCAACACGAACCGGCGGCACCACACGGCCCATCACGACCAATCGATCATGATGGAGCGGAATATGAACCTGACCTTCCCGATCATGGACTGGCTGTTCGGCACCTCGGACCTGAACCGCGGTCTCATCGGGACGCTCTTCAACGGCTACGACACGCGCCACGTGAAGACCGACATGCGCAAGACCGCGCGCACGCCCGGTGCCCCCGAGCCCCGGGCCATGCAGGCCGCCGAGTGACCCGCCGCGCAACCCGCCGCCTAGACTGACGAGCAGCCCGGAACGCCGCCATGGACATGATCGAACCGAACGTCGCCGCGCTCGCGTGGTTCGCCCTCTTCGCCGGGGTCGCCTGCACCGGCTTCTACGTGCTGGCCGGGATGTTCCCGCTGGAGACCCGCCCCGACCTGAGGGCGCGCCCCCTCGGCCTCGCGCTGATCGCGGCCAACGTCCTCCTGCTCGCGGCGCTGACCGGCGGGATGCTCGCCTACGGAGCCGCCGAACTCCGCTGGTCGAGCCTCGTGATCGTGGGCGGCTTCGCCATCCTGTTCGCGCCCGGCCTGTTCAACGTCTGGCCCCAGCGCTGGCGCGACGGCGTCGCGGGCCTGGCGATCGTGCTCGCCGCCCTCTGCGGCGCCCTCGGCCTGCTGCAGCAGGTCGGCACCGTCTTCGTCCTCTGACCCGCACGCGCGATCCGGGAGGGATCCGATGCCGTTTCCGATCAAGTTCGGCCTGTCGGTCGCCGTCGCGCTCGCGGCGCTCGCCGGCTGGTTCTACATGGGCCATCTCGGCCAGACCGGGCCGCGCTGGGCCGTGGCCTTCCTCGGCCCGTTCATGGTGGTCAGCCTCTGGATCTTCCCCGAGGTGATGCGCAACCGCTCCGACGGCCGCACCCCGCGCCACCGGATCCGGGAGGCGCGGTGATGGACAAGGTCTATGCCGGGGACCGGACGATCGACGGGATCGTCGTCACGGTGAACGGGGCGCCGCTGCCGGATCGGGCGGAGGCCAAGTGCTACTCCCGGAACGGCTTCGAGTGGAGCTACGAGGGTCCCGAGCCCTCGCAGCTCGCCTACGCGATCCTGGTGGATCATCTCGGCGACGCGGCGGAGGCGGAGCGCCTGCAATCGCGCTTCATGCGCGGCGTCGTGGCCAACTTCCAGAACGAGTGGGAGATGACGACGGCCGACGTCGCCCGCGTCCTGGAGCGCCTGGATTCGGGCGGCGCGGCGCGGTCCGGCTGAGACCCGAGGCCGCCCTCCGCCGCGGCGCGTCGGGACCGCGGCGGCGTTCCGTAGCGGCCCTGCCTGTGCCATGCTCCCGCGTCCGGAATCCCGGAGTCAGAGCGCAACCGGGCTGCCCAGCCCCGGGCTGGGGCCTGTCGGAGCGAGGCCAGCATGTCCGACGACCGCTACCACCGGAGGGCGCTCGGCAACCGCCCGCTCCGTCCCGAGACGCTGATGCTCGGTTACGGCTACGACCCGGCCCTGTCCGAGGGCGCGGTGAAGCCGCCGGTCTTCCTGACATCGACCTTCGTCTTCACCTCGGCCGAGCACGGCAAAGCCTTCTTCGACTACGTCTCGGGACGGCGCGAACCGCCGGTCGGCGAGGCGGCGGGGCTGGTCTACTCGCGCTTCAATCACCCGAACAGCGAGATCGTCGAGGACCGGCTGGCCGTCTTCGAGGAGGCCGAGGCCGCGCTGGTCTTCTCCTCCGGCATGTCGGCGATCGCCACCACGATCCTGGCCTTCGCGCGGCCCGGCGACGCGATCCTGCACTCGCAACCCCTGTACGGCGGCACCGAGACCCTGATCGCCAAGACCCTGGCCGGGTTCGGCATCGCGCCGTTCGGGTTCTCCGACGGCACCGATCCGGCGAGCGTGCGCGCCGCGGCCGACCGCGCGGCGGGCGTGGGACGCGTCAGCGTCGTCATGGTCGAGACCCCCTCGAACCCGCTCAACACCCTCGTCGACCTCGGCCTCGTCCGGGCGGTCGCCGAGGAGATCGGCGCCCGGCAGGGCGGCGAGGCGCCGGTCGTCGTCTGCGACAACACCCTGCTCGGGCCCCTCTTCCAGCACCCGCTGCGCGAAGGCGCCGACATCTCGGTCTACTCCCTGACGAAGTATGTCGGCGGCCACTCGGACCTGATCGCCGGCGCCGCCCTCGGCTCGGCGGCGCGGATGAAGCCGGTGCGGCTTCTGCGCTCGGCGATCGGGACCGGTCTCGACCCGCATTCCTGCTGGATGCTCGGGCGCTCGCTCGAGACTCTGTCGCTGCGGATGAGCGCCGCCAACCGCAACGGCGAGATCGTCGGCGGGATGCTGGCGGCGCACCCGAAGGTAGCGCGCCTCCACCACCTCGCGCATCTCGAGCCGGGGTCGCGGCAGGCGCAGGTCTACGCCAAGCAGTGCGCGGCGCCGGGCTCGACGTTCTCGTTCGACATCGTCGGCGGCGAGGCCGAGGCGTTCCGGGTTCTCAACGGCCTCCAGCTGTTCAAGCTCGCCGTCAGCCTGGGCGGAACCGAGTCGCTCGCCAGCCACCCGGCCTCCACGACCCATTCCGGCGTGCCGAAGGCGGTGCGCGACCGGCTCGGGATCGCGGACGCGACCATCCGGGTGTCGATCGGGATCGAGCACCCGGACGATCTGGTCGCCGACCTCGCGGCCGCTCTGTCGGTCCTGGGCTAGGGACGCGCCGAACGGCGGCCGGGCGCGGTGCGCACGCCGTCGAGGCGGCTCGGTCGCATCGCCCGGCAACGCGTGTCCGGCAACCGGAGACCGCGCGTTAACGACGCCCCGCATTTCGAACAGTCGCTGCACGACATTGCGGGGACGGGATAGAATTGCGGCCGCGCGGAACTGGTCAGCGCAGGCCTTCCTTCCTAGTGTCTGGCCGCGAAACGCGGCGGGACGATCGACGGACCCATGAATTTGGCACCCGGCACCCAGTTCGACACGCGGAGCGGCGCTCCGGGCACGCGCGTGGCCGCCGTAACCTTCGACCCGCGGGTGAAAGGTCTCACCTGGCTGGCGCTGAAGGGCTTTCTGCTCTCGATCGTGACCTTCGGCATCTACAGATTCTGGTACGTAACCAATCTGCGCCGCTTCTTCTGGGAGCGCACCGCGCTCGACGGCTCGCCCGCCGAGTATACCGGCACGGGCAAGGAACTGTTCCTCGGCTTCCTCGTCGCGCTCGCGATCCTCGTGCCGATCTACGTCGCGCTGTTCGCGCTCTCGCTCGTCGCGCCCGCGCTCGCCCCGTTCTCGGTGGTGATCTCCTTCGTGTTCCTGTTCCTGCTGGGACAATTCGCGATCTACCGCGGGCGCCGCTACCGCGCGATGCGGACGCTCTGGCGCGGCATCCGCCTCGGGCAGGACGGCTCGGGCCTCGCCTACGCGTCCCGCGCGGGCGGCTGGTGGCTGCTCACGCTCGTCACCTTCGGCCTGGCCTTCCCGTTCATGCGGGCGAGCCTGGAACGCTACCGCATCGACCACACCCTGGTCGGGACCAGCCGAATGCACTCGACGGCGCGGGGACGCAGCGTGCTCGGCCCCTGGCTGTTGCTGTACGTAATCGGGCTGGGGCCGCTGATCGGGCTCAGCATCGCCCTCCTGGTCGCGACGGATTTCTCGCTGCCCACGGATCTTCTGGTACCGAAGCCCGGCGGCAAGGCCGGCCAGACGATCCTCAATCCCGCCTACGCGGCCTCGAAGATCGGCATTCTCCTCCAGGCGATGGGCTTCGTGGCGGCCATCTGCGTGCCCGCGGCGCTGCTCCTGCTCCCGTACTACCGCGCCCGCGAGACGCGGGCGTTCATGGGCGCCGCCAGCCTCGGTCACGCCCGCCTCGCCTCGAGCCTGAAGGCGCGGCAGTTCTACTGGCCGTACATCGTCTACATGCTGTCGCTCCTGGGCTTCCTGGTCGTGCTGGGCCTCGTCGCGGCTCTGCTGATCTTCGCCGCACGGGCGGCGGGCGATCTCAGCATGCTCCACTGGCTCGTCGTCCTCATCTACCTGGTCGGCGCGCCGCTCTTCGCGGTGCTCTACGTGCGCGTGGTGCAGGCCCGCCTGTGGGCGGCGGTCGCGACGAGCACGAGCGTGACGGATCCCGAAGCCCTGGATGCCGTCCTCGCCTCGTCCCGCGGTGCCGGCAGCGGTCTGCAGGAGGGTCTCGCCGACGCGCTCGACGTCGGAGGCGCGCTCCAGATCGGTTTCTGACGCTTGACCCGCGCTTCCCAGGCGATCGACGCGACGCCGATCGAGGTCGAGGGCCGCTACTTCGACGGCGTCAGCGCGCGGGCACATCCCGTCGCGCTGCGCCTCGACGACCGCTTCCGCGTCTCCGGGCCCGGAATCGCCCAGGACTGGAACCTGCTCGACCTGCGCGCCGCCGTGTCCGTGCCGCCGCTGATGCGGATCGGTCCGGCCGGCGAGCCGGTCCGCGTGGAGTTCTCGGACGCGACGCTCGCCGCCGCGCTCGCGGCGCGCTGCCCGGACCTCCATCGCCGGGAGCGCTCGGGCGGCACGGTGCGGCTCGTGCTCTGGTCTCTCGCGGCCGGTCTCTCGGTCCTGCTCGTGGCGGTCTTCGGCGTCCCGCAGATCGCCGGGCTGCTGGCCCCGCTGGTGCCGGACGCGGCCGAGTCGCGGCTCGGGGCGGTGGCGGAACCGCAGGTCCTGCGCTTCCTCGGCGACCCGCCGGCCTGCGCGGAACCGGCCGGCCGCGCGGCGCTCGACACGCTCGTGGCCCGCCTCGTCGCGGCCGGTCGGGCGGAGGGCTCGCTGCCTCCCGAGGTGGCCGTCAGCGTGCGGCGGCACGGCACGGCCAACGCCTTCGCCCTGCCGGGCGCCCGCGTGATCGTGCTCTCGAGCCTCATCGCGCGGGCGCGCTCGGCCGACGAGGCCGCGGCGGTCCTGGCGCACGAGCTCGGCCACGTCCGCCGACGCGATCCGACCCGCTCCCTCATCCGGGCGTCGGGCACCTCGTTCCTGTTGAGCCTCGTCCTGGGGGACCTGACCGGCTCGACCATCATCATCGCGCTGGGCGACGCGGTGCTCTCGGCCGGCTACAGCCGCGACGCCGAGCGGGCGGCGGACGCCTACGCGGTCGACCTCATGACCCGCGCGGGCGGCAACGGCGCGGCGCTCGCCGACATCCTCGAGCGCATCGCCAAGGACAAGCACGACGGGAAGAGCGACGTGCTGGACCTGCTGCGCAGCCATCCCTTCACGCGCGAGCGCGCCGCCGCGATCCGCGCCCAGGCGGGCTCTGGGGCGGCCGAACGCCAGATCCTGTCCGGCGCCGCCTGGACGGCACTCAGGGGCATCTGCGGGCCCGAGCCGAAGACGACCGAGCCGTAGGTCCGGATCACCGGGCGGTCGCTGTCCGCGGGCAGCCGCGGCGGACGGCCCGGCTCCGGTCTCCGAGCCGGTCGGTGTCGCCGCGGCCGGCGGCCTGACTGAGATTCTGAGCAACTAATTGCTGTCGGATCGCCCGCCCCTCGGCTTCTGTGACGCCGGCACAGAGGAGGAGCGGATGGCACACCACGCGACCGGGGTTCCGAACCCGCCCCCGTTCGATCCCGAGGCCATCCCGGAGGCCGCCATCCTCGCGCGCGGCGGGACCGGCCTCCGGTTGCAATGGCGCGACGGGCTGACCGCGACGCTGTCGGCGGAGCGGCTGCGGCTGCGCTGCCGCTGCGCGTGGTGCACCCGTGACCGGGTCGAGCGACGCTTTCCTCAGGCCGCCGCCGACATCGCGGTCGCGCGGGTCGAACCGATGGGCGGCTACGCCGTCCACATCGCGTTCTCCGACGGCCACGCCCGCGGGATCTTCCCCTGGTCCTACCTGCGCGCCCTCGTGGCCGAGGCCGTCGACGGCCCGCCCGACGCCGCGCAGGCCGCCTGACCGCGCGATCCGATCCTCCGGCGATCCCACACGCCCCGCCCCTGACCTGACGCGAGATCTTGCCATGAACGCGTTCGAATCCGCGACGAAGACCGAGATTATCGAGACCGACATCCTGGTGATCGGCGGCGGCACCGGCGGCCCGATGGCCGCGATCAAGGCCAAGGAAGCCGATCCGAAGCTCCGGGTCGTCCTGATGGAGAAGGCCAACGTCAAGCGCTCGGGCGCGATCAGCATGGGCATGGACGGGCTGAACAACGCCGTCGTGCCGGGCTACGCCACCCCCGAGCAGTACGTGAAGGAGATCACCGTCGCCAACGACGGCATCGTCAATCAGAAGGCGGTGATGGCCTACGCGCAGGGGTCGTTCCCGATGATCCAGTACCTCGATAAGCTCGGGGTCAAATTCGAGAAGGACGGCTCGGGCGAGTACAACATGCGCAAGGTCCACCACATGGGGACCTACGTGCTGCCGATGCCGGAAGGGCACAACGTCAAGAAGGTCCTCTACCGGCAGCTCCGCCGCCTCCAGGTCGGCGTGACCAACCGGTACATGGCGACGCGCCTGCTCAAGGGCGCGGACGGGCGCATCGCCGGAGCGATCGGCGTCAACACCCGCACCTCCGAGTTCCTGGTGGTGAAGGCCAAGGCGGTGATCCTCGCCTGCGGGGCCGCCGGCCGCCTCGGCCTGCCGGCCTCCGGGTACCTGTTCGGGACCTACGAGAACGCGGCGAATTGCGGCGACGGCTACGCGATGGCCTACCACGCGGGCGCGCAGCTCGCGAACCTCGAGTGCTACCAGATCAACCCGCTGATCAAGGACTATAACGGCCCGTCCTGCGCCTACGTCACCGGCCCGTTCGGCGGATACACGGCCAACAATCGCGGCGAACGCTTCATCGAGTGCGATTACTGGTCCGGACAGATGATGCTCGAGTTCTGGCGCGAGCTGCAGGGCGGCAACGGCCCGGTCTTCCTCAAGATGGACCATCTGCGCGAGGAGACGATCTCCGAGATCGAGACGATCCTGCACTCGAACGAGCGCCCCTCCCGCGGACGCTTCCACGAGCGGCGCGGCACCAATTACCGCCAGCGTCCCGTGGAGATGCACATCTCCGAGATCGGCTTCTGCTCGGGCCACTCGGCCTCGGGCGTCTTCGTCGACGAGTTCGCGCGCACGACGGTCCCCGGCCTCTACGCGGTCGGCGACATGGCGAGCGTGCCGCACAACTACATGCTGGGCGCCTTCGTGAACGGCGGCATCGCCGGGGCCGACGCCGCCGCCTACTGCACGGCCAACGCCCTCGCCGACCATGACCCGGCGGACATCGCGGTCGAGCGCGAACGGGTCCTGGCGCCGACCCGGCGCGTCGACGGGCTCACCCCGCACGAGATGGAGTTCAAGACCCGCCGCTTGGTGAACGACTATCTCGAGCCGCCGAAGGTGACGGCGAAGATGGAGCTCGGCCAGCGCCGCTTCGCCGAGATCCGCGAGGACCTCGACCTGCTCTGCGCCCGCGACCCGCACGAGCTGCACAGGGCGCTCGAGATGCAGACGATCCTCGACTGCGCCGACATGGCGGCGGCCGCCTCACTCTACCGCACCGAGAGCCGTTGGGGCTTCTACCACCTGCGCGTCGACTATCCCGAGACGAACGACGCCGAGTGGGCCTGCCACACGGTCCTGTTCAAGGACGGCCAGGGCCGGATGGCCCACGCGAAGCGCGCCGTCGACCCGTTCATCGTGCCGGTCGCCGCCGAGGAGATGGGCGCCTACCACCAGCTCCGCATCAAGACGCCGGCCGCCGCCGAGTAATCCCGCCCCGTACCGGAGATCGATCCATGCCGATCATCAATCAGGCCAGCAGCGCCGCGGTCGTCATCGACGACGCCAAGTGCATCGCCGAGAAGGGCTGCCGCGTCTGCGTCGACGTCTGCCCGCTCGACATCCTCGCGATCGATGAGACCCGGCAGAAGGCCTACATGAAGTACGACGAGTGCTGGTACTGCATGCCCTGCGAGGTCGACTGCCCGACGAACGCGGTCAAGGTCAATATTCCCTACCTGCTGCGCTGAGGCCGACCATGAGCCCCGTGTTCGATTCCTTCGACGACGATCTCGACGACGTGGCCGAGCGCTGCGCGAGTGCCGACGCCGGCGTCCGGCGCGTCGCGATGATGGAGCTCGCCGAGGCCGTCGGCCCCGCGGCGAAGGTCCTGCTCCTCAAGGGCCTCGGCGATCCGGACGCGGCCGTCCGCGCCGCGGCGGCCAAGGCGCTGGACGAGCACGACGGCGCGGACGTCGTCGAGGGCCTCGTGCGGTCCCTGGAGGACGACGACGAGGCCGTGCGCCGCACTGCCGCCGATACCCTGGCCGAGAAGAAGGAGCCGGCCTGCGGGCCGCTCCTGATCGAGCGCGCCGCGCACACCGACCCGTTCGTGCAGGCCTCCGCCCTGCGGGCCCTGCGCGAGCTCGTCCTGCCGGACGCCCTGTCGGCCGCGCTGAAGGCGCTCCAGAGCCCGTCCCCGGAGGTGCGCCGCGAAGGTCTCGGCGTCATCGGCTACCTCAAGGCCGAGGAGGCGCTGCCGGCGCTGATCGCCACCGCGGGCGATCCCGACCCGACGGTCCGGCGCGCCACGATGGCGGCGCTGGTCTTCCTGCGCCCCGGCGGCCCGGGCATCGGCACGCTGATCGCCGGCCTGTCCGACGAGCACTGGCAGGTTCGCGAGGAGGCGGCCGTCTCCTGCGCCAAGATCCGGCTGCCCGAGGCGACGGCGCCCCTGATCGCCGTGATGGACGATCCCGTCTGGCAGGTCCGCACCAAGGCGGCCAATGCCCTGGGCCGGATCCGGGCGCCGGCGGCCGTCGAGATCCTGGGGCGGGCGCTGACCTCCGAGGTCAGCAACCTGCGCAAGGAGGCGGCCGCAGCCCTCGGCGAGATCGCCGACCCGCGGGGCCTCTCGGCCCTCGAGGCGGCCGCCAACGATCCCGATCCCGACGTGCGCAAGCTCATCCAGTGGGCGATCGGACGCTGTCAGGGACGCCCCTGATCGATCCGGCCGTCTCGGCCTCGTCGCGGCGCCGCATCCTCCGGGTGCGGCGCCGCTTCACGTCCGCTCGGCTCCGCGATATCCAGACGCTGCCGGTGCCGGCGGCCAGTTTAGAGCTGGTACAGGGTTTGCTGCGCCGCGGCAGGTAGGATGCTGGAGGCGGCAATGCAGACCACGGCGCCGATACGCCCGTCTCAGGCCCCGGCGGGGCTCCAGACCCAGGCGAGCGCCCTCCTGCTGTCCGAGGCCGCGCCCAAGGCCGGAACCGGGCAGCGCCCTCTCCTCGACGGGCTGACCGAGCGCGAGGTCGCCCTCGTGCTGGAGAAGGGCCGGCGCCGCGTGCTCTACCGCGGCGCGACCCTGTTCACGCAGGAGACGCCCAACGACGGGATCTGGATCATCGAGAGCGGCCGCATCCGGGTCTTCTACGCCGCGCCGTCCGGTCGCGAGATCACGCTGGCCTACTGGTACCCCGGCAACTTCGTCGGCGGTCCCGACGTGTTCGGCGCCGGCCTCCACAAGTGGTCGGGCATGGCGGCGAGCAATTCCAGCGTGCTGCACCTACCGGCCAAGGCGCTCCGGCAGCTCGTGACGCAGATGCCGGCCCTCGCGATCGGGGTCATCGACGGCCTGACCTTCAAGGGCCGCTGCTACTCGACCCTGGCCCAGATGCTCGGGACCCGCTCGATCACCGAGCGCCTCGCCCACCTGCTCCTGCACCTGTGCGACCTCTACGGCGTCGCGGAGGAGGACGGGACGGTGATCGCGGCGACCTTCACGCACGCCGACCTCGCCCACATGGTCGGCGCCACCCGGCAATGGGTGACGATCAGCCTGAAGCGGCTCTCGGAGCAGGGCGTCCTCGTCGCGCGGCGCACGCAGATCGTCGTCCTGCGTCCCGACATCCTGGCGGCGATGCGCGGCGGCGAGGAATGCGCCTAAAACGCGAGCGTCCCGCACAAAACCGCAGCACATCCGGAACCGCTCGACTTTTTTGCGCAACTAATCGACCCGCAGGCGTCCTCGGCATTTGATCGGACGCGCCGCAGCGCCCGATCATGCCGTCGATGTCTTCGCGACATCGGGCCGGAATGTTGGAGCGGGCGATGACTGGACGATTCCCCGGGCTCAGATCGGTCTCCGCTCTCGCGCTCCTCGCGCTGGCGGGCGCCGGGATCGGGGCACCAGCCCGCGCCGAGACCCTCACCGTCGGCATCGGCACGCAGGACACGACGACCAACACCGCGACGGTCGGCGTGGTGATCCGCCAGCTCAAGCTGCTGGAGAAGTACCTGCCCAAGACCGGCAAGTACGCCGGCACGACCATCCAGCTCGACTGGCAGAACTTCACGTCCGGGCCGCCGGTCACGAACGGCATGATGGCCGGGAAGCTGCAGTTCGGCGCGATGGGCGATTACCCGCTCGTCGTCAACGGTGCGACGTTCCAGAACAATCCCGAGAGCCAATCGCGGCTGATCGCGGTCGCCGCCTACAATCTCCACGGATCCGGCAACGGGATCGTGGTCAACAAGGCTTCCGAATACTTCTCGTTCGAGGATCTGAAAGACAAGGTCGTCAGCGTGCCCTTCGGGTCGGCGGCCCACGGGATGGTCCTGAAGGCGTTGCAGGACAAGGGCTATCCGGCCACCTATTTCCGCCTGGTCAGCCAGAGCCCGGAGGTCGGCTCGACCAATCTCCAGGAGCGGAAGATCGACGCGCACGCGGATTTCGTCCCCTTCGCCGAGCTTCTGCCGTTCCGCGGCTTCGCGCGCAAAGTGTTCGATGGCGTCGAGACCAACCTCCCGACTTGGCACGGCGTGGTCGTGCGCTCCGACTTCGCCGACCGCTACCCCGAGATCGTCGAGGCCTACCTGAAGGCCGTCCTCGACGCCGACGCCTGGGTCAAGGCCGATCCGAAGCGCGCCGCCGAGCAGATCGCGGCCTGGACCGGCACCGACAAGGAGGTGGTCTACATCTTCCTCGGGCCCGGCGGGATCATGACCGTCGATCCCACGATCAAGCCGCAGCTGGTCGAGGCCGCCCGCGAGGACGTCAAGGTCCTGCAGCGGCTCGACCGGATCAAGACGTTCGACGTCGGTCCGTGGGTCGACGACGGGCCGCTGCGCAAGGTCTTCGCCGAGCGCGGCCTGGACTACGCGCAGCAGCGCGCGAGCACCGCCAATTACGAGGTGCGCGGCGAGGACACGTACTGCAAGAGGCCCGTCACCGAGCCGCGCAAGGCCGGCGAGATCTGGGTGAAGGGCGGGGCGATCCAGCCCTACGCGAGCGCGGCCTGCACGCTCGGCGCGCTGAACGAGATGAAGTCCAAGGGGCAGGCCGTCGACGTCGCCTACGTCTTCGACACGGCCCGCGGCATCAAGCTGTTCGCCCGGGAGGCCTTCTACGTCGTCGACGGCAAGGGCGGCATCGCGCCGTTCCTGCTGAAGCAGGACGCCGAGGCCGCGGCGCGGGGCGGCGGCACGGTGATGCCCTACGACGAGGCCCTGAAGGCCGCTGTGACGGGAGGCTAGAACCGCATGGACGCTGTCGCTCTCCGGCCCGCCGCCGAGTCGCGCCCGCCGCGGGCAGCGCCCCTCCCGCCGCCGGCCGCGTCCACCCGCCCCGCGACCGGCCGCGTCCGCCGCTGGCTGCGGCTGCATCACGGCGCGTTCCGGGCCGCGCTGATCGGGCTCGTGTCCCTGATCCTGTTCGTCGCGCTCTGGCAGTATCTGACCGCGAACCGCGTGACCCTCTACGTGCGGTTCCTGAACATCCCGACGCCGATGGACGTCGTGGACCGCGCGGCGATCGCCCTGCGCAGCCCGAACTTCGGCGACCACGTGCTCATCTCCTGCCGCCGGATCCTCTTCGGATTTCTCCTGGCCGGCGGCGTCGCCGTGCCGCTCGGGCTCCTCATGGGGCGCTACCGCCTCCTGCGCGAGATCGCCTTCCCGATCTGCGAGGTGCTGCGGCCGATCCCGGCGATCGCCTGGGTGCCAATGGCGATCATGCTCTGGCCGACCAACGAGGGCTCGATCGTCTTCATCACCTTCCTGGGCTCGTTCTTCCCGATCCTGATCAACACCCTCCAGGGCATGGTCCAGGTCGACCCGGTCCTGGTGCGGGCCGCACGCTGCCTCGGCGCCCGCGAGGCGGCGGTGTTCCGCGAAGTCTACCTGCCGGCCTCGCTGCCGCAGATCTTCACCGGGCTGACGGTCGGCATGGGCGTGGCCTGGGTCTCGCTGATCGCCGCCGAGATGATCTCCGGCCAGTTCGGCATCGGCTACTTCACCTGGGAAGCCTATTCGCTGGTCCAGTACCCGGACATCGCCCTCGGCATGATCACGATCGGGCTGCTCGGCCTCGGCTCCAGCTTCGCGATCCGTCTCGTGGGCCGCCTCGTCATGCCCTGGGCCGCGGCCCGCTAGGCCTCGGCCGGCCGCCCGGCGCGGCCCTCGCCGGACCGGTCCTCCACGCGCGTCACCAATCGGGAGCTTGCCATGGCCGAATCGAGCCGGGGCCTGATCGAGGTCAGCGACTTCTGCCTGCGCTACGAGACGTTGGAGGGGTCCGTCGAGGCCGTCTCGAACGCCTCGCTCACCGTCCATCCCGGCGAGTTCGTGTCGATCATCGGGCCCTCGGGCTGCGGGAAGTCGACGCTGCTCAACGCGCTGGCCGGTTTCCTCAAGCCGTCGTCCGGGCGGGTCACCGTCGACGGCGAGGCGATCGCGGGACCGAGCGCGGATCGCGGCATGATCTTCCAGCAATACTCACTGTTTCCCTGGAAGACGGTGCGCGAGAACGTCGAGTTCGGCCTGAAGATGAAGGGCGTCCGGCGCAGCGAGCGCGAGCGTCAGGCGCGGACGCTGCTCGGCCTCGCCGGGCTCACGGCGTTCGAGAACCACTATCCGGACCGATTGTCCGGCGGGATGAAGCAGCGTGTCGGCATCGTGCGCGCGCTCGCCACCGGCCCGCGCATCCTGCTGCTCGACGAGCCGTTCGGCGCCCTCGACGCGCAGACGCGGCTGATCATGCAGCAGATCCTCACCAACATGTGGCAGCGCCTGAAGATCTCGGTGCTGTTCGTGACCCACGACATCGACGAGGCGATCTTCCTCTCCGACCGCGTCTACGTGATGACCGCGCGTCCCGGGAGCATCAAGGCCGAAGTCGTGGTGCCCCTGCCCCGCCCGCGCCAGCCGGCCCTGACCCTGTCGTCGGAGTTCCTGGGCCTGCGCCGGGGGCTGATGTCGCTGATCCGCGAGGAGAGCCTCCGCGCGATGGGCGGCGAGGTCAGCGCCGAGGCGATGAAGGGACTGGCGATCGATCTCGAGGGCCAGGATCTCCCCGCGCTGCTCTGACCCCTGCGCCGAGGTGCGAAGTCATGACCTATGTCGTCACCGAGAACTGCATCCGCTGCAAGTACACCGACTGCGTCGAGGTCTGCCCGGTCGACTGCTTCTACGTCGGCGAGACCATGCTGGTGATCAACCCGGACGAGTGCATCGATTGCGGCGTCTGCGAGCCCGAATGCCCGGCCGATGCCATCAGGGCCGACACCGAACCGGAGATGGCGGGCTGGAAGACCTTCAACGCCAAGTACGCCGATCTCTGGCCCAACATCACCGAGAGGACCGAGCCGGCCGACGACGCCGCGGCGTGGGACGGCCGCGGCGGCAAGCTGCTCGACCTGTTCGGGACTGCCGACCCGGCGTCCGCCTGAGCGAGGACTGATCCGTCGATGAGCAAGTTCTACGAGGAGCGCGTTCTGTCGGTCCACCACTGGACCGACAACCTGTTCTCGTTCCGCACGACGCGGGATCCGGCGTTCCGGTTCCGCAACGGCGAGTT
>NZ_JBKFAP010000240.1:0-255 GCF_053345715.1 Methylobacterium sp. D48H
CGCGGTGAAGGCGGTTGCCGACACGCTCGGCGTGGCCCGCTCCCACTTGGCCGAGCGCCTGAGCCGCCCCGCCCAGCCGCGCGGTCCCTACCGCAAGCCCGAGGATGCGCAGCTGCTGCCGACGATCCGCGCGATCGTCGATGCCCGCCCGAGCTACGGCTATCGCCGCGTCACCGCACTGGTGAACCGGGCACTGCACTCGCGCGGCGAGGCGAGCGTCAATGCCAAGCGGGTGCTGCGCATCCTGCGGGCGAA
>NZ_JBKFAP010000241.1:0-253 GCF_053345715.1 Methylobacterium sp. D48H
TTCGCCTACATCGAGGGCTACTACAATCGGCAACGCATCCACTCGGCACTCGGCTATCTTACGCCCGAGCAAGCCGAGAGGACCACGAAATGATCTCTCTGTGTCCGCGACACCGAGGGAGGATCAAAGATCGGCGGTCAGCGCCGCCTCGTCGTCTCTGCCCCGCGGCACCTTGCGCTGGGTCGAGCGATGCTGCCCGAGCGCACTGCAAGCGCGGCGCTCGGAGACGTCCAGGACGTCCATGACATGCTCG
>NZ_JBKFAP010000242.1:0-253 GCF_053345715.1 Methylobacterium sp. D48H
CTCTCCAGCAGGGCGACCGCTTCGCGTTTGAACTCGGGCGTGAACTCGCGTCTCGTCTTCGCCATCCGACACCTTCCCCGCTCAGCATGAGCGTATCAGAGGTGTCCGCGATGCCGAGGGAGGATCATCTTGTGGAGCTGGCGCGCCGGTACGGGCGCTACGGCTACCGGAAGATCGGCGCGCTGCTGAAGGCGGCCGGCTGGTTGGTCAACGACAAGCGGGTCGAGCGGATCTGGCGGCGCGAGGGGCTGAA
>NZ_JBKFAP010000243.1:0-253 GCF_053345715.1 Methylobacterium sp. D48H
TGCCAGCCATGACCGCTTGGCCGACTGCGCTCGCCCGACCGGCTCCGTCGGCCAAGCTACCCGTAGAGCAGAGGCCGACCCTGCACTAACTTTGAACTCGGACCACCGCGTGGGGGCTGGTCACTAGTGATCTGCCCCCAATGAAGTGGTCCGTCCTGAGGTATGGCTTTCGGGCCAGGATGAGGACGGACAGATGGGAACGAAGCGGCACAAGCCGGAGGATGTCGTCGCCAAGCTGCGGCAGGTGGATGTG
>NZ_JBKFAP010000244.1:0-253 GCF_053345715.1 Methylobacterium sp. D48H
GGGCGGCCCCGCCCTGGACGTGGCACCGCGCCCTTGTCCATGAGAGCATCCAACGCAAACTGCTCGTGCCGCTCGCCCGCCGTCAGCACCGCCGTGATCGGCTTACCCCCGCCCTCGGCACGCAGATTGATCCTCCCTCGGTGTCGCGGACACAGAGAGATCATTTCGTGGTCCTCTCGGCTTGCTCGGGCGTAAGATAGCCGAGTGCCGAGTGGATGCGTTGCCGATTGTAGTAGCCCTCGATGTAGGCGAA
>NZ_JBKFAP010000245.1:0-253 GCF_053345715.1 Methylobacterium sp. D48H
GGGATCCTGTTCGTGCTGCGCTCAGGCACGCCGTGGGAGTTGCTGCCCCGGGAGATGGGCTGTGGCTCGGGGATGACCTGTTGGCGACGCTTGCGGGATTGGCAGAAGGCCGGAGTGTGGGACCGTCGTACGCCTCCGGTGAGAGCCGCCTTGTGAGACGGGGCCTCGTGCCCGACGTCTGACCTTAATGCTGGCGTTAAAGTCATCGGATCAAGGCGATGCGGGTCGAGGTTCTTGCCGGGGTCGAGCGCCG
>NZ_JBKFAP010000246.1:0-252 GCF_053345715.1 Methylobacterium sp. D48H
AGGCGTACCCAGCGTTTACCAACGATGGGATCGACGAGCTGAAGGAGCGGATCGCCGCCCATACGGCAGAAAGTGATCTGCTCCCGAGGAAACCGTAGCTCCCGCGTCCTTCGCCGGATGGATACGGACCGTCTGCAGCACGTGCTGCTCGATCGGCTCGGTCGCCGGAACGGCATCGACTTCAGTCGAGCGTCCCTCGACAGCGCCTCGATCGCCGCCAAAAGGGGGGCCCGGCGACGGGCCCGAACCCGA
>NZ_JBKFAP010000247.1:0-252 GCF_053345715.1 Methylobacterium sp. D48H
CTCTCCAGCAGGGCGACCGCTTCGCGTTTGAACTCGGGCGTGAACTCGCGTCTCGTCTTCGCCATCCGACACCTTCCCCGCTCAGCATGAGCGTATCAGAGGTGTCCGCGATGCCGAGGGAGGATCAGATGCAGCTTGGTCGAGAAGCCGCCCTGGCTGCGCCCGAGCGCTTCGCCCACGCCTTCGACGGTCGCCTCACCCCCCGATGGCGCCGGACCGGCGCGCCCCGGCGGCGTGCTGGTGGGCGCGCAC
>NZ_JBKFAP010000248.1:0-251 GCF_053345715.1 Methylobacterium sp. D48H
TCCAAGCGGACTTCATCAGGGCGCGCAGCGATCCCGCTGCAGATCAGACGCCGTATACATGGCCGCAGCCGACTAGTTCACCCAAACCGATCGACATCCTTGACCCGCAGGAGCCATCCATACACGGATTGAAGTCCGGCGAGTAGGGCGGGAGGAACAGGAGCCGCGCGCCCGCCGCCTCGATCGCCGCGCGCACGGCCGGGCCTTTGTGGCTGCCGAGATTGTCCATGATCACGATGTCCCCGGGTGCG
>NZ_JBKFAP010000249.1:0-249 GCF_053345715.1 Methylobacterium sp. D48H
GGGCGGCCCCGCCCTGGACGTGGCACCGCGCCCTTGTCCATGAGAGCATCCAACGCAAACTGCTCGTGCCGCTCGCCCGCCGTCAGCACCGCCGTGATCGGCTTACCCCCGCCCTCGGCACGCAGATGCAGCTTGGTCGAGAAGCCGCCCTGGCTGCGCCCGAGCGCTTCGCCCACGCCTTCGACGGTCGCCTCACCCCCCGATGGCGCCGGACCGGCGCGCCCCGGCGGCGTGCTGGTGGGCGCGCAC
>NZ_JBKFAP010000025.1:0-70860 GCF_053345715.1 Methylobacterium sp. D48H
GCAGCATAGCTATGTACGGACGGGATAACCGCTGAAGGCATCTAAGCGGGAAACCCCCCTTAAAACGAGACCTCCCTTGAGGGCCGTGGAAGACGACCACGTCGATAGGCCGGGGGTGCAAGCGCGGCGACGCGTTGAGCCGACCGGTACTAATCGCCCGATTGGCTTGATCGCTCTCGTGATCCGTGTCCGGACTGGTTCGGCAGCCGAAAAGGCTGGCGAAGCCAGAGACACACGAAACAAGAAGACCCGCAGCGACACCGCTGCCTGCTTGCCGAACCGGACACACGCGCCTCGCAACCCGCGACGGCCAGTCCGAAAAGAATTGCGATGCGCCGGTCTGGTGGCCTGAGCGGCGTGCCCAGAACCCGATCCCATCTCGAACTCGGCCGTTAAACACGCCAGCGCCTATGGTACTGTGTCTCAAGACACGGGAGAGTCGGTCGCCGCCAGACCTGCCCATCGCAAGACACACACCTTCCCTCGACACGAACACCGATCCGGCCCCCGGACACGGCGCACGCTCGCCAGAGCCGCGACGCACCCGGACCAGCCGCACAGACTTGGCGCGGGGTGGAGCAGCCCGGTAGCTCGTCAGGCTCATAACCTGAAGGTCACAGGTTCAAATCCTGTCCCCGCAACCAAATCCGATACACAGAACCCGCCGCGCTCAACAGCACGGCGGGTTCTGCGTTTGTCCGGCCACGGACGGAGCCCGAACGCCCCGAGCGAGTTCGCGATCAGGTTGCGCCACTGGCGCACCGTCGGTCCGCTTCCAGACCCTCCGTCGCTCACCGCCGAGGTGCGGCCGCCACAAAGCGTCGCTGAGGTTGTCTTATCGGCTTTGAGGTATCGGCCAGCGACGCTCTGCGAATGCACAATCGATGGGCAGAAACGGCCTCGTAAGCTCTATAGCCGCCACCGCATCGCACCTTCGGCTGTAGAGTGCAGGCCGCGCCAGGTCGCAGGGATAAATCGGCAATATCGATTGCGCACAAGCGAGACCCTGACAGGCATTACTCCTTGAGGTTGAGCGATCAAGATCGCTCTTATTACGCTATTTGGGACCGTATACCCCAGTTCCGAATTTAAGACTTGACGCTTCTTGCGAATGCGATTGTATCAGGCGTCCGAATCGCGACGCAGTGCTTGCGTTCTGGCGAGTTTCGTCATCACGAGAAGGCAACGCACGAGACATGGCTCAGTCGAACGGCGGCTCTCTCCGCCTCGTCACGCTCGCCTCCGAGATCGTCTCGGCCTATGTGAGCCACAATCACGTGCAGAGCGCGGATCTGCCCGGCCTCCTCAACGAGGTGCATGCGGCGATTCGGGGGGTCTGCGACGCCGGCCAGAGCCCGCCGATCGCCAAGGCGACCGCGCAGGAGATCCGGCGCTCGATCAATCCGGACTTCCTGATCTCGTTCGAGGACGGGAAGCCCTACAAGACGCTGCGCCGGCACCTCACCCTGCGCGGCCTGACGCCGGAGGCCTACCGCGCCAAGTGGGGCCTCGCCTCGGACTACCCGATGACGGCCCAGAGCTATTCCGAGCAGCGCTCGCAGCTCGCCCGCTCCCTGGGTCTCGGGCAGCCGCGCGCCGCGGCGCCGGAACCCGAAGCCGAGCCCGCGCCGCAGCCCGCCGGGAAGCGGCGGGCGCGCAGCAAGGAAGCCGTCTGACGGCGACACGCCCCGCCTGCGGCGAAGGTGTCGTCGACCTGCCGCAATCGACCTCGATAGCGTGGGGCCGCACGGTGCGCCTGCCTTGTCTCGGCCTGGACGGCGCGCCCGCCCAGACGCCGGAGCCCTGCATGCTGACCCGCCTCACCCTGCCCGCCCTCGTCGCAGCCCTGCTGGCCGCCAGCCCGGCCGCGGCGCAGATGGCGCGGACGGAGACCCGGGAGCCCGCGAAGGACGGCACCGCGAAGGTCGTGCCGCTCAGCAAGGCCGACGTGCAGCTCTCCTTCGCCCCCGTGGTGAAGCGGGCCGCGCCCTCGGTGGTGAACGTCTACGCCTCCCACGTGGATAAGCGCTCCAGCGCGCGCACCAGCGCCATGGAGGAGTTCATGCGCCGCTTCTTCGGCGAGCCGGAGGGCGGCCGCGGCCCCCGGGGCGACCGGGCGCAGCGCTCCCTGGGCTCGGGCGTGCTGGTCGATGCCGACGGGCTCGTGATCACCAACAACCACGTCATCGACAACATGAATGAGGTGCGGATCGCCCTGGCGGATCGCCGCGAGTTCGAGGCCACGATCGTGATGCGCGACACCCGCACCGACCTCGCGGTGCTCAAGATCAAGGAACCGCCGAAGGGCCTCGTGCCGATGCCGTTCGGCGATGCCGACGCCCTGGAGGTCGGCGACTTCGTGATGGCGATCGGCAACCCGTTCGGCGTCGGCCAGACGGTGACGCAGGGCATCGTCTCGGCGCTGGCGCGCACGCAGGTCGGCTCCGCGGACTACCAGTACTTCATCCAGACCGACGCGGCGATCAACCCGGGCAATTCCGGCGGCGCGCTGGTCGATCTGCGCGGCCAACTCGTCGGCATCAACACCGCGATCTACTCGCAGTCGGGCGGGAGCCACGGCATCGGCTTCGCGATCCCGGTGGGCATGGTCAAGGCGGTGGTCGACGCCGCCCGGGACGGGGCGAACGTCGTGCGCCGGCCCTGGCTCGGGGCGCGCATCCAGAGCGTGACGCCCGACATCGCCGACAGCATGGGCCTCGACCACCCGACCGGCGTGCTGGTGGCGAGCCTCCAGCCCAAGAGCCCGGCCGAGGAGGCGGGCCTGAAGCGCGGCGACCTGATCCTCACGGTCGACGGCCAGGAGGTCGCCGATCCGGAGGCCTTCGGCTACCGCTTCGCCCTGAAGGGCGTGCAGGGCCACGCCCGGTTCGGGATCCTGCGCGGCACGACCCGACAGACGGTCCCGGTCAAGCTCGCCCCGGCTCCCGAGACGCGTCCCCGGGACGCGCTCAAGGTGAAGACCCGCTCGCCCTTCCTCGGCGCGACCCTCGTCAACACCTCGCCGGCGGTGGCCGAGGAGATGCAGGTGGACTTCCCGGCCGAGGGCGTGGCCGTGCAGGCGGTGGACGAGAACTCCATCGCGGCCCGGGTCGGGTTGCAGAAGGGCGACGTGATCGTGGCGGTCAACGGCGTGCCGATGGCGACCACCAAGGACCTCGACCGGGTCACCCGCAACAGCCTCAATTCCTGGGAGGTCGCGATCAACCGCAACGGCGAGATCCTGACCTCGGTGTTCGGCGGCTGATCCCGTCGCGGGGCGCCGAGCCCGTGGCCGTGGGCAAGCCCCGGCTCCCGGCTTGCGCCCCCGGCCGCGCCCGGTGTTGATGCGCGGATGTCCGACCTGTTCGCCTCCGCGGAGACACCCGCCGCGCCGGATCCCGGCCGCGCCCCCGGCGCCGAGGCCGCCCGCCCGCTGGCGGACCGGCTGCGCCCGCAGACCCTGGCCGAGGTCGTCGGCCAGGAACACCTGACCGGGGAGGGCGGGGCGCTCACGCGCCTGCTGCGGGGACGGACGCTCGGCTCGCTGATCTTCTGGGGGCCGCCCGGCACCGGCAAGACCACGGTGGCGCGGCTGCTCGCGCAGGGCACCGACCTGCATTTCGAGCAGATCTCGGCGATCTTCTCCGGCGTGCCCGACCTGCGGAAGGTGTTCGAGGCGGCGCGCAAGCGGCGGGCGACCGGGCAGGGGACCCTGCTGTTCGTCGACGAGATCCACCGGTTCAACCGGGCCCAGCTCGACGCCTTCCTGCCGGTGATGGAGGACGGGACCGTCACGCTGGTGGGCGCGACGACGGAGAACCCGTCCTTCGAGCTGAACGCCGCGCTCCTGTCCCGCGCCCGGGTGCTGCTGTTCCGGGCCCTCGATCCGGGCGCCGTCGCGCGGCTGCTGGTCCGGGCCGAGGCGCTGACGGGCCAGGCCCTGCCGCTCACCGAGGAGGCGCGCGGCGTTCTGGTCCGCATGGCCGACGGTGACGGCCGCGCGGCCCTGACCCTGGCGGAAGAGGTCTGGCGCTCGGCCCGCCCCGGCGAGACCCTCGACGCCGAGGCGCTGCAAGCGATCGTACAGCGGCGCGCGCCCATCTACGACAAGGCGCAGGAGGGCCACTACAACCTGATCTCGGCGCTCCACAAGACCGTGCGCGGCTCGGATCCGGACGCGGCGCTCTACTATCTCTGCCGGATGCTCGATGCCGGGGAGGACCGGCTGTTCATCGCCCGCCGGCTCGTGCGCATGGCGGTGGAGGATATCGGGCTCGCCGACCCGCAGGCGCTGGTGGTGGCCAACGCCGCCAAGGACGCGTTCGACTTCCTCGGCAGCCCCGAGGGCGAGCTGGCCCTCGCCCAGGCGGCGATCTACCTCGCCTGCGCGCCGAAATCGAACGCCGTCTACGAGGCCTACAAGGCCGCGACGCGGCTGGCCAAGGAGGCGGGCTCCCTGCCGCCGCCGCGGACCATCCTCAACGCGCCGACCAAGCTGATGAAGCGGATCGGCTACGGCGAGGGCTACCGCTACGACCACGACGAGCCCGACGCCTTCTCGGGCCAGGATTACTGGCCCGACGCGCTCGGGCGCCAGCACCTCTACAAGCCGACCGAGCGGGGCTACGAGACCCGGCTCGCCGAGCGGCTCGAGCGCTGGGAGGCCTTGCGGAAGGCGCGGCGCGGGGAGGGGTAGGCGGGCTTATCCCGTTTCCGGCTGATGGCTGCGGCCGCCGTCCTTGCGAGCGGAGCGAAGCAATCCAGCAGCGCCACGCTTCCGGACGTAGCGCGGCCCTGGGTCACTTCGCTGCGCTCGCGATGACGGCGTGGGCTGCATCGCGCGAAGCCCGATCACAGATCCAGCGGCGCGTTGTCGATCACCTCCTTCATCACGAAGAAGGTCCGGGTCTGGCGCACCCCCGGCAGGCCGATCAGCGTGGCGCTGTGGAGGCGGTTGAAGTCGGCCATGTCGGAGACCCGGATCTTCAGCATGTAGTCGAAGTCTCCGGCCACGAGGTGGCAGTCGAGGAGCGCGGGGATCGCGCGCACGGCGGCCTCGAACTCCGAGAAACTCTCGGGCGTCGAGCGGTCGAGCACGACGCCGACGAAGACCAGGGTGCCGCGCCCGACCCGCATCGGATCGATCAGCGCCCGGACCGCCCGCACGAACCCGTCCGCGAACAGGCGCTGGATCCGGCGATGGCAGGTGGCCGCACTGGTGCCGACCCGCTCGGCGATCTCGGCATTCGCCATGCGCCCGTCCGTCTGGAGGAGGCGGAGGATCTTCTGGTCGATCCGGTCGAGCCCTGCGGACATGGATGATTCTTCCGGATGCGACGCGAAATCCGGAATACTCCGTAGCCAGCCTAGTCAGCAGCGCAAGTCAAGATCTGTTCGCGCTCGAAGATCGAGAGCACCTTTCATTCCGGATCGGGTAGTTTCTCCCCGCGCCTCGAAGACGGAGCCGGGCCTCGCGCCGGGCCGTCGCCGAGGCCTCGCTTCGACGCGCCCGGGCGGACCGAGACCGCTGCTGCCCCGGGGGCGCCCCGAGACCCGGAGAGACCTCATGCTGGACAAGTTCGAGCGCTATCCCCTGACCTTCGGCCCGACGCCGATCGAGCCGCTCAAGCGCCTGACCGCCCATCTCGGCGGCGAGGTCGAGTTGTACGCCAAGCGCGAGGATTGCAATTCCGGGCTCGCCTACGGCGGCAACAAGCTGCGCAAGCTCGAGTACATCGTGCCGGACGCGATCAAGAGCGGCGCCGACACGCTTGTGTCGATCGGCGGCGTGCAGTCGAACCACACCCGCATGGTCGCGGCGGTGGCCGCCAAGATCGGGATGAAGTGCCGGCTGATCCAGGAGGCCTGGGTGCCCCACGAGGACGCCGTCTACGACCGGGTCGGCAACATCCTCCTGTCGCGGATCATGGGCGCGCAGACGCAGCTCGTGGATGACGGGTTCGACATCGGCATCCGCGATTCGTGGAAGCGCGCGCTCGCCGAGGTCGAGGCCGAGGGCGGCAAGCCCTACGCGATCCCGGCCGGTGCCTCGGTGCACAAGTACGGCGGGCTCGGCTACGTCGGCTTCGCCGAGGAGGTGCGCAAGCAGGAGGCCGAGATGGGCCTGCGCTTCGACTACGTGGTGGTCTGCACGGTGACGGGCTCGACCCATGCCGGCATGCTGGTGGGCTTCTCGGCCGACGGGCGCGCCCGCAACGTCATCGGCATCGACGCCTCCTGCACCCCGGCCCAGACCAAGGCCCAGGTCCTCGACATCGCCCAGAACACCGCCGCCCTGGTCGGCGCGGGCGACATCGTGGCCGACGACGTGGTTCTCAACGAGGATTACGCCTACCCGGTCTACGGCGTGCCCTCCAAGGAGACCGTGGAGGCGATCCGCCTCTCGGCCCGGCTCGAGGGGATGATCACCGACCCGGTCTACGAGGGGAAGTCGATGCAGGGCATGATCGACCTCGTGAAGAAGGGCTTCTTCCCGAAGGGCTCGAAGGTGCTCTACGCCCATCTCGGCGGCGCGCCGGCGCTGAACGGCTACAGCTACACGTTCCGCAACGGCTGAGGCCTTCGGCGGCGCCGTCCTTGCGAGCGGAGCGAAGCAATCCAGCAGCGCCACGCTTCATGATGTGGCGCAACCCTGGGTCACTTCGCTGCGCTCGTGATGACGGAGAGGGGCACCTCAACCGAAGCGTTCAAGCGAAACCGAGTGAGGCAGATCGGTCAGATCCCTCACCTCCCTTCGCTCCCCCTCATCCGAGGTGCGGCGAAGCCGCCTCGAAGGCGCCTTCCAGGGGTCGCGAGTCGTCCGGAACCCTCCTTCGAGGCCTGCGTGCGCTCCGGCGCCTCAGGATGAGGTCGCGCGTGGGAATGGCGGCGGGCGCCCGCGTCGTTCCGCCCTATATGGCGGCCTGCGCCAGCATCGGCGCGGGACCGCCACCGGAGAGGGCAGGGATGATCGCACCGGCACACGCGCTGCTCCTCACGGCCCTGCTCGCCCTGGGCGCGCCCGCTGCGCGCTCCGCCTCCGGGCCGGCCGTCGAGGCCGAGAACGGGATGGTGGTCTCGTCCCAGCGCCTCGCCTCGCAGGTGGGCGCCGACATCCTGAGGGCCGGCGGCAACGCCGTCGACGCCGCGGTGGCGGTCGCCTACGCCGAGGCGGTGGTGAACCCGTGCTGCGGCAACATCGGCGGCGGCGGCTTCCTGGTGCTCCACAGCGCCGACGGGCGCAGCCGCTTCATCAATTTCCGCGAGACCGCCCCGGCGGCCGCCACTCGGGACATGTATCTCGACGCTGCCGGCAACGTCGTGAAGGGTGCGAGCCTGCGCGGCTGGAAGGCCGCCGGCGTGCCCGGGACGGTGCTCGGCCTCAACACCGCCCTCGCCGCGTACGGGACCCTGCCGCTGGCGCGGGTGATGGCGCCGGCGATCGCGCTCGCCCGGGACGGGTTCGTGCTGACCCGGGGCGACACCGACATCCTCGAATCCGGCACGAAGCTGTTCGCGGGCCAAGCGAACGTCGCCCGGATCTTCCTGCGCCCGGACGGCAGCCCCTGGCGGCCCGGGGACCGGCTGGTCCAGGCCGACCTCGCCCGCACCCTCCAGGCCATCGCGGAGCGCGGTGCGGACGCGTTCTACAAGGGCGCGATCCCGGCAGCCGTGGAGGCGGCCTCCCGGGCGGGCGGCGGCCTGCTGACGGCCTCCGACTTCGCCGCCTACACGGTGACGCAGTCCGAGCCGCTCACCTGCCGCTACCGGGGCGCCACGATCCTGTCGGCGCCCCCGCCCTCGTCGGGCGGGACCACGCTCTGCGAGATCCTCAGCATCCTCGACGGCTACGACCTGCGGGCGGCGGGGTTCAACTCGGCCCGGACCGTGCACCTGATGGTGGAGGCGATGCGGCGCGCCTACGCGGACCGCAACCTGCTGCTCGGCGACCCGGCCTTCGTGGAGAACCCGGTCGACCGGCTGCTGTCGCCGGCCTACGCGGAGACGCTCCGAGCCTCGATCCGCCCGGACCGAGCGACCCCGTCGGCGGAGATCCGCCCGGATCCCGGCCCGGAGCCGCGGGAACGGCCCGAGACCACACACATCTCGGTGATGGACAAGGCCGGCAACGCGGTCGCGCTGACCTACACGATCAACGGCTATTTCGGCGCCGGGGTGATCGCCGGCGACACGGGGTTCTTCCTCAACGACGAGATGGACGATTTCACGGTCAAGACCGGGGTGCCGAACCTGTTCGGCCTCGTGCAGGGGACCAGGAACGCGATCCAGCCGGGCAAGCGCCCGCTCTCGTCCATGGCGCCCACGATCGTGCTGCGCGACGGCAAGGTCGCGCTGGTGGCGGGCTCGCCGGGGGGCTCGCGGATCATCACGATCAACGCGCAGACGCTGATCAACGTGCTCGATTTCGGCATGGAGCCGCAGGAGGCGGTGGACGCCCCGCGCATCCATCACCAGTGGCTGCCCGACACGGTCTACGCCGAGCCCTTCGCGCTCTCGGCGGACACCCAGGCCATCCTCAGGGGCATGGGCCACACGATCGTCGAGCAGAGGCCCTGGGGGGCGCAGGAGCTCATCGCGGTCCGGGCCGCGGCGCCCGCCCTGCCGGAGGCCGCGTCGTCGGGCAACGACGCCTCGCGCACGGAGCGGATGCGGCCGGGTCTGCTCTATGGTGCCAACGACAACCGCCGGCCGGCCGGCGCGGCGGTGGGGGAGTAGGGGGCGGGCGGCTTGACGCGGACAACCCCGTCATTCCGGGCACGCCGGCCTCGTCCGGGAGGGCAGGGTGGGGCCCGGAGGCACCCGCCACGAGCGAGACCGGGGGTTCAGCCCTCTTCCGCCTCCCGCGCCACCGCGCGGAACCCGATGTCGCGCCGGCAAAAACCCTCCGGCCAGTCGATCCGGGCCACCGCCGCGTAGGCGCGGGCCTTGGCGTCCGTGACGCTGTCGCCGAGGGCCGTCACCGCCAGGACCCGGCCGCCATCGGCGAGCAGCTGCCCGCCCTCGGCGCGGGTGCCGGCCTGGAACACGTGAACCCCGTCGCCCTCGGCGGCGTCGACGCCCCGGATCACCGAGCCCCGGACCACGGCGCCCGGATAGCCGGCCGCCGCCATCACCACGGTGAGGGCCGCCCGGTGCGGATCGAATTCCAGGCTCACGCCGGAGAGGTCGCCCTCGCAGGCCGAGAGCAGGGCCGGCACGAGGTCGGAGGCGAGGCGCGGCATCAGCACCTGCGCCTCGGGGTCGCCGAAGCGGGTGTTGTACTCGATCAGCTTGGGGCCGTCGGCGGTGAGCATCAGGCCGGCGTACAGGATGCCGGTGAACGGGCAGCCGCGGGCCCGCATGCCGGCAAGCGTCGGCGCGATGATCTCGGCCATGACCCGGGCCTCGATCTCCGGGGTGACCACCCGGGCCGGGGAATAGGCGCCCATGCCGCCGGTATTGGGCCCCCGGTCCCCGTCGAAGACCCGCTTATGGTCCTGGGCGGTGCCGAGGGAGATCGCCCGGGTGCCGTCGCACAGGGCGAAGAAACTCGCCTCCTCGCCGAACAGGCACTCCTCGACCACGACCTCGGCGCCGGGCTCGGCGAAGAGGCCGGTCAGCGCGTCCTCGGCCTGGTCGACGGTCTCGGCCACGGTGACGCCCTTGCCGGCGGCGAGGCCGTCGGCCTTCACGACGATCGGGGCGCCCTGCTGGCGGACATAGGCCAGCGCCGGCTCCAGATCGGAGAAGCGCGCGAAGGCGGCGGTCGGGATGTTGCAGGCGGCGCAGAGATCCTTGGTGAAGCCCTTCGAGCCCTCGAGCCGGGCGGCGTCGCGGGTCGGCCCGAAGGCGCGGATCCCGGCGGCCTTCAGGTCGTCCACCAGGCCGGCGACGAGGGGCGCCTCGGGCCCGACCACCACGAGGCCGATCGCCTCCGCCGCGCAGAAGGCGGCGACGGCCGCGTGGTCCGTGACCTTGAGGTCCGGCCGGTTGGTCCCGTGGCGGGCCGTGCCGGGATTGCCCGGCGCCGTGAACAGGCGGGTGCAGAGCGGGCTCTGGGCCAGTCGCCAGGCCAGGGCGTGCTCGCGGCCGCCGGAGCCGATCAGCAGGATATTCATGCGCACGCCACCATGGGCCCAGCTTCTGGGGGAAGCGTGCCCGCGGGAAAAGGTTTTTTTCGGGCTTTCCCCGCTCTGCGCGGATATCCCGGCGGCGCGGAGGCCGATGTCAGCAGCCGGTGCAGACGCTCGTGTTGAGGCCGCCGCCCCGCCGCACGATCCCGTTCCGACCGATATGGCGGCCCCGGTACACATCCCCGCGGACGCCCCGATAGGGCAGGTAGGGCCCGAAGGAATCGGCCTGGACGTTGCGCTGGAACGTCTGGTTCAGCGTGTTGAAGTCCGAGACCCGCTGCTGGTTGAGCGACCGGATCTGGCCCTGCAGGGCGAATGAGGCGTTGGCGGCATTCGGGTCGTTCTGCTGCACCTGCGCCCAGGCGGAGCCCGCGGGGAGGGCGAGCGCCAGGGCGAGGAGCGCGCGGGACGCGGCACGCATAGGTCCCTCCGTGCGAGAGTCGAGCGGGTTTCGGAAACGCTTGTGCGAGTCGACGCGCCAGGATCGGTCCGGGTTCCCGGGCGCGTCAACCCGGCACAACGGGGGACTTCGTCTCCGGCAGGGCCTCAAGGCGCTCGGGATCCAGCCCGGTATGGGCCTGGACCAGGGGGTGCGGGGTCAGGGCCAGCCACTGCGTCAGGGAGATGTCGGCGTAACGCGGGCTCTTGAACATCTCCAGGAATGTCAGGGTCGTGTCGCCGGTATTCTCGATGTAGTGCCCCATGGCGAAGGGCACGTAGCCGACGTCGCCGGCCCGGTAGTCGAAGGTGCGGGCCTTCGATTCCGAGCCGAACACCGTCATCCGGCCCTGGCCGGAGAGGTAGTACTGCCACTCGTCGCTGTTCGGGTGCCAGTGCAGCTCGCGCAGCCCCCCGGGCTCGACCTCGACCAGGGCCGCCGCGATCGTCACGGAAGCCGGGAACACCGTGGAATCGGTGATGCGCACGCTGCCACCCCGGGTGCGGACCGGCTCCTGCGCCAGCATGCGGTGGCTGAAGGTCTTCGGCACCGGCCCGGAGCCGCCCATCCTGTCGGCCGCGAGCGGGCCGGGTTTCGGGCCGGGGAAGATGTAGAGCTCCTTCTCGGGGATCCTGGCGAAGGCGCTCTCGGGCAGGCCGAAATTCTTGGCGAGCACGTCCCGGGGCGTGTGGGCCAGCCAGTCGGTGAGCAGGAAGGTGGAATCCTCCGAGAAACCGCCGTCGTCGAAGACGAGCAGGAACTCGCACCCGTCGATCCCGTCGGCGGCGAGTCCCTGGATGGAGTGCGGGATGCCGCCCGGGAAGTACCAGAGGTCGCCCGCGCCGACATCGTCCGCGAAGGTGCGCCCGTCCTGGTCGACCGCGGTGATCCGGGCCTTGCCCCTGATCATGTAGGCCCACTCGGATTCCTTGTGCCAGTGCATCTCGCGGACCGCGCCGGCCTTGAGCCGCATGTTGACCCCGGCCATGGCCTTGGAGACCGGCAGCTCGCGGATCGTGGTCTGGCGCGCCCAGCCGCCCTCCTCCAGCCGCATGTGGCTGTCCGCGAAGGACCATTTCAGGTTCGGCATGGTGCCGTGGTCGGTGGCGGGCGGCGCCAGGGTGAACGGCTCCTCGGCGGCGCGGGGCCGGTTCCGCGGGCCCAGGATGTCGGCGCCCTTGCCGCCGCGCTCGGGGCGGGGCGCGGCCGGCCCGGCGGATTGCGCCGCGGCGGAGGACGCGGCCATCGCGCCGCCGGCGGCTGCGATGACGGCGCGCCTGGAGATCTCGGTCATCGTGGATGGGTCCCTGAGTCCGTGGCAGGGAAACCGGTCGCGTGCTCGGAGGATCCGCGGGCGGGCCGCGCTGTGCGCTGCGGCATCTCGCCCGGAGCCCGCGCGCGGTCTATGCATTGAATACGGCGCATTGAATACGGCGGCGCACGCGTCCCGGCCGGGCGCCGAGGCGGCGGTGCAGGCGCGGCGCGACCCGAGGGCGAGGATGGCGGACCGGGACAGTTCAGCCACGGACGGAACCGTCCCGCCCGCCCGCGGCGGCCGCCGGTGGCTCGCCCTGCTGGCGCTGGCGGGCCTCGGCGTCCTCGGATACCGCCTGTGGCCGGACGCGTCGCGCGCGGCGAGTCCGCCCGCCGCCGAGGCGAAGCCGCCGACCGTGCGGGTCGCCGCCGCGGCCCGGGCCTCCGACACCCTGAGCCTGACCCAGACGGGCACCACCCAGGCGTTCGACATCGCGAACCTCTACCCGCGGGCGACCGGCTACATCGTCGAGCGCAAGGTCGATATCGGCTCGCACGTGAAGGCGGGTGAGCTGCTGTTCCGGATCAGCGCGCCCGACCTCGATCAGCAGCTGGTCCAGGCCCAGTCGCAGGTGCTGCAGCTCCAGGCGGCGCTGATCCAGGCGCGGGCGATGGTGGATCAGGCCGAGGCCAACCGCCACCTCGCCGACGTGACCAACCGGCGGACCTCGACGCTCGCCGGCACCGGGGTCGAGACCCGGCAGAACGCCGACACCTCCCAGGCCGGGGTGCTGGCGCAGACCGCCAACGTCGACGCCGCCAGGGCCGCCGTGAAGGTCGCGGAAGCCAACATCGCCGCCCAGGAGGCGCAGGTCGCCCGGCTCAAGGTCCTGACCGGCTTCGAGGAGATCCGCGCGCCCTTCGACGGGGTGGTGACGGCCCGCAACAACGACGTCGGCGACGCGGTCACGGCGGACACGAATACGGGGGCGCCGCTCCTCACGCTGAACCGGGACGACGTGCTGCGCATGGCGGTGAACGTGCCGCTCTACGCCGCCGACGGGGTCCGCGACGGGCTGGCCGCCTCGGTCGAGGTGGCGCAGATCCCGGGCCGGATCTTCCCCGGTACGGTCTCGCGCTCGTCGACGACGCTGCTCTCGGCCGCGCGCACGCTGGTCACGCAGGTCGACATCCCCAACCCCGACGGGGCGCTGCGGCCGGGACTCTACATCACGATCACGCTGGAGATCCCGCGGGTCTCGCCCGCCGTGACGGTGCCGAACGACGCGCTGATCTTCGACCAGCACGGGACCCGCGTGGCCGTGGTCGAGGCGGCTGGGGACGGGGGGGGCGTGGTGCGGATGCGCCCCGTCACGATCTTCCGCCAGACCCGCACGCTCCTGGAGCTGCGCGACGGTCTGAACGGCGGCGAGCGCGTCGTCGTGGGCCCGGCGGCCTCGCTGCGCGACGGCGACAGGGTCAGCCTGCGTCCGGAGGACCGGGCCGGGGCGTGAGCGGCGGCGCCCGGCAGCCTTGTCCAGCCTTGGGACAGCTACGGCGGCGATAAGCCGTCGGGTATGCGGCGGCGCCGTGGGGGCTCAGCTTCCGGCGCCGCCGTGACCGGCCGGCTCAGGAAGCGGATACCACCGCCGTGGCACTCGGAACGATAGCGCTGTCGATCGCGCTGCTTGGCCTCGCTCTCGCGAGCTTCGGTCTGACACTGGCCCTCGCGGGCGGGTCCTGGTTCTACGTGGCCCTGGGCTTGGGCGTGCTGGTCTCCGGCGTCGAACTGGTCCGGCGACGCCAGAACGGCCTCCGGATCTACGCCCTGGTGCTGGCGGCGGCCTTCGTGTGGACGCTCGGCGAGGTCGGGCTCGACAAGTGGCAATGGATCCCGCGCGGGGCCCTGCTCCTCCTCGTCGGCCTCGTGCTCTGCCTGCCCTCCGTGGTGCGGCGCCTGCGCGACGCGCCCGAACGGCCCTGGAAGCCCGGTCTCGGGAACGGTCCGCTCGCCCTCCGGGTCGTCGTCCTGCTGATCGCGGCCTCGGGCGCCGCGTCCTGGTTCGTCGACCCGGTCGAGACGCGAGGCAGCCTGCCGAAGGTCGCGGGGGCGGGGCCGGCCGCCGTCGATCCGAGCGGCGTTCCCTTTCCGGCCGACGACTGGGTCGCCTATGGCGGCACCAATCTCGGCCAGCGCTACTCGGCGCTGGCGGATATCGGCACCGCCAATGTCCGGGGCCTCGCCGTGGCCTGGGAGCACCATACCGGCGACCTGCGCGGCGACAGCCGGGCGGATCCGAAGGAATTCACCTTCGAGGCCACGCCGATCAAGGTGAACGGGCTGCTCTACCTCTGCACGCCGCACAACATCGTCCAGGCCCTGGAGCCCGAGACCGGCCGGCTGGTCTGGGCCTTCGACCCGAAGATGGCGCGGGACGGCCAGTACCAGCACCAGACCTGCCGCGGCGTATCCTACAACGACTCGGCCGGCTACGCGCCGCCCGCCGAGACCGACGCCGACCGGGCCGCCGCCGTCGCGGCCGCGGTCGCCGAGTGCCCGCGCCGGATCATCGCGGCCTCGGTCGACGCCCGCCTCTACGCGCTGAACGCCGAGACCGGCGCCCCGTGCAGGACCTTCGGGGCGGACGGGTTCGTCGATCTGACGGCGCAGATGCCGAACCTCCGGCGCGCCGCCTATCAGCAGACTTCGGCACCGCTGGTGACCCGGAACCTCATCGTCCTCGGCAGCGCCATCGCCGACAACTACTACGCGGACAACCCCTCGGGCGTGATCCGCGCCTTCGACGTGCGCACCGGCGCGATCGTCTGGAAGTTCGACGCCGGCAAGCCCGACGCGACCGCGCCGCTGCGGCCCGACGAACGCTACGAACCCAACTCGGCGGTGGCCTGGACGCAGTTCTCGGCCGACGAGGCCCTGGGGCTCGTCTACGTGCCGTTCGGCAACCGGGCGCCCGATCAGGTGGGCGTGGCCCGGTCGCGAGAGGACGAGGCCCTCATCGACGCCCTGGCGGCGCTGGATCTGGAGACGGGCACGCTGCGCTGGGCGTTCCGGACCGCGTATCACGACCTGTGGGACCGCGATAACCCGTCCCAGCCGGTCCTCCTGAGCCTGCCGCGGGGCGAGGAGACGGTGCCGGCGATCCTGATCCCCACCAAGGTCGGCAACGTCTGGGTCCTCGACCGCCGCACCGGCGCCCCGGTCCGGCCGGTCTCCGAGGTTCCGGTCTCGACCCGGACCGACATCCCGGGGGAGACGCCGTCCCCGATCCAGCCGATGTCGTCCCTCCGCTTCACGCCGGCGCCGCTGACGGAGGCCGGCATGTGGGGCGTCACGCCCTTCGACCAGATCCAGTGCCGCCTCGCCTTCCGGTCGAACCGCTACGACGGCAACCCGTTCACGCCGCCCCAGGCGTCGGAGGGCGCGATCGTCTGGCCCGGCAATATCGGGGTGTTCAACTGGGGGTCGGTGGCGGTCGATCCGGTCCATCACTGGATGATCGCGACGCCGCAATACCTGCCCTACATCTACCGCCTGCTCCCGCGCCCCCCGGGCGAGCCGGAGAGGCGCCTCCTCGGTGCCGATCCCGAGGCGAGCCCGGTCAACGAGAATCTCGGCGGCCCCTACGCGATCTCGATCGCGCACATGCGCTCCGCCCTCGGCATCCCCTGCAGCGCGCCGCCCTGGGGCGTGCGGGTCGGCGTGAATCTCGCCGACGGCACCGTTGCCTGGAAGCGCCGCAATGGCACGGTCGCGGGGCAGAAGGTCGGCGGCCTGGCGGTCCCGCTCCCCCTGGAGATGGGCATGCTGGCCCACGGCGGCACCCTGACCACGGCGGGCGGCGTCGCGTTCACGGCCGCCACGCTCGACGACCGCATCCGCGGCTACGACATGCAGACCGGCGAGGTCCTGTGGACCACGACGTTGCCGGCCGGCGGCCAGGCCACCCCGATGACCTATCGCGGCCGGGACGGCCGGCAGTATGTGGTGATCGCGGCGGGCGGGCACGGCGCCCTCGGCACCACGCCGGGCGATTCGGTCATCGCCTACAGGCTCGAGTGAGCCGTGGCGCCCCGCCCGCCGGAGCGGGCGAGGCGGCTTCGGCGAGGCCCCGGCCTTCCGGCCGGGGCAGGGCGGTCTAGGCCGCGAGACGGGCCCGCGCGTCGGTGCGGGCGAGGCGGGCCAGCAGGTACTCGACCTCGGCCTTCGCCTGCGCGGTCAGCGCCTGCGACGGCTTGCGCTGCGCGTCGGACGCGAAGATCCCCCGGCGCATGAACACGTATTTGCGGACCGCGAGCCCCAGCGGGCCCTGCTGCTGCTCGTAGCGGAGATAGGGGAGGTGGGCGTCGAACAGGTCGTGGGCGGCGTCGCGCTCGCCGGCCCGGCCGAGGCGGACCACGTCGACCAGCATCTCCGGGAAGGCGTAGCCGGTATTGGCCCCGTCGGCGCCGCGCTCGGTCTCGAAATCGAGGAACAGACCGCCGTTGCCGACCAGGATCGAGATGTGGCGCATCGAGCCGTCCGCCTCGAAGCCGCGCAGCGTCGAGATCTTCTCCAGTCCCGGCCAGTCCTCGTGCTTGAGCATCACGCAGGAGGGGTTCTCCGACACGATCCGGCGGATCACGCCGGGGGTCATCTGGACCGAGAAGGTGAGGGGATAGTCCTGAAGCACGAAGGGCACGTCCGGGCCCACGGCCTCGGCGGCATTCCGATAATAGCCGACCACCTGGTCGTCGGTGCGGAGCGTGTTGGGCGGCGCGATCATCACGCCGGCCGCGCCCAGCTCCATCACCTCCCGGGCGAGCGACCGCATGGCCGCGAAGCCCGGCGCCGTGACACCGACGATCACCGGCAGCCGGGTGCGCCCGAGAACGCGCCGCGCCACGGCGATGCCCTCCGCGTGGTCGAGCTTGCCGGCCTCGCCGAGCTGGCCGAGGATCGTCAGGCCGTCGACGCCGGCCGCCCCGAAGAAGTCGGTCATCCGGTCGAGGGAGACCTCGTCGATCCGGCCGTCCGGATGGAACGGGGTCGGCGCGATCGGGACGACGCCGCCGATGTCGCTGGTGAGGGGCATGCCGGTCTCCGCGCTGCTGCGGCGGCCGCCGGCCGCCGGGTGGCATGCCCCATACTAAAAAAACCCGGGCGGCGCGACGCGCCCGGGACCGGTTCCACGCGACCGACGCGCTGGATCAGCCCAGCAGCTTGTCGAGGGTGATCGGCATCTCGCGGACCCGCACGCCGGTGGCGTGCCAGACCGCGTTGGCGATGGCGCCCACCGTGCCGGTGATGCCGATCTCGCCGACCCCCTTCACGCCCAGGTTGTTCACCACCGCGTCGTCCTCGTGGACCAGGATCGCCTCCAGGGCGGGCACGTCGGCGTTCACCGGCACGTGGTACTCGGCCAGATTGTCGTTGAGGAAGCGGCCGGTGCGCGGGTCCATCTCGGCCCGCTCGTGCAGGGCGAAGGACAGGCCCCAGATCATCCCGCCGTAATACTGGCTCTGGACGAGGCGCGGGTTGATCACCCGGCCCGCCGCGAAGGCGCCGACGAGGCGGCTCACGCGGATCTGGCCGAGATCGGGATCGACCTTCACCTCGGCGAAGACCGCGCCGTGGGCGTGCATGGCGTAGGAGGCCTGCGCGGCCGGGTCGGCGCCGGCCTTGCCCTGGCCCTCGATGCGCGACCGGCCGGCCCGCCGGAGGATGTCGGTGAAGGACTCGCTCCGGCCCGGGTCGTCGCGCCGGGTCAGACGCCCGCCCGCGGCGGTCACGCCGGCATTGCCGGCGCCGTAGAGCGGGGAGGCGGGGTCGTTGGTGGCGAGCTCCGCGAGCTGCCGGATCACGTCGCCGGCCGCCGCGTGGACCGCGCCGCCCGCCGTGGCGGTGTGGCCCGAGCCGCCCGCGATGCCGGCATTCGGCAGGTCTGACGAGCCCATCCGGAAGGTGAGGGCGTCCATCCCGATCCCGAGCCCGTCGGCGGCGATCTGGGCGAGCGCC
The DNA here is from genome assembly GCF_053345715.1 of Methylobacterium sp. D48H. Classification (NCBI taxonomy): domain Bacteria; kingdom Pseudomonadati; phylum Pseudomonadota; class Alphaproteobacteria; order Hyphomicrobiales; family Methylobacteriaceae; genus Methylobacterium; species Methylobacterium sp. D48H. The sequence continues at coordinate 17,843 of NZ_JBKFAP010000025.1, forward strand.
GTCCACGAGCCCTGGCCCATGTCGATCGCCCCGAGCTCCACCGTGCCGGTGCCGTCGGCGCGGATCTCGGCCCGGGCCATCCCCTCGAAGATCAGCGCCGGGAAGGTGGCGGTGCCCATGCCGGTGCCGACCAGGAACCCGTCCCGGTCGCGGGTCTGGCGGGGCTGCAGCGGGCGACCGGCCCAGCCGAAGGCCTCGGCGCCGCGCCGGTAGCAGTCCCGCAGGGCCTTCGAGGAGAACGGCTTGCCGGTGATCGGCTCGACCTCGGCGTAGTTGGCGAGCCGGAACTCCAGCGGGTCCATGCCGAGCTCGTGGGCCATCTCGTCCAGCGCGCTCTCCAGGGCGACGCTGCCGGTCGCCTCGCCGGGCGCGCGCATGAACAGCGGCGTGCCGGTGTCGAGGCGCACGGCCTCGTGCCGGATGGCGATGGCCGGGCTCGCGTACAGGGTGCTGGTCGCCCGGCCCGCCGGCTCGAAGAAGTCGTCGAAGCTCGACGAGGCGGTGCGGATGTGGTGGTCGAGGGCCGTCAGCTTGCCGGAGGCGTCGGCGCCGAGCCGGAGGGTCTGCCGGGTCGGTCCGCGATGGCCCATCGGGCCGTACATCTGGGTCCGGGTCGGGACGAGCTTCACCGGCCGGCCGACGAGCTTCGCCGCCATGCAGGCGAGCACCTGCGGCCCGGCGGGGACGCCCTTCGAGCCGAAGCCGCCGCCGAGATAGGGGCTCTCGATGTGGATGTCGTCGGGGCCGATGCCGAACAGCCCGGCGAGCCTTGCCTGCGACATGGCGAGCGCCTGGGTCGGCATGAACAGCGTCAGCCGGTCCCCGTCCCAGCTCGCCACCGCCGCGTGGGGCTCCATGGCGTTGTGATACTGGGCCGGCGTCTCGTAGGTGGCGGCGATCGCCTTGGACGCGGCCGCGAGTCCGGCCTCGACATCGCCGTCCGTCTCGACGGGCGGCGCGCCGACGCCGACCGAATCCGGCGTGAAGGCCTCGCCGGAATCGAGCCCGATCCGCGGCGTCTCGGCCGCGTAGGTCGGGGCGAGCAGCCGGGCGCCCTCGGTGGCCGCCTCCAGGGTCTCGGCGATCACCACGGCGATGGGCTGGTTGGCGTAGCGGACGCGGTCGTTCTGCAGGAGGTCGAGGCGGAACGTGAACGGCCCGTCCTTGGCGTCCGGGTCCTTGGCCAGCGTCGGGGCGTGCCCCGGCCGCATCACCGCGACGACGCCGGGATGCGCCTCCGCGGCGGCCACGTCGAGGCCGGTGACGCGTCCGCGGGCGATCCGGGCGACGCAGAGCGCCGCGTGGAGGGTTCCGGGCGGCAGGTTGTCGGCGGAGAAGCGGGCCTGGCCCGTCACCTTGAGCGGGCCGTCGCGCCGGGTCAGCGGCTGGCCGATGCTGGAGCCGTGCCGGATCGCGCCGGCGGGGAGATTCGGGGCGGGCGTGGAGGTCGCGGTCATGCGGGTCTCCTCAAAGGGTTCCGGTTGAAGCCTTCGGTTGCGGTGACCCGCTCCGTCATCACGAGCGCAGCGAAGTGACCCAGGGCAGCGCGACACCGGGCATCGTGGCGCCGCCTGGGTTGCTTCGCTCCGCTCGCAAAGACGGCCCTGGAGCCGCCGACCGGGGGCAGGGTCAGACGATGCCGAACGGGGAAGCGGGGAGGGCCGGGATCCGTGCGGGCGTGCCCGCGGCGGCCTGGGTCAGCGCGCGGATCGCCACCCGGCGGGCGAGCTCGACCTTGAAGGCGTTGGCCTCACCGGTGGGCTTGGCGCCGGCGAGCGCGGCCTCGGCGGCCTTCGCGAAGGCCTCGGGGGAGGGTGCCTGCCCGGCGAGCGCGGCTTCAGCCTCCGCCACCCGCCAGGGCTTGAGCGCCAGCCCGCCCAGGGCGAGCCGGGCCTGGCCGATCCGGCCGCCGGCCTCCAGGGTGAGGGCGGCCGCCGCCGAGACGACCGCGAAGGCGTAGGAGGTGCGGTCGCGGACCTTGAGGTAGCGGGCATTGCCCCGGAACGCGGCCGCCTCGGGGGGCAGGCGCAGGGCGGTGATCAGCTCGCCGGGCCGCAGCTCGGTCTCCCGCTCCGGGTGGTCGCCGGGGAGGTGGTGGAACGCGGTGAGCGGCACCTCCCGGGCACCGTCCGGCCCGGCGATCTCGACCACCGCGTCGAGGGCGGCGAGCGGCACGCAGAAATCGGACGGGTGGGTGGCGATGCAGTGCTCGCTCCAACCCTGGACCGCGTGGATGCGGGTGGCGTGCCCCAGGGCCGCGCAGCCGGAGCCGGGCGCGCGCTTGTTGCAGGGCGAGACCGCGTCGGTGAAGTACTGGCAGCGGGTGCGCTGCATCAGGTTGCCGCCGACCGTGGCGGCGTTGCGCAGCTGCGCCGAGGCGCCGGCCAGCAGGGCCTCGGCCACCATCGGGTAGGCCTTGGCGAAGGCCGGGTCGTGGGCGAGGTCGCTGTTGCGGACCAGGGCCCCGACCCGGGCGGTGCCGTCCGGCAGCCGCTCGATGGCCGAGAGGCCGGGGAGGCGGGTGATGTCGACGACCCGCTCCGGGGTGGCGACACCGCCCTTCATCAGGTCGACGAGATTGGTGCCGGCGGCGAGGAAGGCGGTGCCCGGCTGCTGGCCGGCCGCCACGGCCTCGGGCACGCTCGCGGGGCGGATGTAGTCGAAGGTCCTCACGCCGCGTCCTCCCGCTGCTCCGAGGTCCGGGCGGCCGCGTCCCGCACGGCGTCCAGGATCCCCGCGTAGGCGCCGCAGCGGCAGAGATTGCCGCTCATGCCCTCGCGGATGCGCTCCGGATCGGTACCGGCGTGGCCCTCGCGGATCAGGCCGACCGCGCTCATGATCTGGCCGGGGGTGCAGAAGCCGCACTGGAAGCCGTCATGGGCGATAAAGGCCGCCTGGACCGGGTGCAGCCGGTCACCCTCGGCGAGCCCCTCGATGGTGAGGATCTCGGCACCGTCGAGGCTCGCGGCGAGGGTCAGGCAGCTGTTGATCCGGCGCCCGTCCACCAGGACCGTGCAGGCGCCGCACTGGCCGCGGTCGCAGCCCTTCTTGGCGCCCGTCAGACCGAGGCGCTCGCGCAGGAGATCGAGGAGGGTGACGCGCGGATCGTCGAGGGCGATCTCGCGCGGCTGCCCGTTCAGGGTGAGCCTGAGGGGAATGGTCATGCGGGGGTCCCGGCTTCCAAGGCTGGAACCGTTACAGATAGCCGCCGCCCCGCTTCCGGCGAGACCTTAAGCAGAAAGCGATGTGCGCAAGATCACGGCACGCGAAGGTTGCGCGCTTACGCCGACTTGACCCGGACCTCAGAGGCCGATTTCAGCACGGTCTTGCCCTTGGCGGTCTTGATCTCGAGGGCGGGCTCGGCCTTCGAGGCTTCGCGCTTCACCGTGTTGCCCTTGATGGTCTTCTCCACGTCCCGCGTGTGGACCTTGGTCACCTCACCCGAGACGGTGCCCTTGCCCCATTTGTAGGTGACGTCGTCCCCGGTCTTCACCTTCGCCTTGGCGGTCATGCGCGTCTCCATCGTGGATATGAGCGTGAATGAGGGCGTGGATGCGGGGAAAGGCGCCCGGCGGCGGGCGCGTTCCCGGGTTTCCACGGCCGGGATGCCGCACTCAGCGGCCGACCTCCCGGCGCAGGGCGGTGACCATCGTCTCGACCGCCGCCTGCGCGGTCTCGCCGAGGTCGATGGCGCTCTCGCCGGCGGTGACGAGGCCGCGCCCCTCCAGCTCCTTCACGCCCTCCGGGTCGGCCTCGTGGCCGGCGCCGTCACGGCGGATCACCGAGGTGACCGTCTCGCCGCTGACGAGCCGGTGATAGGCCGCGAAGGCGAGGATCGAGAGGGCCTTGTCGGAGAGTCCGTTCAGGTCGTCGGCCATGCGTGCGTTCCTCCGCGCGTTTCTCCACGCATTCGTCGAAGCGTGCTCGACGGACGAACGCCGTACGGGGCCGGGGGGTCCGGGCGGCCGCCGGGGTGCGACGACACGTGCGACGACACGTACGACGACACTCGCGGCGACGGGTGCGAGGACGCGTGCGCTCCTCCGGGCGACGACGCTTCGCGCCGGGGCCACCTTCCTGCTACCCTGCCGCCCTCCATGACTCCGCAGACCGACCAGACCGAAGTGGAACCGAGCCCCGAGCCGCGCCGCGCGCCCGCGCCGCCCGATCTCGACTATCGCCTGCGCCAGCAGGCGATCCTGTCGGAGTTCGGTGTCGAGGCCCTGCGCGGCACCGATGTCGACCACCTGCTGCAGCGGGCCGCGGAACTGTGCGCGCAGGGCATGGGCGCCGAGTTCTGCAAGGCCCTGGAATATCGGCGCGGCGCCGATACCCTGCTGGTCCGGGCCGGTGTCGGCTGGGGGCCCGACGTGATCGGCAAGGCCCGGATCGGGGCCGATCTCGCCTCCCCGGCCGGATTCGCCCTCAAGACCGGCCGGCCTGTGATCTCCAACCACCTCGCGGACGAGACCCGGTTCCGCACGCCGCAGCTCATGGCCGAGCACGGCATCCGCCGGGCGATCAACGTGCTGATCGAGAACCGGGACGGTGCCTTCGGGGTGCTGGAGGTGGACGACACCCGCGAGGGCATGTTCGCGGAGGCCGACATCGCCTTCATGCAGGGCTTCGCCAACCTGCTCGGCGGCGCCATCGAGCGCCAGCGCACCGAGAGCCTGCTGCGGGCCGCCCTCGCCCGGCAGGACCTGCTCGCCCGCGAGATGAGCCACCGGGTCAAGAACAGCCTCGCCATCGTGGCGAGCCTCCTCGCCCTGCAGGCCCGGGCCGCCGAGGAACCCGCCGTTCAGGCGGCCCTGGCGGACGCGCGCAGCCGCGTCGAGGCGATCGCGGGCGTGCACGACCAGCTCTGGCGGCAGGGTGACAAGGTAGAGGGTGAAGGGGAGGGGGTGCCGGGCGAGCTCGACCTCGCGCCCTTCCTGGAGAAGCTGGTGGCCAACCTCGCCAGCGGCGTGCCGGGCCAGCGGCTTACCTGCACGGCCTGCCCGCAGCGGATCTCGGCCGACCGGGCGATTCCCATCGGCCTCCTGGTCAACGAACTCGTCACCAACGCGCTGAAATACGCCTACCCGACCGAGACGCACCCGGCGGGCGGCGAGATCCGGGTCCGCGCCGAGCGGCGGCCGGAGGGGCTCGTGGTCGAGGTTGCCGACGACGGGATCGGCCTTCCGGCGGGGTTCGAGATCGGGCGCAGCTCGAAGAGCCTGGGCATGCGGGTGGTCGGCAGCCTCACGCGCCAGCTCGGCGGCAGCCTGACGATCCCGGCCCGAGAGAAGGGCGCCTGCTTCCGCCTGGAAGTGCCCCTGGAGGTAACCCCGGAGGCGCCCCCGGCCGGCTGAGCGTGGGGCGCGCCCCGACGACGGGGCGGGGACTGGACAATGGCCCTACCCCGCCGCGATCGAGGTGCGACGGGCGCGGCGAGACAGAGCGGATGCAGTGACCGAGAACAGGACGACGGCGGTGCTCCTCGCCGAACGGCTCCACGCCTTTCGGAGCCTCGGCGACAATTGCGAGTTCGGGTTCGTGCAGCGCTACGGCGGGGTCGAGCCTTCCGGCCTGCTGCGCTTCTCCTACACGCCGATGGAGGACCTGATCCGCGGCCTGCGCTGCGGCTTCGCGGATTTCGGCGTGCCGGGCGACCTGCGGCTCTCCGTGAGTTCCGGCGGCACCTATTACTGCCACAGCGTCGCCTACAACATCTGGGCGAATACCGGGCACCCGGCCGGCTCGATCGAGCCGGAGGTGCTGCTGGAGCGGGAGTACGGCCGGCTGGCCCATCTCAAGCGCAAGCTGCTGGACGAGCTCGCCGACGGGTCGAAGATCCTGGTGCGCAAGGCCGGCCGCGACGAGCCCGAGGCCGATTTCGCCCGCCTGGCCGAGGCGGTCCGTGCGCACGGGCCCGCGACGCTGCTCCGCGTGACCGAGGCCGGGCCGGACTGGGTTCCCGAGCCCGCCCGGCGCGTCGCCGACCGGCTGATCGCGGGACGGGTCCGCCGGTTCGCGCCGGTGGAGCAGGCCTGGGAGGTCGATCTCGAACCCTGGATGCACCTCGTGGACAGCGCCTACGCGCTGGAGCGCGGCGCGGCACCGACCCGCCTCGACGCCGCCGCCTTCCCGGAGGCGCTGGCGCTCCCGGGGCGCCTGCGCCGGCATGTCGGCCGGCACCGGGCGAAGGCTCTGAGCGCCTACACGCGGGCGGTGAACCCGGCCGGCTTCCGCGCCGACACGGTCCACGTGTTCTCGAGCTGGGTGTGGATTCCGGAGGACTTCGCCGGGGACCGGGTCTTCGCGGCGGCCGGCTACGCGCGGCTGGGCTGGCGGGACGCCGACCTGTCGCGGCGCCGGTGCTGGCAGCGCGTCTGGGCGGCGGGACGGCTGCGCCCCGACGCGGCGCGGGAACCCGTCGGGCTCGGCATGATCGGCACGCGGCGGGACGGGTTCTGGTCCGCCGGGGCCCGCTTCGCCGAGGGGCCGATCCCCGGCGATGAGCCGGCGCCGGCGCTGCGGATGCCTCCGGTCCGGTTCCCGGGCCGGGATCTCCTCGGCCGGCTGCTGCCGCGGGTCCTGTAGACCCGGACCGGCGCCCGACCGGGAACCGATCCGGCACGGCGGTCTTGCCTACCGGGCCGCACGGGACCGCGCCCGTCGCGAGGGGGCCCATGACCGGTTTCGTGCCCGACCGCCGCTCTCTGCTCCTCACCCTGGCCGCGGGTTCGGCCGTCCTGTCCGCGCGGGGGGCCGACGCCGTCGGGGCACCGGAGCGGATCCCGCTCTGGCCGGGCGAGCCGCCGGGCGGCGGCGGTCCGCGGGGTCCGCCGGTCCGCGACGACAGCGGCGCCGTGAAGAACGTCGCCGTGCCGGTCCTGGAGGTGTACGCCCCGGAGACGCCGACCGGCGTGGCGGTCCTCGTCGCCGGCGGCGGCGGCTACGCCCGGATCGGGATGGTCAAGGAGGCGCTCCCCGCCGCGCTCTGGCTCGCCGCGCAGGGCATCACGGCCTTCGTGCTCACCTACCGCCTGCCGGGCGAGGGCTGGGCGGCGGGCCCCCTGGCGCCGCTCCAGGACGGGCAGCGGGCCCTGCGCCTGATCCGCGCCGCGGCCGCGCGCTTCCGGATCGACCCGGCCCGCGTCGGCGTGCTCGGCTTCTCCGCCGGCGGGCACCTCGGCGGCCTCATCGCCGCGCGCTCCACGTTCCGGGCCTACGACCCCGTCGACGCGGCCGACGACCTGTCGGCGCGGCCCGACTTCGCGACGCTGATCTACCCCGTGGTGAGCCTGGAGCCGCCCTACGACCGCACGACCACCCGGCGGTCCCTCGTCGGCGAGACCCCGAGCCCGGCGGCGAGCCGGGACTGGTCGCTCCAGACCCATATCCGGTCCGGTTGCCCGACACTGTTCCTCGTGCAGGCGGACGACGACGCGGTCATCAGCCCGGAGCACAGCCGCATCCTGGACGCGGCCTGCCGCGAAGCGGGCGTACCGGTCGAGTACCACCGCTTCGCGGTCGGCGGCCACGGTTTCGGGATCGGCCGGTCGGAGGCGCCGGTCGCCCTCTGGCCGCGGCTCTGCCGGCTCTGGCTGACCAGCGTGTCGGTGATGCGCTGACGCGGTGCGCGCACCGCCGGCCTGGATGGCCCCGCCGGGTTGGCCATCCGGCTCGGGAGCCGTCAGACCGGCAGGTCAGACAGGCAGGGCAGGGGACCGGTGAGCCCGGCCGGACGCGCAGGTGCCCTCGCCCGCGCGGACAGGACCGCGCCGGGCGCGTCGGAGATCGCCGCCGGGTTCGCGGGCGGCCACGCCCGAAGAGCCGGGCAGCCACCGCGCGCGACGCTGAGCTAGCCGGAGCGCCGCGGCAGCGCTCGGCCGTGCGTCGTTCCAGTCCGTCCGCCGCGGGGAGGGGCCTCCGGCCCCTGACCCGACCGCCCTGCCCGGGAGCGTCGGACTTCGGCGCCCGTCGGCCCCTTCGTCCCCGCGCCCGCCGCGGCGATCACGCCGCGTCGCGCGCGACGACGGGCGCGTCGCGGCCCGGGTCGGAGCCGAACATGCCCGGCGTCGGCGCGCGCACCCTTTCATCCCCGGCCTCGACCTGACGTCCGATCAACAGCCCTGATCCAACCGCGCGGCCTCCAGGGCGAGGCGCCCAGCACCCGACAATCCGGCCCCCACACGCGTCCACGATGTTCGCATAAGATATATTATGGAATGCAACGAGCAAATCGGGCTGGGTGAGGGGTGATCCGCCGGCTGAGCCGCTGTGAGTGGCCGGCTGCGAGCCCGGATGGGATCTCGTCTCCGGCCGCCTCCGGATCCGGGCGGTGCGGCCCGGCGTCGAGGCCCGCTCGGCTCGGCGGCATCCGGATCGGGCGAGGGCGGTCCGAGCCCCCTCCCCGCCGCGACTCGCGCCGCCTCACGCGGCGCGCCCGCCCAGGCGGCGCACGTCGCCGAGGATCCGGCCATCCCGGGTCCGACAGTCGATATGCTCCGACAGCCGGCCCGGCCGGATCCGGATCGAGGCCGGCCGGGCCAGGAGCGCGGCGCGCTCCAGGAATTCCGCGGCGCTCATCGGCGCGTCCCGGCCGCCGCCGAGGCCGCGCCACCAGGACACCGCCTTCTCCCGCTCGTAGCCGCTGCGTTCGGGCCGCAGGCGGACGCGCCACGCCGCCTCGGCGGGGCCGTCCCGCCAGCCGAGGACGAGGTCGAGCCCGTCGGGTGCGGCCTCGAGCTTCAGGGCCGTGACCGGATGCCAGGCGGCCTCCTGCCGAGCAGCCTCCTGCCCGCCGGCCTCCGCCACCGGGGCAGGGCCCGCCGGCTCGGGACCGGGCAGCCCGGGATCCGCCGAGAGGATCGCCAGCTCGTCGTCGGCGGCGGCCTCGTGCGGGGCCTCGGCGTCCGGGTCCGCCTCCGGCTCGGTCCAGCACGCCTCGCAGGTGGAGGCGTTCAGCGCGATCAGGGCGCCGCAGCCGGGGCAGGGCTTGGCGCGCGGGGCCCCTGCCCCGCCCAGTCCCTGGGTGGCGCTCCGGACCGTCACGGCGTCCACGGGCCCGTGCATCCGCACCAGACCGGCGTAATCGAGGATCAGCGCGTCGGCCTTGCCGGGCGCGCAGCGCAGCGCCCGGCCGACCTGCTGCACGTAGAGGCCGGTGCTGCGGGTCGGGCGCAGCAGCGCCACGAGATCGACCTCGGGCACGTTGAAACCGGTCCCGAGCACGCCCACCGAGGTCAGGCAGCGGATTTTTCCCGCCCGGAACGCCGCCACGATCCGGTCGCGCTCCCGGCGGGGTGTCTCGCCCGAGACGCTCTCGCAGGAATGCCCCTCCGCCCGCACCGCGTCGCGCACGGCGTCCGCGTGGGCGAGGCCGGCGCAGAAGGCGAGCCAGGCCCGGCGGGCACGCCCGTACTCCGCGAGCTCCGCGACCGCCGCCCGGGTGATCCAGTCGCGGTTGACCGCCGCCTCCAGCTCGCCCGGGATGTAGTCGCCCCCGCGCCGGCCGACCCCCGAGACGTCGAGCTGGGTGAGGGTCGCCTTGGAGACGAGGGGCGCGAGGTAGCCGCGCCGGATCAGCGTGAACGTGTCGGCCTCGTAGGCGATGCCGGAGAACAGCCGGTGCTCGCCTTCGTCGAGCCGGCCCGAATCGAGCCGGTAGGGCGTGGCCGTGAAGCCCGCCACCCGCAGCCCGGGGGTCCGCGCGCGCAGGCCAGCCAGGAAGCGGCCGTAGCGGGTGTCGGCGGCGCGGGGGATCAGGTGGGCCTCGTCGACGATCACGAGGTCGCGCGGGCCCACCGTGTCGAGCCGGTCGGCCACCGACTGGATGCCGCAGACCAGCACCTGCGCCTCGGCCTCCCGCCGCCGGAGCCCGGCCGAGAAGATCCCGGCCGGCGCCCCCGGCCAGGACCGGGTCAGCTCGGAGAAATTCTGGGCGACCAGCTCGCGGCTGTGGGTGACGATCGCCACCCGGGCGAGGGGGTTCTCCTCAAGGGTTTCCCGGGCCAGCGCCGCGATCACGAGCGCCTTGCCCGCCCCGGTGGGCAGCACGATCAGGTGGCCGGGCGCCGCGTCGTCCGCCCCTCCCCGCGCCCAGGCGGCCGAGAGCGCGTCGAGGCTGGCGCGCTGGTAGTCCCGCAGGCGCAGCATGGCGGCGGTCTAGCCGGCCGCGCCGGCCCTGTCCGTGGCGGCGCGGTCACGGCGCAGCAGGTAGATGTCCATGATCCAGCCGTGCCGGGCCCGGGCCTCGGCGCGGACCCGGCGGATCTCCTCGCCCGCGTCGCCGAGCCGGCCCGAGACCAGGATCTCGTCCGGGCTGCCGAGATAGGCGCCCCAGTGGATCGTCAGGTCCGGGTCGAGATGCGCGAAGGCCGGGTCGCCGTCGAGCATCACCACGACGCTCTCCGCCTCCGCCGGCCACCCCGCGGCGAGGCGCCGGCCGGTGGTGATCAGCACCGACCCGCCGATGCCGTTCAGCGGGACGCCGTGGCGGGCGGCGAGGACCTGCACGCTGGACAGCCCGGGCACGACGAGCCGCCGGAACGGCACGCGCCCGCGGGCGAGGATGTGGTCGAGGATGCGCAGGACGCTGTCGTAGAGGGCCGGGTCCCCCCAGGCCAGGATCGCCCCCACCTCCCCGGCCCCGAGATGGGCCGCGAAGGCCGTCTCCAGCCGCTCGGCCCGGGCCGCGTGCCAGGCCTCGACGGTGCGCCCGTAATCGGCCGGGCGGCGCTCCCGGGGCGGGTCCTCGACGGTGACGAACCGGTGTGGCTTGGCGATATGGGCCGCGCAGATCCGGCGGCGGATCTCGACGAGGTCGGCGGTCTCGGCGCGCTTGTCGAGGACGAACACCGCGTCGACGTCGGCGAGCGCCCGCACCGCCTGGAGGGTCAGGTGCTCGGGATCGCCCGTGCCGATGCCGATGACCCGGATCTGCCTGTCCTGCATGCCGTCCTCCGCCGGGGCGGGGAGGGCCGGCGCCGGCCTCCCCCTACAGGCGCGCGTCGGCTTTGGCGAGGATCGCCCGGGCGATGGTCAGGTCCTGCAGGGCGATGCCGGAGGAATCGAACACGGTGATCGCCTCCGGACCCGTCCGACCCCCCTCCCCACTCCGGAGCACGTCGCCGAGCGCCCGCATTCCGGCCTGGGCGTCCGCGGAGGCGTGCTGGAACTCGCCGATGGTGCGCGACTGCTCCGGCAGGTCGCAGAACAGGGCCGCCCGCTCCAGCAGGGCCGGGGGCAGCTCCTGCTTGCCCTTCGCGTCCGCGCCCATGGCGGCGACGTGCGTGCCGGGACGGACCCAATCGGCCTCGAACAGCGGCGCGCGGGCCGGCGTCGCCGTGACGATCACGTCGGCCGCCGCGCAGGCCTCCCGGGGCGCGGCCGCCCGCACGTCGATCCCCGAGGCCCCCTGCCCCGCCAGGCGCTCGGCAAAGCCCGCGACCTTGGCGGCGTCCCGGGCGACGACCAGCACCGTCCGGATCGGCAGGACCCGGGCGAGCGCCGCGCACTCGAACTCGGCCTGGTTGCCGGCCCCGAACACCGCCAGCACCGCCGAGTCCGGCCGCGCCAGGACGCTCGCCGCCACCGCGTCGGCGGCGGCGGTCCGGTAGGCGTTCACCCGCCCGGCCTCGATCACCGTGTCGACCCGGCCGACGGCCTGGTCGAACAGCAGGATCACCGAATTGTGCCGGGGCAGGCCCCGATCGGGATTGCCGGGCCAGAACGAGCCGACCTTCAGGCCGGCATAGTCCGCCGTGGAGCCCGACTTGATCGAGAACCGGTTGGTCGGCTCCGAGCCGTGGCCGAGCACCGCCGGGAACAGGGTGGTCCCCGGCGCCACCGCGGCGATCAGCGCCGCGCGGGCCGCGTCGAACGCCAGGGCGTGATCGACCAGGGCGGCGGAGTCCTCCTCGGAGATGAAGCGCATGGATTCAGGGATCTCCCGAGTCATGGTTTCGAAAGGTCGAGACCTTTCGCGGGTATCGGGCGGAGCCCGATGTCGGGGCGCCGCCCCGACGCCCCGCCGAAGGGCCTCGGCCCTTCGGAATCCCGTTACAATGTCATGCCGCGGGCGGTGACCGGCCAGATCGCCTCGACGCGGCCGTTCCGCACGCCCACGTACCAGTCGTAGACGTTGACCGTCGGATCGCAATGGCCGGGGATCAGCTTCAGGCGCTCGTTGAGCTTCAGCACGTTGCCGGGATCGCTGATCACCCCGTGCTCGTCCGAGCACTTGACGTACTCGACGTCGTCCCGGCCGAAGACCACCGGCAGGCCGCTGTCGATGCTCTGCGCCTTCAGGCCGGCATCGCAGATCGCGACGTCCGCCTTCGCCTTGCTCATGATCGCCGTGTAGATGAACAGGCTGTTCTCGAACTCCGCGATCGGTCGCCCGTCCGCGTCCTTCACCCGCTGGTAGTCGGCGTCCATGAAGACGTAGGAACCGCATTGCAGCTCGTTGTAGACGCCGCTGCCGCCCTCCATGGCGAAGCTGCCGGTGCCGGCCCCCGCCACGATGGCGCAGTCGAGCCCTTCGGCCTTGAGCAGGTCGACGGTGCGCTTCGTCTCGTCGATCGCCGTCTGGATCAGGGCCTTCCGCTCGCCGAAATCGCGCACGTGCTGGGCCTTGCCCTGGTAGGCCTGCAGGCCCGCGAAGCGCAGGCCCGGCGCCGCCGCGATCTTCTTCGCGATCGCCAGAGCGGGCTCGCCCGGCGCGACGCCGCAGCGGCCGGCGCCGACGTCGATCTCCACGAGGCACTCGAGGGTGACGCCGTACCGGACCGCCGCCGCCGAGAGGTCGTCGACATTGCCGAGGTCGTCGACGCAGACCAGCACCCGCGCGCGGGTGGCGAGCGCCGCGAGGCGCTCGATCTTCTTCGGCGCCACCACCTGATTGGAGACCAGTACGTCGCGGATGCCGGCGCTCACCAGCGCCTCGGCCTCGCTGACCTTCTGGCAGCAGACGCCGCAGGCGCCGCCCCGCTCCATCTGCAGGACCGTGATGTCGGACGACTTGTGGGTCTTGGCGTGCGCCCGGTGGCGCAGGCCGTGCGCCTTCATGAAGCGTCCGAGCGTGTCGACGTTGCGCTCGAGGGCGTCGAGGTCGACCAGCAGGCAGGGGGTGTCCACCTCCTCGACCGGCATCCCGACGGTGGCGGGGATGTTGTTGCGCATGGTGTGTCCTCCTGAACGGGTGCGGATCTCGTGGCGGGGGGAGCCGGGTTACGGGGCGAGGCCCAGAAGCTCGGCGATGCGCGGCGTCGCCTTGATGCCGGTGCCGGTGAGCACCACCACGGTGGTCTCCTCGGGCCGGATCGCGCCGCGCGCGGTGAGGTCGGTGAGCGCCGCCGCCGCCATGGCGCAGGTCGGCTCGACGTAGAGGCCCGACCGGGCGAGCTCCATCAGGGCCGCCTCGATGGCGTCCTCGGAGACCGCCACGGTGCCGCCACCGGAGCGGCGGAGCGCCGCCAGCACCTCCCGGCCGCGGACCGGCTGGGCGATCGAGGCGCCCTCGGCCAGCGTCGGGCGCGGGGTGATCGGCACGAAATCCGCGGCGCCGGCCTCGAAACCCGCGTGCAGGGGGGCGCAATGGGCCGGCTGGACCGCGTAGAGCCGCGGCAGGCGGGCGATCGCCCCCCGGCGCAGCAGCTCCGAGAAGCCGATATCGCAGCCGAGGATGTTGCTGCCGGCCCCGCACGGGATGATCACGGCGTCGGGCGCGGTGAAGCCCAGATCCTCCCACAGCTCGTAGGCCAGCGTCTTGGTGCCCTGGAGGAAATGGGCCTGCCAGTTGTGGCTGGCGTAGAAGATCGACTCCGCTTGGGCGACGGCCGCGTCGGCGGTGTCCTGGCGGGTGCCGGGCACCAGCTCGACCTCGGCGCCGGCGGCCCGCATCTGGACGGTCTTGGCCGGCGAGGTCGAGGCCGGGACCAGGATCTTGGCCCGCATCCCGGCGGCCGCCGCGTAGGTCGCCACCGCGGCGCCGCCGTTCCCGGAGGAATCCTCCAGCACCGCGTCGATCCCCTGCTGGCGCAGGATCGACAGCATCACGGCGGCGCCCCGGTCCTTGAAGCTGCCGGAGGGCGCGAACCACTCGAGCTTGAAATGGGCGTGGCCGCCCCGCCAGGGCCGGCGCACCAGCGGGGTGCAGCCCTCGCCCAGCGTGACCGGGTCGGCCACCGCCACCGGCAGGGCGGCGGCGTAGCGCCAGAGGGAGCGCCGGCCTGTGTCGATCTCCGCCCGCCCGATTCCCGGCAGGTCGGTGATCATCAGCGGACCGCCCGTCTCGGAGCGCCAGCGCGGCGTCTCGATCGGGTAGGTCGCCCCGGTCGCGGGGTCGAGATAGGCGGGAGACGAGGGCATCGCGGCTCGGGTTCCGGGGTGGTTCGGAAAGAGAATACAAAATAATCTTCGACGGCGCGCCCCCTGTTCGAGGATGGGACGGCGCGCCGCGCTGCGCGTCAGGGCTCCGCCCTGACAACCTGCTGAAGGGCCTCGGGCCCTTCGGAGACCCGGGTCAGGCCGCGAGCGGCAGGATCGTCGGCTCCGGGGCGTGCTCGGCGGCGACCGCCCCGGCGACGAGCTCGGCGGTGGCGCCCGAGAGGGTCCATCCGAGATGGCCGTGCCCGGTGTTGTAGAAGATTCCGGGCAGTCGGCCGCGGCCGACCTTGGGCAGCATGGTCGGCAGCATCGGTCGCAGCCCGCTCCAGGCCACCACCCGGTCGGTGTCGACGCGCGGGAACTGCTCGCGGGTCCAGTCGACCAGCGGCTCGATCCGGTCGTGGCGGATGTCGCGGTTGAAGCCGTTGAACTCGGCGGTGCCGGCGACCCGCAGGCGCTCGTCGCCGAGGCGGCTGGTGACGATCTTGGCCGCCTCGTCGAGGATGCTCACCTCCGGGGCCGCCGCCTGCGCCTCCGGGGTCAGCAGGTTCACGGTGATCGAGTAGCCCTTCACCGGGTAGACGTTGACCCGGTCGCCGAGCATCGCCGCGAAGTGCCGGCTGGCGCAGCCCGCGCAGATCACCACCGCGTCGGCCCGCAGGACCCGCGCGTCGCCGGCCGGCCGGCCCGCTTCGCGCCAGCCGACGGCGTAGCCCCCCTCCCCGGGCGCGATCGTCTCGACGCTGGCGTCCTGGACGAAGCGGACGCCCTTGCGCGCGCAGGCGGCCGCGAGGCCGCGGGTGAATTTGTGGATGTCGCCGGTGGCGTCCGAGGGCGTGAAGAAGCCGCCGTGGTAGCGCCCGGCCAGCGTCGGCTCGATCGCCCGGATCTCCTCGGGGGTCACGGCGTAGCGCTCCAGGCCGCCCTCCCGCAGCAGGGCGTTGACGGCGGTCGCCTTCTCGAAGCTCGCCCGGTCCCGGTAGAAATGCAGGATGCCGCGGGTCTTCAGGTCGAAGTCGATCCCCTCGGCCTCGGCCATGGCGAACAGGGCCTCCCGGGCCTTCAGGGCCAGCCGCACCGTCTCCACGGTGTTCTCCCGGTAATGGGCGATCTCGCGGACGAACTCGGCCATCCACGACAGCTTGTGCCAGGAGGGCCTGGGATTCATCAGCAGCGGCGCGTCCCGGCGCAGCATCCAGCGCAGGCCCTGCACCACCGTGGAGAGCTTGTTCCAGACCTCGGCGTTGCAGGCCGAGAGCTGGCCGCCATTGGCGAAGGAGGTCTCCATGGCGGCGTAGCGCTGCCGGTCGAGGACGGTGACGCGGTAGCCGCGCTGGGCGAGCGCGTAGGCGGTCGTCACGCCGGTGATGCCGGCGCCGATCACGGCGATGTGGGTCATGAGCTTGGACTCCGGGACTGGACGCGTGGAGGCCGCCCTCGAGTGGTCGGCCGGTTGCGCGCCCCATCTGTCCCGGTGCCTGAGAGCTTGATCCGACCCGCCCTGGCGAGGCGAGGCACGGACGTCCCCTTCGGCGGGTGCCCACGGTTTCAGCCCGCTGCACCACTCTCCAGATCGCCCTGACGACACGGTTCCGGTGCCTGAGAGTTTCCGGGGCGGTTGCTCCGTCGGCGCCGGGTCCCCTCTGCTGGGAAGATCCCGGTCTCTCCCGCATCGTCACGATGGGCTGTCCCTGGATACGCCGACCGGCCGCGGGGGAGAAGCCCGTCCGTCCCGCCGGCGGCCGATTCCGCCGACAGCCGGTGCGCGTTGTCACCGCCGGAGCGCTGCCGGAGCGCTGCCGGAGCGCTGCCGGAGCGCTGCCGGAGCGCTGCCGGAGCGCTGCCGGAGCGCTGCCGGAGCGCTGCCGGAGCGCTGCCGGATCATCGCGGGGAGCGATCCCCGCCGCCGGCGGTTGACCCGGGGGTTTGACGGGGACTTCCGGGGGACGGCCGATGCTGACCAGGACCGCGATCTACGAGGGCACGGTGCGCGACGGGCGGGAGGAGGAGTTCTTCCGCCGGGTCCGGGACGAGCTGGAGCCGTTCTGGCGGCGGTTCCCGGGCGTCACCGCCGTGCGGGTCCAGCGCCTCGTCTCCAAGGACGACGACGCGCGGCCGATCGCCATGATCCTGGAGATGGACTTCCCCGACCAGGCGGCCCTGGACGCCTGCCTCGCCTCGTCGATCCGCCCGCAATCGCACGCCGCCACCGAGGCGGTGATGCAGATGTTCGACGGCCGATTCTACCATCTGGTCAGCGCCGGACGGACCTTGTCGCTGGTGGATTGAGATCAGGTCCCGGGACGCCGCTGACCGACCATATTCACCGCCGTATTTACCGTACATAAACCGAGACCGACAGATTCATATCTTCTAGAGACAAAACTATTCGCCTACACACCAGTCGAACCAACCCTCTTAAGGGTCTCGGTGCAGCTTGTGCCCGAGCGACACCCTTGGTTCAGGCGGACGGCGCGATGGCGAAGTGGATACCTGGCGCGGCCGTCTTCGGTCTCCTGTGCCTGATGATCATCCCGGCCCCCGGGATCTGGGGCGTCCTGATCGGGGCCGCCTGCGTGCTCGCCATCGTCGGCAGCCTGTGCATGCTCGTCCTCGATCGGGTGGCGAGCGCCATCCTCGTCTGGCGCCAGCGGGTGCGGGTGCGACGCCCGAGCTCGGGCCGGAGCCGCAGCCGGGTGGTCCATGCCGGCTCCAGGGTGACCCGGAAGGTCTGAGCCTCCGGCGGGGCGCCGGGGACTGGATTCCCCGCGGTATCGGTGCAAGGTCCCGGCGCCGCGATCACGGCGCCTGAGACCAAACCGGGACGGTCCGATGAAGCTCCTCTACTCCCCCGCCTCTCCCTACGCCCGCAAGGTGCTGGTCCTCGCCCACGAGACGGGCCTGATCGACCGGATCGCCGTCACCGTCGCGGGGGCCTCGCCGACCGGCCCCTCCGCGGAGGTCGCCGCCCACAATCCGCTGGGCAAGATCCCCGCCCTGGTGCTGGAGGACGGCACAGCCCTCTACGACAGCCGGGTGATCTGCGAGTATCTCGACGGCCTCTCCGCCGGCCCGCACCTGTTCCCCGAGGGCGCCGCCCGCTGGGACGCGCTGACCCGGCAGGCGCTCGCCGACGGCCTGCTCGATGCGGCGCTGCTCACCCGCTACGAGCGGGTGCTGCGTCCCGAGCCCCACCGCTGGGACGCCTGGGAGGCCGGTCAGGTCGGCAAGATCCGCGCGGCGCTGGACCGGTTCGAGAGCCTGGTCGGCGGGATGCCGGCGCTGGATATCGGCACGGTCGCGCTGGGCTGCGCGCTCGGCTACCTGGACCTGCGCTTCCCCGATCTCGCGTGGCGGGAGGGCCGCCCGGCGGTCGCCGCCTGGTACGCGGAGTTCGAGCGCCGCCCGTCCATGGAAGCCACCGTGCCGAAGGGCTGAGGGCCCCGCCGCGCCGAGCCGCGCAGACCGCGCCCCGCTACGGCCGGGCCCGGTCGGCGATCGCGTAGGGATGGGTCGATCCGAGCGGATCGGCGAGGAAGTCCTGGACCGTCCCGGCGCCGGTGCCGAAGGTGATGAGCAGGAAGCCGCCCGCCAGCGCGAAGTTCTTCAGGAAGTCCCAGAACAGCTCGCGGCCCCTGCCCCCGGCCCAGAAATCCCCCGGCACCCAGAACTGCTTCCACAGCAGCGCCGTCACCCCGCAATAGCCGGCGAGCACGAAGGCGGCGGCCCGGTCGGCGGTCCCGGTCAGGATGCACAGCGACATCCCGATCTCGACGCAGAGCCCGATCAGGATCAGCGCCACCGCGGGCGCGGTGGCGTGCACGGCCTGCCGCGCCTGCCCGACCGCGCCCCTGAAGTTCAGGATCTTGTCGAGGGCGCTGAACGGCAGGAACAGCAGCACGAGGAGCAGGCGGACGCCGAACGCGATCGCGACGCTGAGGCTGGCCATGCTCTGAAGGGTCTCCCTCAACCCGGCCCGGTGCGGACCGCTGATCCAAGGCGGTGATCCAAGGCGCTGATCCAAGCCGCGAGCGGCGCGAAGGTTTCCTCCGCGACGGGCCGGTGCCGGCCGGGAGGGGCTCCGCCGCCCGGCATGCCGCGCTTCTTCCAGCGAAGGGTGGCATCGCGGCAACAATGATTCAAGCCGTTTCGCGAAAATAATGGAACACCGGAAATTTTCAGAATTTCGGATCGATTCTCGGTCGATTGATCGATCGCGATGTATACAGTAGCTCGAAATCTTTTCGACCATTATTGAACTCAACCCGAACCGACCGGCCGAGACTTGACAGGCACGGTCCCGTCTCGGCTCCAGTTCTGCAAGTCTCTCTCGGTCGACGCGCGGTGATCACGCGTGACGGCGCGCAGATCGGGGGAACCGGACCGCAAACCGTATCTGCAGAACCGGCGAGCCTTGACCATGCGAATCGCGATCATCACGCCGTCGCGGCTCAAACCCTCGACCCTGGCCGGAGAGGCCGGCCCGTACTTCCTGGAACACGCGATCGCGAGCGCCAACGCCCAGGAGCTCGACCGGCCGGCGACGATCCACTTCTTCGTCGGGACCGATCCCGGGACCGAGATCCCGGCACGGCTCGCCGCGCACCCGCAGGTCACCTTCGCGCGCGGCGCGCGCAAGGGCCAGATCCCCGCGCTGAACGCCGCCATCGCCGCCGTCGACGACAGCTGGGACCTCGTCGGCTTCCTCGAGGACGACGATCGCTGGCTGCCGCCCTATCTGGGCGTCGCCGTCCGCGCCCTGGACCGCTTCGATTTCGTCTCCTCGACCCAGCTCGAGACCGACGAGGCCGGCGAGGTGGTGCGGATCAACGACTTCGCGACGCCGTCGGGCTGGCTGATGCGGCGGACCACCTTCGCGCAGGTCGGCGCGATCAGCCCGGCCGCGAAGTGGCACTACGACAACGAGTGGCTCGGCCGCCTCGCCGAGACCGGCCTGCGCCGCGCCCACCTCGTCGAGGCGACGGCGCCCGTCACGCTGCAGCACGCGGCCCTGGTCCGCCCGTGGCTCGCCAACGTCCTCCAGCTCGGCGGCCCCAACGTGCAGCTCGCGCGCCACGGCTTCGTCCTGCCGCTGGTGTGCCGCCTCGTGCATCCGGGCTCCGGAAGCTCGGATGTCGGCCAGGGCGGGACGTCGAGGGCCGAGAGCGAGGCCGAGTACCGGCGGCTGGTCGACCGCTTCGGCCGCATCCCCTGGTGAGATCGCCCTCGTGAGATCGCCCTGGTGAGATCGCGCCGCGCGGCGGAGGCTCCGCGGACCGGCGGCGCGCCCGACCGGCGCGGAGGCCGGTTCAGCCCGGGAGCGCACCCTGGGACGCCGCCGCGGAGCCGGTCACGCAGGCGCCGATCAGCCGCCGCACGAAGCCCGCGCAGGCCGCGAGTTCGTCCCGGGTGACGTACTCGTCCGCCCGGTGGGCGCGCGCGATCGAGCCCGGCCCGATCACCACGGCCGGCACGCCGCCGAGCCGCTCGAACAGCCCGCCCTCCGTGCCGTACGAGACCTTGGCGTGGCCGTTGCGGCCCGCGAGGCGCTTGGCCAGGGTCACGATCGCCGCCTCCGGATCGGTGTCGAGGCCCGGATAATCGATCAGCGGCTCGACCGCGACGCCGCAGGCCGGATCGCCGGCCCGCATCAGCGGCGCCAGCGTCCCGGTGGCGTAGGCGATCGCGGACGCCGCCAGCGCGGCGGCATCGTCCGCGCCGATCGCCCGGTACTCGAACTCGACGCTGCAGCTGTCGGGCACGATGTTGAGCGCCGATCCGCCCCGGACCACGCTCGACAGGCCGGTGGTGTGGGGCACGTCGTAGAGCGCGTCGCGGGCGCCGTCCCGGGCGATGGCCTCCGCCGACAGGCGGACATGCTCGATGAAGCGGGCGGCGTACTCGACCGCGTTGACCCCCTGGGGCGCCAGGGCCGAGTGGCTGGCCTTGCCGCGGAAGGTGAGGCGGGCGGCCGATTTGCCCTTGTGGCCGACCACCACGTCCATTCCGGTCGGCTCGCCCACGAAGCAGCCGAGCGGCCGCGGCACGCGCTCGAGCATCCGGGCGATCAGCGGGCGCACGCCGAGGCACCCGATCTCCTCGTCGTACGAGATCGCGATGTGGATCGGGGTGGCGAGCTCCGCCGCGACCATCTCGGGCAGGAGCGCGAGGCAGACCGCGAGGAACCCCTTCATGTCGGAGGTGCCGCGCCCGTAGAGCCGCCCGCCCTCCTCCCGCAGGACGAACGGGTCCGACGACCAGGGCTGGCCGTCGGTCGGCACCACGTCGCTGTGGCCGGAGAGCACGTAGCCGGGGCGCGTCTCGAACGGCCCGACGCTGACCAGCAGCGCCGCCTTCCGGCCCGTCGGATCCGGCACCCGCTCGACCGCGGCGCCGAGGTCGCGGCAATAGGCCTCCGCCCAGTCGATCAGAGGCAGGTTCGAGCGGGCGCTCACCGTGTCGAAGGCGACGAGCGCGGCGAGCAGCGCCGCCGGATCGGGCGTGCCGGGGCGCGGCGTGGCGGTCTGTGCGGACTCTGTCATGGATCCCATGTCGTGGGGAGGCCGTAGGGAGGTCTTGGCTGGGTCTTGGCTGGGTCTCGGCCAGGCCGCGGCCGGCACACCGCCCCTCCCGAATCGGTTTCGGAGGGACGCGGCGTCCGCCGGAGTTCTCGGCCTTCCGGGGATCCAGGGCAATGCCCGGCCCGGCCGGCGCCGCTCCGGAACCGGGACGACGTTCGGGCGTAGCCGCCGGGTAGGGCCCCTTCGGCCCGCTCGTCCCGGAGCCCCGACCATGCGTCCCGGTCCCGCCCCGATCCTCGCCGTCCTCCTGTCGACGCTCCTCTTGCCGACGCTCCTCCTGCCGACGGCTCCGCTGCTGGCCGCCCCGGCCGAGGCCCGCCGGCAGGCCGCGCCCCCTGCCGGGCGACCGCATCACCGCGCGGCCTCCGACATGGACCTGACCCTCGCCCGCATGGCGGCGCGCGACCGGCCGCTCTGGCGGGTCTGGCAGCGGCCCCGGCCCCTCGCCCGCACGGTCGCCCCGGCGACGCGCGAGCGGGTCGCGGCGCCGCCGCTCACGGGCTGGGGCTACGACGGCACCGTCCCGGGTGCCGCGCCCGGCTTCTGAACCGCCTCGACCCGGGCCCGGCCGCCTGCCATGGTGCGGGCGACCGCAGCGGCCCGAGACGGACACGATGGTGCTGGAGTTCCGCCTGGACGATCCGACCCCCGCGGATCCGCGCCGCCGCTGGGACACCCTCGCGCAGGAGGCGCGGGACGCCTGCTACGACAACACCCGCGCGGTGGCCGACAGCGCCGCCCAGGTGGCCGCCCGGGACGCGGCCTCGGCCGCCTATCGGGCGGCGCATCCGGCCGGCCTCGACGTGCCCTACGGCCCCGGCGCCCGCAACGCCCTCGACCTCTACCCGGCGCGGGACGCGGCGGCGCCCTGCCTGGTCTTCATCCACGGGGGCTACTGGCAGCGGGGCGCCCGGGAGCTGTTCGCCTGCTTCGCGGAGGGCCCGAACGCCGCCGGCTGGTCGGTGGCGATGGTCGGCTACACCCTGGCGCCGGAGGCGGGCCTTTCCCGGATCGTGGCGGAGATCGGCGCGGCCCTCGACTGGCTGGCCGCCCACGGGGCCGCGCGCGGGATCCGCGGTCCCCTGATCCTGTCGGGCTGGTCGGCGGGCGGGCTGCTCACCGCGATGCAGCTCGGCCATCCGGCGGTGGCGGCGGGCCTGGCGATCTCCGGCGTCTACGACCTCGCGCCGATCCGCCAGACCTCCCTGGACGCCAAGCTGAGCCTCACCGACGGCGAGATCGAGACCCTGTCGCCCCTGCGGCTCCCGGTGATCGCGAAGCCGCTCTGCATCGCCTACGGCTCCCGCGAACTGCCGGCGCTGATCCACGACGCCCGCAACCTGCACGCCCTGCGGGCGGCGGCCCACGCCCCCGGCTCCCTGCTGCCGGTCCCCGGGGCCGAGCACTTCTCGGTGCTCGACGCCCTGCGCCGGCCGGGCGGGCTCCTGGTCCGGGCGGCCCACGCCCTTCTCGAGGACTGAGGCCCCGGCCGGCAGCCCGGACTGCACCCAGACGCCGGGGGGACGACGGCGTGCAGATTTGCAACTCCCGATAGAAATTCTGCATCGCCGAGGCCCGTTTCCGCCTTGCTGAGGCCTGCCCCGCGTGCTGAGACGGGATCGCGGGCACGATCTCCCTCCACCGGGAGCCGGCCGATCCCAGGGAGATCGGATGCAAGCGGTCGCGCGATCGGAATCCCTTGCGGCGCCCTGCGCCGGCCCCGCGGACCGGGCCGGCCGCCGCGGCGGATGGCGTGACCGGTGGCGCGCGCCGCGGCTGCGCGTCGTGCTGGCCCTGGGTTTCGGCACGCTCGGCTTCCTGACGACCCTGACGCTCGCCGCCCTGGTGAGCCGCGAGGCGACCCGACGGCTCGAGGCGGAGGTCGGCGGCCAGCTCGCCGAGATCGCCGGTCAGATGGCCCGGGGCCTCGATATCGGGATGTTCGAGCGCTGGCGCGACATCCAGATCGCCGCCGCCTCGGACAGTCTGCGCGATCCCGGGACCGGAACGGCCGCCAAGCGCGCCGTGATGGAGCGGCTCCAGGCGACCTACCCGGCCTACTCGATCATCGGGCTGATCGACGCCGACGGGCGCTTCTCCGTCACCAGCACCGGCGCCCTGGAGGGCGCCGACGTCTCCGGCCGCGACTATTTCCGCGGCGGCCGCGCGGGCCCCTACGTGGGCGACGTGCACCCGGCCAAGCTCCTCGAGGCGCTGATGCCCCCGGACGAGGCCGCCGCGCGCGCGGCGTCGCGCGAGCCCCTGCGGCTCCTCGACGTCGCGGCGCCGGTGCGGGCGCCGGACGGCCGCGTCCTCGGGGTGCTGGCCGCCCATCTCGACTGGACCTGGGCGCGCGACATGGCCCGCATCCTCGAGGCTGGCCTCCGGGGCCACCGCCAGGGCGCCGAGATCCTGATCCTGTCCCGCGACGGCACCGTGCTCCTCGGGCCGCCCGCCCTGCAGGGCGCCCCCCTGCCCCGCTCGGTCCTGGCGGGCGGCCGGCCCCTCGATCCGGAGGGCACGAGCCGGGTCGGCCCCTGGCCGGACGACGCCGCGTATCTCAGCGCCCGCGCGTCCACGGCCGGCCACCGCGACTATCCGGGCCTCGGCTGGCAGGTGGTGGTGCGGCAGACGGCCGACCGGGCCCTGACCTCGGTGGCGGCCCTGCGCGGGGGCATCCTGGCGGCGGGCAGCGCGGTGGCCCTCGCGGCGGCGCTGCTCGCGTGGCTGCTCGCGGGCCTGATCGCCCGCCCCCTGCTGGATCTGGCGGTCGCCGCCGAGACCCTGGGCCGCGACCAGCCCCTGCCGACGCTGCCCCGCTCCCTCGTGCGCGAGGGCGCGACGATCGCCGACGCCCTCGCGGCGGCGGCGGACGAGCGGGCCCGGCGCGCCGAGACCCACCGGCTGCTGATCGACGAACTCAATCACCGGGTGAAGAACACCCTCGCCACCGTGCAGGCGATGGCGGCGCAGAGCCTGAAGAATCTGGGCGCCGGCGCGGCGGCCGGGCGCGACGCCTTCGAGGCGCGGCTCCTCGCCCTGTCGCGCGCCCACGACATCCTGACCCGCGAGAGCTGGGCGAGCGCGGATCTGCGCGGCATCGCCGCCCAGGCGGTGCGGCCCTTCCTGGGTCCGGACCCCGCGGGCGGCGATCCGTCGAACCGGGATTCCTCCGGTCGGGAGACTTCGGATCGTGACCCTGCGGACCGGGACGCTCCGGGTGCGAACACCCCGCGCATCACCCTGGACGGCCCCGACCTGCGGCTGCCGCCCGAGGGCGCCCTCGCGCTCACGATGATCCTGCACGAATTGTGCACCAACGCGGTCAAGCACGGCGCCCTGTCGGTTCCGGGCGGGCGGGCCGCGCTGGCCTGGACGGTGGAGGCGGGTCCGGACACCGAGACCCTGCGGCTGACCTGGCGCGAGTGCGGCGGCCCGCCGGTCGTCTCGCCGTCGCGGAGGGGGTTCGGCACCCGCCTGCTCGAGCGGGGCCTCGCCGGAGGCAGGACCGCCAGCCTCACCTACGAGGCCGGCGGCCTCGTCTACGTGGCGGCCAATCCCCTGCCCGCGACGCGTCTCCACACCGGACGGGCCTGACCCCGCTCCGGCCCGGGCGACCGTCGTCCCGACCGCACCCGACAGCGCGCGCGTCCGCGGTGCGAGGGCGGCCGCGCGGCCCTGCGCGCCGCGGACTCGCGCCGGAAGGACACGCTCCGCGCCGTCGGCGCCAGACCTGTCCTTAATCCCGGCCCCTCTCTCAAGATGGACAAAGACGTGCGCGGACGCACACGATAGTACTTACGCCACGGATTAAAGCTTTCGTAGATACAATGTGCCGATGCGCACACGCTATTCCGAAAATGTAGACTAGGGTCGACTTATCGGCAGGGATGCGGTGTCCCTCGCCACAAGTCGAACAGCGAGGAAACGTCATGATCCAGTCCCGCACCCAGTCCCGACATCTCCCGGTTCGCGGCCACGCGGCCGGTCCCGCCTTCGGCCTCGCCCTCGGCCTCGTGGTCGGAATCCTCGGAGCGCCCCTGGCGGCGCAGGCGGGCGAAGGCGGCGGCGGGAGCCGGCAGGCCGCCGGCGGCGGCCACATGAGTTCCTACATCAACGACCCGCACCACGACCCGCGCTCGCTGCACTCGCAGCGCTCCGGGTCCGGGCAGCTCCTCGGGGCGCCGATGATTCACGACAGGGCCGGGGCCACCGTGGCGCGCGGCCAGGTTGTCGACCCGCACTGGGCCTCCGGAACCGCGGAGCGCCGCCGGGTCCGTCGCTGAGACGTCGGAGGCCGGGCCTCCGACGCGACACCCGACGCGACACCCGACACATCACCCGACACCGAGACCCGCCGCCCGGCCCCTCCGGCCGGGCGGAGCCGACGGGAGACCGCTCCGCGCTCCCGTCCCGCGCCGCCGTCCGGCAGGCGCACTCCGGCGCATCGCCCTTCCCCGTTCTCGCCTTCCGGTTCTCCCAGCCTCAGGGACCCTTCATGAACAACCTCATCCAGGGCATCGCCAGCTTCCAGGGCAGCGTCTTCCCCGGCCAGCGGCAGATGTACCAGCAGCTGGTGCGCGACGGTCAGCACCCGAGCGCGCTGATCATCGCCTGCGCGGATTCCAGGGTCTCGCCCGAGCACATCACCCAGGCGGGACCCGGAGACCTGTTCGTCTGCCGCAACGCCGGCAACATCGTGCCCCCGGCCTCCGACGTGGTCGGCGGCGTCTCCTCGGCGATCGAGTACGCCGTGGTGGCCCTCGGCGTGCGCGACATCGTGGTCTGCGGCCACTCGGATTGCGGCGCCATGAAGGGGCTGATGAACCGGGACCTGCTCAAGCGGATGCCCAGCGTCGCCGCCTGGCTGCGCCACGCCGAGGCCGCCGAGCGGATCGTCTGCGAGGCTTATCCGGAGGGGATGGACGCGCAGGCCCGCCACCACGCCCTGGCCCTGGAGAACGTGGTGGTCCAGCTCGCCAACCTGCGCACCCATCCGAGCGTCGCCGCCGCCCTGGCCAAGGGATCCCTGCGGCTGCACGGCTGGTTCTTCGAGATCGAGACCGGTGCCCTCCTGGCCTACGACGGCGCGAGCGGGCAATTCCGGCCGATCGCCGGGGCCGACATGCCCGTGGCGCAGGATTCCTCCGCCAGCAGCCGCCTGCAGGCGGCCTGACCATGCGCGCCCCCGGCCGCCTGACCACGAGCCTGCAGAGCGCCCTCGCCCCGGACGGCGCCGTCCGGGCGAGCCTCGCCCGGGACCTGCCCGCCTCCGTGGTGGTCTTCCTGGTGGCGCTGCCCCTGTGCATGGGCATCGCCATCGCGTCCGGCGTGCCGCCGGAGCGCGGCCTCATCACCGGCATCGTCGGCGGCATCGTGGTCGGCCTCCTCGCCGGCTCGCCGCTCCAGGTCAGCGGGCCCGCCGCCGGGCTCGCCGTGATCGTCTACGGGTTCGTGCAGGCGCACGGTCTCGACGCCCTGGGTCCCGTCCTGGTGGTGGCGGGCCTCGTCCAGCTCGTCGCCGGCGCCCTGCGGGTCGGCGGCTGGTTCCGGGCGATCTCGCCGGCCGTGGTGCACGGCATGCTGGCCGGCATCGGGATCCTGATCGTGCTGGCCCAGATCCACGTCCTGACCGACGCCCTCCCCCGGGCGAGCGGCCTCGACAACCTCGTGGCGATCCCGGCCGCGTTCTTCAACTTCGTCAGCGGCACGGGCGACCGCACCGGGGCCGTGATCGTCGGCGGGATCACCATCGCGGCGATGATCGCCTGGGAGCGGCTGCGCCCGGCGCGGCTCCGGCTCCTGCCCGGGGCGCTCGTCGGCGTGCTGGCGGGCAGCCTCGTGGCGGGATTCGGGGATCTCGCCGTCAAGCGCGTGGCGGTGCCGGAGGCCCTGTTCTCCGGCCTCGCCCTGCCGGCGGCCGAATCCTGGGCGCGCCTCGCCGAGGCCGAGATCCTGATCATGGCCCTGGTCATCGCGGTGATCGCCAGCGCCGAGAGCCTGCTCTCGGCGGCCGCCGTCGACCGGATGCACGACGGCCCCCGCACCCAGTTCAACCGCGAACTCGGCGCGCAGGGCATCGGCAACCTGATCTGCGGGCTCGCCGGCGCGCTGCCGATGACCGGGGTGATCGTGCGCTCCTCGGCCAACGTGCAGGCGGGCGCCGTCAGCCGCGCCGCCACGGTGATGCACGGGACCTGGATCCTGGCGTTCCTGCTGGTGCTGCCCTGGCTGCTGGCCCTGGTGCCGACCGCGAGCCTCGCCGGCATCCTGGTGGTCACCGGCTGGCGGCTGGCGAGCCCGGCCCACGCCCTGCACCTGCAGGCCCGCTACGGCTGGCTGACCGCGGCGATTTGGCTCGCCACGATGGCCACCGTGGTGGCGGTGGACCTGCTCACCGGGGTGCTCACCGGCCTCGCCCTGAGCCTGATCCAGGCCCTGCCAAGCCTGCGCAAGGGACGGCTCCGGATCGAGCACGCGGCGGCCCCCGAAGTGCCCGGCGTGCCGGAGCTGCGCCTGTCGGGGGCGGCGACCTTCCTGCAGCTGCCGAGCCTCACGGCGGCCCTGGAGCGGACCCCCGCGGGCGGCGAGGTCCGCCTCGCCACCGACAACCTCGCGGCCATCGACCACACCTGCCTGGAGATGATCGGCGACTGGGCGAGCCGGCGCAGCGCCGGCGGCAGCCGGATCGCGGTGGTGGGCGGGTCGGGTGTCCCGCACGACCGGCTCGCCGCCGCGGTGGCGGCCCCGGCGCACTGAGGACCCTGGCGCCCTCCGCCGGCGGCGAGACCCGTCGGGCGGAGGGCGCGCCGCCCACCCGGGGCGGTTCGCGGCGACACGGCCCGAACCGACGGCCCGAAACGACGGCACGGAGCCGTTCCCGGCGCGATCGGGAGCGGCTCCGCGCCGCGTCCGCACCCGGTCGCCGGGCCTCCATTCCCGGACGACGGCGGCCCGCCGCGCGGGCCGTCAAGGCTGTCCGCCTCCGGGGAGACGGCGATCTTCAAAACCGGTTAATCCTGAATCTTCGCGCCCCTTTAACGAGCGGGAGGCCAGACTCAGCCTCACGGCAGGTCCGGCCCGCGGGACCGGCCGGCGGAATGGTTCTCGTCAGGAGCTTCGTCGATGATCAGGTTCCTTGCGGCCTCGGCCGCCTGCCTGGTCCTGTGCGGCGCCGCGGCGGCGCAGGACATGCCCGGCCTCGCGACCCTGAGCCCGCCCGACCCGGTGCAACCGGTGGCGGCGAGCCCCGCGCTCCCGGCACCGGACGGCGCGGTCGCGCCGGGATCGCGAGCGGAGGCCGGCCCCGATCCGGTCGCGCTCCGGCCCGCGCCCGGCCGGGTGCCCGTCGGCAGCCTCACCCTCCGCGGCACCGCCGCCGACCCCGCGCAGACGACCGCCAGCCTGAAGGTTCCGGCGACCGGCCCCGGCGCGTCCAAGCCCTGGTGCGCGCAGGAGCGCCGGATCGGCACCGGTCAGGGCTTCTGCCTGGTCAACTGAGCGGCCCCTGATGGGCCAAGCGGCCGGATCGGGCGGCCGGATCAGGAGGCCGCGTAGACGGTGACCTCGTCGAAGGTTCCGCCTTCCGGCGCGTAGTCGAGGGAAGCGACGAGAAGCACCAGCACGGCCGCGCCGACCGCCGTGACGGCGAGGAGCCGCGTGATCAGATCGGCGTGGCCGCGGGCGACGTGGATCAGCGCGCAGCCGAGCATGAAGGCGCAGACCTGCGTGGCCGGCGCGGCGAGCGCCGCGGTCATCGCGCCCGCCCGATCATCCGATCACGGCCGATCCTGTCCATGCACGTCCTCCCCGGCCGGGACGCCGTCTGCCGGCGCGCAGCCAAGCAGATCGCCCGTCGCGGCGCCCCCCCAATATGGGGGAGCCGGCGGGGTCCGGCCTCACGTCTTCGTGACCGGCGCCCCTCAGGCGGGCTCCGGCCCCGGCCATGCCGGGGCGGATCCCGGGATGGATGCCAGGGCGTAGGTGGCCTCGGCGACCCGGTTCAGGGGGCCGCCCGGCCCGGACCGCTTCCACAGGCGCGTGTTGAGGGCCGCCACCGGATCCCGGCCGGGAAGGGTGAAGCCCTGCCCGGCGAGCACCTCCAGGATCTCGGCCGCGTGCAGCGGCCGGCCCGCCCGCGCGATCGCCGCGCAGGCCGCCTGCACCAAGGCCCGGCCGTAGCGGCGGGCGCCGGCGGCGTCCTCCGTGAAGGCGATCGCCGGCGGGATCGGTCCGGCGGCGCCGACGGGACCGGGCGCCCCCGCGGACCGCGCCGCCGGACCGGCCCGCGCGCCCCAGTGCCCGGGGTCCGCGCCCGCCGCGTCGGCAAGCGATCCGGACCGGGCCTCTAGGACGTCCCGTACGTCCCGCCCCCGCGGCGGCTCGTCGGCCGGGTCTCGGCGTGGCCCTGCCGGCGGTTCGGGCTTCGGGGCCGGGTCCGGCCGCGCGTCCGCTCCGCCGGCCGCGAGCCGGCGGCCGAGCTCCTGGTAGAGGACGAGATCGGCGATCTCCCGATCGAGCGCCTCGCGCTGGCGTCGCAGCGCGGCGAGCCGCGCCGCGATCTCGGAATCCGACAGGGCCACGTGATGTTCCTTCCAGGCGGACGGAACACATATCTCATTCCGCGCCATTCAGGGAATAGCCACCGTCACATATTCCGTCAGGCAGCCATTCCCTGAGGGAATGAGAGGCAGCGATCCCTGTTCTATTCCTTGAGGCGCTTCCGTATTCCCTTAGCCGCAGGGCGAGGCGGCACGAGCAGCGTGCTGGGATCGGCCGGGTGCAGGGTCAGCCCGCCGTCGTCGAGCACCAGCGGCAGCCGCGGAAACACCTCGCGCAGATGCGCGAGATCGGCCTTGAACGCCTGGCGGAAGCTGCGGATCGAGGCGTTCTCGGCCCCGAACTGCGCGTGGAGGTTGGCCCAGGTCAGGCGGAGCGGCCGCTGCAGGGACCGCAGGCGGTAGCCGGTCCAGAACAGCAGGTCGAGCTTGCGCGCCGAGCCCGAGAAGGCCCGGGCCGCCCGCAGGTCCACCGGCAGGGCGTGCCGGATCAGGGTCTCGTAGAATTCGGGATCGAAGCGCACCGTGCGGCCGGCCTCGTCGTCCCCCTCCCCGGCGCGGGGGCGCCACAGTTCCAGGCTGCGGAACGGCGGGACGTTGAGGGTGGTCGCGCTGTCGCGCCCGTCCCAGAGGCCGATCTGCATGGAGCAGGCGGCCAGCCGGTTCAGCTGCTCCTTGAACTGGCGGATGGTGCCCCGCTCGCCCCCCGTGACCGCGAAGCCCATCTCCCGCATGAAGCCCGACAGGGTCTCGGCCACCTTCACGGTGGGGCTGCGCTGGCGCACGGCCTCGGTGCAGAGGTGCAGCAGCACCAGCCGGGCCTTCGGGCCGTAGGGCAGCCCCTGGGGCTCGAAGGCGCCGGTCTCTGGGTCCTTGATCCGGCCGGCGATCAGGTTGAGCGAGTTGCGGCCGTAGCTGCGGGAGAATTCCCGCACCGGCCCGGGGTCCCGGTAGGGCAGGCCGCACAGCGCCAGGACCGAGTGGATGTGCTGGAGGCTCGACGGGACGGCCGGCTCGTTCTCGATCACGAGGCGCACCGCGTCGCGGCGGCGCTGGTCGCGGGACAGCCCGGCCCGGCGGCTCTCCTCCTCCCCCAGGAGGGCGGCCTGGGCATCGCGCTCGCGCTGACGGTGCAGGACGTGCTCGACGATCTGCGCGAACAGGAAGCCGCCGCGCGCCGCCTCGATCTCGGCCCGCAGGTCCGGGTCGTGGATCCCGGCGATCTTCTCCTCGATGCTCATCGCCCCTCGGCCCGCGGTACACGGGCCGTCGATCCGCCAGGCGGACGGACGGCCCGATCCTGCCATGCCACGATTCGCCCGCCGCGGCCCCCGTCCGATCGGCCTTGTCCCGGCAATCCACGCTTCCCCGGTCGCGGGGACGCGCCGGAAAGCGGGCCGACACTGCTCCCTTCACGGCCGGCTCCCGGGCCGGCACGCGCAGAGTTCGATACGGGCCCCGCTCCCCCGGCGATCCCACGCAGAGTCCGATACGCGGGACCGCTCGGTGTCCGTCCCCGTTATTCACCGCTCCGGGCCCGGATTCGCGCCGAATCGGATACGCCGCCGCGCAGATTCCGATACGCCGACCGGCCGCCCGGGCGCAGAATCGGATACGCCGCGACGCAGAGTCCGATGCGGGCCGGCGCAGAGTCGAATGCGCGAACGCAGGCCAAGGCCCTGGCACAGATGCGGAATTCGCCACCCCATATAACTTGCTGAACTGACTCTCTGAGAGATTCGTCCAGATAATCTTCCTACTGCGGACCAGCCCGTTCGTTCTGACGAACGACCGTGTCGCGCCCGCACATGCACAGGTCACAAAGGGAATATGAGTTCGTTTTCCACATTCCTACGCGGGAGGACCGTCCCGACTTGACGGGTCGGCGACGGAATCCGGTGCCGTGCCGGCGCGCTCCGTCGGTCGTCCTGGCCCTGGATCCCCGAGGGCTGCCGGCAGTTCCCGGTGTGATGCCGGCTTGACGCGCGCGATGCCGCCCGGTTTCTCGGCTCCTTCCGACAGGGCCCTCAGAGAAGAGCGCGCCGATGCCCCCCTTGCCCGAATTCGTCTGGCCCAGCCTCGCCCGACCCAGCCTCGCCCGACCCAGGGCCCCTTCGCCGATCGCGGCCCGATGACGGATCGCCGCGACGACGCCCGGCCGCCCGGCGGACGCCCCGCCCGGCCCCGCCCGCACGGGCCCCGGCGCCCCGCCCCCCGGTCCGGAGGTCGCCCGGGCGGGGCGTCCCGCCCGTGGGAGGAGGGCGGCGACGGGCCGACCGTGCTCTACGGGTGGCATCCCGTGGTGCAGGCCCTGGGCAACGCCCAGCGCGGCCTGCACCGGCTGCTCGCCACCGAGAACGCGGCCGCGCGGCTGGAGGCCGAGTTCGGCGGCGCCGTGCGGATCGCCCCGGAGCTGGTGCGGCCGAGCGACATCGGCCGCCTGCTCGGCCCGGACGCCGTCCACCAGGGCCTGTACCTGGAGGCCGAGCCCCTGCCCGCGCCCGGCCTCGACGACCTGCCCGCCGACGCGCTGCTGCTGGCGCTCGACCAGATCACGGACCCGCACAATGTCGGGGCGATCGTGCGCACCGCCGCGGCCTTCGGGGTCGCCGGGATCGTCACCACGGCGCGCCACGCGCCGGGCGCCACCGGGGTCCTGGCGAAATCCGCCTCCGGCGGCCTGGAGCACGTGCCCTTCGTGACCGTCCGGAACCTCGCCGAGGCCCTGATCGCCCTGGGCGAGCGCGGCTTCACCCGGGTCGGCCTCGATTCGGACGCGCCCGAGAGCCTCGACGCGCTGACGATCGCGCGGCCGCTGGTGATCGTGCTGGGCGCCGAGGGCAAGGGCCTGCGCGAGCGGACCCGGGGCTGCTGCGACGTCCTGGCCCGGATCCCCTTCTCGGGCGCGATCCGCAGCCTCAACGTCTCGAACGCCGCCGCCATCACCCTCTACGCCCTCGGCCGCGAGAGAGACTGACAAGAGACTGACAGGGGAGCGACAGGAACCCGACGGGGCCGTGACGGACGCGCGACGGGGACGCGGCCGGACCGGCACCCGATCGGTCCCGGCGAGACACGTTCGGAAACACGGAACCGCCACCGGAAGCCCTTCTTCCGCCTAGGCAATCTTCGCAACTTCCCGTAGAATAAGTCGCGAGGGGGGCGTCGTCTCGAGGGCTGCGCCGGATGTTGGACGATGCGTTTACCTACGGCGGCTGGGTCCTCGGCCTGATCGCCGTCGGCGTGTGGATCTGGCTCGCGCGGCGCGCCTTCCCGAGTTTCGAATCCTTCGTGAAGGGCTTCGACGACGAGCTCCAGCTCGGCGCCAGCCCGGAGGAGCGCGCGCGCAGCGCGCGCTGGCGTCAGGTCCGTCAGGCCGCCATGGCCCTGACGGCCGTCGCGGCCCTGTGTCTGTCGATCGGCTTCGCGATTCCCGACTGATTCCCGACCGAGCCGGAAGCCCGGAGGCGATCCGGCCCGGATCCCGCGCTGAAGCCCCGGGGTTCCGGGCGTGCACCGTCCCCGTGCCCTCTCGCGGCCGGCGCGGGGCCTTCGTGGCGGTCGGCGCGTTCGGCCTCGAAGTCCTGGATCGCCGTGCCGCCCAGGGAGCGCGGCGTGTCGTGGCGGCCGCAAGCCCGTCATCGGTTCCCCGGGCCGCCTCGCGCCGAGACGGTTCCCGACTCCGCCAGGGGTCTCGACCCGCCGGAAGCCTCTCTTCAGGCCGCGCGGACCCGGGCCAGGAAGCCTTCGACGGCGCCGCGCAGGTCGCCCGCCTGCCGGGACAGGTCGGCCGCCGCCCGCAGCACCTGGGCGGAGCCCTGGCTCGCCGTGCCGGCCGCCGCGCCGACACCCGCCATGTGGCCCGAGACGCCGCGTGTGTCCTGCGAGGTCTGCGCGGTGGTCCGGGCGATCTCCGCGGTGGCCGCCCCCTGCTGCTCGACCATGGCGGCGATCTCGGCGCCGATCCGCGCGAGGTCGCGGATCACCGCCGTGATGCCGCCGATCGACCGGACCGAGGCCTCGGTCGATCCGGTGATCTCCGCGACCTTGCCGGCGATCTCCTCGGTGGCCCTGGCGGTCTGCTCCGCGAGCGTCTTGACCTCGGCGGCCACCACCGCGAAGCCGCGGCCGGCCTCCCCGGCGCGGGCCGCCTCGATGGTGGCGTTGAGCGCCAGCAGGTTGGTCTGGCCGGCGATCTGCGAGATGATCGCGACGATCTCCCCGATGCTGCCGGCCGCCTGGGCGAGGCGGTGGACTTCCCCGGCCATGCCGTCGGCGCTCCGCGTGGCGTTCGCCGCGAGGTCCGCCGAGGACCCGACCTGCACGCCGATCTCCCGGACCGAGGCGGTGAGCTCCTCGGTGGCCGCCGCCACCGTGTCGGCCGAGCGGGCGGCCGAATCGGCCGACACCGCCACCGCCCGACTCAGATCGGTCGTGTCCTGGGCGGCCCGCGCCATCCCGTGCGCGGAGGCCTCCAGCTGGGCCGCCGCCGCCGAGACGGCCTCGACGATCCCGCCGACCTGGCGCTCGAAGCTGTCGGCGAGGCCGAGGGCGGCCGCGCGCTGGGCCGCCGCGGTCTCGGCGGCGAGCCGCTCCTGCGCGGCCCGGGCCGCCTGGCGCTCGGCGACGCTGTCGCGGAACGCCAGGGCGGCCGCGGCGATCGCCCGGACCTCGCGCGGCCCGCCGGTCGGGATGGTCAGGTCGGCCGTGCCCGCGTCCCGGCCGATCGCGGTCAGCACCCCGGCCATCCGGGAGAGCGGCCGGGCGATGGCCGTGCCGAGCCAGACCGCGAGGCCGGCCGAGAGGGCGAACAGGGCGAGCCCGCCGGCGGCCCAGAGGGCCAGCATCCGCTCGGCGCGGGCGTGCGCCGCCCCCGCGGCCGCCACCAGGTCGGCGGTGAGCCGATCCTCCACGCCCTTGAGGGCGTCGATCCGCTGCGTGGCGAGGCGGAACCACCCCGGCGCGTCGCGGAAGGCCGGGGGCGTCCCCGGCATCGTCTCCTGCACGCCCGCGCGCAGGCGGGCGACCGCGCGGGACGGCTCGGTCGCCTCCGCGGCGTCGAGCAGGCTCGCCTGCCCCGCTTCGGCGCCGGCCCGGAACAGGCCGGCATAGGTCGCCTGGTCGGCCGCGAGGGTCGCGAGGCGGCGGGCGGCCGCGAGGTCGAGGGTGCCGGAGGCGAAGACCGCCGAGGCGGCGGCCCGCTCCTGGCCGGCGGCCTCCTTCAGCGCCAGGAAGGCCGCGTAGGCGTTCGCCCGGGCGGCGAGGCCGGCCTCGTCGATCGCGCCGCCCATGGCCCGCACGAGGCCGAGCCCCTCCCCGATCAGGCCCGTGTAGTAGGCCAGGGCCTGCGGCGGGGCCGCCGTCAGGGTGTCGACCGCCCGGCGCTGCGCGGCCAGCCCGGTCAGCGCCCGCGCGAAGCCCTCACCGCGCGCCTGGAAGACCGGCCCGAAGCCCGTCGCGGCCTTCATGGCCTCGGGAAGCCCGGCGAGGGCCGCGTCGGTGCGCACGCGCTGGGCCGCCAGTTCCGGGCCGAACTGCGCGCCCTTCGCGCCCAGGAACAGGCTCGAGGCGCCGCGCTCCCGCTGGGCCTCGTGCACGAAGGCGCTGATCCGGGAGGCGAGGCCGACCAGGCCCTCCACCCGGCCCATCTCGGCGCGGCGCGCCCACTGGTCCGACACGGCGAGGCCCGCCGCCCCCGCGAAGGCGAGGCACGGGGCGAGCGCCACCGCCAGGATGCGGGCGCGGAGCGAGGCGAGGATCGGCATCGGAAGTTCTGGAACCGTCCGGCGGGAGATGCGCCACCTTCCGGCCAAGTCATAAAGATCCGGTTATGTGGTCGCGCCCATATTCGGCACCGGTTTGCCCAATCAGGCGGCGTTTTGAGTCGTATCTGCCAATTCCGCGTGCAGATCACCCCAGGTCTTCAGCGCGCGGATGACCGGATCGAGGGACCGCCCCCGCTCGGTCAGGCTGTATTCTACCTTCGGAGGAACCTCGGCGTAGACCGTCCGGGTGATCAGGCCGTCGGCTTCCATTTCGCGCAGCTGGTTGGTGAGCATGCGCTGGGTCACGCTGGCGAGGCGCCGCCGGATCTCGTTGAAGCGCAGGGTCCCCTCCAGCAGGTGGTAGAGGATCACGCCCTTCCACTTGCCGTCGATGAGCCGGAGCGTCGCCTCGACGGCGCAGCCGGGGCTGCAGGCGCCCGTGTGGCGGCGGGTGCGGGGCATGGGCTGTCTCCGACGGTATCATTTCCGGCACTAGTGGCGTTTTATGTGCGTACTTGCGGCCCGTGAAGGCGGGCGGCATCTCCTGCGGCGACACTCCGAGGAGATCACCATGCGCGCCGTCGGCTACCGCAAGTCCCTGCCGATCACCGATCCCGAGGCCCTGGTCGACCTCGACCTGCCCCAGCCCGAGCCCGGCCCGCGCGACCTGCTGGTGAAGGTCGAGGCGGTCTCGGTGAACCCGGTCGACACCAAGGTCCGGCGGCGGGCCGAGCCGGAGGAAGGCGGCACCAAGGTGCTCGGCTGGGACGCGGCCGGCACCGTCGTCACCGCCGGCGCGGAGGTCCAGGGTTTCGCCGCGGGCGACGCGGTGTTCTACGCGGGCGACCTCACCCGGCCGGGGACGAACGCCGAATACCATTGCGTCGATGCCCGCATCGTCGGGCACAAGCCGAAGAGCCTCGACTGGGCGCAGGCCGCCGCCCTGCCGCTCACCGCGATCACCGCCTGGGAGACCCTGTTCGACCGGCTCGACGGGGACAAGCCGGTGCCGGGCGCGGCCCCGGCGATCCTGATCGTCGGCGGCGCGGGGGGCGTCGGCTCGGTGGCGATCCAGCTCGCCCGGGAACTCACCGACCTCACCGTGATCGCCACCGCGTCGCGGCCTGAGACGGCGGCCTGGTGCCGGGACCTCGGCGCCCACCACGTGGTCGACCATTCCAGATCCCTGGCGGCGGAGGTGGCGGCCCTGGGGATCGGCGCGCCGGGCCTCGTCTTCTCCACGACCAGCACCGACGCCCACCTCGCCGCGATCGTGGAACTGATCGCCCCGCAGGGCCGCCTCGCCCTGATCGACGATCCGGAGCGCCTCGACGTCGGGCTCCTCAAGCGCAAGAGCCTGTCGCTGCACTGGGAGTTCATGTTCACCCGCTCGATGTTCGCCACCGCCGACATCGCCGCCCAGGGTGCGCTCCTCGACGAGATATCCCGCCTCGTTGATTCCGGGCGCCTGCGCACCACCCTGGGGGAGCATTACGGGCGGATCGACGCCGCGAACCTGCGGCGCGCCCACGCGCTGGTCGAGAGCGGGCGCGCCAGGGGGAAGATCGTGCTCGAAGGTTTTTCCGATTGAGGAGGACGTGATGGCGGACGCGGCGGGGACCGGCCTCTTCGACGTGACGGTGCTGGCGGCGGGTCTGCCCGACAGCGCCGAGACCCTCCTGGTCGATACCTACCTGACCGACCGGGAGGCGGCGAGCGCCCGGGTGTTCCGGGTCTACCGGCCGACCCCGCCGCACTATCACGCCACCTGCGACGAGTACCTCTACTGCCTCTCGGGCCGGGGCCGGGTCTGGCTGGGCGATCCGGCCGCCGAGACGGCGTTCGGCCCGGGCCAGCTCCTGTTCTTCGAGAAGGGCACGGTCCACGCGATGCCGGCGCTCGAGCCCGGGGACCCGGTGGTGTTCCTGTCGATCGACACGCCCCGGCGGGCGCCGACCGACATCGTCTTCGTGAACCCGGAGGACGGGACGCCCGCCACCTTCATGGCGCGCAACGCCGAGGCGTGAGGGGTCACACCCGCAGGGACCGGCCGGCCGCCGCCACGCCGAGGAGCAGCGCCGCCACGATCAGCAGGGACGCGGGCAGGCCGAGCGCCTGCGCGGCGAAGCCGATCAGCGCGGGCCCCGCCAGCACCCCGGCATAGCCCAGCGTCGTCACCGCCGGCACCGCCACGCGCGCGGGCATCGCGGTCTGGCGCCCCGCCGCCGTGAACAGGACCGGGACGATGTTGGCGCAGCCCGCCCCGACCAGGGCGTAGCCGGCGAGCGCCGCCTCCCAGGCCGGGACGACGACCGAGAGCGCGAGGCCGGCCGCCGCCAGCAGGCCGCCGAGGATCACCACGGGCCGCCGGCCGAGGCGGGCCACGATCGCATCCCCGCCGAGCCGGCCGGCCGTCATGGTGACCGAGAAGGAAGCGTAGCCGAGCGCCGCCCAGGCCGGATCGAGCCCGCGCTGCTGGATCGGGAACACCGCGCTCCAATCGAGGGCCGAGCCCTCGGTGAGGAACACCACGCAGCAGAGCAGGCCGAGGACCAGCACCGGGCCCCGGGGCAGCGCGAGGGCGGGACCGCCGCTGTCGCCGCCCCCTGCCCGGTCGGTCCGCAGGATGCCGGGCCAGGCCGCCGCGAACAGGGCCGCGATGCCCCCGACGAGCAGCAGCGCGCTCCAGCCCGCGCCGAGCCCGGCGGCCAGCAGGACGCTGGCGATCAGCGCCCCCAGGATGCAGCCGAGGCTGTAGAGGCCGTGGAAGCCCGACATCATCGGCCGCCCGCCGGCGCGCTCGACGGCGACGGCCTGCAGGTTCATGACGCAGTCCACCGCCCCCATCCCGGCCCCGAACAGCAGCAGCGCCCCGGTGAGCGGGACGAGCCCGGAGGCCAGGGCCAGGACCGGCAGGGCCAGGCCGAGCGCCAGCGTCCCGGCGAGCAGGACCGGCCGGTATCCCAGCCGCGCGGCCGCCGCCCCGGCGCTCGGCATCGCCAGGAGCGAGCCGATGCCGAAGGTGAGGAGCAGCAGGCCGAGCCCGGCCTCGTCGAGGCCGGCGCGGTCCTTCACCAGCGGCACCAGGGGCGCCCAGGTGGCGTTGGCGATGCCCACGATCAGGAACAGGAGCCGCGTGGACAGGCGCTGCTGGGTGGCCGTGCGGTCGTCGGAACCGCGGAGGGCGGCCGGATCGGTCGCGTCGCATGCTGGCATCGGCACCTGTCGATCGCGTCGCATCTCGGGGCTCGGGCGGCTCGGGCAGCGCAGCGAAAACCCACGCTACAGGTCGAGCCCCCTCACGCTGCGGCCGTGGACGATGGCCAGGATCAAGACACCGCCTTCCACCGGCTCGTACAGGATGACGTGGGCGGCGTACTCGTGCCGATGCACGCCGTGCCGGATCGCGGCAGCTGTCCGGCCCATGCGGGGATTGTCGGCAAGAAGCTGGAAGATGCGTTCCAACCCGTCAGCATAGGCTTCCGCTTGGCGGATACCGAACTGCCGGTAACCATAGACAGCGATGTCGAACAGATCCGCTTCAGCCCGCGCCGTGAGGGTATAGTCACTCATCTAGCGGTTGGTCAGACTGCGCGTGCTTCCTGGCCCGGGCGAGGATCTCGGGCACCTTGCGGCGGCTCGGTCCTCCGGCGCGGGCCTCGTCGACGATCCGGCGCAGATCCTCAAGCGTCAAATCGGCCTGGGCTCGTCTCTCGCGGTCACGGCGCACGAGGTCGCGGACGTAGTCGCTCGTGCTGGCATAATCGCCCTGTCTGATCTGCGCTTCGATCCACTCCTTCATCGGGTCGGGCAGGGAAATCGTCATGGTCGCCATGGGGTCTCCGTTATTCGCCCGGAAGGATCACGCGCCCGACGATAAGCGTTTTTCACAAATTATCTTATAGGCTGAGGCGTCGATGACGTCACCCGCACCGCCGCTACACCGAAGTGTTGCCGCCGTACGCGTTTCGTTCTAGCAAGGGCGGCGCATGACGGGCCTGCGTCCCGCCGGCCGCATCTTGCCGTGAGCCCCGTCGGGCTCGACATGAGGCCGTTGCGGCGGCTGGCCCGCGCGCGAATCCGATCTGACCGCGTCGACGCCTCGAAAGACCGCCGCCCTCATGGCCAAAGCCCAAGCTGGAAGTCGTGCCGCAAGCCGCGCCGACGCCGCCAAAGCCGCTCCCAAGTCGCCCGTCAAGGCGGTCCCGGCCAAGACAGCTCCGGCCAAGGTGGCCCCTGTGAAGGCAGTTCCGGCCAAGGCAGCCCAGCCCAAGCCGGCCCGCGCGAAGGGCGAGGCGTCCGCTGCGCGGACCGAGGCCGCCATCGACGCCAAGCTGGAGGCCCTGTTCGACGCCGCGCCGGCCCCCGTCGAGGACCGGCGGGTCATCGCGATCCGCGGCGCCCGGGAGCACAATCTCAAGAACGTCGACCTGACCATCCCGCGGGACAAGCTCGTGGTCTTCACCGGGCTCTCGGGCTCGGGCAAGTCGTCGCTCGCCTTCGACACGATCTACGCCGAGGGGCAGCGCCGCTACGTCGAGTCGCTCTCGGCCTACGCCCGCCAGTTCCTGGAGATGATGTCCAAGCCCGACGTCGACCAGATCGACGGGCTGTCGCCGGCGATCTCGATCGAGCAGAAGACCACCTCGAAGAACCCCCGCTCGACCGTGGGGACGGTGACCGAGATCTACGACTACATGCGCCTGCTCTGGGCGCGGGTCGGCATCCCCTACTCGCCGGCCACCGGCCTGCCGATCGAGAGCCAGACCGTCCAGCAGATGGTCGACCGGGTGCTGGAGCTGCCGGAGAAGACCCGGCTCTACCTGCTGGCGCCCGTGGTTCGCGGGCGGAAAGGCGAGTACCGCAAGGAGATCGCCGAATATCAGAAAAAAGGCTTCCAGCGGCTGCGCGTGAACGGCGAATACTACGCCATCGACGATGTGCCCAAGCTCGACAAGAAGTTCAAGCACGACATCGACGTGGTGGTGGACCGGATCGTGGTCCGGGCCGATATCGGCTCGCGGCTGGCCGAGTCCTTCGAGACCGCGCTGGAACTCGCCGACGGCGTCGCCGAGATCGTGTTCGCCGACGCCCCCGAGGGCGAGGCGCCGCGGACCGTCACCTTCTCGTCGCGCTTCGCCTGCCCGGTCTCGGGCTTCACCATCGCGGAGATCGAGCCGCGGC
Organism: Methylobacterium sp. D48H; assembly: GCF_053345715.1. Taxonomy (NCBI): domain Bacteria; kingdom Pseudomonadati; phylum Pseudomonadota; class Alphaproteobacteria; order Hyphomicrobiales; family Methylobacteriaceae; genus Methylobacterium; species Methylobacterium sp. D48H. The sequence continues at coordinate 58,310 of NZ_JBKFAP010000025.1, forward strand.
TGTTCTCGTTCAACAACCCGTTCGGCGCCTGCCCGACCTGCAGCGGCATCGGCCACGAGATGCGGATCGATCCCGAGCTGGTGATCTCCGATCCGGCCTTGAGCCTGAAGCGCGGCGCGGTCGGCCCCTGGGCGAAGTCGACCTCGCCCTATTACGGCCAGACGCTCGAGGCGCTCGCCGAGCATTTCGGCTTCAAGACGGGCGTCCCCTGGCAGAGCCTGTCGGAGACGGCCCGCGCCATCGTGCTCTACGGCTCGGGCAAGCAGGCGGTGCGCTTCGCCTACGACGACGGCTTGCGCAAGTACACGGTCAACAAGCCGTTCGAGGGCGTGATCCCGAACCTGGAGCGCCGCTACAAGGAGAGCGACTCGGACGCCGTGCGCGAGGAGATCGGGCGCTTCATGAGCGAGACGCCCTGCGCCGCCTGCGGCGGCAAGCGGCTGAAGCCCGAGGCTCTGGCCGTGAAGGTCGCCATGGCGGACATCGCCGACGTGACCGCCCTCTCGGTCTCCGAGGCGCACCGCTGGTTCTCGGACCTGCCCGGGAAGCTGACCGCGAAGCAGAACGAGATCGCGGTCCGGATCCTGAAAGAGATCCGCGACCGGCTGAGCTTCCTGGTGGATGTCGGCCTGGAATACCTGACGCTCGCCCGCGGCTCCGGCTCGCTCTCGGGCGGCGAGAGCCAGCGCATCCGCCTCGCCTCGCAGATCGGCTCCGGCCTGACCGGCGTGCTCTACGTGCTGGACGAGCCCTCGATCGGCCTGCACCAGCGCGACAACGAGCGGCTGCTCGGCACGCTCAAGCGCCTGCGCGACCTCGGCAACTCGGTGATCGTGGTCGAGCACGACGAGGACGCGATCCTGCAGGCCGATTACGTGGTCGATGTCGGCCCGGGCGCCGGCATCCACGGCGGCGAGATCATCGCGCAGGGCACCCCCGCGGAGGTGCTGGCGAACCCCGCCTCGCTCACCGCCAAGTATCTCACGGGCGCGATGGCGGTGCGCACCCCGACCGCCCGCCGCAAGGGCCGGAAGGGCAAGCTCGGCCTGTTCGGCGCGCGGGGCAACAATCTCAAGGACGTGGACGTCGAGATCCCGCTCGGCACCTTCACGTGCATCACCGGCGTCTCGGGGGGCGGCAAGTCCACCCTGGTGATCGACACCCTCTACAAGGCCGTCGCCAAGAAGCTGAACGGCGCCCTGGAGCACCCGGCCCCCTACGGGCGGCTGGAGGGGCTGGAGCACCTCGACAAGGTCATCGACATCGACCAGTCGCCGATCGGCCGCACGCCGCGCTCGAACCCCGCCACCTATATCGGCGCCTTCACGCCGATCCGCGACTGGTTCGCGGGCCTCCCCGAGGCCAAGGCGCGGGGCTACCAGCCCGGCCGCTTCTCGTTCAACGTCAAGGGCGGGCGCTGCGAGGCCTGCTCGGGCGACGGCGTCATCAAGATCGAGATGCACTTCCTGCCGGACGTCTACGTCACCTGCGACGTCTGCAAGGGCAAGCGCTACGACCGCGAGACCCTGGAGGTGAAGTACCGGGGCAAGTCCATCGCCGACGTGCTCGACTCCACCGTCGAGGAGGCGGCCGAGCTGTTCAAGGCGGTGCCGGCGATCCGCGACAAGCTCGAGACCCTGAAGCGGGTCGGCCTGCACTACGTCCATGTCGGCCAGCAGGCCACCACCCTGTCGGGGGGCGAGGCGCAGCGCGTGAAGCTCTCCAAGGAGCTGTCGAAGCGCGCCACCGGCCGCACCCTCTACATCCTCGACGAGCCGACCACCGGCCTGCACTTCCACGACGTCGCCAAGCTCATGGAGGTGCTCCACGAGCTGGTCGACCAGGGCAACACCGTGGTGGTGATCGAGCACAACCTCGAAGTGATCAAGACCGCCGACTGGGTGATCGACATGGGCCCCGAGGGCGGCGACGGCGGCGGCCGGGTGGTGGCGCAGGGCACGCCGGAAGAGATCGCCCGCGCCAAGGCCAGCCATACCGGCCGGTTCCTGCGCGAGGTGCTGGAGCGGCGGCCCGCCTCACCCGCGAGCCGCGGTCGCGCCGCGGAGTAGCGCGGCGGCGGAGGGGGGGCGGACCGTCCGGGGGCGGGCATCGCACGCACCGGCGACCGTGCCGGACGCGCCCCCGCCCCTGCAGTGCGGGCGCGGGTCCGACGCGACGATCACCCGCTCCCGGGCCGGCGCGGCAGTTTCTGCCGGGTCTCGGCCGGACCCCGCGCCCGCGGACGGTGATTCGAGCGGCCGGATCCGGCTCCGGACCCGCCGCCGACCGGCTCGGAGCCGGATCCCGGCCCGCGCGTCCGGACCGGCGGCCTGCCCGATCACCTTCCCGCCTTTGCCGGATTCTCCCGCGGCCCGGGCCGGCAACAGCTTGACCGTTCAACGATATTTTGCCGAAACCGCGGTCCGAGCAGGGTCTGTGGACAGTGTTGCATCGCCGCAAAAATGCGGCTTTTGCGCAACGGTTCGGCCGGTTGTGGCGTTTCGGCGAGCATTCCACTGTCTTTCCGCAGGTCTCTGTAGAATAGTCGCAGACGTTGAGACGGGCAGGCTCCGTGGGGGCGCTCGGCAGGTCCGAAGCCGGCAGCCGCGATAGGCGAGCAGACCGGCAGGGAAGTGCCGAATGCGGGACGGACGCCGTATGACCTTGGGAAGGAATGAGAAAATGATGAAGAACTGGCTCGCGGCCGGCACGGTCGCGCTCACGGTCGGCATGACCTCGACGATCGCGCAGGCGCAGACCACGACGGTTCCGGGCGAGCAGGTCGGCCTCGCCGTCGGCGCGCCGCTGCCGGAAGGCCTCTACGCGATCAACACGTTCACCTATCGCCGCACCGACGCGCCGAACTCGCCCGACACGGCCGTCAACATCCCGGTCCTGGTCTGGTCGACCCCGTTCGTGCCGTTCGGCGGCCGCGTCGAGCTGCTCGTGGCGCCCCCGACCGTGTTCGCCTTCACCCGCAACCCGGCGGGCGTGCGCAACAAGGACATCTCGATCAACGTCGGCACCTTCGTCGGCGGCATCTGGGCCTTCGACCTCGGCAACAACTTCGGCGTCAGCTTGCTCGGCGGCGCCTACCTGAACGACCTGAACGGCGACCGCGGCTCGATCATCACCGCGAACGGCACGACGGCCACCCCGGTCCTGCCGCAGCTCTCCTCCAACACCTACCGCTTCGGCGTCGCCGGCAGCTACACGGGTGACGGCTGGAACCTGACCGCCAACCTGACCGCCAACATCTACGACTCGCCCGGCCGCTTCCCCGGCCAGGTCGGCGCCGCCATCGGCCCGATCCGCCTGTCGGACTCGCTGAACTTCGACCTCACGGCGACCAAGAAGTTCGGCAACTTCGAGATCGGCCCGATCGCCTACGGCACCTACAACTTCGACATCAGCCAGGCCAGCGCGGCGGCCGGCAACCGCGGCCGCTTCGCCATCGGCGGCCTCATCGGCTACGACTTCAAGATCTTCACCGTCCAGGCCTACGTTGCCCGCGACGTCGTGACCGGCGCGCAGTACACCAACGCGTTCGGCCGCACCCGCGACAACTACTCCACCGACGGCTGGATCCGGTTCATCGTGCCGCTCTACTCGCCGACCCCGGCCGCCGCGCCGGTCCCGGCGCCGCTGGTCCGCAAGTACTGAGATCCTTCCGAGACACCGGGCTCCCCGCCGCCGCGCGGCGGGGGCTCCCGGATCTCCGACAGGCCGTCCTCCGGGACGGCGCGCCGCCCGGCTCCGCCGGGCGGTTTTTCTTTGTGCCGGTGCCGCCGCGGGCCGCACCCGGCCGCCCCGGGCGGGCCCGTGCCACGGGTCGCAGCCGGCCGCGGGTGACGCGGGCGGCGCGGACATCCTATGGTGTGCCGATGGCGCGGCTCCGGGGCCGACCGGAGCGCAGGCGGACGAGCCGAAGGATTGTCATGGCGACGCAGGGCGAGTGGAAGATCCCCGCGCAGGCCCAGCCCAGGCCCGCGGATTACGGCTACGACCTCGACCGGGCGCTCTCCGCGGTCCTGGCCCTGTCGGCGCGGATCCCGGACAGCGCGTTCACGGCCGAGACGCTCGGCACCGAGCGCGCCGGCAACGGCGTGGTGATCCGCGAGGACGGGCTGGTGCTCACCATCGGCTACCTCGTCACCGAGGCCGAGAGCGTCTGGCTCACCACCCGGGACGGCCGCTCGGTGCCCGGCCACGTCCTCGGCTTCGACGCCGCCACGGGCTTCGGCCTGGTCCAGGCGCTCGGCGATCTCGGCGTGCCGGCCCTCCCGCTCGGCCACTCGGCCGGACTCAAGACCGGCGACCGGGCCGTGCTGGCCGGGGCGGGCGGGCGCCAGCGCTGCGTCGCCGTCGAGGTCGTGGCCCGGCAGGAATTCGCCGGCTACTGGGAGTACGTCCTCGACGAGGCCCTGTTCACCGCCCCCGCGCACCCGCACTGGGGCGGGACCGCGCTGATCGGCCCCCAGGGCGACCTGCTGGGCATCGGCTCGCTGCAGCTGCAGCAGGGCGGCGGCGGCGCGGCGCGGCCGATCAACATGGTCGTGCCCATCGATCTGCTGACGCCGATCCTCGAGGACCTCGCCACGCGCGGGCGGGCCGACCGGCCGCCCCGCCCCTGGCTCGGCCTCTACGCCACCGAGAGCGAGGAGGGCATCGTCGTGATGGGCCTCGCCGATAACGGCCCGGCCGAGACCGGCGGCCTCCAGGCCGGCGACGTGATCGAGGCGGTGGCCGGCGAGCCGGTGGCCGACCTCGCCGCCCTGTTCCGGAGCGTCTGGGCCCTGGGCGAGGCCGGGGTGCGGGTCCCCCTCACGATCCGCCGGGAGGGGCGCGGCGTGAAGCTCGCCCTCGTCTCCGGGGATCGGGAGCGGTTCCTGCGCACGCCCTCGCTGCACTGAAGTCGCGACCCGGAGCGTGCAACCTTCGCGCTCCGAGCGGCGTTGCCGCGGCGCCGTCGCGGGCCTGTACCGGACACAACCTACGGCTCAGCGACGGTTCAGGTGGCGGGACCGAATCTCGAACGACCGGCTCCCGATCCGCCGGAAACGTTGAGGAGATCCAGTCATGACGATTCTGAGCGCACCGCGCGCGAAGGCACTCGTGATGGCCGCCGCGATCGCCGGCGGCCTCGGGCTCGCGGGGTCTGCCGAGGCGGCCGGGGGCTGCGGCCCCGGCTTCCATCCCAATCCGTGGGGCATCTGCCGGCCGAACTGGGGCCCCCGGCCCTACGGCTACTGGCGGCGCCCGGTCTATTACGGCGGGTACGGCGGTTACTACCGGCCGCGGCCCTTCTACCGGCCCTACGGCTTCTACGGGCCGCGCCCGTTCTACTGAGCCCCCGTCCGAGTTCGTCAGACGGCATGCAGGGCGTCCCGCCGACCGGCGGGGCGCCCTTCGCGCGTGCGGGAGGCCCTCGGCGCCCTGCATGCGCACAAAGAATGACCATCCGGAAACCTTGCCGGTTTCTTAAGCCGGTTATGCGATTTTCGCAGGTCTGGTGCTTGACCTTACGACTCCTGCTGCGCTGCGGCGCGATTATATGTGCGTTGCACCAACAAGAGGCAGCGATGCGCAATGGGGCGCCATCGTCTGCCCGAGCAGAGGTCACAGCACACCATGTCCGCCGCCCGTAGCGTCCTGAGCCGCGTCCGCGCCTATCTCCGGTACCGCGACACCGTCACCCAGCTGTCCCGCCTGTCGGACCGCGATCTTGCCGATCTCGGCATCAACCGCAGCGAGATCCGCGGCGTCGCCCGCGTCTGATCCCCGCGTCCGCGCCACAGCGCCCGAGACGAATGCCTCGAAGGACCGCCGCCCGTTGATCCGGACGGCGGTCCTTCGCTATTCTCGGACATGACACAGACCATCCACATCGTCGGCGGCGGCCTCGCCGGATCCGAGGCCGCCTGGCAGGTGGCCGAAGCCGGGCACCGCGCCGTGATCCACGAGATGCGCCCGGTGCGCGGCACCGAGGCGCACCGCACCGACGGGCTGGCCGAGCTCGTCTGCTCCAACTCGTTCCGGTCGGACGACCCCGAGGGCAACGCCGTCGGGCTGCTGCACCAGGAGATGCGCTCCTTGAGCTCGCTGATCATGCGGGCGGCCGACGCCAACCAGGTGCCGGCGGGCGGGGCGCTGGCGGTCGACCGCGAGGGCTTCTCCGCCGCGGTGACCCGGGCCCTGGAGCAGCACCCGAACGTCACCCTCGTCCGCGGGGAGGTCGAGGGCCTGCCGCCGGAGGAATGGGGCCCCTGCATCGTCGCCACCGGCCCGCTCACCGCGCCGGCGCTGGCCGAGGGCATCCGCGGGCTCACCGGCGCCGAGTCGCTGGCCTTCTTCGACGCGATCGCGCCGATCGTCCACCGCGACTCGATCGACATGGACGTGGCGTGGTTCCAGTCCCGCTACGACAAGCCGGGACCCGGCGGCACGGGCGCGGACTACCTCAACTGCCCGATGACCCGGGAGCAGTACGATTCCTTCGTGGCCGCCCTCGTGGCGGGCGAGAAGATCGGGTTCAAGCAGTGGGAGGGCACGCCCTATTTCGACGGCTGCCTGCCCGTCGAGGTCATGGCCGAGCGCGGCCCCGAGACGCTGCGCCACGGGCCGATGAAGCCCGTGGGGCTCACCAATCCCCGCGACCCGCTGGTCAAGCCCTGCGCGATCGTGCAGCTGCGCCAGGACAACGCGCTGGGCACCCTGTACAACATGGTCGGCTTCCAGACGAAGCTGACCTACGCCGAGCAGGTGCGGGTCTTCCGCATGATCCCCGGCCTGGAGCGGGCCGAGTTCGCCCGCCTCGGCGGCCTGCACCGCAACACCTACCTCGACAGCCCGCGCCTCCTCGACGCCACCCTCCGGCTGCGGGCCCGTCCGACCTTGCGCTTCGCCGGGCAGATCACCGGCTGCGAGGGCTACGTCGAGAGCGCCGCGGTCGGGCTGATGGCCGGCCGCTTCGCCGTCGCGGAGGCGGCCGGCGACCCCCTCGCCCCCCTGCCCCAGAGCACGGCCCTCGGCGCGCTCATCGCCCACATCACCGGCGGCCACCTGATGGCGGACGGGGAGGCCAACGCCCCGCGCTCGTTCCAGCCGATGAACGTGAATTTCGGCCTGTTCCCGCCGCTCGAGCGGGCCCCCCGCAACGAGACCGGCCGGCGCCTGCGCGGGCCCGAGAAGGCGGCGCTGAAGAAGCGCGCGCTCACCGACCGGGCCCGGGCCGATCTCGCCGCCTGGCTGGAGGGCGCGGGGGGCGGTGCGCGGGGTGGCGCGCGGGGTGGCGCGCGGGGTGGCGCGCAGGGCGCGGCCTCGAGACCTGCGGCGGCGGAATAGCGGGCCGCACGGGGCTTGCACCGCCGGAGGCCTCCTCACGTGGCCGCCTCACTCGGCCTCAACACTTGGCCTCAAACTTGGCCTCATCGCCTGGGCTCACCATGACCGCGATCGACACCCGGGCCTTCCTGGCCGACCTGTACGAACTGCGCGAGATCGGCCGGTTCCGCACCGGCGTCCACCGGCCGACGTTCTCGGCCGACGACATGGAATCCCGGCGCTGGCTGATGGCCCGGCTCGAGGCCTGCGGCCTGGAGGCCTCCATCGACGGGATCGGCAACGTGCTCGGGCGCCACCGCGGGCCGGGCCCGCACCTGCTGGTCGGCAGCCACATCGAGACGCAGAACGAGGCCGGCTGGCTCGACGGGGCGCTGGGCGTCGTGGCCGGGGTCGCGCTGGCCCGCGCCGGGCTGCCCGTCGACGTCGTCGCCTTCGCGGACGAGGAGGGGCACTTCTCGGGGGGCTTCCTGGGCAGCCGCTCGGCGATCGGCGACCTGACCGAGGCCGAGATCGACGAGGCCCGCAACCGCACCGACGGCACGCCGCTCCGCGCCGCGCTCGCAAGCGCCGGCCTCGCCGGCCTGCCCCGGACGCGGCTCGACCCGGACCGCTACCGCGGCTTCCTCGAGATGCACATCGAGCAGGGCACGCAGCTCGAATCCGCCGGCCTGCATCTCGGCGTGGTGAGCGGCATCGTGGCGATCTGGCAGTTCCGGATCGACTTCGCCGGCAACCAGGACCACGCGGGCGGCACCACCATGGCGGAGCGCCGGGACGCGGGTCTCTCGGCGGTGCGGCTGCTCGCGGCGATCGACCGGGAATTCCCGAAGGTCTGCGGCCCGCGCAGCACCTGGACCACGGGACGGATCACCCTGGATCCCGGCGGCTTCAGCATCATCCCGGGGCGGGCCGAGGTGTATTTCCAGTTCCGCGACGTGGCGATGCCCGTGCTGGAGCGGATGGAGGCCTGCCTGGAGGCGCTGGTGCGGGACTCGAACCGGCGCGAGCGCTGCCCGGCCACGCTGACGGCCCTGGCCAAGGCGATCCCCGCCCCCTGCGACCCGGCCCTGATGCGCGCCCTCTCGGAGGCGGCCGAGGGCGTCTGCCCCGGCGGGTGGCAGGTGATGCCGTCGGGGGCCGGGCACGACGCCCAGAACGTCGCCCGGATCCTGCCGGCCGCGATGCTGTTCGTGCCCTCGATCGGCGGCATCAGCCACCACTGGGCGGAGGATACCAGCGACGCCGACCTCGCCCTCGGCGTGCGGGCGCTGGGCGACGCGGCGGCGCGGGTGCTGGCGGGCTGAGCGCGCCGCCCCGGGCGCCCGGCGCGTTTCGGCGGGCGCCGGGCCTCAGGCGCCCGGCACCAGCGACCGGATCGGGATCAACTCCGGCCGGTATTCCTGCATGCCGCCGGCGATCCGCTCCTCGACGGCGTCGATGAACCGCTCCGGGTCGGTGATCGAGCACTGGCGCAGGTCCCAGAAGGCGTAGCGCCACCATTGCACCTTCAGGTAGCGCTCGATCAGCGCGTCCGGGAAGCGCATCTTCACGATCCGGGCGGGGCTGCCGGCCACGATCGCGTAGGGCGGCACGTCCTTGGTCACCACCGCCATGGCGCCGATCACCGCCCCGTCGCCGATCGTGATGTCGGGCATCAGGAAGGCGCCGTGGCCGATATAGACGTCGTTGCCGATACGCACGCGCTTGGGCCAGAGATACGGGCCGGAGATCTCGTAATCCTCCGCCCGCGGGTCGATGCGGTCGAACACGGCCGAGTGGTGCGTGTAGAACAGCGGCGAGGTCGAGCCGCACTGGACCGGGTGGCTGCCGCGCCCGACCTGGACGCTCTCGCCGATCGAGCAGTAGCGGGCGATGTCGGCCCCGAAATAGTAGCCGCTGACCGCGTACGAGAACGCCCCCATGGTGAGGCAGTAATCGACGCCCATCCACTTGATGCTGCACGGCGGCTCGAAGACGCAATCCTCCGGCAGGCCGAACGGGGCCGGGTGCAGCACCGAGATGCCGCGGCGCAGCATCTCCTGCTTCATGTCCTCGTTGACGGAGATCATGCGGCGTCCTCGTCGCTGGGGTGCCCGGTCCCGGCCGGCGCCGGGTCCAGGCCGTAATAGTCGCCCATCAGGTCGCCGTAGGTGGCGGCCCGGATCGGCACGGTGAGCCGGCCCGCGGCCGAGACGTCGATGGCGAGCAGGCGGTCGTTGAAGGCGGCCGGATCGGTGGCCAGCGCGCCGGGGAGCAGGTGCCCGTTCGGGTAGGCGCGCAGCCGCTCGGCCGGCGCGCCGAGGTCGAAGGCCGCCACCGGCAGGCCGGTGCGCAGCGCCAGGGTCAGCGCGTACGAGTAGGTCTCGGGCCAGATCGCCGGCAGCAGCACGAGGTCGGCCGAGAGCCGCCAGACCAGGTCCAGGGCCTCGTGGTCCCCGGAATAGCGCCCGGTCTGGGCGACCCCGACGCGCTCCAGGCCGATCGCCAGGGCCGGGTCCGAGTAGCCCACGATCGCGAAGTGCAGCGGCAGGTCGCGGTCCTGCGCGTCGGTGGCGAGCGCCTGCAGGAACAGGCCGCCCTTCGTGGCGCTGATCGCGCCGAGCACGGCGACGCGGCGGATTCGACCGGGCCGCTGGAGGGCGGTCGAGCGCACCGACCGCTCCGGCTCGACGTGCGGCCGCACCGTGACCGACAGATCCGGGTACACCGTCCGGATCCGGCCCGCCGTGTCGGAGGACGGCGCGAACACCCGCGCGGCGCCCGCCAGGAACGCCCCGAACGCCGCCCGCCGCTCGCCCGGATCCGGCTCCTCGAACCCGTCCGCGTCCACCGCCAGGCACGACCGGCACTCGGTGACCGGCGCCAGGCCGCAGTAGCGCCCGTCCGGCTGCACCAGGTGGTTGCGGTGGCACACCGGCGAGTAGTCGTGCAGCGTCCACGCGTAGGGACGCCCCGACCCCGCCACCACCGCCATCAGCGCCCGCGCCGCGCCCCAGCGCAAGCCCGCCAGCGAGTGCACGTGGATCAGGACCGGCGCCAGCTGCCCGACGAACTCCGCGAGCTCCGCCGCGTCGCGCGGCAGGTACAGGCTGTCGAGGTTGGGCAGGTACAGGAACTCGGGGCCGCGATACGAGACGTGGACCTCGAGGTTGCGGGTCCGGTCGATCTGCAGCAGCACCACGCTCAGGCCCTCGGCCCGGGCCTGCGCGACCATGTCGTCGATGTGCCGCTGGATGCCCCCGCCCCAGCTGTGCGTCACGTACAGCAGCGCCCGGCCGGCGAAGTGCCGGGCGAGCCGCGCCCGGTCGAGCCGCGCCCGCCCGCGCCGGCCGGGATCGGCCTGGACGAACTGCCCGACCCGGGCCGGGTAGTCGGGATGCTTGGCGAGCAGCGCCGCCTGGCCCTGGTCGTACTCGCCGCCCGCGTCGAGCCCGAACGAGATCTGGCCGGCATGGTGGACGAACACGTCCTCGGCGAGCAGGTTGACGAAGCCGGCCTTGATGGCGCGCAGGCACCAGTCGTTCTCCTCGCCGTAGCCCTTGCCGAAGGCCTCGGCGTCGAGGTCGCCGACGGCGTCGAGGGCGGCGGCGGTCATGTACATGCAGAAGCCGACGCCGGTGGGCACGGGCACGGCGCGGCCGCGATTGACCTGCGCGGCCACGCGGTCGAGGTCGGGCCGGGCGATCTCCAGCGGCATGGTGTTGTTGGCGTTGAAGCGCGGGTAGGAGCAGATCGTGGCGTTGTTGGACAGCGGCGTGACGCTGCCCACGGGCAGCCCCGCGCCCATCCCTGCCCCAGCCCCTGCTTCCGTGCCGGACCCGGCCTGAGGGTCTGTCTGAGGTTCGGCGTGGGCGACGAGGCGGTCGAGCCAGTCGCCGAAGACTTCAGCGTCGGAGTTGAGCAGGACGACGGCGCGGCCCTGGCGCAGGCCGAGGGCGCGGTTGACCGAGCGGACGAAGCCGAGGTTGCGCTCGTTCTCGACGAGGTGGAACAGGCCGCGGCCGGCGAGGGCGGCGAGGTCCGCAGTGAGCTGCGGGTCGGGGGAGCGGTCGTTGACGGCGAGCAGGGTGAAGGGCGTGGCCTGGGGCGCCGACAGGCAGGCGTGGAGGGCGCGCAGGGTCTCGCCGCGGCCCTTGTAGACGGGGACGATAACGACGACGCGGGCCTGCGCGATGGGCAGGGCCCGGGGCAGGCGGTCCCATTCGTCGGCGGCCGGGGCCTCCATGGGCGGGTAGGTGCCGAGATCCTCGGGGCAGCCCATCAGCCCGGCGGCCCGGCCGGTGCGCACGTAGTGCAGGAACGGCGACTCCCCGGGACCCAGCAGGTACCCGTAGGTCTCCCGGTAGAACGCGATCGAGAAGGCCTTGCTCGGGTCCCGGCCCTCGTGCTGCCCGTAGGCGACGAAGTGGGCGAGCGGGGCGTCGGCGGCGTCGGGGTTGCGCTTGGCGTAGAAGGCGGCGTCGAAGAACGGTGCGACCGTCCGGGCCTCGTCGGCCAGCGCCGCCTCCCGCGAATCCGGCGTGCCGTAGCGGGGGTGGAAGGCACCGGCCGCGATGTCGGTCCCGTGCATCAGCGCCGTGGCGAGGCGGTGGACGAGGGGCGCGAGGCCCGTCTCGCGCATCCCGGGATGCGCGTCGGCGTAGGCCTGCCCGTCGAAGTCGGGCCTGGGGTTGCGGCCCGCGCGCCAGCCGGTGTCGCAGTAGTCGCGCACCGCGTCCTCCGCCTCGGACAGGCCGTAGCGCGCCCGGTAGAAGCCGTAGTCGAAATGCCCCGCCACCAGCCGCGCCTGCAGGTCCAGGAACGCGTCCCGCTCGAGGGTCTCCTGCCCGATCGCCCCCAGCCAGCCCGTGTCCTCGACCGGCGCCCGCGCCGGCCGCAGCCCGCAGACCCGCAGCAGCGCCGCCAGCGTCGAGCGCCCCGGGCCGGGATCGCGCAGCTCCCGCCAGCCCGCCTCGGCGAAGTGCAGGAACGGCTCGCGCCCGCCCACGTCCGGATAGGTCGCCCGGTACCACGCCGCGTCCACCGCCGGCAGGTTCAGCCGGTGCGGCCCCGCGAACGGCTCGGCCCCCGTCAGCCGGGTCTCGGCGACGTAGCGGAAGAACGGGTCGTCCGCGACCGCCCGGCTGCCGGCCCGCGCCTGCACGTAGCCGGCCGGGTCGAAGTCCGGCCGCGGGCCGATCCGCGCCCGCCAGCCCTCCGCCACGTAG
>NZ_JBKFAP010000250.1:0-249 GCF_053345715.1 Methylobacterium sp. D48H
CTCTTCGCGAGGTCGATACCGACCGTAGCAAGCTCGGACATGGGTGGCTCCTCAGCTTGAGGCGACAACATCCCGACTATGCCCGAACGCAAAGCCGGGAGCAGGAGCCATCCACACCATCAATCGAACGCGCCTTCGCCAAGCTCAAGGCCATTCTTCGTGCCGAGGCCGCTCGCACGATCAGCGACCTCTGGGACACGATCCGACGAGCCTTCAGACGCTTCACGCCAGCCGAATGCCGCCGCTATC
>NZ_JBKFAP010000251.1:0-249 GCF_053345715.1 Methylobacterium sp. D48H
CGAGCATGTCATGGACGTCCTGGACGTCTCCGAGCGCCGCGCTTGCAGTGCGCTCGGGCAGCATCGCTCGACCCAGCGCAAGGTGCCGCGGGGCAGAGACGACGAGGCGGCGCTGACCGCCGATCTTGTGGAGCTGGCGCGCCGGTACGGGCGCTACGGCTACCGGAAGATCGGCGCGCTGCTGAAGGCGGCCGGCTGGTTGGTCAACGACAAGCGGGTCGAGCGGATCTGGCGGCGCGAGGGGCTGAA
>NZ_JBKFAP010000252.1:0-247 GCF_053345715.1 Methylobacterium sp. D48H
GGTGTTGGTCAGCCCGCCCGCGAGGGTGCCGGCGTTGACCAGGCTGCCGCTGTTGGCCGCGCCACCACCGATGGCGCCGGTGTTGAGGGCCGTGCCGGTGTTGGTCAGGCCGCCCGCGACGGTGCCGCTGTTGGACAGCGTGCCGCTGTTGGCCACGCCGCCGGCGATCACGCCGCTGCTGAGCGCCGTGCCGGCATTGGTCGCACCTCCGGAGATGGTGCCGGTGTTGATCAGGAGGCCGGCATTG
>NZ_JBKFAP010000253.1:0-221 GCF_053345715.1 Methylobacterium sp. D48H
CCGAGCCCGCTCCTGGCGCACCACCAAGAGCCGCTGATCCAGAACTACGCTGGCCGGCGTTTCCGCCTGGAGCCCCGCTCGTACCGGGAGATCCAGCCCCGCCCGTACCGGGAGATCCAGCTCCGCCGGCCGAGCCCGCTCCTGGCGCACCACCAAGAGCCGCTGATCCAGAACTACGCTGGCCGGCGTTTCCGCCTGGAGCCCCGCTCGTACCGGGAGAT
>NZ_JBKFAP010000254.1:0-221 GCF_053345715.1 Methylobacterium sp. D48H
TGGTGGTGCGTCAGGAGCAGGCGCGGCCGGCGGGGCCGGCCAACGAGGTTCTGATTCGGCCGCGTTTGGTGGTGCGCCAGGAGCGGGCTCGGCTGGCGGAGCTGGATCTCCCGGTACGGGCGGGGCTGGATCTCCCGGTACGAGCGGGGCTCCAGGCGGAAACGCCGGCCAGCGTAGTTCTGGATCAGCGGCTCTTGGTGGTGCGCCAGGAGCGGGCTCGG
>NZ_JBKFAP010000255.1:0-221 GCF_053345715.1 Methylobacterium sp. D48H
TGGTGGTGCGTCAGGAGCAGGCGCGGCCGGCGGGGCCGGCCAACGAGGTTCTGATTCGGCCGCGTTTGGTGGTGCGCCAGGAGCGGGCTCGGCTGGCGGAGCTGGATCTCCCGGTACGGGCGGGGCTCCAGGCGGAAACGCCGGCCAGCGTAGTTCTGGATCAGCGGCTCTTGGTGGTGCGTCAGGAGCAGGCGCGGCCGGCGGGGCCGGCCAACGAGGTT
>NZ_JBKFAP010000026.1:0-69056 GCF_053345715.1 Methylobacterium sp. D48H
GCCGCGCCGGTGCCGGGCCGCAGCGGCGTGCCGGCCTCGGGGCGCCCGCGCCTCGGCGCCCCGGAAACGGCCGCCCGCGCGGAGGCCGCGCCGGACGCGCGCGCCGAGCCCGACGACGCCCCGATGAAGCCCTGGAAGGTCGTCCTGGGGATCTTCGTCCTGTTCCAGGCGGCCGCCCTGCTGCACCCGGCGCTCGGGCTGCTCGTCCTCGCGGTCGCCCTGCTCCTCGGCCTGCGACGCCTGCTGCGCCGCTGGCGCCGGCGCCGATGAGCCCGGCACGGAGCCCCCCGGCCGGGCACCTCCGGACCAGCCTCGCCGCGCTCTTCGCCCTGGCCCCGGTCCTCTCGCTCGGACCGGGGGCGTCCCGGGCCGACGAGGCGCCCGCCGCACCCGTCTTCAACAAGGCCGAGGCCGCGGAGATCGCGGCGCCGCTGCGGCAGGACCCGGCCTTGCTGCGCAGCTTCGGCACCTGCCCGGCCGACACCTTCGCGCGGGAGCGCCCGTTCTGGCGGTGGGCGTTCGCGCCCCGCCGGCCCACCGAGCGCCGCTGCGCGCGCGAGCCCGCTTCCTGCTACGCGCTCTGCACCCGGTGGTCGAACGCGCCGGCCTGCTTCGATCTCGCCCTCGCCCTGGAGCACCACTCCCTCGACGTCGCCGACATCCTCGACAAGGAGCGGCTCTACGCCCTCGCCTGCGCGGGCGGGTTCCCGGCGGGCTGCACCAACCGGGCGGCCGGGATCCGGAACGGCGGCTACGCGGAGGATCCCTTCCGCGACGCGACGCGCGCCGACACGGATGCCTGCCTCGCCCGGAGCTTCCGTCTCGATTGCGACCGGCGCGGCGCCTGGGGCTGCGCCATGCTCGGCCAGGCCTATCGCCTCGGCGAGGGCGTCGCCGCCGAGGCGTCCCGGGCCCGGGCGGCGTTCGACATGGCCTGCGCGATCAACCCGGACTTCGCGGCCTGCACCTTCGCCAAGCGGCAGCTGGCCGAGATGGGCGCGCCGTGAGCGCCGGCGACGCCGGACCGGATTCCGACGCCCTGCGGGCCCTCTACGGGCGGGTCGACCCAATGCCCGAGGGGCCGCCGGCCCCGGGCCACGCGCGCGCCTCCCTGTGCGTGGACGTGGGCGACGGGGACGACGTCGCCGCCGCCGAGCGCTGGATGCTGGCCCATGCCGGCCGGCTCACCCGCGTGCGCAGCACCGGCTGCGGCTGCTGCGTGATCGGCTGGGACATCGAGGGGCCGGCGGCGCTCATCGCCACCCTGCCGGCGGCGCTCGGGGCAACCTCCGACTGGGCCGGCCCGGCCGCGGCCCCGCGGCGCGCGGCGAGCGCGCGGGGCCGGCGCTTCTGGGCGCACGGGTGGGAGCGTTGGTGGGAGCGCTGGGTCCGCCGCCGCTGAGACACGACCGACACGCGGCCCCGACGGGGAGCCTAGCGCGGTTCCGCGACGGCCTCGGCGCGGTCCAGCACCGGCGGCGCCGGCCTCTGCTCCGGGATCAGCCGGTCCGGCGCCGCGCCGCGCTCGAGGGTGGCGACCGCCAGGGGCGCGCCGCGGCCGCGCAGGGCGTGCGTCCCCAGCGGGCGGGCGCGGACGCCGTCGGGCAGCCGGTCCAGCCGGTCGAGGAGATCCTGCGAGATCAGGATGTCGACGCCCAGCGGGCGGCACAGGGCCTCGATCCGCGCCGTCACGTTCACGGCGTCGCCGAAATACGCGATCTTGTGGCGGTCGACCCCGACTTCGGCCGTGACCACCGGACCGCCGTGCAGCGCCGCCCGCAGCCGCGGGACCGTCCCGAACCGGGCTTGCCAGGCCGCGGCGTCGGCCTCGATCCGGTCGAGCACCGCGAACACGCAGGTCACGCAGCGCGCGTCCTTGAGGCCGCGCTTCATCGGCCACGTGATCATCGCGAGGTCGCCGATGAAGTCGTCCGTGGAGCCGGCGTTGCGCCGCACCGGCTCGGCGAGCGTCGCGAACACGGTGCTGAGATACTCCTGGGCGCGCAGGTCGCCGTGGGTCTCCGCGAAGGCCGTGGAGCCGACCACGTCGAGGAACAGGAAGATCCGCTCCTCCTGCACCGGCTTGTGGTAGCGACCGATCATGAAGTTCACGAACACCTCGCCGCCGATCAGGTCGCGCATGCGCATGACGAAGACCAGCAGGGCCGACACGGCCAGCGAGTAGGCGAGGAACCGCGGCGTGATCCGCACCGCCGTGGACAGGCTGTCGGCGGTGAGGCCGAAGGTCCAGACGACCAGGCCGCCGAGCGCGCAGCCGAGCGTGATCAGCACCACGTAGAGCAACTCGGCGGCCAGCATGTAGACCAGCGCCGGCAGGCGGCGCAGCCGCGTCTGGACGCCCGACAGGGCCAGGCCGGGCACGAAGGCCAGCACCGTCCCGCCCACCGCCAGGGCGTAGACCAGGCCGGCGAGCATCGAGGCCCCGCCGACGAAGAGCAGGTTGTAGAGGAGGCCCGCCCCGCCGGAGGCGAGGAGGAGGGTCAGGGCCCAGAGCCAGCGGTACTGTGGGAGCATGGGCGATCGGCGGGGTCGAGCGTGGCGGTGGGCACGGTTGGACCTACGCGATGGCGGGGGGCGAAGGCGAGAGGGCGCAGGCGGAGGCATTCGATCCGGGGGGGGGACCTGCCACCCGGCGGATCCCGCGATCGGGGAAGGCTGGTGGGCCCGGCAGGACTCGAACCTGCAACCAGACCGTTATGAGCGGCCGGCTCTAACCATTGAGCTACGGGCCCAGGAGGCGCCGACGGATAGCCGATCCCCGGCCGGCCGTCACCCGGATTTCGCCGCGCCGCGGGGGCGCCGGGCCCGGGGTGCCGGGTCCGGCCGGGCCGGCAGGTCCCCAGGCACGTCCCCAGGCACGTCCACCGGTGCGGGCGCCGTGTCCTTGATCCGCCACAGGTAGCGGGCCAGGATCGAGCGGTACGGCGCGAAGGCGGCCGCCACCGCGACGGTGTCGGCCTGCCCGGTGAGGCGGCGCAGGCAGCCCACCGCCGCCACGTCGCCCGCGGGCCAGATGTCCGGGTCGTGGAAGTGGAAGATGCCGACCATGTCGGCCGTCCAGGGGCCGACGCCGCGGATGCCGCACAGGATCGCCGCCCGCTCGGGATGCGGCAGGGCGGCGAGGCCCGGCCCGAGGAGGCCCGCCGTCTCGGCCGCCACGATCGCCTGGAGCGCCCGCACCTTGTTGCCCGAGATGCCGCAGGCCCGCAGCAGCGCCGCGTCCCCGGCCTCGAACAGGCCCCTCGGGCTCGCGCCCGCCGCCGCGGCCGCGGCCTCGATCCGGGCCCAGATCGCCGCCGCCGCCCGGACGGAGAGCTGCTGGTTGACCACCTCGACGAACAGGCGGTCGGCGACGCACGGATGCGCCGACGGCTCGATCCGGATCGGACCGGCCCGCTCCAGGGCGGCCCGCAGCGGCGGATGGGCGCGCGCCGCGTCCAGGAGATGGGCGTAGATGGCGGGATCCAGCATCGCCGCAGCCTTACCGGCCTGTGGGGCTTCCCGGAAGCGGGCCCGAGTCGGGCTGGAAGCGGGCCCGAAGCGGCGGTGCGGCCGCGCGCCCCGCGCCGGCCGGCCTGGACGGGACGCGCCCGCGGCCCAGGTCTCGACACCATGGCGATCTTCTTCACCGCGGACACGCATTTCGGCGACCCGCACATCCTCCGCCACCGCGGTGCTCGGTTCGGCAGCGTCGAGGCCCACGACGAGGCCCTGGTCGCCGGCTGGAACGCCGTGGTCGGCCCGGAGGACGTCGTCTGGCACCTCGGGGACTTCGCCGCCCATGCCAGCCGGGCGCATTGCGCGGCGATCTTCGCGCGGCTGAACGGCGCCAAGCGCCTCGTCCGCGGCAACCACGATTCGAACCGTGTCCTCGACCTGCCCTGGGCCGAGCCGCCGGTGGAGAGCGCCCGCCTCTCCGTCGCGGACGCGCGCGGGCGGCCGCACCGCCTGTTCCTGTCGCACTACGCGCACCGGGCCTGGCCGGGCCTGTGGCGGGAGACGCGCCACCTCTACGGGCACAGCCACGGCTGGCTCGCCGACACCACGCGCTCCTGCGATGTCGGCGTGGATGCCTGGGACGACCGCCCGGTCACCCTCGAGGCGATCCTGGTGCGCCAGGACGCGGCCGCTTGCGTGCCGGAGGAACTCGCGGCCCACGGCCTGCGCTGATGGGCGGGGACCGGCGCGCTATATCGTGCGCCGGAGCATCGACAGCCCGGCAGGAGGCCGCATCGCCATGACCGACATCCCCGCCCCGCCGCCGGGCCCGGCCGACGCCGCGACCCGGGCCGCCACCGAAGCCGCCACCGAACTCGGCCTCGGGACCGACTGGGCCGCCCTCGGCGCGCCGGACTGGGACCGGGTCTGCCGCCGGGCCGGCGCGATCCTCGCCGGGCAGGGCCAGGCGCCGGCGCCCGGCTGGGACGGGGCCCTGGCGCGGGCCCTCGGCCGCCCCGATCCCGCGGCCGCGCGGGACGAGCTGGCCCGCGACGCGGCCAACACTGTGCTGGCCGAGAAGGGCGAGGTCTTCGCCCCGGAGGACGATGCCTGAGGCGGACGACGAGACGCCGCGGGACGTGCCGCCGGACGTGCCGCCGGACGTGCCGCCGGTCGTGCCGCCGGTCGTGCCGCCGGGCGCGCCATCGGGCGGACCGGTGGTTGCCGCGGCGGGGGGGCGGGCCGATGTAGGAGGCATGCCTTATCCCGAACACCGGCCTGAACCGCGGCCCGAGCACCGGCGTGCCGCCCCGAGACCGACCGAGCGCTACGCCCCCGGCGCGGCACCCGCCGCCCTGCGGGTGATCCCCATCGCGGGCGGCCCGACCCTCGACGCGCAGACGCGCGTGCGGCTCGGCCACCAGATGCGGGCGATGTACGATCCGGTGATCGACGAGGCGCTGGATCCCCGGCTGGCGGAGCTGCTGCAGCAGCTCGACGCGGATCGGGGCGGCTCGACCTGAGATCGGGGGCGGGGGTGTCCGGCCCGCGCATCCGCTGCGGCTGCCGGTGAAGAGGCTCCCATCGGTGGATCGGGGGGATGTCACACCGATGGGAGCCCGGCCGAGTCGACGGATCGACCCAACCCGCTCCATATCGCCCAGGCGGCGGCCCGGGCGCTTTCACCTAAGTCAATTTGCTTGCGAATACGGCCGTCGAAGTGTCGAATTGGCGTATTCGATCGGGAGAATCGTCGCGATCAGGCCGAGGTGCCGGTCACCGAGAGCATGACCCCGTCGCTGCCGATCTCGTCGCCGCCGTAGCCGAGCATGCGCGCGAGCTGCTCGCGGGCGCGCCAGACCCGGCTCTTCACGGTGCCGATCCGGCAGTTCATGACGACGGCGGCCTCCTCGTAGCTCAGGTTCTCGATCGCCACGAGGACCAGCGCCTCCCGCATCACCGGCGCGAGCCGATCCAGGGCCGCGCGCACGTCCTGCAGGTCGAGATGGCCCCCCTGCTCGGGGATGCTGGTCAGCCGCTCGGCGTAGCTGCCGTCGGTGTCGGCGACCTCGCGGCCCTGCTTGCGGTGCTGGCTGTAGAAGACATTGCGGAGGATCGTGAACAGCCACGCCTCCAGGTTGGTCCCGGGGGTGAATCCGCCGCGGCCGCGCCAGCCGCGCAGCAGGGTGTCCTGCACGAGATCGTCCGCCGCGGCCGGGTCGCGCGTCAACGAGACCGCGAACCGGTGCAGCGCCGGCACCACCTGCAGCAGGCCCGCGCGGAACGTCCTGTCGCGCTCGCCCTCGGCCTGCGCGAGGGCGGTCTCCAGGCGCGCGAGCAGGTCGGCGAAGGGGTTCGCATCCCTGCCCGGGTCCAGATCGATGCTGTCGTAGGCGCGACCGAGGAGCGTGCCGAGATGGGCGCGCACGGCCTCCGGCAGGCCGAAGCGGGTCTCGTCCCCGGCCTCCTCTGCGACGTCCGCGATGGGATCGAGGAGCGATGGGCCTTCGGTGTCGGGCATTCGGTCCGGTCGTCGGCGGGCGGGCCGGTCAAGCCCAGAGGACCGGTTGTGGCGCGCCCGGGCCGCCCATGCCGCAACATGGGTTAGCGCCTGTCCCGAACGGGGCTCAGCCGCGGGCGCCGAACCGCCGCGCCGCCGCGAGACCGGCGAGGACGGCCGCGCAGGCCCCCGCGGCGGCGAGCCCCGTGCCGAGGGCCGTACTCAGGGTTCCGGCATCGGGGACGCCCTTGCGGGCGCGCCAGCCGCCGTCGGCCCGCGTGCCCTCCGGCGTCGGCGCGCGCAGGGCCCCGTGCGTGCGCGGCCCGGGCTCGGCCCGGTCGAGGGCCCACCGGAACCCGGCACCCATCAGGTGCTCGGTCGGGTACGGAGCCAGCGCGTAGCCGACCTGCGCGAGGCGGGCCGGCCAGCCGACCGCGACCTCGTCGCGCGGGTGGCGCGCGAGGCGGAGATAGGTCTCCGCCACGGCCTCGGGGGCGTAGTACAGGTGCCCGGGATTGAGCCGCCGGCCGCTGACATTGGCGCCGTGCTCCAGGCCCGGCGTGTCGACGATGGCGGGAAATACGGCGCAGACGCGGATGTGGCGGTGCCGGGCGAGTTCCTGGCGCAGGCTCGCCGAGAAGCCGCGCAGGCCGAACTTGCTGGCCGTGTAGGCCGCGGCGAAGGGCGTCGGCGCCCAGCCGCCCATCGAGACCGTGTTGATCAGCGTCCCCCGGCCGCGGTCGAGGAAGTGCGGCAGCACCGCGTAGGCCCCGTGCACGGCGCCCAGCAGGTTCACCGCGATCGTCTGCCGGTGCAGGTCCAGGGGAGCGTCCAGCAGGGGGCCGAACACCCCCACCCCGGCATTGTTGATCCAGACGTCGATGCGGCCGAAGGCCCGGAGTGCCGCCCGGGACAGGGCGTCCACCGCCTCGGGCTCTGTGACGTCGGTGGGGACCGCGACGGCCTCGGCGCCCGACGCGCGCAGGTCGCGGGCAATTCCGTCGAGCACGTCGGCCCGCCGCGCCGCCAGCACCACCCGGGCGCCCCGCGCCGCGAAGGCCTCGGCCGCCGCCCGGCCGATGCCGCTCGAGGCCCCGGTGATGACCACCGTCCCGCCGTCCAGGCGTGGCATGCCGTTTCTCCGCGTCGTGTGTCGTCGAGTTGCAACTGCACGGCGAACCCTTCCCCGCGCCGCGGCGTTCCCCCTCGCAGCTGCGGCCATTCGGACGCGCCGTCCCGGGCGCGCCGACCCGGACGCCGCGACGCGCGGCCCCGAAGGCCCGCCCCCGTCTGCCCGAACCCTGCCGAGGTCGCCGATGCCTGCCCCCGATCCAGCCCCCGCCAGGGCCGCCGCGCCCGAGGGAGGCGCCTCGACGGTCTGGACGCTCGCCCTCGCCACCGCGCTGATCGGCCTCGTCGCCCTCCCCCGCCGGTCGGCGCGCGGCGCGGTCGGTGCCTCGGCCGACCGTGCGCCCGGCCGGTCCGCCGACCGGGACGGGGCGCGCCGGACGTCGCCCGCGCATGCGGGACGGGAGGCCCACGCCGTGGCCCGGGCCGAGGCCGATCGCGGGCGGCTGGCCTCGACGCCGACCGAGATCCCCGCCAAGGGCTGGAAGGACATCGCGCTGCGCGCCTATCACGACATCGGCGAGAACCGCCTGTCGCTGATCGCGGCCGGCGTCACCTTCTTCACGCTCCTGGCGATCTTCCCGGCGGTGGCGGCCCTGGTCTCCTGCTACGGCCTCGTGGCCGACGCCTCGACCATCAACGACCAGCTCGCCAGCCTCCAGGGCATCCTGCCCCAGGGCGCCCTGGAGATCGTGGGCGACCAGGTGAAGCGGCTGAACGAGCAGGGCAACACCACCCTCGGGTTCAGCCTGCTCATCAGCATCGCCCTGTCCGTGTGGAGCGCCAATGGCGGCGTGAAGCACGTCTTCGACGCCCTCAACCTCGTCTACAACGAGCGCGAGAAGCGCAACTTCCTCGTCCTCAATCTCGTCTCCCTCGCCTTCACGGCGGGGGCGCTCCTGTTCCTCCTCCTGGCGCTGGCCGCGGTGGTGGTGGTGCCGGTGGTGCTGGAATTCGTCGGGCTCGGCGCGGACGCGTGGTGGCTGGCGCTGCTGCGGTGGCCGGTCCTGCTCCTGGCGGTGCTGCTCGGCCTCGCCCTGCTCTACCGCTACGGGCCGAGCCGGGACGCGCCGCGCTGGCGCTGGGTCACGCCCGGGGGCGCCCTCGCGGCCGTGCTGTGGATCGTCGCGTCGCTGCTGTTCTCCTGGTACGTCGGCCATTTCGGCAGCTACAACAAGACCTACGGCTCGCTCGGCGCGGCGATCGGCTTCATGACCTGGATCTGGCTCTCGACCATGATCTTGCTGGCCGGCGCCCAGGTGAACGCCGAGATGGAGCATCAGACCGCCGAGGACACGACCGTCGGCGAACCGCAGCCCCTGGGCACGCGCCGGGCGCGCATGGCCGATACGGTGGGCGCCGCCGCGGAGTAGCGCGGCGCCCGGCCCTCACCGGGGGCACGGCCTCCTGAGCGAGGGGGGCTCGCGGAGCGCGTCGCCGGCGGGAACGCCGACTTAACACAGGTTGGCGCGCGTTTTTCTGCTGCAGGCACAAGCCGATCAAGAAGATCCGGACTTCGATGTTCGGGCGACGGTTTGGCCCCCTGCCGATAGAAATATCCGTGCCTCATTATTTGACCGATACCCTTGGCGGCGCCGTCGTTCGGGACGCTTCGGATGGGCGCGACGTCGCCCGATCCCCCGTCGCCCCCCGCTTCGGCGACCTCCCCGGTGCCTGCTCCGGCGCCTGTCCCGGCGACTGCCCGGCCGCCGGCACGCCGGCGCCGCGGTGATCTGACCGGAGGCGGACGTGGACAACCCGTTCGTACGGAAGATGGAGCGGCATGTCCGGCTCGCGCCCGAGGACCGCGCGATCCTCGACGGGTTGGGGCGCCTGCATGTCCGCCACGTCGCGGCCCGGCAGGATATCGAGGGGCAGCAGAGCGACCCGTACCACACGCACCTGATCCTCGACGGCTGGGCCTGCCGGTACAAGCAGTTCCCGGACGGGCGGCGGGCGATCGTCGCGCTGCTCCTGCCGGGCGACCTCTGCGACCCGTTCGTGTTCCGCCGGGCACGCATGGACCACGCCATCGGCGCGCTGACGCCCGTCACCGTCGCGCGGATCGCCCCGGAGCAGATCGGCGACGCGGTCCGCGGCCGGCCCGCCGTCGAGGAGTGTCTGTGGCGGGAGCTGCTCGCCGCCATGGCGATCCACCGCGAGTGGATCGCCAGCGTCGGCCGGCGCTCGGCGATCGAGCGGCTGGCGCACCTGTTCTGCGAGCTGCACCTGCGGTTGACGCGCGTCGGCCTCGCGGACGGGACGACGCTGCCGATGCCGGTGACCCAGCCCGACCTCGCCGACGCCCTCGGCCAGACGAGCGTGCACATCAACCGCACCCTGAAGGAACTGCGCACCGGCGGCCTCGTCGCCCTGCGCAGTCGCCGCCTGACGATCCGCGACCTCGACGGGCTGCGGGAGCGCGGGCTGTTCGATCCGGCCTACCTGCAGCTCTCCTGAGCGGCGCGGGCGATACGCCGCGGCACCGGAGGCCGCGTGCGCCTTGCCGCGGGGCGGCCGCGGCCGATCTGAGGTGGACCCGTCACCCGCCACCGGCGCCCGCGCGACACACGATGCACATCCACCTCGACGCGCTCGGCGGCGTCGCCGGCGACATGTTCGCCGCCGCCCTGCTGGACGCCTTCCCCGAGCATCGGGCCGGCGTGTCCGCCAGCGTCCGGGCGGTCGACGCGCGCATCGCCTGCGCGGTCAGCGCGCACAACGATGGGATCCTCAGCGGCGCGCGCTTCACCGTGTCGGCGCCCGGGGCGGAGCCCGGGCCCGCGCCGCACCGGCACGCGCATACCGGGCAGCACGACCATCCGCATGCTCACGATCACAGCCACGATCACGGCCACGATCATGCCCACGACCACGGCCACCGTCCCTGGTCGGAGATCCGCGCCGCGCTGGAGGCGGCGGATCTCGCGCCGGCTGTGCGGGCGCACGCGCTCGGCATCTTCGGGCATCTGGCCGCGGCGGAAGCCCGCGTCCACGGCATCGCGGTCGACGCGGTGGCGTTCCACGAGGTCGGCGCCGCCGACTCGATCGCCGACATCGTCGCCGCCGCCCACCTGATCGCCGCCCTGGAGGCGCGCAGCTGGAGCGTCTCGGCCCTGCCACTGGGCTCCGGCCGGGTGCGGACCCAGCACGGTCCCCTCCCCGTCCCGGCCCCCGCCACGACGCTGCTGCTGGCGGGCTTCGCGACCCTCGACGACGGGATCCCCGGCGAGCGCGTCACCCCCACCGGCGCGGCGATCCTGCGCCACCTCTGCGGCGACGATCCCGGGCGCGGTCGCCCCCGGGGGATCCTCGGGCGCACCGGCATCGGCTTCGGCACGAACGTCCTGCCGGGCCTGAGCAACTGCCTGCGCGCCCTTGTGCTGGAGGACGGCGCCGCGTCCCGCCCGGGCCGGCGGGATCTCGCGGTGATCGCCTTCGAGGTCGACGACCAGTCCGGCGAGGATCTCGCCACGGGCCTCGACCGGCTGCGCGCCGAGCCCGGCATCGTGGACGTCGTGCAGATGCCGGTCATCGGCAAGAAGGGCCGGATGATGGCCCGGATCCAGGTCCTGGTCCGTCCGGAGAGCCTGGAGGCGGCGGTCGCGGCCTCCTTCCGGGAGACCACGACCATCGGCCTGCGTTACCACCCCGTGGAGGGCGCGGTGCTCGCGCGCGCCGCCCGCACGGTCGAGCACGACGGCCGGTCGGTTCGCGTGAAGATCGTGGCGCGGCCGGGCGGTCGCACCGCCAAGGCCGAGGCCGACGACGCCCGTGACCGAGCGGGCCACGCGGCCCGGGCCGCCCTACGCCGCGAGGCCGAGCGCCTCGCCCTGGAACAGGAGCAGGAGGAGCGGTGACGCGCCAGCATCTGGAATCCGTCCTCGCCGGGCTCGGCCCCGTCGCGGTGGCGGTGAGCGGCGGGGTCGACAGCCTGACGCTCGCCACCCTCGCCCACCGGCTGGCGCCGGGGGCGGCTCTCATGGTCCACGCGGTCTCGCCGGCGGTGCCGGAGGAAGCGACCGCGCGCGTGCGCGCCGAGGGCGCCCGCGAGGGCTGGTCCTTACGGGTGATCGAGGCCGGCGAGTTCGCCGACCCGGCCTATCGGGCGAACCCGGTCAACCGCTGCTTCTTCTGCAAGACCAACCTCTACGGCGCGGTCCGGCGCGTCACCGACCGCCAGATCCTGTCGGGCGCGAACCGCGACGACCTCGGCGAGTACCGCCCCGGCCTCGACGCCGCCCGGGAGCACGGCGTGCGCCACCCCTACGTGGAGGCCGGGTTCGACAAGGCGTCGGTCCGGGCGCTCGCCCGCGACCTCGGCCTCGGGGCCGTGGCGGAATTGCCGGCCGCGCCCTGCCTGTCGAGCCGGGTCGAGACAGGCATCGCCATCGAGCCGGAGACCCTGACCTTCATTCACGCGGTCGAGCGGCTGGTCGGCGGAGCGCTGGCGACCGACGGCGCCGGACGGGCCGTCCGCTGTCGGGTCCGCGCCGAGGGCGTGGTGGTGGAACTCGATCCGGCGAGCCTCGCCGCCCTCGACGCCGAGGATCGCGAGACGCTCGGGGCGGGCATCCGGGACATGGCGCCGGCCCGTCTCGCCGGCCCGGTCCGCTTCGCCCCCTACCGGGTCGGCAGCGCCTTCCTGGTCGAGCCACGGGAGGCCCGGGCGTGAGCATCGCCGAAGAGTTCACCCTCGATTTCGCCCGGCCCGAGCGGATCGGGCTGGAGGAGGCGATCTTCTGCGCCGGCAAGAGCCCGGAGCAGATCGATGCGATCCTGGAGGCCGCCCGGGCGCGCGGCGCCTCGCTGCTCCTCACCCGCCTCGACCCGGAGAAGCGCGACCGGCTCCGGGACGCCGCGCGGCTCGATTACTGCCCGGTCTCGCGCACGGCGGTGTTCGGCGAGACCCCCCGGATCACCGGTCCGGCCCGGGTCGCGGTGGTGGCGGCCGGCACCTCGGACGTGCCCGTCGCCCGCGAGGCCCTGCGGGTGCTGGCCTATGCCGGGCGGGCGGCCTCGCTCTTCGCCGATGTCGGCGTCGCCGGCCTGTGGCGGCTGACGTCGCGGATCGAGGAGATCCGCGCGCACCCGGTGGTGATCGTCGCCGCCGGCATGGACGCGGCTTTGCCCAGCGTCGTCGGGGGCCTCGTGGCCGGCGCGGTGATCGCGGTCCCGACCTCCGTGGGCTACGGTGTCGCCGCGGGCGGGCGCGCGGCCCTCGATGCCGTGCTGGCGAGCTGCGCGCCGGGCATCACGGTGGTCAACATCGACAACGGCTACGGCGCCGCCTGCGCCGCCCTGCGCCTGCTCCACGCGGCGGGACGCCTCGCCACGGGGACCGAACGATGACGCGGCCCGACGCATTACCTCCCCTCACCGGGACATCCTCGAACGGAGACAGCCGATGGAACGCCGCAGCTTCCTCCAGGGCGCCGTGCTCGGCGCGGGCCTCGCGGGCGCCGGCAGCGCGGGTGCGGCCGTGAACGCCCCCGTCCTCCCGGGCAACCGCCCGCAGGACCCCGCGGACCTGCCCTTCGTCACCGATCCCGGCGAGCGCCGGGGCGAGATGCTCTACCGGTCGTTCGGGAAGAGCTCCGAAAAGATCTCTGCGATCGGCATGGGCGGGTTCCATCTCGGCAAGAGCGCCGTGACGGACGACGAGGCGACGCGGCTGATCCATGCCGGGATCGACCGCGGCATCACCTTCATGGACAATTGCTGGGACTACAACGAGGGGCGCTCCGAGCTGCGCATGGGCGCGGCCCTGGCCCAGGGCGGCTACCGCGACAAGGTCTTCCTGATGTCCAAGATGGACGGGCGGACCAAGGAGGAGGCGCTCAAGCAGATCGACCAGTCGCTCCTGCGCCTGCGCACGGACCGGATCGACCTCGTCCAGCACCACGAGATCCTGCGCTACGACGACCCGGACCGGGTCTTCGCCGAGGGCGGCGCCATGGAGGGCTTCCTGGAGGCGAAGAAGCAGGGCAAGCTGCGCTACATCGGCTTCACCGGCCACAAGGACCCGCGCATCCACCTGCAGATGCTGGAGGTCGCCGCCGAGCGCGGCTTCCACTTCGATGCCGTGCAGATGCCGGTCAACGTGATGGACGCGCATTTCCGCTCGTTCAGCCACCTCGTCCTGCCCTATCTCGTGCAGAACGGCATCGCGCCGCTCGCCATGAAGACCTTCGGCGACGGGGTGATCCTGAAGGCGGACGCGCCGATCAAGCCGCTCGAGTACCTGCACTTCTCGCTGAACCTGCCGGTCTCGGTGGTGATCACCGGCATCCAGAACCAGCGCGACCTCGACCAGGCCTTCGAGGCGGTGAAGACCTTCAAGCCGATGGACAAGGCCACGGTGGCCGAGCTGCTGTCGCGCTCGAAGCCCTACGCGCTGGAGGGCAAGTACGAGCTGTTCAAGACGAGCGCGACCTTCGACGGCACCGCCAAGAACGCGGCGTGGCTCGGCGAGGACGTGGCGAGCGTGAAGAAGCTCGCGCCGACGATGGAGTAGGCGGCGGGCAAGCGCGTCCGATATTCCCCTCCCCCTTGCGGGGAGAAGTTAGGGGTGGGGGTGGTTCAGAAGGAATCGCCGAGCCCTTTCCGGCCCCACCCCCACGCGGGATCTGCGATCCCCAAACTCCTCCCCGCAAGGGGGAGGAGAGTCAGCCCCTCACGCCACGTCCTCCAGCCGGATCGGCAGGCTGCGGATCCGGCGGCCGGTGGCGTGGTGGATCGCGTTGGCGATGGCCGCGTTCACCCCGATGATCCCGAGCTCGCCCAGGCCCTTCAGGCCCAGCGCATCGACCTGATCGTCGGGATCGGGCACCAGCAGCGCCTCCACCTCCGGCGCGTCGGCCGCCGTGGGGACGAGGTACTCGGCGAGATCCGGGTTGCGGTAGGCGGCGCCGTCCACCACCGTCTCTTCGAGCAGCGCCGAGCCGAGGCCCCAGATCATCCCGCCCGTGAGCTGGCTCCGCGCGGTCAGCGGGTTGAGGATGCGCCCCGCCGCGAAGGCGCCGGTGAGCCGGGCGACGCGGATCTCCCCGGTCTCGGCGTGGACGTGGACCTCGGCGAACTGCGCGCCGAAGCCCCAGGAGACGGCCTTCCCGCTCCCACCGAGGACGAGCCCGATATGGCCCTGCCGCAGGCCCGCGAGCGCCTTCTCCCGGTCGCGGCCCGCCGGCACGAACTCCGCGACCGTCTCGACGCCTTCCGGGCCGACGGCCTCGCCGAGCGCGATCCCGGCCCCGTCCGGCGCCGCGAGCCGGCCGCCCGCGAGGCGCAGGCTGCCCGGATCGCGGCCGGCGAGGCGCCCGCCCTGCCCGGTCGCGGCCTGCGCCAGGCTCTCGCGGATCTGGCGGCAGCCGAGCGCCAGGGCGCTCATCAGGCTGGTGGTCGTGCTCGACCCGCCCGAGATCCCCGCCGCCGGCAGGTCGGTGTCGCCGAGCCGGACGGTGACCCGCTCCACCGGCACGCCGAGCCCGTCCGCCGCGCCCATCGCCAGCAGCGTGGTGATGCCGTTGCCGATCTCGTGGTGCGCGCAGGCGACCTCCGCGGCGCCGTCCGGGCCGAGCCGGACCCGCAGGGTCGCGGCCGCGATCTTGGTGGGCCGCACCGAAGTCGCGCAGCCGAGACCCACCCGCCAGGGCCCGTCGCGCATCGCGCCCGGGCGCGGCACCCGGCGCGACCAGCCGAAGGCCTTCGCGCCGGCGTCGAAGCAGGCCATCAGCGGCCGGGTCGAGAACGGTTTTCCGGAGACCGGATCGACCGCCGTGTCGTTGAGGCGGCGCAGCGCGATCGGGTCCATGCCGAGCGCGACCGCCATCTCGTCGACGGCGCTCTCCAGGGCGAACAGGAACGGCACCTCCGGGGGCGCCCGCATCGGCCCCGGCGTGTTGCGATCGACCCGCACGGCCCGCTCCTCGGTGCGGATGTTCGGGCAGGCGTAGAGGCTCGCCGTCACCTCCGCGCCCTCCATGACGAAGGGATCGAAGCGCGACGTCACGGTCTCGGCCTCGTGGACCAGGGCGGTGAACCGGCCCGTCCGGTCGGCGCCGAGTCGGATGCGGTGGCGCGATTCCGGCCGATAATTGGCGATGGTGAAGCACTGTCGCCGGCTGGGCACCAGCGAGACCGGCCGGCCGAGGTGCAGCGCCGCGAGCGCGACCAGCGCGGTGTGCTGCGACAGGGCGAATTTCGAGCCGAAATGGCCGCCGATCAGCCCCGCCACCACCCGTACCTGCGCGGGATCGAGCCCGAGCTGCGCCGCGAGCCCGTGCTGCACGGCGCCGACGTAGCGGGTCGGCTCGTGGACGGTGAGCCTTTCGCCGTCCCAGGCGGCCCGGGTGGTGAACAGCTCGATCGGGTTGTGGTGCTGGACCGGCGTCGCGTAGCGCGCTTCGACCCGGACGGTGGCCTCCCGCAGACCCGCCTCGGCGTCGCCCCGGGCGATGTCCGCGTGGTGGGGCTTCAGGTCGGCGAGGCGCACGGTCTCGGCCCCGGGGGCGTCGAAGCCGCCGGCGGCGGGCTCCTCCGCGTAGGCGACCTTCACCGCACCGGCCGCCGCCTCGGCGGCGCCCAGGGTCTCGGCGACCACGAGGGCCACGATCTGGCCGGCATAGGCGACGGTGTCGGAATCGAGCGGACGGTGCGAGCTGTTGGCGTACCCGCCGGCCATCAGGTGCTTCACCGGCGCCACCGCGCCCGCGAAGTCCCGGTGGGTGAAGATCCGGAGGAGTCCCGGCACCCGCTCGGCCGCCGCGAGGTCGAACCCGGTGATGCGGCCCCGGGCGATGGTGCTGGTCACCAGGGCCGCGTGGGCCGTGTCCCGGTCCGAGCCGGTGAGGTCGGAGCTGTAGAGCGCCCGGCCGGTGACCTTGTCGGGTCCCTCGATCCGGGTGTGGGGGCGGCCGAGACGGCCGTCGGTGTCCTGCGCGCCGGCGTCCATGCCGCCCTCCCCGTTCGCGGCCCCTCGGGCCGCATCGCAAGGGGGAAGCGCCGTGAGGGCTTCACGGCTCCCCGGACGGTGGAGCGACAGGATGCAGCAACCGAACGGGCCCAGGCGTCATCGCGAGCGGAGCGAAGCGACCCAGGGCAGCGCGCCCTGGATAAGCGTGGCGCTGCCTGGATTGCTTCGCTCCGCTCGCAAGGACGGAGCGGGCTGCGGCAGCCTTCACCGCCGCAGCCCTAGATCTCAGTTCAGGACCTTGCCGTCCGGTCCGACCTTGACCTCCTGCTCCTTGTCGGCGCCGGCGACCTTGATCTCGTACTGGACCGAGGAGCCGTCCTTCTCGACCTCGGCCTCGTAGGCCTTGCCGCCGCCGGCCTTCTGCTCGGCGATGGCCAGCGCGTCCTTCAGCGAGGTCTTGGCGTTCTGGAAGTCGGAGGCCTTCAGCCGGGTGAAGTAGCGCTCGAACGGCTGGTTCTCGGTCTTGTAGAGGGCGCCGGTATCGGCGTTGATGCCGTACTCGACGAGCTTGCCGCTCGGGTAGACGACCTTGATCGCGTAGTGGGCCGGATCCTTGCTGCCGGCCTTCTCGAAATCGGCGTCGATGGCGCGGCCGCCCTTCTCGTCGCCCTGCGACTCGGCGGTGGCCAGCGCCTGGGCGAGGCCGACCTTGGCGACCTTGGCGACCTGCCACTCCTTCATGTTGCTGTCGGCCTTCGTGGCCGGCTCGGCGGGCGTCGCGGTGGGCGTCTGGGCCAGGGCGAGGCCGGTGGAGAGGGCGAGGAGGCCGGCTGCGGCGGTGAGACGGGTGATCATGGCGGTGTGTCCCTTCGCGGGTTCGTTCACGGATGCGTGAAACGTCGCGTCCGGAAATCCGGTTGCCCGCGATCGGGAAAAAATTCGGGTCCCGTCGCCCGGGCGGGGCCGGGTCGGCGCCCGGGGCCGCGCGGGGTCGACGCCCGGCGAGACGGACGGCCGGCGCCCCTGTATGACACGCGGGCGATCCGGCGCGCCCCTCGGGGACGGCGGACGTCCCCCCGATGGAGCAGGCCATGACCGCGCACCAGCCCGAGCCCCTGGACGAGTTCACCCGCCTGCACGCCAAGCTGTCCGCCCTGGAGATCGTGCTCGGCGTCCTGATCGGGCGGCTCTCCGAGGAAAACCCGGAGATCCGCGAGGACGTGAAGCGCGACGTGGCGGCGATCCTGTCGGACCTGCCGATCGACGGCCCGAGCGAGGAGATGATCGCCGCCGAGGTCCGCCGCGCCGCCGAGGTACTGACCAGCGTGTCGATCGGCTGAGCCGTCAGCGCGGCGGCATCCGCAGTGCCCCGTCGAGCCGGATCGTCTCGCCGTTCAGCATCGGGTTCTCGCAGATGTGCCGGACGAGGTCGGCGTATTCCGACGGGCGGCCGAGGCGGGCTGGGAACGGCACGCTCTGGCCGAGCGTGTCCTGCACGTCCTGGGGCAGGCCCGCCATCATCGGGGTCTCGAAGATGCCGGGCGCGATGGTGACCACCCGGATGCCATGCCGGGCGAGTTCCCGGGCGATCGGCAGGGTCATGGACACCACCCCGCCCTTCGAGGCCGCGTAGGCGGCCTGCCCGATCTGGCCGTCGAAGGCCGCGATCGAGGCGGTGTTCACGATCACGCCCCGGGCGCCGGCCGCGTCCGGCGCCTCGCGGGCGATGGCGTCGGCGGCCAGCCGGATCATGTTGAACGTGCCCACGAGGTTGACCGAGACCGCCCGCGCGAAGGTCTCGAGCCGGTGCGGCCCGTCGCGGCCGACCACCTTCTCCCCCGGCGCGATGCCGGCGCAGTTCACGAGCCCGTGGAGGTGCCCGAACGCGTCGAGCGCCGCCCGGACCGCCGCCGCGCCGTCCGCCTCGCGGGTGACGTCCGTCTCGGCGAAGCGGGCCTGCGCCCCGAGGTCCGCCGCCACCCGGGCGCCGGCCTCCCGGGCGATGTCGGCCACGACCACCCGGGCCCCCGCCGCCGCGAGGCCCCGCGCCGCCGCCTCCCCGAGGCCCGAGCCCGCGCCCGTGACGATGAAGACCCGGTCCCTGATCATCGCGCTCGCCATCCTGGCTCCCCGCCGCTCCCGGGCGGCCGACGGCGCCCCGCGAGTCCCGAGGTAGCGCGGCGCCGCATCCGCCGGAAGGCGTCCGGCCCGGCAACGGCGCCCGTTCGGCCCGTGTGGCGATTGACGTGTGATATTTTCCCACATATATGCAGTGAAGATGACCCAATGTATTGGGTCAGAGAAATAAGTGTTTCTGAAAAGTTGCTCCGACGATCCATCGCGCGACGGCAAGTCGTTCGGCCGCGCATGGCCTGTCGTTCCCCGTATCCGGGCTGCGGGCCGGCCCGCCCCGTCATCCTCCGATCCCGGCCGTCCGGGAGCGGCCGCTCCCTCACGCCTGATCAGGACAGCCATGGGCGCCCACTGGATCGAGAATGCGGCCCGGCACTGGCGGCACGGGCAAATCGTCGGGCACCGCTTCGCCGCGCGACGTCCCGTCATCCGCGCGGCCCTCCGGGCGGCCGCGCCCGGCAGCGTGCTCCTCGCCGGCAATTCCCACGCGGAGCTCGTCGGCGCGCCGGATCTCGGCGGCCGGCCCTGCATCAACGTCGCGGTCGGCGGCAGCACCGCGGCCGATTGCGGCCGCCAGCTCGCGGCGCTGCGCGTCCCGGTCCGCTGCGCGGCCGCGGTGCTGATCACCGGCACCAACGACATACAGCGCTGGCGCCATCCCGAGCGGGCCCGGGTGGTCGACCGGTTCGAGGCCGATGTCCGGGACATCCTGCGCCGCTTGGAGGACTGGGCCGCGCAGGTCTTCGTCGCGGCGATCCCGCCGATCGGTGCCGGGGCGACCGGGCGCGATCCCGCCGCCGTCGCGGTCTTCTCGGATCGCCTCGCGGCACTCTGCGCCGCGGGGGGCCGCACCTTCTTCGACCCGTTCGCGCCGTGGCGATCCGGCACCGGCGGCCTCGCCGGTCTGGGCCTCCACCGGGACGGCGTGCATCTGGCCGACTACGCACCCCTGGCCGCGGCGCTCGCCAGCGCGGTGGTGCTCGATGCGCTCCCGCTCGCGCCCGTCCGGAGGCCCGTGCCGGCCGCGCCCCTGCGGATCCTGCGCGCCGCCTGGATCGGCCGGCCGTGAGGCTCCGCACGCGCCTCGCCGCGGCCCTGCGGCCGCCCGCGCGCGCCGGCGTGCAGCACTTGCCCCAGCGGCTCTGGCCCGGCGAGGAGGCGGCCTGGCGCGACGAGAACGGCGTCCGCCACCCGCGGGCGGTGCGCCGTGCCCTCGCGGCGCTGGCCGCCCTCGAACCCCACGGTCGCTACGGCGCCCGGATCGAGGGACGGGGCAAGGTCGTGACCGGCCCGGCCAGCGCGCTCGTCCTGCGCGACGCGGAGGCGGAGATCGGGTTCGTCCTCGGCCTCACGCCCGACGGGTACGGCGCGGAGCCGTTCTGAGCGGGTCCGGATCAGGGCGGGGTCGTGCACAGCAGGGTCGGCGCGCAGGCCGTCCGGAAGCCTGCCCGCGCGTAGAGGGCCTCGGTCCTGCCGTCGGCCGGGCATTGCAGGAAGACCTGAACCGCCCCCCGCGCCCGCGCCTCGCGCAGGGCCGCGACCGTCACGGCGGTGCCGAGGCCGCGGCGCTGCCGGTCGGCCCGCGTGCTGACATTGTACAGGCCCGCCGTCTCGCCGCGCAGGTAGAGGCTGGCGCACGCCGCCGGGCCGGCGGCGTCGCGCAGGACGAGGTGCAGGGTCACGAGGCCGTGCCGGCCCCGGGCCGCGCGCAGCGCCGGGATGTAGTAGCGGCGCAGATGCGTCCGCACGCCCGGCGCGTCGGACAGGTGGGCGAAGACCCTCTCGAAATCCGGCCCCGGCGCGGGCGTCGCCTGCACGGTGACGGCGCTGCCGGCCGGGGCCGGCGCCGGAAGCTCCCGCGCCACCATCCAGCGCGCCGGGTAGAGGATCGCGGGCTCGAACAGGGCGCGCAGCAGCGCGATCTCGCCGTCGTCCCGGGCCAGGAAGGCCGGCGCCCGCGCGCGCCCGAGGGCGGCCGCGCCCGCCCAGGCGAACTGGTCGGGACGGTGCACGCCGAAGGCGAAGTTCACGGTCGGGTCCGGGATGCTGCGCGACCAGACGTAGCCGGCGCCCCCGGGGCCGTGCTCGACGCCGTCGATCAGGGAGCCGGTGAGCGCGGCCACATGGGCGTCGCGCAGGGTCTCGAAGGTCGGTTCGGGCGCCTGCATGTCAGGCGGCCGTCCGAGCGGAGGCCCGCGCGGGGGACGGCGCCCGGGCCTCGGCGATGTCCCTGGCTGCGTCCCCGGCCGTGTCCCCGGCCGTGCC
Source organism: Methylobacterium sp. D48H (assembly GCF_053345715.1). Taxonomy (NCBI): domain Bacteria; kingdom Pseudomonadati; phylum Pseudomonadota; class Alphaproteobacteria; order Hyphomicrobiales; family Methylobacteriaceae; genus Methylobacterium; species Methylobacterium sp. D48H. The sequence goes on from NZ_JBKFAP010000026.1 coordinate 20,400, forward strand.
CGGACCTGCCTCCGCAGCCGTGTCCGCGCCCGCCTCCTGGCCGTGCCTGTCCATCCGCTCGCTCCTGCGCCGCTCGGGCTTCGACGGAGTGACGGTTGAGGCGGGGCGCCGTTCATGCTGTCGCACCCGGTGCCGGCGGACGGCGCCCGCACGAAACCTCTGAACGCCGGACGGGCCCATCCGTCAGGGAGGTGCCGGCGACGCGGAGGTGCCGGCGACGCGCGGAGGACGGATGACGGACGCTTCGAGCCAGCGGATGCGCGACGCGGGGGCGCATCCCCCGAAGCCGCGCGATGACGGGGCGCGGGAAACCGCGCGGGACGCCGCGCCGGTGCCCCTCACCCTGGAGGGGACCCGCGAAGTGCCGGTGATCCGCCTCGCCGAGCCGGTCGCGCCGGCGGCGGCCGCGGAGGCGATCCTGGCGCGCGCCGAGGCGCTGACCGCCCAGGACATGCAGGTCCTGCGCATCGTCGTCGCGGCCGATCCGGCGACGTCCGGACGGCTGCTCGATCTCGGCGCGGCCCGGGCCCTCGGTGACGGCGACGGGGTCGAGATCCTGCCGGGGCTCCTCTGGCAATGCGCCGCCCGCTGGCTCCCGCGGGCCCGGCCGCCCTTCCCCGAGCTGTTCACCGCCACGGCCGGCCGCCGCCACCCGCTGCGGCCCCGGACGCCCGCCGGCACGGTCTACGCGCGGGCGATCCCGTGGCTCGACCGGCGTCTGACCTTCCGCACGATGACGGAGCCCGGCGACGTCGCCCTGTTCTCGACCTGGATGAACGACCCCCGCATCGCCGCGATCTGGCAGGAGACCGGTACCCTGGAGGCGCACGCCGCCTACATCGCCGGGCTCCAGGCCGACTCCGCGACCCTGCCGCTGTTCGGCTGCCTCGACGGCAGGCCGTTCGGCTATTTCGAGCTGTACTGGGCGCGGGAGAGCCGCCTCGGGCCGCTCTACGAGGCCGGCTCCTACGACCGCGGCTGGCACGTCGCGATCGGCGACGCGTCCGTGCGCGGGCGGCCCGCGCTCTCGGCCTGGCTGCCGTCGCTGATGCACTACCTGTTCCTCGACGAGCCGCGCACGCAGCGCGTCGTCGGCGAGCCGCGGGCCGATCACGCCCAGCAGATCCGGAACCTCCACGGCTCCGGCTTCGCGACGATCGCGACCGTCGACTTCCCCCACAAGCGCGCGGCCCTGGTCGCGCTGTCGCGCGAGCACTTCGTGCGCGACCGGCTCTGGGTGCCGGGGGCGGCCGCCGCCGACGCCGCGCCGCGGCCTCCCGCGGTGCCCGCCTAGACCGCCCTCCGCGAACAGGGGTGCGCGTCCGGTGACGCCCCCGCCCCCGCCCACGGGTCCGTCGCCGGCGGGCTGATGATCGCCTGCGCCGGGCCGCGGCCGAGGTCCTGGCCGACGGGCGCGGTCCGGCGCCGCTGCCGGCCTGGGGCCTCGGCGCGCGCCGGGCAGGCGGCGCAGCGCCGGTCGAGGGCCGCGAGGCAGTGCAGGTGGCCGCGGCGCACGAGGCCGCACACCAGCGCGCGCGAGACCCCGAGCCGGGCCGCGATCTCGATCTGCGGAACGCCCTCGACCCGGTGGAGCTGGAAGACCGTGCGCACCGGCTCCGGCAGCTCGGCCACCGCGGCCTCCACCTGCCGCAGGGATTCCCGTGACGCCGCGGCCGCCTCGGGGGTCCCGGTGCCGGGATCGGCCGGGTCCGGCGCGGCGTCGAGGCCGGTGAACAGGCGCCGCTCGAGGCCCTGCCGCCGCGCCCGGTCCAGGGCGAGGTTGCGCACCATCCGCCCGACATAGGCGGCCTGGATCGCGGTCTCGGCCAGGGGCGGATCGGCGATCAGCCGGAGCAGCACGTCCTGGACCACGTCCTCCGCCTGGGCCGGGCAGCCGAGGATGCGGCGCGCCCGCGCCAGATAGGCGGCGCGATGGCGCTCGAACGCCGCGAGGTTCCATGATCCGCCGGGCGGAGGGCGGCCGGGCCGGCCCGGCGGGACCGCGGCGATCCCGTGGCCGGAGGGACCGGCGTCGCAGTTCCAGGTCGCCACTGTCCCGCTCACAAGCTCCCATCGGCACGGCGCGTGCAGGCGGGACGCGTAACACGCGGCTGTTCTGTGTAACAACGTCTATCTTCATGGATTGGAATTATTAAAACTCGAAATATCGACATCGGTTCGAGAGAATAGATGAAAGATCTGGACGTTCGCCCCGGCGCGGGGCGAGAAATCGTTCCGGATTCTGCATTCCACGGTGCCACGCCCGGGATCGGGCCGGCGGCCGCGCCGGATTTCCGGTCGCGCCAGGGTCCGTCGGCGCGTGTATGCTGGCGCTTCCTCGATTCGGCGCGCGGTGCGCGCGGCCGAACCCTTCCCCGCAGGATCGCGGCAGGAGAGCCAGCGCCGCGATGCCGTCCGTCGATACGCTCGTCCCGGTGGGTGCCTTCGCGCTGCTGGTCCTGGCGTTCGCCGTGAAGCACCTCGCTGCGGACTTCTTCCTTCAGACCAACTGGATGGCGCAGGGCAAGCAGCGGTCGTCCGCCTGGCTCGCGCCCCTCTGCGCCCATACCGGCCTGCACGGCCTCGGCACGCTGGCGATCGCGCTGACGGTGAAGCCGGCCCTGTGGTGGCTGGCGCTCGTCGATTTCGCGATCCACACGGGGATCGACCGCGGCAAGGTGCTGGTCGGTCGGCGGACGAGCCTGCCGCCCACGGACGCCCGGTTCTGGTGGCTGATCGGCATCGACCAGTTCCTGCACCAGGTCACCCATCTGGGGCTCGCCGTGGTGCTGGCGGCGGCCTGACCCCTGACCGGGAGAGCCGGCGCCGCCGGGCGCCTCACTGCATCTCGGCCTCGAGCAGCCGGTTCGTGTCGGAGACCTTGCCGGCCAGTTCCAGGATCAGGAAGCGCTGGAAGGCGAGCGCGAGGTCCGGGCGCTCCCGCTCCATCCGCGCGAGGGCGGCGCGGTCGATGACGACCACCCGGCAGGGGCTCTCGGCGACGGCGGTGGCGGTGCGCCGCCCGCCCTGGACCAGCGCGATCTCGCCGATCACCGTGCCGGCCGTGGTGGTGCGCAGGCGCAGGTTGCCGCGGCCGGGGACCTCCATCTCGATGGAGACGAGGCCCTGCTCCAGGAAGTAGAGGGCATCGGCCGCCTCCCCCTGGCGCATCAGCGCGGCGCCCGCCGCGAGCTCGCGGACCGTCAGGTAGGGCGCGAAGTCGTCCGGGCCGAACGTGCTGCCGAGCCGGTCGGCCATGTGCCGGGCGAAGACGGCGACTTCCCCCGGGCCGGCGCCGCCGGCCTCCGCCAGGAGCGTCGCCTCGGCGGCGCGCAGGGCCTCGTCCAGCGTGTCGAGGATCCGGACACGCGGGTCGGCGGTGAGGCCGTTGCGGGTGATCAGCAGGCGCGCGACCGGATCCACGTGGACCAGCAGCACCTCGAAGCGCCGCTGCTCGGCGAGCTGGCCGACCTTGCGGAACGCGATCAGCGCCGAGCTGTCGAGTCCCACGGTCTCGCGGAAATCCAGGATCAGCACGCGCAGATCCCCGGCCTCCGCGGCGGCCTGGCGGAAGATCGCCTGCGCGTTGAGGAAGAACAGGTAGCCCTGCAGGGTGTAGATCCGGGTCCGGCCGCCGGCCGCCTCGAGCCGCGCGGCGGCGTCGGGGCCGCGGATCACGCTGCTGCGCCGGTCCGCCCCGGAGAGCGACCGGCGGATCGCGCCGATCTGCCCGTACTGGACCCCGAAGATCAGGATCGCCAGCAGGACGCCGACGAGGAAGCCCGTGGTGGCCCCGAAATACGCGGTGGCGGTGCACACGACCAGCGCGATGGCGATCTCCCAGCCCGGCAGGGTCCGGCTGGCGACGCCGAGGTTGAACAGGAGCCCGATGCCGATGGCGATCAGGGCGCCGCCGGCCAGCGGGCGGGGCAGCAGCGCCAGGGGGCTCGCGCCGACGATGAGGAGCGCCGCCATGACCGCGAGGGTCAGCCACCAGCCGAGCCAGTGGCCGCCGCCGATGTTGTGCAGCAGCAGCGTCGAGGTCCGGCCGAAGCCCATCGCGGAGCTGCCGAACACGCTGCCGACCAGGTTGGTGGCGCCCGAGGCGACGAACATCCGGTCGATGTCGAGGTCGCGCCGGATCTCCAGCTCGACGCTCACCACGTAGAGGATCTGGATGATCACCGCCACGACGACCAGGGTGGCGATCTTGGGCCAGATCGGCAGGAGCAGGTGCGGATCGAAGGCCGTCAGGCTGCCGATGGCGGGCGGCCGCAGCAGCGTGCCCGTCGGCAGCGGCTCGATCAGCCATCCCGATGCCTGCCCGGCGGCGACGCTGGTGCCCGTCCAGGCCAGCCCGAGATGGACCACCGCGAGGCTCGACAGGATCACCGTCGGGTAGGTCCCCCAGTGCCGGACGATCCGGGGGAGGTAGAAGGCGCAGAACCCGATCACGAGGGTCAGGGCGATGCGCGCGAGCGCCCCGGCATCGATCCGGCCCGGATCGAGGTTCGCCGGATCGACGGCGTGGAGCAGGGCCGCGAGCGGGTCGTCGACATGGCCGCCGATCTGCACGCCGCTGCGCAGGAACAGCAGGCCGACGCCGCCGAGGAAGCCGGCGAGCACCGGGTAGGGCAGGAGCTGCACCAGCAGGGAGGCCCGCAGGGTGCCGAGCAGCGCGAAGATCACGCCGGTGGCGAAGGTCGAGACGCCGCAGGCGACGAGCACGAGCTGTCCGACCGTCTCCGGATCGGTGACGCCCGCGGCCTCGAGCTGCCCGGCGACCGCCGCGGCGATCGCCGCCTGCACGATCGCGGCCGCGCCGATGAAGGACAGCGAGATCCGCGCGGTGCGGCGGAGCGCGATGAAGACGAGGCTGCCCAGCACGTAGGCCGCAAGCAGCGCCGACAGGCCGGCCGCGCGGCTCTCCGCCAGCGGCCCCGAGAAGATGAGCTGGGAGTAGCTGATGAGGTCGAGGAGCAGCACCATCACGGTGACGGCCGCCGCCGCCCCGATGCGGGCCCCGCGCAGGATCGCCGCGCGGCCGCCGGCCGGGGATGCGGTCCCGGCGGACGTCAGGTCGGTTGTCGTCATCGGCACGGTACCCGCGTCTCGAAATCCCGATGGGCGCGGAGATCGCAGATCCCGGTGCAGATCCCGTGCGATCACGCGCACGGATCGTCGCCGAATCGCAGGACCTGACCTTGGCCACGCCAGTTCTCAACCGATGGCAGGCGCCGGCTTAAATTATCGTGCAGGCCGCTTCCGCGCGGCAGCATTGTGGGATCGCCGCGGTGGATCGCGCGGCGGATCGGCCGATCCGCCGCGCCGTCGGGGGCTCCCGGGTCGCGGCCGCCGCGACGGGCGTTCGGCCCTCAGCGCGCCTCGCTGACGCGCTTGGTCGCCCGCTGCTCCTTCTTGTAGGCGGTGATCGCCGCCGAGCAGTTCGGGGAGAGCTTCTTGAGGTTGGCCTTGAAGCAGGCCTCGACCTCCGGGCCGCCCGGCGCGTAGGCGCTGCAGAAATCCATGTAGTCGCCGGTGCAGTACTGCTTGAGGGCTTCCCGGGCCGGGGATTGCTCCGCGAAGGCCGCGGCGGGGCCGAGGCACAGACCGATGGCCAGGAGGGCCGTCTTGGTCGAAGTCATCGAAATCCTACGCTCGTCCAGGCCGCGCGAGCGGGTCGCGCGGCGATGGGCGGTGCGGATGGGCGCCAAGGATGGCATGACCATGACGTCCCGGCTGCCCGAACGCAGATCAGCCATGCCCCGTGCCGGCGGGGCCGCCGGTCAATGGGCGCTGACGCGGCGGGTCGGCACGAGGTCGTTGGCGATGATCTCGCCGAACGGGCCGTCGTTGCGGGCATTGCCGGCCGGCCGCCCGGTCGTGGCGCGCAGCGGCAGCTTCGGGAAGACCAGCTCGGCGAACCGGTAGGCCTCCTCCAGGTGCGGGTAGCCCGAGAGGATGAAGCGGTCGATCCCGAGATCGATGTACTCCTTCATCCGGTCGGCGACCTGGTCGGCCGAGCCGACCAGGGCCGTCCCGGCGCCGCCGCGGACGAGGCCGACGCCGGCCCAGAGGTTCGGCGCCACCACGAGCTTGTCGCGGCTGCCGCCGTGGAGCGCCATCATGCGGCTCTGGCCGACGGAATCCTGCCGCTTCAGGGTCTCCTGCGCCTTGGCGATAGTGGCGTCGTCGAGCTTCGAGATCAGCTGCTCGGCGGCCTCCCAGGCCGCGGCCTCGGTCTCGCGGGCGATGACGTGCAGGCGGATGCCGTACGAGAAGGTCTTGCCCTTCGCCTCGGCGGCCTGCCGGGCAGCGGCGATCTTCTCGGCGACCTGCGCCGGGGGCTCGCCCCAGGTGAGGTAGACGTCGCAATGCTCGGCCGCGACCGCCATGCCGGCCGCCGACGAGCCGCCGAAATAGAGCGGCGGATAGGGCTTCTGCACCGGCGGGAAGATCAGCCGGCCGTTCTCGGTGCGCAGGTGATCGCCCCGGAAGGTCACGGTCTCGCCCGCGAGCAGGCCGCGCCAGATCGTCAGGAACTCGTCGGTGACGGCGTAGCGTTCGTCGTGGGAGAGGAACACGCCGTCGCCGGCGAGTTCCACCGGGTCGCCGCCGGTGACGACGTTGATCAGGAGGCGCCCGTCCGAGATCCGGTCGAGGGTCGCGGTCATGCGGGCCGCCGCGGAGGGCTCCATCAGGCCCGGCCGCACCGCCACGAGGAAGCGCAGCTGCTTGGTCAGCGGCGCCAGTGCCGAGGCGACGATCCAGGAATCCTCGCAGGAGCGTCCGGTGGGCAGCAGCACGCCGTAATAGCCGAGCTCGTCCGCCCCCTGCGCGATCTGCCGGAGATAGCTGAGCGAGACGTCCCGGGCCCCCTCCCGCGCGCCGAGATAGCGGCCGTCGCCGTGGGTCGGCAGGAACCAGAGGACGTCGGCGCGCCCGTCATTGGCTGCTGTCATCGGAATCTCCTGTGCGGCCCGGTGGCCGGATGCGGAAAAGCCGGACCCGACTGCGCGGATCCGGTGATCGTCGAGAGCTAGGGCGGGCCGCCGCTTCCGGGAAACGGCGGCCCGCGTTCAGGCGGTCGGCTGCGATCCGAGCAGGTGATCGAGGATGCGGCCCTCGAGGCGGGCGAGGTCCGGATCCCCGCGCCGGCGCGGCCGCGGCACGTCGACCCGCAGGTCGAGGGCGATCCGGCCGGCCTCGACCACGAGGATGCGGTCGGCCAGCGCCACGGCCTCGGTGACGTCGTGCGTGACGAGGAGCGCGGTGAACCCCTGCGCCCGCCAGATCCGCTCGATCAGGTCCTGCATGCCGATCCGGGTCAGGGCGTCGAGGGCGCCCAGCGGCTCGTCGAGGGCGAGCAGGCCCGGCCGGCTCACCAGCGCCCGGGCCAGGGCCACGCGCTGGCGCTGGCCGCCCGACAGGGTGGCGGGCCACTGCCCGGCCTTGTCGGCGAGGCCGACCTCGGCGAGCGCCGCCAGTGCCCGCTCCCGGCGCTCGGCCCGGGAGCCGTGCCCCGACAGGCCGACCGCCACGTTGTCGACGACCCGCGCCCAGGGCAGCAGCCGCGGCTCCTGGAACATGATCCGCTTCGGCGGCTCGGACCGGCGCGGGGAGCGTTCCGGCCCCTCCAGGTCGATCCGCCCGCCCGTGGGCGTGTCGAGCCCGAGGATGAGGCGCAGCAGGGTGCTCTTGCCGCAGCCGGAGCGGCCGACCACCGCGGTGAACCCGCCGGCCGGCAGGAACAGGTTCAGGCCCTCGATGACGGCGGTGCCGTCGAAGCTCTTGTCCAGGTCGCGGACGGTGACGGCGATCCCGCGGGCCGGCGGCGAGGGGGGCGAATCCGCGGGCAGATCCGCGGGCAGATCCGCTTGCCTGTGCCCCGGGGCGGGGCCGGGCGCCGGGCGCGGGTCCGCGCCCGGGTCGGGAAGCGCCTCGCGGCGGACGGCGTCGAGCAGCATCAGGCGCTCCTGTAGGCGGGGTTCCAGGCGAGGCAGGCGCGCTCGAGCTGGCGGGTCAGGGCGTCGGCGAACTTGCCGAGGGCGGCGTAGATCAGGATCGCCAGCACGACGACGTCGACCAGCATGAACTCCCGGGCCTGCATGGCCATGTAGCCGAGCCCCGACGAGGCCGAGATCGTCTCGGCGACGATCAGCGTCAGCCACATGATGCCCAGCGCGTAGCGCAGGCCCACGAAGATCGACGGCAGGGCGCCGGGCAGCACCACGCGGGTGAACAGCTCGGTGCGGGACATGCCGTAGACCCGGCCCATCTCCACGAGGCCCGGATCCACCGAGCGGATGCCGTGCAGGGTGTTGGCGTAGATCGGGAAGAACACGCCGAGCGCCACGAGGAACAGCTTGGCCTCCTCGCCGATGCCGAACCACAGGATCACCAGCGGGATCAGCGACAGGTGGGGCACGTTGCGCACCATCTGCACCGAGGTGTCGGTGAGCCGCTCCGACAGGCGCGACAGGCCGTTGGCGAGGCCGAGCGCGAAGCCGATGCCGCCGCCGATCACGAAGCCCGCCAGCGCCCGCAGGGTGCTGACGCCGAGATTGGTCCAGAGCTCCCCGGTTCGCCCGGCCTCCCAGCCGGCCCGGACCACGTCGAGGGGCGCCGGCATGAAGCGGTTGGAGACGAGGCCGGCCGAGACCGCGGCCTGCCAGCCGAGCAGGATGGCGGCCGGCAGCAGCCAGGGCACCGCGGAGTCGCGCAGGCGAACGAGCTTCGAGGGGCGCATCAGCGGTTCTCCGTCCGCTTCTCGGACTTGAGGGCGTCCGCGGGCCGGGGGGGCGTCCAGACCGCGTCGGCGACCCGGACGGGCTTCGGCAGGAGCCCGAGACGGTGGAAGCTGTCGGCGACCTTCTGCTGGTCGGCGATCGCGGCCGCGTCGAGGGGCGCGACGCCGTAGGACAGGCGGCCGAGCGCCACGGCGAGGACCGGCGCGGGGATGCCCACCGAGGGCGCCAGTTCCGCCGCCACGGCGTCGGCATGGCCCTCGGCCCAGGCGTCGATCTCCCCGATCGCCTGCAGCACGGCCGAGACGATCGCGGGGCTGGTGTCGGTGAAGCCGCGCCGGGACAGGTAGAACTGGCGGTTGGGGGCGAGCGCGTGCCCGTCGACCCCGCGCCCGTCGACCAGGACCCGGGCGCCCGTGGCGCGCTCGGCGGCGGCCTGGAACGGGTCCCAGATCACCCAGGCATCGACGGAGCCGCGCACGAAGGCGGCGTTGGCGTCGGCCGGCGCCAGGTAGGCGAGCGTCACCGCGTCGTAGGGGACGCCCGCCTGCTCCAGGGCGCGCACCAGCAGGTAGTGGACGTTCGATCCCTTGTTGAGGGCGACGGTCTTGCCGCGCAGGTCGGCGACGCTGCGGATCGGGCTGTCCTTGGGCACGAGGATCGCCTCGCCCCGCGGCGCCGGCGGCTCGGCGGCCACGTAGCGCAGCTCCGGGCTCGCGGCCTGGGCGAAGATCGGCGGCGCCTCGCCGGCCGAGCCGAAATCGATCGCCCCGGCATTCAGCGCCTCCAGGAGCGGCGGGCCGGACGGGAACTCGGACCACGCCACCGCGGTGCCGAGGGGCTGGAGGGCCTTCTCCAGGGTGCCGCGGGCCTTCAGCAGCACGAGGGACCCGTATTTCTGGTAGCCGATCCGGATGCTGCCGGCCGCGCGGGCGGGCCGCAGCAGCGCGGCCGCCGCGAGGCCGAGGCCGGCGGACAGGAGGAGGCGGCGGTTCGGGGCGGGGGCGCCGGCGGATGACAGGGACAGCGCGCGGGGCGATCGGTCGGTCATGGCTCTCTGCGGTCGGTCTCAGCCGTTGCGGGCGGGGGGCGTCCAGACCGCGTCGGCGATGCGGATCGGCTTGGGGATCAGCTTCAGGGCGTGGAAGCGGTCGGCGACCCGCTGCTGCTCGGCGGCGACGCGGTCGGTCATCGGTCCGATCACGTAGTCGGTCCGGTCCACCGCCCGCCGCGTCGCGGCCAGCGGCACGCCGGTGCCCTGCGACAGGAGTTCCGCCACCGCGCCGCGATTCTGCGTGCACCAGGCCGCCACCTCGCCCAGGGCGTCGATCGCCGCGGTGAGGACCGGGGCCCGGCTCTCCGCGAAGGGCCGGCTCGCCAGGAAGAAGTTGTTCTGCGGGGTCACGTCGGTGGCGCGCACCAGCACGCGCACGCCCTCCCCCTGCTCGGCGATGGCGAAGTACGGGTCCCAGATCGTCCAGGCGTCGATGCTGCCCCGGGCGAAGGCGGCCGCGGCGTCCGCGGGCGCCAGCGTCACCGGCTCGATGTCGGCGTAGCTCAGGCCGGCCTTCTCCAGCGCCGCGATGGTCAGGTTGTGGGAGCTCGACGCCTTGGCGAAGGCGACGCGCTTGCCCTTGAGCTCGGCGAGGCTGCGGATCTCCGAGCCCTTCGGCAGCAGGATCCCGGCGCCGGAGCCGCCGGCCTCCTGGGCGGCCGCGTAGACGAGGTTGGAGCGCGCGGCCTGGGCGAAGATCGGCGGGGCGTCGCCGGTCTGGCCGAGATCGATCCCGTCCAGCGACAGGGCCTCCAGCAGCGGCGGCCCGAAGGAGAACTCGACCCAGCGCACCGCGTATCCGAGGGGCTCCAGGCGCTTCTCGATGATCTTCTGCTGCTTGGCGACGACTAGGATGCCGTTCTTCTGGTAGCCGATCCGCAGCACGCCGGGCTCGGCCGCCCGGGCGCCCGGGACGAGGGCCGGCGCGAGGGGCAGGGCCGCGAGGGCGGCCAGCAAGGCGCGACGGTCGAGCATCGGCCGGCTCACTCGGCGGCGGCGAGGGTGAGCGGCGCCGCGGCCGCCCGGTGCACGAGCAGCGCGGCGAGCTGCCCGCCGGCCTCGCGGGCGCGGGCGCGCACCCCGGCCTCCGTCAGCGCGCCGTCGCTGAAATCGGGATCGGAGGCGTAGACCGCGGTCGGGATCTGGAGCGCCCCGAAGAAGCCGAAGAGCGGCCGGAACGCGTGCTCGACCACGAGGGCGTGGCGCGCGCCGCCGCCCGTGGCCACGATCGCCACGGGCTTTCCGGCGAGCGCCCCCGGATCGACCAGGTCGAACAGGTGCTTGAACAGGCCGGTATAGGCGCCCTTGTAGACCGGCGAGCCGACGACCAGCCCGTCCGCCTCCTCGATGGCCGCGAGCACGCCGCGCGCGGTCGGCGCGAGCTGGTCGCGGGTCCAGGCGGCGCCGAGGCCGGTCCCGGCATCGACGAAGTCGAGGATCTCCGCGTCGAGAGAGGCCTGGGCGCTGGCCTCGCGGAGCACGGCATCCACCAGCGTGCGGGTCTTCGAGGGCCGCTGCACGTTGGCGCTCAGCCCGACGAGTCTCGGTCGTGTCATTCCGGATGCCTTGCTGCGAGACAGGATGACGGACCGCCCCGATCCCGAAGAACGGAGGTTGCGCGGCCGGACATCCGAACAGGCCGCTAGAATTGATGGCTGCGACTTCCGCCGTCAATGAAACGGCGTTCCCAATTGACCGGTGAAGGAAAAACGTTCTCCCCGAAATCGGGCGATCAATATGGAATTTCATCTCGGCCGCCGCGCAGAACGGGCGCGAGATCTTGCGTGCCGGCGGTTCATCCGCGCGAGAGGCGGGGCTTTATTCTCTCGGAGCGCCCGGCGGGAGAAGCATGTTCTCGGTACGCGGGCGGACCTGGAACCGAATCGCCAAGCCCGGGATCCGGGGCGGAGGGGGAATCCGGTGCGACCGGAACGCTGCCCGCGGTGACACCTTCGCGGTCGTCACCGTCGTCATCGCCGCCGTCATTGCCGCCATCCTCGACGACGCGCCCGGGCGGCTCCGGATCGGAGGGCGGTGCCTACTTGCGGACGAGGAGGTGCTGCACGGTGCCGTCGTCGCCGTACTTGGTCCACATCTGCGCGCAGGCCTCCTCGGGACGCTCGCGGAGCTGCGCCAGCTCCGCGTCGAGGTCGTGCTGCAGGGCGACAGAGCGCTTCTTCGTGAAGAAGTCCGCGTGATTCAGATGGTTCTCGCGCGAGAACTGACGGAAGCGCTCCGTGTCGATCCGGACGGCCGGACAGTGTCTCGCGGCCAGATCGGCCTCGATCCCCGGGCGGAGCGCCGGAACGTCCTTCTGCAAGGACGAGCGACGGGCTTCGGCCCAGGTGCCGAACACGGCCCAGGCCAGTGCGGCCGCCACGAGAGGAGCAAATCTATTCATCGCAAGACGTATCGCTGTGCTGCGACATCCCAAATCTCGCACCTGCGATAAGTTCGATCTGGGCCGCGGAACGCAAGACACTTCTGTGTGAAAGCGCACACCCCGCGACCGGCGCGGCGCCGGGGCCGGAACCCGGACGGCCTCAGTAGGCCGGGACGACGCGCGTCTCGGGCAGCGGCGCCCGCATGGTGAAGTGCAGCCCGGCCGGCTGGAAATCGAAGGCGATCTCCGCCTGGCACTGGACCTTCAGGACGCGCTGCAGCAGCGTCGAGCCGAAGCCCTTCCGCGTCGGCACCGCCGTGGCCGGGCCGCCCCGCTCGGTCCAGTCGAGGTGGAGCATGCGGGCGGCCGGCGTCTGCTCGATATCCCACCGGATCGCGATCCGGCCCTCCGGGACCGACAGGGCGCCGTGCTTGGCCGCGTTGGTCGTCAGCTCGTGGATGGCCATGCCGGTCGGGACCGCGAGGTCGCCCATCAGGTCGATCGCGGGGCCGTCCAGCTGGATGCGGGCGCCCTCGACGTCGTTGTAGGGCCCGAGCTCGTTCATCAGCATCTCGCGCAGGGGCGCCTGCTGCCAGTAATCCTCGGTCAGGAGATTGTGGGTCTTGGCCAGCGAGATCACCCGCGCCGAGAACGACGCGTAGAACGCGTCGACGCTGGTCGCGGACCGGGCCGAGGCCCCGAGCAGCGCCTGCACGGTGGCCAGCGTGTTCTTCACCCGGTGATGCAGCTCGCGGATCAGGAGCGCCTGCCTCTCGGTCGTGCGCTCGCGCTCCTCGAGATGGGCGCGCGCCTCGAGCTGCCGGCGCTTGGCGCGGTGGGCGGAGCGGGCCGCCATGACCAGCGTCGCCGGGTGGAACGGGCGTTCCAGCACGCTGACGTTGCCGAGCATGTCGGTCAGCTGCGCGTTGGGCTCGGCGCCCCGCAGCCGCAGGAGGATGAACGGGAAATCGGACCAGGGCGGCTGCGCGGCGATCCAGTCCGCCAGGGCCTGGCGGTTCGAGGACAGCAGCGCCTCCTCGGTGAGGACCGCGCAGGCGGCCGCGTCGAGCCGGGAGACCACGTCCGCGAGGCTGGCGCACACCTGTGCCGCGATCCGCGCCTCGCCGAGGATCGCTGCGGCGACGGCGGCGTCGCGGCCACCCGGCGCGAAGATGAGAACCGGCAGTTCAGCCTCGGTCATCAGCCGCGCGGGTCGGCAGGAGCGACGACCGCTCACCCTCGAATGTCGGAACGCCGGTCATGATACCTCGGAACGCGCTGAGCGGTTCGCCAACGCGGATCCCGCCGGAGTCGATCCGCAATTCGCGGATCGTGTCCTCGTGGCTGCCGGTCCGCTTCTTCACGACCGAGATCGCGCGCCGCAGCCGCCCGTCGGCCTCGAAGGTGCGGAACAGCAGGATCGTGTCGCTGAGGTAGGTGAGGTCGACAGTCGCGCCCATCGCCCCGATCATGCCGTGCTGGGCCAGGACGAGGAGCGAGAGCACGCCCTGCTGGTTCAGGTAGGTCAGCAGCTCGTGCATCTGCAGGAGCAGGTAATTCTCCTCCGGCATGGCGTTGTGATAGCCGGTCAGGGAGTCGATCACGACCGTCGTCACGCCCCGGTGCTCGACCGCGTTCTGGACGATGTCGGCGAGTTCGCCGGGCGAGACCTCTGCCGGGTCGATCTGCTCGACGATGAGCGATCCGGCGGCGATCGCGTCGTCGACCGGCATGGCGAGACCGCGGGCCCGGCGACTGAGGACGCCGGTGGTCTCGTCGAAACTGAGGATCAGCGCGCGCTCGCCGCGGGCGATCGCCGCGGTGACGCAGGTGAGCGCCACCGTCGACTTGCCGACGCCGGACGGTCCGATCAGCATCGTGCTGGTGCCCCGGTCGAGGCCGCCGCCGAGCAGCTGGTCCAGCTCGGGGCTGCCCGTGCCGCACCGGTCGTCGGGGAAGGTGCCGAGATGCTCGGCCGCGACGAGGCGCGGGAACACCGTGAGCCCGCCGCGCCGGATGACGTAGTCGTGGAAACCGCCCCGGAACGGCGTGCCGCGCATCTTGATCACGCGCAGGCGCCGCCGCTCGCCGCCGTACAGGGGCGCGAGCTGCTCCAGCCGGATCACGGCGTGGCTGAGGCTGTGCAGGTTCAGGTCGTCCGTCTCGGCGGTGAGATCGTCGAGGAGCAGCGCCGTGGTGTTCTGGATGAGCAGGAAGCTGCGCAGGGCGTGGACCTGCCTGCGGTAGCGCAGCGATCCCTGCGAGAGCAGCCGGATCTCCGAGAGGCTGTCGAACACCACGCGCTGCGGCTTGAGCCGCTCGATCTCGGCGATCGCCATCCGGACGGTCTCGCCGAGCTCGAGGTCGGACGAGTGGACGAGGCTCTGCTGCTGCCCGGGGTCGAGGCTGAGTTCCGGCGCGACGAGCTCGCAGATCTCGATGCCGTCGAGGGACCAGCCGTGGCGCTCCGCGACGTTCAGGAGCTCGCGCCGGCTCTCCGAGAGCGTGATGTACAGGCAGCGCTCGCCCCGGCGCACGCCGTCGAGGAGGAACTGCATCGCCAGCGTCGTCTTGCCGGATCCGGGCCGCCCCTCGATGAGGTGCGAGCGCTGGGACGCGTAGCCGCCGGCCAAGATGTGGTCGAGGCCGGTCACCCCGGTGGAGACCGGTGCCGCGTCGTGATCGGTCACTGCCATGTCGAGGTCTCTGCCGTCGTCCCACGGGCGGGCGGCCCGTCGACCGCGCGACGGTACGCGGAGCCCGGTCTCGTACACGAAGCCGCGCGCAGCGCGAAACGCCGCCGCGCGGCCGGCACCGCGCGCCTGCCCGACGGGCGCGCGGCGCGGCGCTACCCCCCGCGGGTCCGGGAACCGGCGCGCACGGGCCTCGCGGCCGCGGGACGGCCCCTCCCCCGGTCAGGTCGGAAGGCCCGGCGCCCGCATGGGGCGGGCGCCGGGGCGGTCAGGGCGTCACTGGCTGCCCGGGCCCTTCGCGAGGCCGGCCAGGGTGAACAGGTCCACCGACAGCTTCGCGCCGATCACGAAGGCGTCCGGGATCGGCTTCGGGCGGAACGGGAAGCGGGTCTGGTCCGGGTCGATCACGTATTGCAGGTTCGGCATCAGCCGCACCGCCGGGGTGAGCTGGATGCCGTAGCTCAGCTCCAGGATGGTCTGCAGGGACTCGACGTTCCGGGTGCCGAGCCCCAGCGACGCGCGCGCCGCCCGGATGTTGGCCGTGCCCAGGGGCGAGAGCTTCTCCATGGCGAAGACGAGGCCGAGGGTGTCGTAGGGCCGACCCGGGAAGGTGCCGGTCAGCACGGCGCCGCCCTCCAGGAAGTAATCCTGGGTCTGCCGGCCGCCGGTGCCGCCGATCACGACGCCGAACACAGACAGGCCCTGGACGCCGCTCGGGTCCGGCCGCCAGACCATCTGGTCGAAGCGCGCGTAGACCGCCGACCGCCCGAACCGGGTCAGCGGATCGAGGCCGCTGAAGACCTGAGCCCCGCCCCGCCGGTCGAGCACGGGATCCGTGTAGTCCGACCGGTCGAAGACGGCGCCGATGCTGTAGTTGCGCGGCAGCGGATCGTTGCCGAAATTGGTCGAGTAGCCGACCTCCACCGGCACCAGGAATCCGGTGGCGCCGCTGGTCGACCAGTCGATGCCGTTCCGGGTCGGCAGCTGGTCGCGCGGGTTCACCTCGTAGATGCCAGCGTGCAGGAACACCCTGTCGGTGACCCAGGCCTTGGCATGGCCGCCCCAGGTCGCGATCGGCCAGTAGGTGAAGTTCGTCAGCTTGAAGATGGACTTGGGCGCGCCGCAGGTCGCGTTGTTCTGGAAGTTGCAGTAGAGCGGCGAGGCCAGGAAGTTGGGGTTGGCGAGCAGGTGGCCCACCTCGATGTCGAGGCGGTTGTCGAGCAGCTTCTGCTGGTAGGACAGCAGCGTCAGGTGGGCGGTCTGGCCGCCGCCGTAGATCTCCTGCACGCTGCCGTTGAAGCCGATGTCATCCTGCGCCAGGCTCCGGCCGTGGCGCTGGGTGACGACGGTGTGGACCGAGCCGCCGTCGATGCCGGCGAGGCGGCCGAGGTCGGCGTCGTGGCCGAACGCGATCTGGCCCGCATAGGCCGATCCCTGCCGGATGCCGCCGGACGGGTTGGCGGCGAACTCGCCCGTGTAGTTCAGGACCATGCTGATCCCGTTGCCGAGATCGAGGGTGCCCGGCGGCAGGGTGGGCGGCGTCGCGCTGCTGCCCTGCACGTCGAGGCTGGCGGCGGCGCTGCTGGCGCCCGAGAAGCTCCGCGCCTCCCGGATGACCCGCCGCCGGGCGCGGTTCGCCCGGTACCGGGCCTTCTGCGCCGGGCTCGCCTTCGGTCCCGGATTCACCGGGGTCGGTCCCCCGTCCGGTGCCGTCGCCTCGACCTGCGCGACCGCCGGGCCCGCGCCCGCCGTGATCGACGCGGCGCAGAACGCCAGCGCGGCCCATCGCCAATGCTTTGCCCGATGCTTGCCCCTATGCTTTCCCATGTGTGACTCCCCCTTAACCGCGCGGCCTTGCCTGGCTCTGTCGCGTTCGTGTCCCGCAGGGGGGCCTCCCGGTCAGTCCGTGAAGGCCTCCACCGCGCGGCGCTCGCCGCGCATGAAGGCGTCGGCGGCGTGGATCAGCGGATTCAGGTCGACGTCGCTTGTGCCGGAGCGGACCAGGGCGGCGAAGCGGTCGTAGAGGCCGCGGTACTCCGCCTCGGGCGGGAGCGGCTGGTCGCGGCCGGCGATCGACAGGGCGGCCCCGCCCCGCGACAGGACCAGGGGGCCGTCGTCGGTCTCGACGCGGATGTCCCAGGTCTGCGGCCCGGTCTGGCGCCAGTCGAACCGGGCGCGGATCGGGGTGCCGGCGGCGTCCGCGAAGTGCAGGTCGGCGGCGATCGGCGACTGCCGGTTCTCCGGCACCGACAGGGTCGCGCCGGTGAGGAAGAACGGCGGCAGGATGTGGGTGGCGATCGACAGGGCGTTGATCCCCGGATCGAACACGCCCATCCCGCCCGCGTCCCAGATCCAGTCCTGGCCCGGGTGCCAGTGCCGGACATCCTCCAGCCAGGCGATCGCCACCGACCGGATCCTGCGGCCCGACAGCCACCGGCGGGCGGGCTCCACCCCCGGCGCGCAGCGGGAGTGCCAGCTCGCGAACAGGCTCACGCCCCGGTCCCGCGCGGCCTCGACCAGGAGCCCGACCTCGGCCAGCGTCGCGCCCGGAGGCTTCTCGAGGAAGACGTGGCGTCCGGCCGCGATCGCCGCCAGGGCCGCCGCGCACCGCGCCTGCGGCGGCTGGCACAGGGCGACGGCGTCGAGGTCGCCGTGCGCCGCCAGCATCGCCTCCAGGCTGCCGTAGCTCGGCACCCCGTCGAGACCGCCGTGCCGGCTCGCCACCGCCACGAGCGCGTAGTCCGGCGAGGCGGCGATGGCCGGCAGGTGCTGGTCGCGGGCGATCTTGCCGACGCCCACGAGGCCGATGCGGATCGGGGCCGCCATGTCAGAGCACCCGCACGGACGGCGCGTCCGCCGGCGCGAGCGCCAGCGGGTTGCGCAGGGGCAGCGTGAACGGCGCCGCCGCGATCTCGAACACGTCGCCCGGCCGGGTCGCGACGCCGTCGCTGAACGACAGGGTCGCGGTCCCGAAGAAGTGGACGTGCACGTCGCCGGGGCGCCGGAACGGCGCGTACTTGAAGTGGTGCAGCTCCAGATTGGCGATGCTGTGGGACATGTTGGCCTCCCCGGACAGGAACGGCTTCTCCCAGAGCACGGCTCCGTCGCGCAGGATGCGGCTCGTGCCGCGCACGTCCGGCGGCAGGGCCCCGAGCCACAGCTCCGGGCCGAGGGCGGCCGGGCGGAGCTTGGAATGGGCGAGCCACAGGTAGTTGCCGCGCTCGGTCACGTGGTCGGAGAACTCGTTCGCCAGGGCGAAGCCGAGGCGCACCGGCGTTCCGTCGGCGTCGATCAGGTAGATCCCGGCGATCTCCGGCTCCTCGCCGCCGTCGCGGGCGAAGGCGGGCGAGACCAGCGGCTCGCCGCAGGCGACCAGGCTGGAGCCGTCGCCCTTGTAGAACCACTCGGGCTGCGCGCCGGCCTCGCCCGGTGCCGGCTTGCCGCCCTCGACGCCCATCCGGAACATGCGCATCGAATCGGTCGGCGCCGGGTCGGCCGCGTCCGCGCGGTGCATCGCGTCGCGGCCCTCGGCGGAGCCGAGATGCGTCAGGCCGGTGCCGCTCAGCAGGAGGTGCGCGTGATCGGCGTGATCGACGGGCGGCAGGAGCCGGACCGCGTCGAGATCGACGGGCGCGCCGAGCCCCGCGCGCTCCGCCGTCGCCGCCAGATCGTCCCCCGCGGCGAGGGCCCTCCGCGCCAGGGCGAGCACGCTTTCGACGCCGAGCACCCGCCGCGCCCGGCCGTCGGCGAGCAGCGCGACGCCGCGCTGCCCATCGGCGGTGCGAAATTGTAGGAGTGATCGTCCCATCTGTGTCCTCCCGGGGACGACCTCTTCGGGGCGTCCTGAACGCGCGGCCGTCGAGGGTCGCGCGGCGGCCCGTCAGTGGCCGGGTTGCGGGGCGCGAGCGCCGTCGATCCGGCGCGCCAGGTCCCGGTGGCGGGCCGGGCGCGGGAACCGCTCGGTCGCCAGCGGCCCGACCGCGCCGTCGCGGCCGCTTGAGGTCGCCGGGAACAGGCCGCCCTGCACCATCGCGGGGGCGACCCCCGCGCCGGCCCGGACGCTGCCACGGGCCGTGACGGCCCCTGTCGATTCACTACTCATACAATTAGGCTAGAGTAGTTCGCCTCCGGTCGCAAGCGCGGCCGCGCCTTCGGTGCGGCGGGCGTTCCTCTTTGCGCTCCTACAACTTCAGGATACGATCACGCCGTTCCTGCCCCGACCCGGTGGCCCGGACCGGAGGTGGATGCGGTGAGGCAGGAGCGGAGCTCGGAGAACGTGACGCTGCCCCTCGCCTCGGGGTCGCGCCGCATCCACGGCTCGGTCGCCCGCGATCTGGGCGCGGCGATCCTCGGCGGCCGCTACGCGCCCGGGGACGTGCTGCCCGGCGAGATCGAATTCTCTGAGAAATTGAACGTCTCGCGCACCGCCTATCGCGAGGCGATCCGCATCCTGAGCGCGAAGGGGCTCGTCGAGAGCCGCCCGCGCACCGGCACCCGCGTCAGCCAGCGCAGCCGCTGGAACCTGCTCGATCCCGACATCCTGGCCTGGGCCTTCGAGTCGGAGCCGAGCGAGTCCTTCATCCGCGACCTGTTCGAGCTGCGGATGATCGTCGAGCCGGCCGCGGCCGCGCTCGCGGCCGAGCGGCGCTCCGGCCTCGACATCGCCCGGATGGGGCACGCCCTGGAGGAGATGGGCCGCCACGGCCTCGCCACCGAGGCCGGGCGGGCGGCCGACCAGGCCTTCCACAACACGATCCTGGAAGCGGCCCGCAACGGCGCGCTGATCGCCCTGTCGAGCTCCATCGCCGCCGCGGTCACGTGGACGACGATCTTCAAGCACCGCCGCCAGGGCCTGCCCCGGGATCCGATGCCGGATCACCGCGCCCTCTACGACGCGATCGTGGCGGGCGACCCGGACGCCGCCCGCGCGACGATGACCGAGCTGGTCCGCCTCGCCCTCGCCGACACCGAGCTGGCGATGCGGCCCTGACGGTGCCGGCGGCGGGGCGCCGCCGGCCCGGACATTACCCGAGTGGCCCGAGTGGCCCGAGTGGCCTCAGTGGTTGTCGCGCGGCACGCCCCGCGTCTGCGCGATGCGCTGGAACGCCTCGGCGCCCTCGAGGATGGCCCCGGTGTGCATCTGCCCCACCGCGGCGCGCTGCATCGCCTGCCAGGGGGTCTGCGAGGCCGGATAGGCGTAGCCGCCCGCCGCCTCCAGGGCCGCGCGCCGCCGCGCGATCTCGTCGGCGTCGACCAGCATGTCGGCGGTGCCGCGGCGCAGGTCGATCCGCACCCGGTCGCCGGTGCGCAGGAGGGCGAGGCCGCCGGCGGCCGCCGCCTCGGGCGAGGCGTTGAGGATCGACGGCGAGCCGGAGGTGCCGGACTGGCGCCCGTCGCCGAGGCAGGGCAGCGCGTGCACGCCGGCCCGGATCAGCTGCGCGGGCGGGCGCATGTTCACCACCTCGGCCGCCCCCGGATAGCCCACGGGCCCGGCCCCGCGCATGACCAGCAGGGTCTCCTCGGTGATGCCGAGGCTCGGGTCGTCGATCCGGGCGTGGTAATCCTCCGGCCCGTCGAACACCACGACGGGGCCCTCGAAGGCGTCCGGATCCTCCGGGTTCGACAGGTAGCGGCTGCGGAACTCCGCGCCGATGACGCTGGTCTTCATCACGGCGGCGTCGAACAGGTTGCCGCGCAGGACCAGGAAGCCCGCCGCCTCCTTGAGCGGCCGGTCGATCGGCCGGATCACGTCCTCGTCCTCGATCGCGGCGCCCCGGCAATTGTCGCCGAGGGTGCGCCCGTTCACGGTGAGGGCGCCCTCGCGGATCAGGCCGCGGCGCATGAGTTGCGCCACCACCGCGGGCAAGCTGCCGGCGCGGTAGTAATCCTCGCCGAGATAGGTACCCGCCGGCTGCAGGTTGACGAGGAGCGGCACGTCGAGGCCGTGGGTCTGCCAGTCCGCGATGTCGAGCGCGACCCCCATGTGGCGGGCGATCGCCGCGAGGTGGATCGGCGCGTTGGTCGAGCCGCCGATCGCGGAATTGACCGCGATGGCGTTGAGGAAGGCGTCGCGGGTCAGGATGTCGGAGGGCTTCAGGTCCTCGGCCACCATAGCGACGACGCGCTTCCCGGTCAGGTAGGCGGCCTCCTGTCGGTCGCGGTAGGGTGCCGGGATCGCGGCCGAGCCGGGCAGCATCATGCCGAGCGCCTCGGCGAGGGTGTTCATCGTGGTGGCGGTGCCCATCGTGTTGCAGAAGCCGGTCGAGGGCGCCGACGAGGTCACCAGCTTGATGAAGCCGTCGTGGTCGATCTCGCCGGCCGCCAGCATCTCGCGGGCCTTCCAGACGATCGTGCCCGAGCCCGTGCGCTGGCCCTTGAACCAGCCGTTGAGCATCGGCCCTACCGACAGGGCGATGGCCGGGATGTTCACGGTGGCGGCCGCCATCAGACAGGCCGGGGTGGTCTTGTCGCAGCCCGTGGTCAGCACGACCCCGTCGAGGGGGTAGCCGTAGAGCAGCTCCACGAGCCCGAGATAGGCGAGGTTGCGGTCGAGGCCGGCGGTCGGCCGCTTGCCGGTCTCCTGGATCGGGTGGACGGGGAATTCGAGGACGATCCCGCCCGCCTCGCGGATGCCCTCGCGGATCCGCTCCGCGAGGACGAGGTGGTGGCGATTGCACGGGGACAGGTCCGAGCCGGTCTGGGCGATGCCGATGATCGGCTTGCCCGAGCGCAGCTCCTCCAGGCTGAGGCCGAAGTTCAGGTATCGCTCCAGGTAGAGCGCCGTCATGTCGATATTGTCGGGGTTGTCGAACCACGCGCGCGAGCGCAGGGGCCGTGCAATCGGTCGGTCGGTCATTTCTGGGTCCGGGGGGCGGGGCTGGTCGAGAAGCGGTAGGCGATCACGTTCCGGTAGGTCTTGCCGGGATCGAGCCGGGCCGAGCCGAAGGCCGGCTGGTTCGGCGTGTCGGGGAAGAGCTCCGGCTCCAGCGCCAGGGCGTCCGACTGGCGGTAGGCGAGGCCGGACTTACCGACCGCGGTCCCGTTGAGGAAGTTGCCGGCGTAGAACTGGAGGCCGGGCTGGTTGCTCGCCACGTCGAGGACGCGGCCCGATCCCGGATCCTCGACCCGCGCCACCGGGTGCGGCTCGGCCGTGGGCGCGTCGGTCACGACCCAGTTGTGGTCGTAGCCGCGCCCGCGCACGATCTGCGCGTCCCGCCCGTCGCGGATCCGCGCGCCGATCACCGCGGGCTCGCGGAAGTCGAAGGGCGTGCCGGCCACCGGCAGGTGTTCCCCGGTCGGGATCAGGGTGGCGTCGACCGGCGTGAAGCGCTCCGCCGGGATGGTCAGAATCTGGTCGAGGATCGAGCGTCCCGAGCCCTCGCCCGCGAGGTTGAAGAAGCTGTGGTTGGTCAGGTTGACGATCGTCGGCTTGTCGGTGGTCGCCTCGTAGGTGACCGTGAGGGTGTTCGTGTCGTCCAGCGCGTAGGTGGCGGTCGCCGTCAGCGTGCCGGGATAGCCCTCCTCGCCGTCCGGGCTGACGTAGCGCAGGGTGACCGAGGGGGCCGCGCCGCCCTTGACCGCGGTGATCGTCCAGAGCCGCTTGTCGAAGCCGGACGCGCCGCCGTGCAGGGCGTTCGGGCCGTCGTTGGTGGCCAGCGTGTAGGTCCGGCCGTCGAGGGTGAAGCGCCCGGCGCGGATGCGGTTGGCGTAGCGCCCGACGCTCGCGCCGAAATAGTTGCCCTTGGCCAGGTAGGAGGCGAGGTCATTGTAGCCGAGCACGACGTCCGCGGCCTTGCCGGAGCGGTCCGGCACGTCGAGGCTCCGCAGGAGCGCCCCCCACGACAGGATCCGCGCCGTGACGCCCTTGCCGTTCGTCAGCGTCACCTCCTCCACCGTCCGGCCGTCCGGCAGCGTGCCGAACACCGCCCGGGTCGGCTCGGCCGCCCGGGCCGGTGCCGGCGTCAGGCCCGGCAGGGCCGCACAGGCGCACAGCGCCAGGGATCCCACTCCACGCATCGCGCTCTCCCCCTTCGTGATTCCGCCCGCCGCGCCGGTCGTGCGCCGGACCGCGACGGGACTCGCGGTTGACGTCCGCGAACCCGATATATACTCAGACAAATAAAAGGAACAACACGGGACCCCGACAAGGCGGCCCGAGAGGCAGAGGACAACGCCGGATGGCAGGACCGATCGCGACCGCGGGGACCGCGGCGCCCCGGACGGGGGCGGAGGCCGCGCGCGACCGGGGCGGCTACCGCCCGGCCCTGTCGCTGCTGGCGAGCCTGTTCTTCATGTGGGGCTTCATCACGGTCATCAACAACACGCTGCTGCCGCACCTGCGCAGCGTGTTCGACCTCGACTACACGCAGACCACGCTGATCGAGTCCGTCTGGTTCATCGCCTACTTCGTCGCCTCGATCCCGGCGGCCAAGCTGATCGAGCGCGTGGGCTACCAGCGCGCCCTGGTGACGGGACTGGGCATCATGGCGCTGGGCACGCTCGGGATGATCCTGGCCGCCCACCGGGTCTCCTACGCGATCACGCTCACGGCCCTGTTCGTGATCGCCAGCGGCATCACCCTCCTGCAGGTCGCCGCGAACCCCTACGTGGCGGTGGTCGGCCCGGCCGAGAGCGCCCCGGCGCGGCTCAACCTCGTGCAGGCGTTCAACTCCCTCGGGACGACCCTGGCGCCGCTGTTCGGGGGCTACCTGATCCTCGGCCGCTCGGCCTCGGGCAACGCCGCCGCCGGGGCCACCCTGACCCCGGCCGAGCGCCTGGCCGACGCGCAGTCGGTGCAACTGCCCTACCTGATCGTGGCGGTGGTGCTCGTCGTCCTCGCCGCGGTCATCGCCCGCTCCCCGCTGCCCGCCAGCAGCGGTTCCGGCGGCGCCACGGCCCGGGCCGCCAGGGCCGAGCGCGCCGGCCTGTCGCTCTGGCGCCACCGCAACCTCGTGCTCGGCGTGCCGGCGATCTTCATCTACCTGATCGCCGAGATCGGGGTGTCGAACCTGTTCATCAACTTCGTGTCGCAGCCCGAGATCGGCGACCTGACCCACGCCCAGGCCTCGCGCTACCTGTTCCTGCTCTGGGGCGGCATGATGGTCGGCCGCTTCGTCGGCAGCTACCTGATGCAGCGGCGCCCGGCCGAGACCGTGCTGGCCGGCGCGGCGATCGGCGCCTGCGCGGTGATGCTGGTGGCGACCTTCGCGACCGGCCACCTCGCCCTGTGGGCGCTGATCTCGGTCGGCCTGTTCCACGCGATCATGTTCCCGACGATCTTCACCCTGGGCATCCGCGGCCTCGGTCCGCTCACCGAGGAGGGCGCCGGGCTGCTGATCATGGCGATCGCGGGCGGGTCGCTGGTGGTGGTGCAGGGCTGGGCGGCGGACCGGTACGGGCTGCAGCACTCCTTCCTGATCACCGCCGCCTGCGAGCTCTACGTCCTGTTCTACGCGCTCTGGGGCTGCCGGACCGGCGCCGCAGCGCGGCCGGCCGGCGCCTGAGCGTCGGCCAGATCGGGGAGCCCACCATGGACCCGCGGATCCGCATCCTCGACCGGCCCCGGCGCGACCGGCTCGGCGAGGGCCCGGTCTGGGTTCCGGAGCGGGGCGTGCTGTTCTGGGTCGATATCGAGGCGCCGGCGCTGAACTGGCTGGACCTCGCCGACGGCGCCGTGGGCACGCGCCCGTTCCCGGAACCGCTCGGCTGGATCATCCCCCGCGCGGGCCGGAGCGACTTCGTCGTCGGGCTGAAGAGCGGCTTCGCGACCTACGACCTGGAGGCCGACCGCCTCGCGCCGATCGGCGACCCCGAGCCCGACGATCCCGACAACCGCCTGAACGACGCCAAGGTCGACGGCGCCGGCCGGATCTGGGCCGGGAGCATGCACCAGGCCGAGACCGCGGTGTCGGGCGCCCTGCACCGGCTCGACCCGGACCTGACGTGGCGGCGGATGGATACCAGCTACGGCGTCGCGAACGGGCCGACCTTCAGCCGTGACGGCCGGATCCTCTATCACAGCGACAGCGCCGCCCGGACGGTCTACGCCTTCGACCTCGCCGCCGACGGGGCGCTGACGGGCAAGCGGCCCTTCCTCCGCTTCCCCGACGATTGGGGCTGGCCCGACGGCATGACCACGGACGAAGAGGGCTGCCTGTGGATCGCCCACTGGGGCGGCGGCCGGCTCAGCCGCTTCGATCCCGCGGGGCGCCTGCTGCGCGCGATCCCCCTGCCCGCCCCCAACATCACGAGCTGCGCCTTCGCGGGTCCCGGCCTCGACCGGCTGTTCGTCACCTCGGCGGCGCGGGGGGCGGAGCACGTGCCGGAGGCCGGCGCGCTGTTCGAGCTCGACGTCGGCGTCGCCGGCCTGCCGCCCCGCGCCTTCGCGGGCTGACCGACCCGGCGCCGAGGACGTTGAGTCCCCTGCGCAGATCTTTCCTCCAGCGGGGCGGGTCCTCCGGCGTCCGAGCTGCCGCGGCGGGCGGTCGCGGGTCGGCAGTCGCGGGTCGGCAGTCGCGGGTCGGCAGTCGCGGGCCTGCGGTCGCGGGATCGTGCGTCGGCGTCCTCCGGATGGGGGATGCGGCCGCCCTGTGGCGGGTCTACGGTCGGGCCTTCTCCGAGACGAGATCACCTTCAAGCCCGCCCGGCCAGGCCGCGGCGGGCTTCTTGTCGGGCGCTACCGCCGGATCGGCAGCCGGTGGCGGGCGTACCCGGCGGCGTCGCGCACGACCAAGCTCCAGGACCGGTCGGGATCGGCCGCGCAGACCTCGTCGGCCATCTCGGCGATCACGCTGCGCGCCTCGGCCATGGCCTCGGCCAGGCTGCCGACCTCCACGCCGTCGTCGTCCCGGATCGTCTCCTCGCCGCTCTCGAGGTCGAAGTAGAAGCGCTCGGACACCGACCTCCCCCCTGCTGCAGCCCCGCGGCGATCGTCCGGATATCTCTACGTAGTGCGATACACGACTGGGAAAGGTCTTCGGTCGGATAAACCTTAATGCATCTAAAACATGGAGTTTGCTCGGATCTGCGCCGTCCGCCCGAGATTCCGCTCACGTTATCAAGTACAAGAATCCCCAGCGTCCCCCCGCCGTCGTCCGACGGCCCGGAGCGGTGGCGCGCCTGAGCCGGGGCCCCGTGACATGTCGACCTCCGCCAACCCGCCCGACCCATGCGCCGAGACGGCCGCGCTCCGCAAGGACAAGCTGCGCGCGCACATCAGGAGCGTGCTGTCGACGATCCGGTCCCATCATACGGGCCGCGGGGCGCCGTCGATCCGGGCCACGGGCTACGTCCTTGGAGGGTGGTTCTGCGGCTCGGCCGCGGCAACGATCCCGCTTTTTACGTAGCAACGGTCCGTCCAAGGGATGTGTTTCTCGAGGCGCCGCGATCCGGCGCTTCGAACGGCGTCCCATGGCAGAGAACACCCAGCTTCGATCCCATATCCGCGGCGTGCTGCTCAGACTGGTGCGGCGCCTGCGCGAGCGGGCCGGCTGACGGGGTCCTGTTCGAGGCCGGTGGGACAATTGCGAGACAACTGCGAGACAACCGCGAGGAGGCCGGTGCGCCGCGCGGCGCACCGACCCCGTCGTCCGGCCGCTTACCCCGGCTGAGCGCCCATCATCGCCTGCATCCGATCGAGCCGGGCGATGTGCAGGTTGATCAACGGCAGGGCGCCGCGGGCGATCGCGCGCAGGCCGGGATCCTCGCCCGACCGGGCGTAGGCGCCGTGGATGCCCAGCGCCTCCTGATGGCCCTGGAGCGAGGCGTTCACGAAGGTGGCGTCGTATTGCGGCCCCGGCGGCATGGCGCTGAGCTGCGCCAGGATCTGCGCCTTCTGCGCGTCGGTGGTCATGCCCTGGGCCGGAGCCGGTCCGCCGAGCACGCCGCCGACGACACCGCCGGCGACGCTGCCCGCCGCATTCACGGCCGTGCCGGCCACCGCCACCGGCGCCGCGACGAGGCCGCCGATCAGGCCACCCGGGCCCGCCGCGGCCGGGCCCGGGATCGGGGCGCCGCCCGTGTAGGCGCTGATCTTGCGGGCGAGGTTCACCTGTTCGACCACCTCCGCGCGGGCGAACTTCTTGACGGCGGGATTGGTGGTCTTCGCGTGGGCGTCGCGGGCCGTGTTCTCCAGGAACAGGCCGCCGCCGGTGGCCATCTGGAGATAGGCGCCGGTCGGGATCGCGCCGGCCGGCGTGACCTGCGCGAGGGCTGTGCGGGTGACCGCCAGGGCCGCGGTGGCGCCCAGCATCGTGGTGAGGAGAGCGCGTCTGTGCATGCGACGGTGCATCATGGGAGTGGCATCCGGATTGGGTGAGGCACCCGACGCCCCGATCATCGCTTGAGGTGCTGCCCGGCGAACCGCACAGGGGGGACAAGGTTCCTGCCCGGCGGGCCGTCCGAACGGCGGGATCGGGGCACCGAGAAACCGCGGGATGGATCGGATTTCGCGCGCGAATGACCGGTCCTGCGCAGCCTTTGCGTGGGAATACGCCGTCTTCGCCGCCCGGCCCGCGGCTTTATCTCCGATCGATACAGATCTAGATTGGCGCACCGAACGAGGCGGCGCCGCGCGGGGGCGCGGCCATCCGGACCGGCTCTCGAGGTGACGATGGGCCAGACGACGATCAAGGACGTCGCCCGACGGGCCGGCGTGAGCTTCCAGACGGTCTCGCTGGTCTTGAACCACCCGCAGAAGGTCGCCCGGACCACGCGCGAGACCATCGAGACGGCCATGCGCGACCTGGACTTCGTGCCCAGCCTCGCCGCCCGGTCCCTGCGCAAGAAGCCCAGTCGCAGCATCGCCTGCGTGTTCGCTCCGGCGCCGGAGCCCGCCGCCGACGGGGGCCGCCCGGGGGAGACGGCCGATCATGGCCACGTCCTCCGGACCTTCGGCACCGTCACCGACCGGCAGGGCTACACCCTGGTCCACCGCTGCCGCCGCGGCGACGACCCGGACGGCCCGGGCCGGATCGCCGGCCTCGTCAGCGAGGCCCGGGTCGACGGCCTCGTGGTCTTCGCCGAGGATCGGGACGACCCGCTGATCGGCCTGCTCCAGGCCAAGCGATGCCCGTTCGTGGTGTTCGGCCTGGACGTGCCCGGCACGCACTACGTCGCGCTGGCGGAGCGCGACGCGGTCCACGGCGCCGTCCGCCACCTGATCGCGGCGGGGAGCCGGTCGATCTGCCTGCTCGCGGGCGACGCGCGCCGGCCCGCCGCCGCCACCGAGCGGTTCCGCGGCTACCAGGATGCCCTCGCGGAGGCGGGGCTGCCCCTGCGCGACGCCCTCGTGGTCTCCTGCGACGGGACCGCCGCGGGCGGCTACCGGGCCGCGCGGGCTCTCCTGGAGGCCGGACCCGGCGCCCGGCCGGACGCCGTCGTGGCCGCCAGCGACCGGGTGGCGTTCGGCGTGCTGCGGGCGCTGCACGAGTGCGGCGTGCGGGTCCCCGCGGAGATCCGCGTCGTCGGCTTCGACAACCTCAGCCAGGGGGCCTACGCGGTCCCGAGCCTGACCTCGGTCGATGTCCCGGTGCTCGACATGGTCCGGTCCGCCTTCGCGACGCTGGTCGAACTGATCGAGGGGACGCGGGCGCCGGACGACCTCGCCCAGACGCTGTTCCCCGCGCGCCTCGTCGTGCGCGAGTCGAGTGCGCCGGCGGCACCCTAGCGAGGCCGGCTCTCACTCCGCCGCGAGGACGCCCGCGCCGGCTTCGCCGCGCCCGAACTGCGCCGCGTGCAGGCGGCTGTAGGGGCCGCCGGCGGCCAGCAGTGCCGCGTGCCGGCCCTCCTCGACGACCCCGCCCTCCCCCAGGACCACGATGCGGTCGGCGTCCCGGATGGTGGCGAGGCGGTGGGCGATCACCAGGGTCGTGCGCCCGCGGGCGAGCTCGGCGAGCGCCCGCTGGATCTCCCGCTCGGTCTCGGTGTCGAGCGCCGAGGTCGCCTCGTCGAGGATCAGGATCGGCGGGTTCTTGAGGAAGACCCGCGCGATGGCGATGCGCTGCTTCTGGCCGCCCGACAGGCGCACGCCGCGCTCGCCCACCACGGTGTCGAGGCCCTCCGGCAGGCTGTCGATCAGCCCGCCGAGACGGGCGCGCCGCGCGGCGGCGTCGATCTCGGCCTCGGCGGCGTCGAGGCGGCCGTAGGCGATGTTCTCCCGGATCGTGCCGGCGAACAGGAACACGTCCTGCTGGACGATGCCGATCTGGCGGCGCAGGCTCGCCAGGGTGATGTCGCGGATGTCGATGCCGTCGACGGTGATGCGGCCCGCCTCGACCTCGTAGAAGCGCGGCAGCAGGGCGCAGAGCGTGGTCTTGCCGACCCCCGAGGGACCCACGAACGCCACCGTCTCGCCGGCCGCCACCGCGAGGTCGAGGCCGGCGAAGACCGGGCGGCCGGGCCCGTAGCCGAAGCCCACCCCCTCGAAACGGATGTCGCCGCGCAGGGCGCCGACCGCGCGGGCGCCGGGCCGGTCGGTGATGTCGGGCTCGGTGGCCAGCAGTTCCTGGTAACGGCGGAAGCCCGCGACCCCCTTCGGGTACGTCTCGACCACGGCGCCGATCTTCTCCAGCGGCCGGTAGAACACGCCCACCAGCAGCAGGAAGCCCACGAAGCCCCCGGGCGTCAGGTCGCCCCGGACCACGAAGGCGGCGCCGCCGAGCAGCACCGCGATCTGGACGAGGCGCAGGCCCAGGTAGTTGATCGACAGGCCGGCCGCCATCAGCCGGTAGGCCTCGAGCTTGGTGTCCCGGTAGCGGGCGTTGTCGAGGGCGAAGAGGGCGCGCTCGTGGGGCTCGTTGGCGAAGGCCTGCACCACCCGCATCCCGCCGACATTCTCCTCGATCCGCGCGTTGAAGGCGCCGACCCGGCCGTACTGGGCCTGCCAGTTGCGGGTCATGCGGCCGCCGTAGCGGATCGACACGAAGGCGATCAGCGGCAGGATCGCCGCGGTGATCAGCGCCAGCGGCGCGTGGACGTAGAGCATCAGCGCGAAGGCGCCGAACAGCGTCATCACGGCGATGAACAGGTCCTCGGGCCCGTGATGGGCGACCTCGCCGATCTCCTCCAGGTCCTTGGTCACCCGGGCCACGAGGTGGCCGGTCTTCTGGCCGTCATAGAACCGGAAGGAGAGCTTCTGCAGGTGGTCGAAGGCCCGCGCCCGCATCGTGGTCTCGATGTTGATGCCGAGCACGTGGCCCCAGTAGGTGACCACCACCATCAGGCCGGCATTGGCGACGTAGACCAGCGCCAGCGCGGCCGCGGCGAGCAGGATCAGGCCCCAGTCCTGCCGGGGCAGCAGGCTGTCGATGAAGCCCTTCACGGCGATGGGGAAGCCGAGCTCCAGCAGGCCCGACAGCACCGCGCAGCCGAAATCGACCAGGAACAGCGTCCGGTACGGCCGGTAATAGGCGAGGAAGGCCTTCAGCATCGCGCGGCTCGGATCAACGTTGGGCGGCGCACTCGACGGGGCAGAGCGCGCCGCAGGACGGCACCCCCGGCAGGCGGTGGCGCAGGCAGCAGACGCGCCGCCGCCGGCAGCCCGAAGGTCCCGGGCAGAGCGCCTGCGCAAGAGGACTCTCGAGCGGGCTCCTAGCGCAGCCGGGGCCGGCGCGCCATCCGAGGCAGGCCGCGACGTCGTCACAGGCGGCGGCGCGGGCGGTAGGGCAGGTGGTGGTACAGGCGCTCGCGCAGGTGGTGCCGGCCCCCTCCCCGTCCCCAGCCAGCCCGGCGAGCGGGTCCCCGAGTTCCCGGGCGACGTAGTCCAGGATCACCGCGGCGTTGCCCCAGAGGACCCTGGGGGCGATCCCGCACCGGGCGTGGCAGAGCTCGACGAACGGGCGCAGATGCGCCTCCACCAGCCCGGTCAGGCCGGGCGCCGGGCCGGCCGCGCAGGCCGACCCGTCCGCGGGCAGGCGGAAGCGGCGCGGCCGGCCGGCCGCGTCGAGCTCGAGGCTGACCGCGTCGAAGGCGAGCGGCAGCGGCCGGCCGAGGCGCACCAGGGCGGTCAGCGCCGGCGTCGCCAGGGCCGCGAGGTAGAACTGGCTCCAGTAGGAGACCCGGACCCGCGGGTCGGCGGTCCGGAACTCCGCGCCGAACCCGGCCCCGAAGGCGGCCAGCGTCGCGTCGAACACGGCCCCGTCCCGCAGGGCGCCGAGGGGCAGCGCGTCCGGGCCGCCGGGGCCCTCGGCGACCCCGTCCCGGTAGGCCGCGAGCGTGTCGGGAACCTGGGCGGCGACCTCGGCGATCATCGCGCCGCCCCGTCGTCGCGCAGGGTCCGGTCCACCGCGACGGCGAGCCACGCCACCGCGGCGGCGTAGAGCGGCAGGGTGGCGGCGAAGTAGCCCGGCCAGCCGATCCAGCCGGCGAGCGCCGGGGCTGCCACCCGCAGCGGCATCGCGGCGAAGAAGGCGGCGCCGAACAGGAGCGCGTAGTCGGTGGCGGGCTTCGGCCCCTGGGCCCAGCGGTAGATCATGTTGAAGACCGGCACGCCCAGGAACCCGCCCGCGACGAAGCCCAGCACGGCGGCGGTGATGCCGAGATCCGGCACCCGGCCCGCGCAGGCGACGACCATCAGGCCCCCGGAGGCCAGGACGCCGAGGGCCCCCACGGCGATCAGCCGGACCGTGCCGAACCGCGCGGCCAGCCATCCGGCCGCCAGCGCCATGACGAGGTTCACGGCCGGGAGCACGGTGCCGGTGAGCGTGCCGACCTGCCCGAGCGGGACGCCGAGATCGAGGAGCGCCAGGGTGTTGGGCCCGCCCACGAGGTAGGAGGCGGCGAAGTAGGCGCCGAGCACCAGCACGCGACCGCCCAGGCGGCGCAGCCGCGCCAGGGAGCCCGACCAGCGTTCCGGGCCCGCACCGGCCGCGGTGTCGGCACCGGCGCTCCGGGTCTCGCGCAGGCGCGACTCCCGGTAGCCCAGGATCGGCAGCAGGCAGAGGGCGTCGAGGGCCGCGCAGGCCAGGACCGCCCCGCGCCAGCCCAGGCTGTCGTAGGAGCCGACCAGCACGCCGACCCCCAGGATCCCGCCGAGGGAGGCGCCGCACAGCTTGGCCGAGGCCACGAAGGCGCGCCGCTCCGCCGGCACGGTCTCGACCACCAGGGCCTCGAGGGCGATGTCCATGGTCGCCACGCAGGCGCAGGCGGCGATCGCCAGGGCGAGCAGCGCCGGGAGCGGCCAAGCCTCGCCGAGGCTCAGGACGACCAGCAGGAGCACCGAGGCGGCCTGCGCGGCCGCGATCCAGCCGATCCGGTGGCCGAGGATCGGCAGGCGGAGCCGGTCGAGCAGGGGCGCCCACAGGAAGGTGAGCCCGACCGGCAGGTTGATGAGCTGCAGCAGCCCGACCTCGGCCAGCTCCACGCCCCGCGCCCGCAGGATCAGCGGCGCCCCGCCGG
Organism: Methylobacterium sp. D48H; assembly: GCF_053345715.1. Lineage (NCBI taxonomy): Bacteria > Pseudomonadati > Pseudomonadota > Alphaproteobacteria > Hyphomicrobiales > Methylobacteriaceae > Methylobacterium > Methylobacterium sp. D48H. The sequence continues at coordinate 52,671 of NZ_JBKFAP010000026.1, forward strand.
ACAGGAAGCCGAGCGTCGCCCCGAAGGTCACGTACAGGCAGAAGAACGGCGCCAGCGGCCGCAGGGCCGCCAAGGTGTCGACGACCCGGGTGCCGATGGCGGGTCCGGCGGAACCGGTCATCGCCCCCCGCACGCCGTACCGCGACCGGAGCCGCGATCCGGGCCGGTCCGGAGACCGCAGTTTATAATCACACTAATCTATTGATTTACCTCGGTTTTCGCTGTTTAGAGAGGCCTGTGCCGGGGATCAAGCCGGCGGGTATTCGCGGCGCGCCGCCCCGCCGGATCCGGCGTTAACCTTTCGTCAACCATGCCCCCGACAGAGTCCCCGGCGGAGGGCTGAGCCATGACCCGACGCCGGGATTTCGACGCGCTGAGCGAGGCGCAGATCGCCGCGGACCGCACGCAGGGACGCTGGGTCGAGCCGAGGGCGGGCTTCCGGCCGGCCGGGCCGCGGGCCGTGTCCGATCTGCTCGACACGATCCAGCACGTGGCCGAGGCCGCGACCGGCGAGCGCAGCTTCCTGCACCTGCGTCCGGAGGCCGGCCGGCCCCGCGGGCGCTGAGGCGAGCCGGCCCACGCTCCCGCCGCCCCGACCGCGCGGCGCACTGGCAAGGGCCGACCGGTTCTGCAACAACGCCGACATGAGACGGCGTCCGGCCCTCGAATCCGCCCCCGCGCGCGCCGATCGCATCCGCCCGATCCGGCGGCGCCCCATGGGCGCGGACGCGGCGGCCGGGCTGCTGGTCGGCCATGTCGGCCTGCCCGGTGGCCGCGACAGCCGGATCCGAGGGTCCAGGTCATCACCGGCTCCGCCGAGAACGCGACCCTCGCCGCCGGCGGCCTCGAATCGGGGATGCGGATGATCACCGAGCCGTGCTCCGTGGAGATCCTGGCCGCGCGGGCGCCCGCGCCGATCGCCGGTCGCGACTGACCGCCGATGCCGCTGTCACTGACGACCCGCATCCTGTTGCTCGTCCTGCTCGCCCTCGCCCCGGCGCTGGCGATCCAGGGCTACAACGAGGTCGCCCTGCGGGCGAGCCGCGACGCGGCCGTGCGGGCCGACGCCCGCGCCACCGCGCGGGACGTCGCGGAGGATTTCGCCCAGATCTCCGAGCGGATGCAGCAGGCCCTCGACCTGATCTCCGAGGATGCCACCGTGCAGGTGCGGGAGCCGGCGGCCTGCACCGCCTACCTGCGGCGGGCTGCCGCGCGGCTGCCGCACGTGCTGCTGATCGCCCTCACCGATCCCGACGGGGCCGTGATCTGCGACAGCGCCGGCGCGCCCGCCGGCTCCTACTCGAGCCGCGGCCGGGCCTATCACCGCCGCGCCCTGGAGCGGGGCGGCTACGCGGTGGGCGGCTACGCGGTCGGCTTCCAGACGAAGCGGCCGTCGATCCACTTCGCCCGGGCCGTCCATGTCGGCGAGTCGGCGGGGGCCCCGGCGGGCGTCCTGCTCGCCGCCGTCGACCTCGACTGGCTCTCCGATCACTTGGAGCAGGCGCTCCATCAGCCGGAGACGGCGATCACCGTGACGGACCGCGACGGCCTGATCATCGCCCGCCGCCCGGACGAGGCGGCCTGGATCGGCAGGCCGATCCCAGCCGACCGGGCCGCCATGCTGGAGGCCCAGGGCAGCGACGTCCGCGTCGCCGCCGGCCTCGACGGCCGGAAGCGGATCATCGCCACCGCGATGCCGGACGGCCCGCTGGCCGGGGTGCGCGTCGTCGTCGGGCGCGACTACGCCACCGCCTTCGCGGATATCGACGCCGCCACCCGCCGCGGGCTGGTTCTGATCGCCCTGGGGGCGGCGCTGGCGCTCGCCGCCGCCCTCGTGGCCGGGCGGGTGTTCATCCGGCGCCCGGTCGACCGGCTCCTGCGCACCGCGGCGGCGTGGCAGGCCGGCGACCTCGCCGCCCGCACCGGCCTGCGCGGGGCCGCGGAGTTCGACCGGCTCGGCAGCAAGCTCGACGCCATGGCCGGCACCCTCCAGCGCAGCACCGCCGAGCTGCGCGCGGAGATCCAGCGCGGGCGCGCCCTGCAGGCGCAGCAGGGCACGATGCTGCACGAGCTGAACCACCGGGTGAAGAATACCCTGGCCACCGTCCAGGCCCTGGCCCGGCAGTCCCGCGGCTCAGCGGAGGTCCTGGAGGCGCGGATCCTGGCCCTGTCGAAGACCCACGACCTCCTGACCCGCGAGGACTGGAGCGGGGCCCCCCTGCGCGAGGTGCTGGAGAGCGAGCTCGGCCCCTACCGGACCGGCGGCGACCAGATCCGCCTGGACGGGCCGGACGTGTCGTTGAGCCCCCGCGAGGTGCTGGCCCTCGGCATGACGGTCCACGAGCTGACCACCAACGCGGCCAAGTACGGCGCCCTCTCGGTCCGCGAGGGCCGCGTCCGGGTGGCGTGGTCGCTCGCCGCCGGCGCGGCCGGGGAGCGGCGCCTGCGGCTCAGCTGGGAGGAGCGCGGCGGCCCGCCGGTGCGGGCGCCGACCCGGGTGGGCTTCGGGACGCGGCTGATCGCCGGCGGCGTGCGGCGCGAACTCGCCGGCACCGTCGACCTCGCCTTCGAGGCCGAGGGCCTGCGCTGCCGCCTCGACGTCCCGCTCGATCCGGGTCTCGGCACCATGCTGGCGCCGACGGGCTAGGTGTAGCCCGGCTCGGGCGAATTCAGTCGTCAGAGCAGAGCTTTGAGCACGTATCCTGGCAGATCGGTTGAACGCGCCCCTCCGCACGCCGCGCGTCGCGCGCGGTCGACCCGCGCTCAGAGTGCGCGCGAGCATTCCTCTGAATCGCGTTGATACCTTTGGGTTTTTCGGTCCCGGTATCACGCGCCGGCGCGCGTCACCTCCCGGATGTCGCGCTTCACCTGCCGCCACGTCCGCCAGGGCTCGAGGTTCGAGAGCGCCATCCGGCGGGCGCCCATCCAGCCGAGGCCGAGCGCGATGACGAGGAACGGCGCGGCGACGATCAGCGCGGCCGGCGCCTCGGCACCGAACGGCACGGCCAGCAGCTTCACCACGGCGTCGAGGCCGAGGAAGAAGGTGACGATCAGCAGCACCGGGATCGTGCCGACGATGGCGATCAGCGACACGATTGCCCGGAAATTGCCGTCGACCTCCGTCCGCGCCAGCGTGAGCAGCGCCTCGACATGCGCCGTGCCCTCGCGCAGGGCCGCGATCAGCAGGGCGAGGGTTCCGTCCGGGGTCTGACGCATGGATACGAGAATCCTCGGGGCCGTCACCGGCCGGCTCTCGCCAACGGGGCCGCGGCCCGAAGCGTTCCGCGCCGGTGGCTCACAGCATCAGGAGCAGGGCGCCGAGGATCAGTACGGACGCCAGGCCTGCTAGGAGGACCGCCCGGCTGGCATCGGCGCCGTCGTCCGGGACCGGCTCCGGGGCGTCCGGCGCGGCGGATGCGGGCTCCGCGAAGGCCGCGCCCTGCCCCGCCTCCGCGGCCCGGACCGGCGGCGTGCCGGGCCGCGGCGCCGGGAGGGCGACCGCGACCGGGATCGCCCGGTCCGTCGGGGGGCCGAAGGCCTCCGGCTCGACGCTCACGCCCGCCGCCTCCAGCTCCAGCATCACGAGGACCAGGGCGTCGACGTCCATCCGCTCGACGGGCAGCGCGGCGCGCAGATCGTCGGCGGTGAGGAGGCCCCGGTCGCGGCCGAGGGCGACCAGCCGGTCGAGCGTCGCGCGATCCAGAGCCTGCGTCATGTCCCGCCTCCGCGGCCGCGTCCCGATGGTCCATCGAGAACGCGCCGGGGTGGCGCCGGTTACCGGCGGCCGCGGGTGTTCCGGCGCTAGGCCCCGAGGGCGGGCGCGGACGCCGGGATCGCGCCGGGCTCCGGCCGCGCGCCGCCCGGTCCCGGCCGGAACCGGAGCATCGGCCGCTCGATCAGGTACCAGCTCAGCAGGCCGAGCGGGATGGCGGCCGCGAGGGCGAGGGCGGCGACCGTCCAGGGCGAGATGCCGGGGATCCGCGCGACCAGCAGATTCTGCACCGGCCACGCGTAGAGGTAGAGCCCGTAGGACGGGTCGACCTGGGCGGTGGCGCGGCTGAGGGCGGTGGGGCGCACCGCGAAGGCGAACCAGAAGATCAGGTAGCCGCCGAGGATCGCGAAGGCCGGCTCGGCCAGCGGTCGGCTGAACATCAGCGGCAGGAGCAGCAGGGCGGCGCGGGTCGCGCCGCGCCGCGTGTAGGCGATCCGGTCGGCGAACAGCCGGAAGGCGCCGCCGCAGCAGAACACGAAGGTGAGGCGGATCATCTCCGACAGGGATCCGAGGGTGTCGCCCGGATGCCCGACGGGCAGGAAGAGCCAGCGCAGGGCGAGGAGGCTGCCGAGCCCCCCGAGCAGGCCGAGATAGCGCCCGCGGCGGCGCAGGGCGCGGACGGTGCCCACGAGGCCGAGCAGCAGGTAGCAGCCGAACTCGCACGGAATGGTCCACATCGAGCCGTTGAGCAGCGGGTAGGGCAACTCGGCGAAGGCGCCCGGGACCACCGGCATCAGCAGCAGCGACAGCCGCAGCAGCGTCTCGAGCGGCGAGGCGGCCGCGAGGTTGCCGCCGCCGAGGGGCGCGACGACGGCGATGCAGAGCAGGGACGCGACCACGAAGGCCGGGTAGATCCGCAGCGCCCGCCGCGCGAGATAGTCGCCGAAGGAGCGCTTGGCGCGGTAGCTCGCGGTGATCAGGTAGCCGCTCACGAGGAAGAAGCCGTCGACGGCGACCTCCCCCAGGGACAGGGTTCCGAAGACCTGCGTCAGCAGCTCCCGGGACCGGTTCCCGTCCACGAGCTCGGGGGCGTGCGCGAGGATCACCAGCCCCGCGAACAGGAGGCGCAGGGACCCGAAATTGTTCGCCCGCGGATCCCGGCCGCCCGTCGCCTCCGCCACCCCTGCCCGCTCCGCGACCCCTCTGCCATCGCCCAGGGGCCGGGAAACGGCGCGCGAAGGCAAGGACGCCGGGGCAACACGCGCCGGGTATCTGGCCGCGTCGCCCGCGTCCGCACGCGACGGTGCGGGCGCCGTTGCGCTCCCGGCGCGGTTGGGCTAGGGAATGGCCACGGCCAGCACCCGTAGCTCAGCTGGATAGAGCGTTGCCCTCCGAAGGCAAAGGTCACACGTTCGAATCGTGTCGGGTGCGCCAATTTTCCCCTTCATCGACAGCTACTTAGCTGCTTCGCCGATCTGGCGGCCCTGATCTTTCGAGGGGTGGTGTGCCAGGGGTGTGCCAAAGATGCTGGCGGTTTGCGTGGTGTCGGGCGCCTCCACGGCGTCCCACAAGCGAAGAAATTTGACACAGGCAGACCGATTCGCCGCGTGAAGGTGGGATAGCCTTCGACTTAAGATTGATCCGCTGCCCTGATCCGGCCAGTTTGCAACCTGGAGGTTGGCATGGGCAGGGTGTGGGCCGGTTTTGTCGCGGTGCTCCTTCTGGTAGCGCTGCCCTCTGTCGCCGATGCAGGCGATCTCGCCCTGTCCGGCAATGCCCGCTGGGTTGTTCTGGCCAGCCGACCGGGCCTCGACACCGCCATCGGCGTCGCGCGCTACCATCGCTGGCAGTTCCCGAGCGTGCGTGTCGTGCGCGCGGCCAACGGCTGGTTCGCGGTCGTCGCCGGGCCGGAGAACGCTACCGATCCGCGCGCCCTGCGCCAGCGCCTTACCCGTGCGGGTGGCCTGCCGAGCGACTTTATCTTCTCGCGCGGTGATAGCTACGTCGAGCAGGTCTGGACGCCGCCGCGCCCACCGGCCGGGCCGAGCGCCAAGTACGACGGAAAACGCGACAGCGTCCTGCGCGTCGGCACTCTGTCCGTCATGCTCAGCAGCGTCAGGGGGAAGGACGGCGACCGCCACCCGGTGGCTGTAGGCCGTGAGGATGGGCAGTCGGCTTTCGCCCTCTCCCTCGATCAATCCACGCGCGGGACAGACGACGATTCGAACACGGACTTCGCCGAGGTCGCCGCCGTGCGACTCGACCCGATCTCGCCCCGCCTCAGCGTCGTGTTCTCATCGTTCTGGGGCGGCGCCCACTGCTGCACGGTGACGAAGATCGCCACGCAGGACTCGCGCACAGGCCGCTGGTTGGTCGCGGACGGCGAGACCTTGGATAGCGGCGGCTACGCCTTCGAGGATCTCGACGGAGACGGCACCTACGAACTGCTCAACGGCGACAACAGCTTCCTCTACGCCTTCGGCCCCTATGCCTCGTCCAATCCACCCGCTCAGATCCACTGGTTGCGCGCCGGACGGCTGGAGGATGTGACCCGCCACGCCAACTTCGCGGGCTACCAGCGCCAGCGGCTCGCAGGGATGGAGCACGCGGCAAACCTCGACCCCGAGCGGTGGCATGACAACAACTTCCTCGGCGGCTGGGTCGCGCAGAGCATCCTCGTCGGACGCGGTGAGGCCGCGTGGGCGCGCATGCTGCAACTCTACGACCGCAATGCCGAGTGGCCCTACGAGGAATGCACGGTCGCCCTGCCCCTGGCCAAGTGCCCGGACGCACGGAAGCGCAAGACCGACTTCCCGACCGCGTTACGGCGTCACCTGAACGAAGCGGGCTATCCGACGCCCTGGCTCGGACCGCTGGCGGTGGCACCGCCCGCGATCACTGTGCCTGCGGGCCCTGCCCGCTACGAGGTCGCCGCTGCGGCCTTCGAGTCCCAGCCGGTGAATGAGCGCATCCGCCTCCAGGTGCTGCTGACCGCCACCGGCCATCAGGTCGCCGTGCCGAACGTCGATTTCTCCAAGCGACTGTTCGAGACGGTGGTGCGCTTCCAGTCGCAGAGCGGGCTACCCGTCACCGGCGTGATCGATGAGGGGCAAGCTACCGCGCTCATGAGCGAGGCGACGCCGTTGCTGCGCATCTGGGGTTTTCGCGCCGCGGCGCACCCGTACCGGGGCCACCCGATCTGGGTGCCGTTTGGCCTCGGGCTGCGCGAGGAGCGCACGGGCTCGGGCGTGACCTGGACCGACCCGGCTAAGCGCGCGACGCTCACCTACATCGCCACCCCGAGCGCGCTCGAAGACGGCTACCGCGCCGCCCTCGAACGGCTCGCCGGGGACGGCGCACGGGTGAACTACAAGGTGCTGCGCCCGGACTTCTTCGCGATCTCGGCGTCCGGAACGGACGGGCTGGACTGGTACATGCGCTTCCATCGGGACGGGGCTGGCACGCTCGGCTTCTTCCTGGCCTGGAAGTCAGCGGAGACCGACCTGCACATGGAGCGCGTCGCGGTGCTGGTCTCGGGGTCGCTGGCCGCCAGCATGTCGGGCGCGCCGTTCACGGCGCCGATCGCCGTGGCCCCGCCGCCTCCGGCGGTCGCGGTGGCCACGCCCTCACAGCCGGTCGTTCCGACGCCGCCCGCCGTCGCTCCCCGATCGCCGGATCTCAAGCCGCACACCGCCTCGTCGGGCACCGGCTTCTTCATCAGCCGCGCTGGCCACCTTCTGACGAACGCCAATGTGGTTCAGGACTGCTCAGCCATCGAGGTGAATGGACCGAACGGGCTTATAGCGGCCCGGCTTGTGGCTCAGGACCGGACGAACGATCTTGCGCTTCTGAAGGCGGAGATCACTCCGGTTAAGATCGCTGCCCTGCGCACGGGGGTGCGGCTCGGCGAGGCGGTGGCCGTCTTCGGCTACCCGTTGTCGGGCATGCTCTCGACCTCGGGTAACTTCACGCTGGGCAACGTCACCGCGCTGACCGGGCTCGCCGATGACAGCCGCTACTTCCAGATTTCGGCGCCCGTGCAGCCGGGCAACTCAGGTGGCCCGCTCGTGGACGCCTCTGGCAACCTGATCGGTGTGGTGAGCGCGAAGCTGAACGCCTTGAAGGTGATGGTCGCCACCAATGGCGACATCCCGCAGAACGTGAACTTCGCGATCAAAGGCTCGCTGGCAGGAGCGTTCCTGGAGAGCAACGGCGTGGCCTACACCACAGGGACTGACACCACCGCCCTCCCCCCGGCTGATCTGGCTGAGCATGCCAAGGGGCTCAGCGCATTCGTGGCTTGTCGGTAGGCCACAAACCGTCTCCCAGAACCAAGTGATTGCGGGACACGGCAAAACGGGCAGGGCGGCAAAGAAGGAATGGACCGCCAAACCGAGGGGGATTCTGGGACAGAGGGTGGGTCAACGAGGCCCGGATGCCGACGTTCTCGTCGACGTCGACGGCGGCGACAACAAAGGCGCACAGGCTGAGGAGGTCGACGGCTCGGGGACAACGATGACGAAAAATTCTGCTTTATGTGCCAATAATTGTGACTACATACCGTGGCGGACCTACAATGAACATGCGATAACTATCTGGAGGTAAATTGTCGCCGCAATAAATTGAAAGACGTTAGTGTCGTGAGTAAAATTGATTTTACAACACTGCGGGCTTCGGTAGAAAAAGGATTATTGATAGAACAGAGAATTGGTCATAAAAATATTCTCAGCGCAGTTGATCGATCCATCACAGATTTTGGACTCGATGTAATAACATCAGAAGATACCTCTCGAATTCCGACAAATTTCCGAAGATTTCGCCGAAAGAGGCACGCATTCGTTGCGCACGATGGAAAATGCGCCCGTCTCCGAGCGACTGTTTCGGAGGTCCCCTGCTACGATCCTTACTATGAGTATGGCGAAAAATACCCGCGCAATTTCCTGGCTGAAGATCTGTTCTCTCAGAATTCTACGCGAGGCGATAACGGAGATCCAACCTATGGGGTCGTCTACGGCGACGCGCTATTGTTCACCAATATCAAATCATACTGGTGGGTCAATCAAAATTTACTGACAGATGATGAAATTATGATCAATGAAATGGACATAATTAGTACTAAAAGCGTGATCGCCACTCGCGGAGCAATCAATCGTTCTATACTTTTGCTGGAGCCTCCGCTCGAAGAAGACCTTGTTTCGCTTGAATTGCTTCTCAGTTAATACAAAGATATGTGCATGATTGTAGGTGTGTAGTATTATCGTCGCATTGACTGCGCGTGTCGATGCTCATCAAGCAGGCGGTCCACGCCATTAGGGCCTGACCTCGACGCCAACGATGTCGTCGAACGAAGGTGATGACGTCGTCGGTGTCGGCGTCGGACGCTGACATCGACGACCGCCTGCTGTTTACGGCAGGTCAGCTCGCGATCTTGAACAGGTCCACTACCCGCCAGTCGAGATGGTCAAGCTACAACCGTGCTGAGCCGCATCAGGTCGAGGCCGCGGCTTTTGTCGTAGACGACGAAGATGCCCCTATCGAGTCGGACGCCGAGGCGCACCGGCAGGCTGATCTGACCGGCGAGACGTTGCAGTTGATCGGGCGGCAACGTGTTCGTCCTGATCTCGTGGAGCACCCGCTGAATGATGAAAGCGAGGTGGTCGGCCATGACGCGGAATCGCAGACCATCTCCCGATCCCATCAGACCGATGCCTGGCGCCACATAGGCCCGACCGTCGATGGTGATCGGCCCGGTCGTGTGCTTCCGGCGCAGGATCTTGTGCTGCTCGTCCGTGAGGGGAGGCTCCTGCGTCGGCCCGAGGTCGTGCATCGCCGTGGGATCCGTCCGCAGGAGGATGCGGAGTAGGTCCGTCTTCGTCCAAGTTCTGTGCGGCTGCACGTCGAGGAGGGCCGCGGTATCGGCCCCGATGTGCGCAAACAGGATCAAGTTGCCCTGCTCTGCTCTCGCACCAGGCCGACGCGTCGGCCCGATGTGGAAGTGGGTCACCTTCCACTGGTTGAACATCAGGTCGGCCTTGGGGTCCGCCTTGCGCTTCCGGATGCTGTCGCTCACCCAGCGGGACATCGGCGCACCGATCCGCAGTGCGGTCACGATGTCGTCGATCGCTGGATAGGCGGCCCTATGGGTCTGTGCCTCAGTAGAAATCAGCACGGTTCGGGGGCGCTCGACGACGCGGCGCGCCCGGTAGTGCAGCCAGTCCACGAGATCCCGGCCGGGCGCCGCCCCCGTCCGGAGCCTGCCGAAGTCGGCGAGGATCATGGCGGCGAGATCGGCTTGCGTTTCGTCTACGACCAGCATGGCCTCGCCCTACAGAACGATCTCCCGCGTCTTCCGACCGCCCCAGTCGTGCCAGGGCTTGGCCTCCTCGGTCCCGCTCAGCACGTCGAAGGCATTATCCACCTTTACGGCCCCAAATTAGCACGGCCCGCCGATCCGGAAGGCCTGAGGCAACTGTCTTTCGCGGACGAGCTTGGAGGTCGGGCAGGAATTCGAAGATGAATTCGGCAAGATCGAGCTGACTCTCACCCTGCATGGCCCCCCTCCGATCAGGTCGCCTCTGTCTTGGGTAGGGCAGCCGATCTCGACGTCGTCAATCAAAATGATGATTAAGGACACGGCAAAACAGGCCGGGCCACAGAGGGGAAATGGACGCCGAAAACGAAGGGGATTCTGGGACAGGGACGAGGCCGGGAAAGCGCCAATCAGTAGACGCCTGTTTGTACGCGGAGACCAGAGAGCTGGCTGGCCAAGGTCATCGCGAAGCTCCTCGCACTCGGAGGGGCTGACGTCGTCATCCCGTAAGCGACCAGTGACGTCGACGCCGATCGGGTGACATAGGAGATCCGCACGGAAGGTGAGACCAGGGACGTCGCCAAGCCCGACGTCCGCCATCCGATGACGTAGCCAATCGACCCTTCTCAGCTCTTCGACCAGTTCTACTACCTTGCGACACCCTTCATCTCGGGCAAGCGCGGCAAGGGCTTCGACCTCGCGATATTCGATCAGATGATGAAGGTGTACGTCGAAGGGGTCCACCGGACCTGCGCGGATCTCCGCGTCACGGGTAGCCCGAATATCACGGTCTTCTATCCGTCGACGATCTTCGTTGAGGAGCGCCCGGCGAACCTGACTGAGTGCGCCATGGCCAAGGACGCCGGTGAAAAGCTCTACATCGATCTCCCGAGGATGCTCAAAGGGGTCCGTGGCTACTACCGGCGGCTGCCGAGGCTCCCGACGGATCAGACGTCGAGCGTCCAGCCCGTCGAGATGGCGTCGGTCGAAGATGTGATGCTCGACGCGATACGAGCGGTCTCGTAGGCGACGGGGTCGCATCGTGAGCAGTCCTCAGCAAGCCGGGAGCCCATTGCGCCTGGGACGGGGCTGAGCCACAATACGACAGCGATACTCGAATTTTATTTATTCGGAGCCGTTAATGCCGCAAGAGGTCACCCTTCGGACAGTCGGCGAAGTGTTTTCGGAGCTTCGTCTGAGCAATACCGATCGGTTCGGCGAACAAACAATATCGGGCTGGGCATTCAGGGGCCACTCAGATGCTGACTGGCCCCTGCTGCCAGCAGTTTGGCGCGACGACTTTTTGACCGAAAAACATCCGTATCCTAATGATCTCCTGAAAAATCTAGCGGCCGACAGTGCTGCCAAACAAACATCTAGCCCTACTGTGACCGATCTAATCCGGCGTCATCGACCGAGGTACTTAGATCTTGCCGAGCGTTTGATTACAGAGCATTGCTTGATGCGAGCTTTCTTCGAGATGGCGTCCGATATTGGGCTTCTGGAACGCACTTACCATTGGCCGATTGTCTCAGAGAAGCTGGATCCGACTCAACTCGTATCGCAGCCCGATCTAAGCGATTGCACTATAGCCCAGCATTATGGCGTACCAACCCGTCTCCTGGATTGGACAAAGGACCCTCTGACCGCGCTGGCCTTCGCCATCGAGCATGCGCAACCGCCTTGCACGATCGCGGTCTGGGCCTTTGATACAGACGCGTTCGAGGAGCATTTGAAGATAAACAAACCCACGACGGGGACTCGCGTGGTCATCGTGCGGGGAGAAAACGCCACAAACCCCTATCTGCACGCTCAAAGAGGTACTTTCACGTATGTTCAGGACGGAGACGTCGAATATCTGAGGAGCGGAAAATTTCCTACTGCCGATCAGCACATACCGGACCATTTGATGCGTAAATTCATCATCAATCTTGATCAAAATGACAAAATCTACATTACGAAGAGACTGATACGCGAACGCCGAACTAGGGCTCACTTGATGCCCACGCTCGGAAGCTGTTCTGACTTCGCCAGAAACATGTTCTCGTCGGGAATATTGGTGCATTGATCGCAAGGCAAAATGCTAGGGATCGATTTTAGCCCCTAGCGGAAATCCCGACGTCACAGATTACAGCGGCAGCTTTTGAGGATCGAAATCGACGAAATTGATACGTCCAAACACGTGCGACGCAAGCTCCTGCTTCTGGACGCTCCCTGTCTTCCTGTCGATGACAAAGCGTGAGACCTTTTCAGTCATCCACCCTGCGCCGGACCGGTCGTAGATGAAGCGGTATTCAGCGCCTGCGCCGTCTGGGCTTCCCGGATCGACAATCGTGAAGGACCCAGGATCCGTACGGATGAAATCAGGCGTGGCACCAGAAGGTTCGTAAGAGATCAACCGGGCATTTGACGCTACCTTACGCAATTGCCCCTTGGCGTCCCGCTCCATCAGCACGACTTCCAACCTACGGGGCGTCTCGGCTGACGTCGTCGCAGGATCTATCACCAGCAATGCGTCGGCACGGCCCTCGCCGGTGAGACCACCCATGACAGAGTCGACGACCCGAGCGCCCAAAGCGACGGTAGCGAGAAGCGCTGCATCCCCCATTGTCTTGCATCCTTGATTCGGTGATTGGCGCAGTGGGTAGCCTTCTGCACCGCTAGGCATTGCGTGTCCACATAATTCCTCTTGACCGCATTTTAGGGAGCAATGTAGACAGGCGCCGACGAACGAGGGGTGTCATGTCCCAGGAATTCTATACCGTCGATGACGTGGCGAACCGTTTGGCACTCCATCCAAAAACGGTTCTCAGATTAATTGGCTCTGGCCGACTTCGGGCGACGAAAATCGGAAAATCTTACCGCGTGATGCGGGCGGATATGGAGGCATTTGCAGGTGCTTCTTCGGGTCAAATAACCAAGCCTGTTCGAGTCACCACCATCGTTGACGTGCCTAATATGGATCGAGACGAGTCTGACAGGCTCACCAAATATATGCACGCGGCCTTTTTGTCGCGCACTGAGCGCTCCCAGCACTCTCATTTCGAGATTGTCTTTGATCCATTGGCTGAGCATGTAAAAATAGTCATAATTGGCTCTCCAGCGGATGCAGTAATACTGATTGGGGCTTTTGAGAGTTTTTCGGGTTCGGTCGCATGAGCGTGATATTCAAAGACAAAGCGATAGGCCGGGACATCATCTCTCGTTATCGCGAGCTGCTTGAACTGTGGCCGGTCGATAGTGAAAAATTCACGGTAATCACCCGGATGGGCGCTACATTTGCTATAGCCTGTGGGGATCAGGGCTCACCACCTCTTATATTGCTGCATGGGATGCAGGCGAATTCTGCCGTTTGGATGCAGGATGTCGCAAAGTTGGCCGAGCATTTTCGCGTATATGCTGTCGACATAATTGGTGAACCCGGGCTGAGCGCTCCGGCTTCTCCATCTTTCTCGGCTGACGGATATTCGCTTTGGTTGGATGACGTTATCGCCGCGCTAAAAATCGATGAAGCCTCCATCCTCGGTGTGTCACTGGGAGGTTGGATTGGCATCGATTGCGCGCTTCGGCGTCCCGGCTTCGTAAAGCAATTAGCGGTCGTCTGTCCGGCAGGGATTGGCCGTCAAAAGAATTTTCTGCTCAGGGCCGCCCCATTGATGCTGTTGGGCCCATGGGGGATACGTCGGATGAGAGAATTGGTTATTGGCCCGGAGCGGAAAGATCTAGAACCACAAGTTCAGGCGATCGTCGACCTGATGAACATGATCGGGCGGCATGCGCGCCTTCGTGCGCTACGTCCTCCAATCTTCAGCGATGTGGCATTGCGCTCCTTATATTTGCCCATGCTCGCCATAGTCGGCGGGCGGGACGTATTGATCGACTCATACGAAACGAAGCGCCGCCTTGAGTCGCTGGCACCGCGGGCTGAAGTTCGGCTTCTACCCGAGGCACTGCATTTCATACCGAATCAGATAGACGAGATCGCAGACTTTTTCGTCGAGAATAAGCAACTAGTCTGAGAGAGGCTGCAACGCATCGCGGAGCGGTCGTCCTCGATTGCGCAGTTGGTTCAGTAATGATCAACCGTCTTACAATGAGAACATTCGTCGACGCGCCACCACAATATCGAAAACACTTGAAAATCATGCGCCCTATTTTGCTGATCTGCTCGAACTGCGAGCGGTTCGCTCGATTGCGTCGGCAATAACCTTGTACAAGGATGGCGGGAGATCATGGCCCATCCCGGGGATCAGCATCATCTCCGCATCCGGGATCGAGGCCGCAGTGTCCTCGCCGCAGGCAGGCGGAAACAGTGGATCCTCCGTTCCATGAACAACGAGGGTCGGCGCCGTGATCGCGGCGAGCCGTGATCGGCGGTCACCAGCCATCGCAACCGCCGCAAACTGGCGTCCGAAGCCGCCCGGTGCGCGGCCTCGCCGAACCTCTTCCAGCAGGTGAGCGCGGCAGTCCTTTTCGTCGAACGGTTGGGCCGTACCCGCGATGTGCCGGGCGAAGGCGACACCGTGATTGAGGAAGCCCGCCTCGTCGACAGCATGATCAGGAGCGGGATGCATCATCATCGTCATGGCCTCGGGCGCGGCCGGTGGCAGGCCAGGATTGCCTGTGGTCGACATGATCGAGGTCAGCGAGAGAGCACGGGACGGGTGCTCGCTCGCGACGATTTGGGCGATCATGCCGCCCATCGAGCGACCGACGATGTGGGCTCTGTGTATGGCCAGGGCATCAAGCAGTCCGAGAGCGTCCGAGGCCATGTCGTCGAGCGTGTAGGCGAGTTTCGGCCGCCGTCCCTCGGTGAGCGCCGAGGCCAAGGACGCAAGGTCCATCGCGCCGTGCTCCGTGAAATGGGTCGAGCATCCAGTGTCTCGGTTATCGAAACGCACGACACGGAAGCCGCGCGACACCAGCTCGCGGCAAAAGGGGTCGGTCCAGCGGATCATCTGCGTACCGAGCCCGGCGATCAGAAGGATCGTCTCAGCCGCCTCGTCGCCGAAGCTGTCGTAGGCCAGGATGATGCCGTTGGCTGCCACACGGGCCGATCGGGGTTCCGTGCTCATATCCGGATGGCCTGGAGACGATCCGTCCACTGGAGCAGATGCTCCTTCATCACGCCGTCGCGGACGTACGCGATCTCTTCTGCATCCAACCGCTCGACGATTTCGAAGCTGAACGCTTCCGCTCCATGCGCATTCCATGCGGCCTGAAGCGAGCGGTGCGTGTTCGTACACTGCCGGAGGGTGAACCAGAGGCGGTTCTGGATCTTGGACAGGTCGGGCGCGCTGCCAACCCAAACCTCACCGGAGGCCATGCAGCGGACGGCGTAGATACCGCTCTCAACCTCCCGCTTCTTGTAGGCGCTGACAGCCGCCTTTCGGTCTTCCGTTCTCATCACGGGCCCTCACAGATCGGTAGAGATGCTATCGAAGGCATCCCGCCGACGCAATATCACCCGGGTATAATTGACGGAAGAGGCTGGGCGCGGCTACTGGGCGGGATGGAGGAGCCATGCCAGGAGAAGCAATTAGGACGTTCACCGCCTTCGTGGGCGTTCGGCGACTGGCCAGCGGTCGCTTGATCGACGTGGCTCCCGCCGTGAAAGCGCAGGCGGCGGAAGGCAGCAGTCCGATCTTGACCTTCGATGACGGATCCGGTGTCGTCGTCGACCTCGATCTGCGTGGTACCGAGGCGGAAATCACCGCACGGCTGGCTGAACTCGCGAACGCGGGAGACGGCGCGAGCACAGTCGCGAATCGACCGGATCACGAGGGCGCCCCAAGGAGCCGCGGTCGCCCGAAGCTGGGCGTAGTCGCCCGCGAGGTAACGCTGCTTCCTCGACAGTGGGAGTGGCTTGCATTGCAGCCAGGAGGTGCATCGCAAGCGTTGCGGCGCCTCGTGGACGAAGCGCGGCGGGCAGACGGTGGGCAAGCCGAGATGAAGGCAGCGAAAGAGGCCGCGTATCGCTTCCTCTCGGCGTTGGCTGGCGATCTGCCCGGGTTTGAGGAGGTGATCCGGGCGCTTTTCGCCGGGGATGCCAACGGCTTTGCCGAGCGCATGACGGCATGGCCACCGGACATCCGAGACCATGCGCTGAAGCTTGCAGCTCTTTCCTGAGCCAACAACGTAGGGTGGATGGTTGAGGTCCCGTTCACTGACGAAGTCTCAGTGAACCCGCTGTTGCTCCCGCTCGACTGTCGAAGCCCAGAATGCCGTGCAATGAGCTGGAGTGCACCCTGTTTGACCGGACAGGCAGCGGGGCGGGTTTAGGCAGTCCGGCTGAGGTACTCTCGGGGCGAGAGCATGCGCAGGCCGGAGTGCGGGTGGATGGTGTTGTAGTCCTCGAACCAAG
>NZ_JBKFAP010000027.1:0-68713 GCF_053345715.1 Methylobacterium sp. D48H
ATCGGCCGGCTCAAGCAGTATCGCCGCATCGCCACCCGCTACGAGAAGCGAGCCGCGAACTACCTCGCCATGGTCACGCTCGGCATGACCATGCTCTGGCTCAGATGACTTTGCAGAGACGCCCTAGGCGGCGAGCGGCATCCGGATCACCGGCGGATGGGACTCCGGCGCCGCGGCGGCCCGGGTCATCGCCGCGCCGGCATCCCAGGCCACGAGTGCGGCGATCCGCGCGGCGAGGATCGTCGTCTCCAGGATGCGGGGCGACGCTGTCGGCGGGCGGGGCATCGTCGGTCGGTGGCTGGTCATGACGGCTCCGCGGCTTCCTGCGAGGGTCATGCGCCCGAATGGTTACCGCCGTGTCTCCGCCAGGACGGCGCGCGCGGTTGTGAGGCCGGCGCGCCGGCGAGCGTCTGGGTGGACGCATGTCTCGATGTAGGCCTCATCCGCCTGCTGGGAGGTTTCGCCCTGACCAGATGCACGACGGCCCCGCGCAGTGACCTGACCGGCTGGCTTTGGACCGGGCTGATTGAGAGGATCAGCCAGGACCGAAGGCGTCGGACATGCGGCGAGGTCAGAAGACGAGCGCGGAGCAGGTCGTGCTGAAGCTGCGCCAAATCGAGGTGCAGACGGCACCAGGCAAAAGCTTGGCGCTGGCGTGCGAGGGGGCGGAGATCTCTGAGCAGAGCGACTCACGCTGGCGCAAGGATTACGGCGGCCTCCAAGTCGACCAGGCCAGGAAGATGAAGGACCTGGAGCGTGAGAACGCGCGGCTGCGGCGGCTGGTAGCCGATCTATCCTTGAAGAAACAGGTACTGGCGGACGTCGCCTCGGGAAACTTGTAGCCCCCGAGCGGCTCCGGCAGACGGTCGACGGCATCCGGGAGAACTACGGCCTCTCGGAACGTCACGCCTGCCGGATCGTCGGTCAGCACCGCGGCACGCAACGCTACGTGCCGACCTTGTTGGCGGACGAGGATGAGCTGACCCGCGCCATCATGGCCCTGGCGTCCGAGTACGGGCGCGACAGATACCGCCGTGTCACCGCGCTGCTGCAGGCAGACGGCTGGCCGGTGGGGCAAGGATTGGGTTCATCCTTCGAGAACCTCAGGATGAGGGCATCTGGCGCCGCGAGGGGCTGAAGGTCCCCCAGGAGCACCGGCCGCGCGGCCGTCTCTGGCTGAACGACGGCTCATGCGTGCGACTACGGCCGCTCCGCCGCAACCATGTGTGGAGCTTCGACTTCGTGCAGGCGCAGACACACGACGGGCGGAGCCTGCGCATCCTGACGCTGATCGACGAGCACAGTCGGACATGCCTGGCGCTGAAGGTGGCCCGACGCATCAACAGCGTAGGTGTGATCGAGACGCCGGCCGATGCGATGTGCCTGCACGGCATCCCGGAGCTCATCCGCTGCGATAACGGCCCCGAGATGATCTCGAAGGCGCTGCGCCAGTGGGTCGCCAAGACGGGGCCACAGATTCAGTACATCGCACCCGGTTCGCCGTGGGAGAACGGGTACTGTGAGAGCTTCAACGGTAGGCTGCGCGACGAGTGCCTACGCCAAGAAATTTTCTACTCACTGAAGGAGGCGCAGATCGTAATTGGTCTATGGCAATCCACCTACAGCCGCGTCTGACCGCATTCGTCGATTGGCTATCGGCCACCTGCGCCTGTCAGCTTCCCAGATCTGGCCTTCCGGCTCCCCATGGCCGCCACCATGCAGAAGTCTCGCAATCGGCTCGGTCCAAAATAACGGTCAGGTCAGGCTGGACCCTAAGCTGCACGTACCAGTGCCCGCGGCGACATTGTAGGTACTCCGCCCGGCGCACCGTTGGCCTCGCTCATAAACAGCCATGGTGACGCTGTGTCACCACGCGGGTTTGGAGCGAGAGCTAAAAACCGTTTATTGACAGTGATTTATAGGAGGTTGGCGGAGGGAGCGGGATTCGAACCCGCGATACCGTTTCCGGTATACACACTTTCCAGGCGTGCGCCTTCAACCACTCGGCCACCCCTCCGTCCGCGAACCGGGCACCCGGGCGCGCATGCGGCGTGCCGGGCGCGGCCAGGGCCGCGCGGTGCCGTGCTGTTAGCCGGGTGCGCCGTCCGGCGCAAGGCGCAGACGGCCGGGCGGTGCGAAAACCGCCCGGCCGCGTCTCTCACCCCTCGGCATCGTCGAGGTGGAAGCGGACATGCTCCACGTTCGCCCGCTCGAAGGCCTGCATCACATGCTGGTAAGAGCGCTCCATGGCGTTGTCCTCGACGCCGGGGCTGTCCTCGGGCTTCAGCACGAACATCAGGAGCGAGCGCCCGGTCACGTCGTAGCCGGAGCCGAACTTGAAGCTCTCCACGTCCTGGCTGTCGGGCAGGTTGGTGTCGAGGAGCCGCGTCCAGGCCACGCCGCCGACCGATTCCGGCAGCGTGAACGTCACGAGGTCGTGGTAGGCGTTGAACATGATCAGCAGCGTCGCGTCGCCGCCGCGGCGGTGCAGGCCGGTGGCCTGGGCGCGCCCGTCGAGCTGGACCGCGAAGGCCCGGGCCTCGCCGTCCGACCAGTTCTCGCCGGCCATCTCGCTGCCGTCCGGCCGCAGCCACGTCACATCCTTGACGCCGAACTCCTCGTCGTACTGGCCGGTGAGAAACCGCCCGCGGCTCAGGATCGGCAGGGCGTTGCGCAGGATGATCAGGCGCTGGGTGAACTCGGCGAGATCCCGCTCCTCGTCGCCGATCGCCCCCCAGTCGAGCCACGAGACCTCGTTGTCCTGGCAGTAGGCGTTGTTGTTGCCCTTCTGGGTCCGAGCGAACTCGTCGCCGGCGAGCAGCATCGGCGTGCCGCGGGACAGGAACAGGGTCGCCAGCATGTTGCGCATCTGGCGCAGGCGCACCGCCCTGATCTCGGGATCGTCCGTCGGGCCCTCTACCCCGTAATTGTACGATAGGTTGTGCGAGTGGCCGTCGCGGTTGCCCTCGCCGTTCGCCTCGTTGTGCTTGTCGTTGTACGAGACCGTGTCGTGCAGGGTGAAGCCGTCGTGGGCGGTGAGGAAGTTCACCGAGGCCCAGGGCTTGCGCCCGCGCTTGTTGAACTTGTCGGCCGAGCCCGAGACCCGCGCCGCCAGGTCCGGCAGCAGGCCGCCGTCGCCCTTCCAGTAGGCGCGGACGTCGTCGCGGAACCGGTCGTTCCACTCGGCCCAGCCGGGCGGGAAGCCGCCGACCTGGTAGCCGCCCGGGCCGCAATCCCACGGCTCGGCGATCAGCTTGACGTTGTTGAGCACCGGGTCCTGCCGGCAGGTGTCGAGGAAGCCGCCGCCCTCGTCGAAGCCGTAGGGCTCGCGGCCGAGGATCGTCGCGAGGTCGAAGCGGAACCCGTCGACCTGCATCTCCTGCGCCCAGTAGCGCAGGGAATCGGTCACGAGCTGCAGCACCCGCGGGTGCGACAGGTTGAAGGTGTTCCCGGTGCCCGTGTCGTTGATGTAGTAGCGCGGCTCGTTCGGCAGAAGCCGGTAGTAGGAGGCGTTGTCGACGCCCTTGAACGACAGGGTCGGGCCCTTCTCGTTGCCCTCGGCGGTGTGGTTGTAGACCACGTCGAGGATCACCTCGAGGCCGGCGCCGTGGAAGCGCGAGACCATCTCCTTGAACTCGGAGAAGGCGAAATCCGGCACCGCCGCGTAGCGCCGCGCGGGGGTGAAGAACGAGATCGTGTTGTAGCCCCAGTAATTCACCAGGTCCTTCTGCTGCAGGTAGTCGTCCTGCACGAAGGCGTGGACCGGCAGCAGCTCCACCGAGGTGACGCCGAGGCTCTTGATGTAGTCGAGCACGTCTCGGGTGCCGAGGCCGGCATAGGTGCCGCGCAGCTTCTCCGGCACCCGCGGGTCGAGCTTGGTCATGCCCTTCACGTGGGCCTCGTACACGATGGTCTTCTCCCAGGGGATCAGCGGCTTGCGGTGCCGTCCCCAGGTGAAGGCCGGGTCGATGACGCGGGAGCGGCGCGTGTAGGGGGCGCTGTCGCGCTCGTCGAAGGTCAGGTCGTCACCCGTCTCCATCTGGTAGCCGAACAGGGCCGGGTTCCAGGTGATCGAGCCGACGAGCCCCTTGGCGTAGGGGTCGATCAGCAGCTTGTTGGGGTTGAACCGGTGGCCGGCCTTCGGCTCGTAGGGGCCGTGGACGCGGTAGCCGTAGATCGTGCCGGGGCGCGCGTCGGGCAGGTAGCCGTGCCAGATCTCGTCCGTGTACTCGGGCAGCTCGATGCGCTCGATCTCTTGCTCGCCCTGGTCGTCGAACAGGCAGAGCTCGACCTTGGTGGCGTGGGCCGAGAACAGCGCGAAATTGACCCCGAGCCCGTCCCAGGTGGCGCCGAGGGGATAGGGTTGGCCTTCCTGGATGCGCGAGCGGGTCGCGCGGGCCTGCGATGCGGGACGACGGGAATCGGACATGGACACTCCGGAACGCGACCCGCCCGGCCACGTGCCGCTGCGGGGAGCCCCTGGTGAACGTGCCGGAAACAGCGAAGCTCCCGCAGTGCCGCAAAAATCGCGGGGCGTGACGACCGTGCACCGCTCAGTTCGAGGCCGCTTCCGTGAAGCTCCGGTCCAAGGCCCGGCCGACGTCGAGCGTCTTCGACAGGATGCCGTACCGCGTCGCCCGGTCCGAGGCGTCTTGCATCTCCTTCACGACGCCCTCGTCGAGCGCGATCGGGCGCGTCCGCTGCGCCGTGTAGGCCGCGCGCAGGACGTCCTCCGGTATCTTGGTCAGCGCGGCCGTGTTCCGGGCGTAGGCGTCCAGATGGTCCAGCGACCAGAGCCGCGCCCGGTTCAGGCGGCTCAGGAAGTCCTGCAGCACCGCCCGCTTGGTGGCGATGGCGCTGTCTGAGGCGACGATGAAGGTGATGGTCGGCGTGAGGCCCGCGCCGTCCGCGATCGGCCGTGCCTTGTCCTTGAGCGTCGCGAACGCGACGTAGGGCTCCCAGACCGCCCAGGCATCCACCGAGCCGGCCATCAGCGCGACCTTGGCGTCGACCGGGTTGAGCGGCGCGAAGGTGGCCTCGGACGGCGCGATCCCGGCCTTCTCCAGCGTCGCGCTGATCAGGAACTGGCCCCAGCCGCCGCGGGTGCCGGCGAGCCGCTTTCCCCTCAGATCCGCGGCCGAGCGGATCGGCGAATCCGCGCGGACCAGGATCGCCTGCGTCCGGGGATCGGACTTGGTGCCGCCGATCGCCTTGATCGGTGCCCCGGCCGCGACGACGGTGAGGAAGGAGAGGTCGCCGGTGTAGCCGACATCGAGGGCGCCGGCGTTGAGCGCCTCCAGGATCGGCGCGGCGGCGGGAAATTCCGACCACGCGATCCGGTAGGGCAGATCCTTCGCGTAGCCGGCGATCTCCAGGAGCGACCGGTTCCCACCCTTCTGGTCGCCGACCCGCAGGACGACCTCTTCCGCACGGGCGGCCACTGCGGCCAGCGTGACGGTGGCCAGCGTCAGTGCGGTCGCGAGCCGCGCCCCGGCGAGCCGGCGGCCACCGGGCCGCAAGTGAGATCGGATGAACATGGGGCCTGCCGGGATACGCTGCCCGCTTTGTGCGGGGCTGTTCGGTGGGAATTCGAGTTTATGCTTGCCGCAAGGGCGGTCAATGAAACGGAAATCTGTATTGCTCGCGGTCGGCAAACGATACGACATCCGGCCGACCTCCGCGGGGAGACGAATGTCTTTCCCCGCGCGCCGCGCCGGTCAGCGGGCGGGCGGGAACGCGTCCGCTAGGTAGGCCCGCACGAAGCCCGGCATCCGCGCGGGATCGATGTCCTCGCGGCCCCGCACCACGTGCATCCGGGCGAGTTCCGGCTCCGCCTCGGCGCCGAGATGGTCGGCGATGCGCGCCACGATCCTCGCGGCCGGCTCGGGGAAGCGCACCGGCCGGAGGAAGGCGAGCTGGCCCTCTCCCTCCAGCAGCACCCATTCCGTTTCGGCCTCGTCCGGCAGCGCGAGGCCGGTCTCCTCGGCGAGTTCCCGGGCGGCGCTGCCGGTGAGATCGACCCGCGCGCCGCGCACGTCGTCCGGATCCGGGGTGCCGCAGGGGAAGTAGAGCTGGCCGGCATTGGCCGTGTGGGCGCCCATCTCGCCGAGCAGGACGGCACCGTCCGCCGTCCAGGGCACGATCGCCGCGAAGGCGTTGGCGATGCGGGCCTCTGCGTGAGGCCTGTCCCGGTAGTAGGTGAAGGTCGCGTAGCGCGTCGTGAACAGGTCGAGGCGGGCGACCCCGTCGGCGACGGTGTGGTCGCAGCACAGCAGGACGGTCCCGTCGAACATGCCGGGGCTGCGCTGCAGCCGGGCCTGCCAATGGGCCGCGATGGCGGCCGCGTGGGCCCGGGGGAAGGCCCAATCGTGCTCCACGAACCGCGCCGCCACGTCCGCGACGCGGGTGATCCGGAAACCGTCGGAGACGCCGTCAGAGTAACCGTCAGACATGCAGGGTGCCGTCCGACAGGATCACCGCGGCGCCGCCGATCTCGACGCCCTGCAGGGCGCCGGCCGCGATCGTGAGCTGGAGCGCGATGTCGCTCGGCCGACCCATCGCCTCGCCCTGGCGGATCGCCACGTCGTGGGTGCCGTCGCCCAGCGCCTCGAACTGCATCAGCACCCCCGAGAAGGCGGAGGCCGCCGAGCCGGTGGCGGGATCCTCCGGGACGCCGACATTCGGCGCGAACATGCGGACGCGCCAGCGCTGGCCGGTGCCCTCGGGATCTGGGGTGTAGAGGTAGAGCCCGTCGGCCGGATCGGGTGCCTGGGCCGTCCGGGCGGCGTCGAGGGCGGCCACCGACGCGACCGGCACGCAGGTGAAGGTCGGCCCCACGCCGTGGCGGCTCGGCACGTGCCGGCCGGTGCCGATGTCCCCGGGCTCGAGGCCCAGCAGCGGTGCCAGCACCGCGGGCTCCGGCCCGGGACCGAGGTAGTCCGGCAGGACCGGGAGGCGGAACCGGGCCCGGCCGCCGGTCCCGTCCGCGAGGGTCTCGACCACGCAGGGGACGATGCCGATCCCCTCCTCCAGGCCGAAGGCGCGGGCGTCGCCCCGGGTCGGGTCCTGCAACGCCAGGAGCACGGCGGTGCCCACGGTCGGGTGGCCGGCGAAGGGAAGCTCCCGGGCGGGGGTGAAGATGCGCAGCGACGCCCGGTGCCGGGCCTCCGTCGGTGGGAGGACGAAGACCGTCTCCGACAGGTTGAACTCCCGCGCGATGGCCTGCATGGCGGCGGTGTCGAGCCCCTCCGCGTCGAGCACCACGGCCAGGGGATTGCCGGCGAGCCTGCGCTCGGTGAACACGTCCAGGGTGACGAAGCGGCGCGCCATCGTGTCGATCCTTGCTGCTCTATGCGGACTTGGACGGAGCGGTTTGCCAGGGGCGCCTCAGACCGCCTCGACCGGAAACCGCGCGCTCGGGTTCACGTACTCCTCCTGCGCGGCGACCGTCAGGATCTCCCGCGATCCCGCCTCGGCGGTGCGCTTGAGCAGCCCGTAGATCGAGGCCGCCGCCGCGCCCAGCGCCGCCTCGGCCGAGCCGGTCCAGGCGTAATGCACCAGGAACAGCGCCGCGATGCAGTCGCCGGCCCCGTTCACCGCGATGGCGAGCCGCGGCGTCCGGACCCGGAACACCCGCCCCTCCGCGCCCGCGAGCAGGTCGATGCTGTCGGCGGGCGTGTCGGCGCAGAGCGCCGAGGTGACCAGGACCACCCGCGGCCCACGCGCCCGGAGCGCCGCGATCGCGGCCCCGGCCTCCGCCAGGGTGCCGCTCGGCAGGCCGGTGAGCAGGCCGAGCTCGAACTGGTTGGGGGTAAGGATGTCGGCGGCCGGGACAGCGCGCTCGCGCAGGAACGCCTCGATGCCGGGCCGCACGTAGACGCCCTCCTCGACGTCGCCGATCACCGGGTCGCAGCAGTAGAGCGCCCGCGGGTTCGCCGCGCGCACGGCGTCCACCGCCTCCAGGATCGCGGCGCCGATCTCCGCCGAGCCCATGTAGCCCGACAGGACCGCGTCGCAGCGGCCCAGGACCCCGCGCTCGCCGATGCCGCGCACCACCTCGCGGATCATCGCCGCGTCGAAGACGGGGCCGCGCCACGCGCCGTAGCCGGTGTGGTTTGAGAACTGCACCGTGTGCACCGGCCAGACCTCGACCCCGAGCCGCTGCATCGGGAACACCGCCGAGGCGTTGCCGACATGGCCGTAGGCGACGTGGGACTGGATCGACAGGACGTTCAACGCGGGACTCGCTCGTTGTCCCGCTACGGTTAGCCGGTTCCGGCGCCGGCCGCACCCCTGTCCCTTGCCGCCCTCCCCCGCGCGCCTCAGATGGGACCGACCCTTCTCCCATCCCCCGAGCCCCGTTCGGAGCCCCATGGACATCGAAGCCCTGCGCACCTCGACCCTCGCCTTCATGGAGGCGCACAAGGCCTGGACGCCCGTCATCGCCGGCGGCCTCGCCTTCTGCGAATCGATCGCGATCCTGTCGCTGTTCGTCCCGGCGACCGTGATCCTGGTCGGTATCGGGGCCCTCGTCGGCGGCGCCGACATCCCGTTCTGGCCGGTGGTGATCGCCGCGGCGCTGGGGGCCGCCCTCGGAGACTGGATCTCGTACGAGGCCGGGCGCTGGCTCGGGCCGGGGGCGAAGACCAAGTGGCCGCTGCGGCGCTATCCCGAGCTCATGGCCAAGGCCGAGGCCTTCATCGGCCGCTGGGGCATCGCCGCGGTGGCTCTGGGGCGCTTCTTCGGGCCGGCCCGCGCCCTGGTCCCCCTCTTCGCCGGCATCCTCGGCCTGGCGCGGCTGCCGTTCCAGCTGGCCAACGTCGCCTCCGCCCTGATCTGGGCCTTCGTGCTGCTGGCCCCCGGGGCCGGGCTGCTGACGTGGCTCGACCGATGATGCGGCGCGACCGCTGATGCGCCGCTTCCCGCCCGAGCGGATCGTCTGCCTCACCGAGGAGACGGTCGAGACCCTGTACCTCCTGGGCGCGGAGGACAGGATCGTCGGCGTCTCGGGCTACGCGGTGCGTCCGCCCCGGGTCCGCCGGGAGAAGCCGCGCGTCTCGGCCTTCACCAGTGCGGACATCCCGAAGATCCTGGCGCTGGCGCCGGACCTCGTCCTGGCCTTCTCGGACCTCCAGGCCGGCATCGTCGCCGACCTCGCCCGGGCGGGCGTGGCGGTCCACCTGTTCAACCAGCGCGACGTGGCGGGCTGCCTCGCGATGGTGCGCACGCTCGGGGCCCTCGTGGGCCTGCCGGAGCGGGCCGAGACCCTGGCGGCGGGCCTCGAAGCGCGGCTGGCCGCGGCCGCCGCCTCGGTCCGGGAGCGGCCGCCCCCGCGCGTCTACTTCGAGGAGTGGGACGCGCCGATGATCTCCGGCATCGGCTGGGTCTCGGACCTGATCGGCCTCGCGGGCGGGCGGGACGTCTTCCCGGAGCTGAGCCGCCAGCCGGCCGCGAAGGACCGGATCGTCACCGCCGAGCAGGTGATCGCGGCCGCGCCCGACGTGATCCTCGCCTCGTGGTGCGGCAAGCGGGTCAATGTCGAGCGCATCCGGTCCCGACCCGGCTGGGCGGCGATCCCGGCGGTGCGCGACGGGCGCATCCACGAGATCAAGTCGCCGCTGATCCTGCAGCCCGGCCCGGCCGCCCTCACCGACGGGTTCGACGCGATCCGGGCCTGCCTCGGGTGATCGCCCCGGGGTGATGCGTGGGGCGATGCCGCGCCGCAGGTGACGGACCGGGCGCGACTTGGCAGGATGTCCGGATTCGGTACAGACGCACCCGCAGACGCATCCCCCGAGCTCGATGTCCGCTTCCCTCGGCCTTCCCGATTCCGCGCCCCCGGCCGTCGAGGCGCTGCTGCCGCCCGACCGGCGGCAATCGCCCACGGCCCTGCGCATCCAGCGCGGCGTGCGCCGGCTGTTCTCCGAGATGGGCTGCGTCACCCTGCCGGAATTCTCCCTCGTCAACGGCCGCCGCGCCGACGTGATCGCGCTCTGCGGCGCCGGCAAGCTCACCATCGTGGAGATCAAGTCGAGCGTGGCCGATTTCCGCGCCGACCGGAAATGGCCGGATTACCGCGACTTCTGCGACCGGTTTTTCTTCGCCATCCCCGAGGACGTGCCCGAGTCGCTGATCCCGGAAGAGTGCGGCCTGATCGTCGCCGACGCCTACGGGGCCGGGATCCTGCGCGAGCCGCCCGAGCACCCGCTGAGCGGCGCCCGCCGCAAGGCCGTGACGCTGCGCTTCGCCCACAGCGCCGCGCGCATCCTGCACGCGCTGGCCGACCCGGGCGCCGTGCGGGAAGGGGCTCTCTAGGGCGCGGCCCGCACCGCGACCCTCGGCGAACCTTCGGCCGACGCGGTATTCATCCGACCGGGAAACGTCCTAGAACGGCCGCGCTTGCCGGGCCTCCGGCGCCGGGCCCGATCCACCGATGACATCCGTCGCCCTGTTCGAGCTGATCCTCGGTCTCCTCGGCGCGGCCCTGCTGCTGTCGCTGGCGGCCGGGCGCCTCGGTTTCCCGCCGGCCGCCGCCCTCGTCGTCGGCGGCATGACGCTGGCGGTGGTGCCGGGCCTGCCGGCCTTCGATCTCGATCCGGACCTGATCATGGTCCTGTTCCTGCCGCCGCTCCTGCTCGAATCCGCCTACTTCACCGTCTGGCGCGACTTCCGGGCGAGCCTCGGCCCGATCCTGTCCCTGTCCCTCGGTGCGGTCCTGTTCACGACCCTCGTGGTCGGGCTCGTCGCCCACGCGGTGGTGCCGTCCCTGCCCTGGGCCGCCTGCTTCGCCCTCGGCGCCATCGTCTCGCCGCCGGACGCGGTGGCCGCCAAGGCGGTGCTGGCCCGCGTCACCCTGCCCCGCCGGATGATCACGGTCTTGGAGGGCGAGAGCCTCGTGAACGATGCCTCGGGCCTCGTGCTCTACCGCTTCGCGGTGGCGGCGGCGCTCACCGGCACCTTCAGCGCCTGGGCGGCGGCCGGCAGCTTCGCGTGGCTCGCGGTGGCGGGTGTCGCGGTCGGGATCGCGTGCGGGGTGGCGGTGACCCTGGTGATGCGCCGGATGCACGACGCGAACGCCATCACGGTGCTGACCTTCCTCGCCGCCTACGTCGCCTACCTCGCGGCCGAGGAGATCCACGCCTCCGGCGTCCTGGCCGTGGTCGCTTGCGGCCTGATGATGGGCGGCCGGGAGCACGAGACCTTCGACGCGCATGCCCGCCGCCATTCCGTGGCGGTGTGGGAATTCGTGGTCTTCGTGCTGGAGGCCCTGGTCTTCGTGCTGATCGGCTTGGCGCTCCGCGGCGTGCTGGCCCGGACCGGCGGCCAGATGGGCGCGCTCGCGGCGGAGCTGCCGTTGGCGCTCGCCGTCACGGCGACCTGCGTCGTCGCCCGTCTGCTCTGGGTGTTCCCGGCCGTCTACCTGCGGCGGCTCCTGTCGCCGCGGGTCCGCGCGCAGGAGCCCGCCCCGAACCCGGCCGTTCCGCTGATCGTCGGGTGGGCCGGCATGCGCGGGGTCGTCACACTGGCGGCCGCCTTGGCTCTGCCGGTGGATTTCCCCGGCCGCGACGCGATCTTGGTCGCGGCCTTCGCGGTGATCCTGTTCACCGTGCTCGTGCAGGGCACGACCCTGGGGCCGCTGATCCGCAGCCTCCGCCTCGACCCCGCGGCGCACCTCCCCGAGGGCCACCTCGACGCGCCGATGGCCCGCGTCGTCGTGAACGAGGCCGGGCTCGCCGCCCTACAGGGCTTGGTGTTCGCCGAGACCGGGGCGCTGAAGCACCCGCGCCTCGTGGAGGAGTACCGCCGCCGGGTGCGGGCGGCCTCGCGGGACCGCGACGAGCGGGCGGCGCTGGAGGCCGAGAAGACCGAGCACTTCGCCGCCGCCCTGCTCGCCGTGCGCTCAGGCCGGTCGGCCCTGATCGACCTGCACCGGCAGAACCGGATCCACAGCTCGGTGCTGCGGCAGCTGGAGACGGAGATCGACCTGGAGGAGCTCCATCTCAAGCGTCTGGCCGGGACCGCGCCGGCCCACGGCTGACCTGAGGCGCGGCCGTCAGTGGGCCGCGCAGCCGTCCGCCGGCTGGCCGTAGCCGCTGTAGACCACCCGGACCTTGCGCAGGCAGCTTCCCTCAGCCTTCGGCGCGGCCGCCACGGGGGCGACCTCTACCGGCTCGACCCGCAGGGTGGCGGCCACCGGCTGGTCTTCGGAAGTGGCGAGCGCACGGCTGGCGCTCATCACGAAGGGCGTGGCGGCCAGCGACGAGATGGCGAGCGCGGCGAAGACGGCGATGTTCTTGCGGCCGAAGCTGGTGCGGGTGCGAGCATTGTACATGACGGGTCGTCCGACGTTCTGTATTCGGCAGCGCTGAGGTGCCGAGATCCCCTGTTGCGCTGATAACTTGGCCGTCAGCTCGGCGGTTCCGGTTTATCGCCCAAAAACCGCCACGCTTGGGTGTCCCGGCGCACGTCGGGCGCCGGCGCTCAGAAGATCCTGCGGTACTGAACGAAGCCCGACTTCTCGGCGATCCGGTCGTAGAGCTGCATCGCGTCCGCGTTGGTCTCGTGCGTCAGCCAGTGGACGCGGGAGCAGCCGGCGGCCTGCGCGGCCGCGTAGACGTGCTCGATCAGCCGACGGCCGATCCCGAGCCCGCGCGTGCCGTCCGCCACGAACAGGTCCTGGAGGTAGCAGTAGTCGCCGATCGTCCAGGCCGAGCGGTGGCGGATGTGGTGGACGAGGCCGACCGCCTCGGCACCGCGCCACGCCAGGGCACCGTCCACCGGTTCGGCCGGATCGTTGAGGCGCTGCCAGGTCGTGTCGGTGACCGTGTCCGACAGGTCGACCTTGTAGAAGGACTGGTAGCCCCGCCAGAGCGGCAGCCAGGCGTCCCGGTCGCCGGGGCCGATCGGGCGGATCGCGAGGTCAGGATCCATGATTCTCTCCGTGGGTGCGCAGCCAGCGGACCATCATCGGCACCGCAGAGGCAACCCGGGCTGCCGGCGCCGCGCCCCCTCGGTCGACACCCTTCGCCTTGCACCCCCGGCCGCCCGCACCTAAACCGGCCCGCCGGCGGCCCCAGCCGCCGCGCGATCCCGAGCCGCCGAGACCGATGTCCGAGAAAAAATCCTTCCAGGGTCTGATCCTGACGCTTCAGGAATTCTGGGCGGCGCAGGGCTGCGTGATCCTCCAGCCCTACGACATGGAGGTCGGTGCCGGTACGTTCCATCCGGCCACGACCCTGCGGGCACTCGGCCCGAAGCCCTGGAAGGCGGCCTACGTCCAGCCCTCGCGCCGGCCCAAGGACGGCCGCTACGGCGAGAACCCGAACCGGCTCCAGCACTATTACCAGTTCCAGGTCATCCTGAAGCCGAACCCGCCGAACCTGCAGGAGCTCTACCTCGCCTCGCTCGCCGCCATCGGCGTCGACCTGAAGCTCCACGACATCCGCTTCGTCGAGGACGACTGGGAGAGCCCGACCCTGGGCGCCTGGGGCCTTGGCTGGGAGTGCTGGTGCGACGGGATGGAGGTCAGCCAGTTCACCTATTTCCAGCAGGTGGCGGGCTTCGAGTGCGCGCCGGTGGCGGGCGAGCTGACCTACGGGCTGGAGCGGCTCGCCATGTACGTCCAGGGCGTCGAGAACGTCTACGACCTGGACTTCAACGGCGCCGAGGGCGCCGACCGGATCACCTACGGGGACGTGTTCCTGCAGGCCGAGCAGGAGTACTCCCGCCACAACTTCGAGGCGGCTGACACCGCGATGCTGTTCCGCCAGTTCACCGACGCGGAGGCCGCCTGCCGATCCTACCTCGCGGCCGGCGCGCCGGACGCGGAGGGTGAACGCCACCGCATGGCGCAGCCGGCCTACGACCAGTGCATCAAGGCGAGCCACGTGTTCAACCTGCTCGACGCGCGCGGCGTGATCTCGGTGACGGAGCGCCAGAGCTACATCCTCCGCGTGCGCGAACTGGCCAAGGCCTGCGGCGCGGCGTGGTTGAGGACCGCCGCCGGCGGGGCGTGAGGTCGGCGCTGGCGCTCGACCAGACGGCTGCGGAAGAGGCAGTCCGGAGTGCCCAGATGCGCCGCCGTCCTTGCGAGCGCAGCGAAGCAATCCAGGGTCGCGCCTCGCTGCCAGACGTCCCGACGCCCTGGGTCGCTTCGCTGCGCTCGCGATGACGGAGGGAGCCCCATCGCGGAGCCCCTTGAGCCCTCGCGCGTTGCAACCCCCGCCAACCGGCGCGCCTCGGCGCGTCCGCAGACGCGGGACATGCCCAATGAAGAAGACGATCCTCGCCCTCAGCCTCCTCGGATTCGGCCTCGCCCCCGCGCTGGCGGCCGATCCTGGGCCTGAGGCCACGGTGAAGAAGCTCTACGCCGAGCCGCACCCGAATCACTCCTCCGTGTACTCGAAGCGCCTGCAGGGCCTGTTCGACGCCGACGCGAAGCAGGCCAACGGCGCCACCGGCAACCTCGATTTCGACTACCGCCTGAACGGCGAGCCCCTGAAGCCCGACACGGTGAAGAACCTGACCTTCAAGGAGGCCACCGAGGGCAAGGACCAGGCGAAGGTCACGGTCGAGCGCAAGGGCGGCAACGGCGCCAACGTCATCGTGTACGACCTCGTGCGCGAGGACGGCGGCTGGAAGGTCTCCGACGCCCACGCGATCGGCGACCGGAAGTGGCAGCTCTCGACCATCCTCAAGGGCGAGTCGCGCTGAGCCCCGCGCGCCGACCCTCGACAGGGGTGCGGCGCGGCGATATGGCCGCCCCATGCCCGACCTCCTGCTCGAACTCCGCTCGGAAGAGATCCCCGCCCGCATGCAGCGGCGCGCGGCGGAGGATCTGAAGAAGCTCGTCACCGACGCCCTGGTGGCGCGCGGCTTTCTGTACGAGGGCGCCCGGGCGTTCTCGACGCCGCGCCGCTTGGCGCTCCACATCGCCGGCCTGCCCGCCCGGGGCGAGGCCGTGCGCGAGGAGCGCCGCGGCCCGCGGGTCGGCGCGCCCGAGGCGGCCGTCCAGGGCTTCCTGAAGGGCGCGGGCCTGACGAGCCTCGATCAGGCCACGACCGTCACCGACCCGAAGAAGGGCGAGTTCTACCTCGCGGTGATCGAGCGGCCCGGCCGCGAGACGCTGGACGTCCTGGCCGAGCTCCTGCCCGAGATCGTCAAGAGCTTCCCCTGGCCGAAATCCATGCGCTGGGGCGCGGCCTCGGCCGAGCCGGGCTCGCTGCGCTGGGTGCGCCCGCTGCAGTCGATCGTCGCGACCTTCGGGCCCGAGACGGAGACGCCGGAGGTGGTCCCCGTCTCGGTCGCCGGGATCGCGGCCGGCACCGTGACCTACGGCCACCGCTTCCTCGCCCCCGAGGCGATCGAGGTGCGCCGGTTCGACGACTACATCCAGGCGCTGGAGCGCGCGAAGGTCATCCTCGACGCCGACCGGCGCAAGGACGTGATCCTGCACGACGCCCGCGACCTCGCCTTCGCCCGCGGCCTCGACCTCGTGGAGGACGAGGGCCTGCTGGAGGAGGTGTCGGGCCTCGTGGAATGGCCGGTCGTGCTGATGGGCTCGTTCGACGCGTCCTTCCTCGACATCCCCGCTGAGGCGATCCGGGCGACCATCCGGGCGAACCAGAAGTGCTTCGTTCTGCGCAAGGGCGGCTCGGAGGATTTGGCGCCGGCCTTCATCCTGGTCTCGAACCTCGTCGCCACCGACGGTGGTCAAGCGATCACCGCCGGCAACGAGCGGGTGGTCCGGGCGCGCCTGTCCGACGCGAAGTTCTTCTGGGAGACCGACAAGGCGACCCGCCTGGAGGACCGGCTGCCCAAGCTCGACAGCATCGTCTTCCATGAGAAGCTCGGGACGCAGGGCGAGCGGATCGCCCGCATCGCCGCCTTGGCGAAGGACCTCGCGCCGCTGGTGGGGGCCGACCCGGCGCTCGCCGAGCGCGCCGCGCGCCTCGCCAAGGCCGACCTCGTCACCGAGATGGTCGGCGAGTTCCCCGAGTTGCAGGGCCTGATGGGCCGGAAATACGCGGCGCTCCAGGGCGAGCACGACAGCGTCTGCGCGGCCATCGAGGAGCACTACAAGCCGCTCGGCCCCTCCGACCGGGTGCCGACCGATCCGGTCTCGATCGCGGTGGCGCTCGCCGACAAGCTCGACACGCTGGCGGGCTTCTGGGCGATCGACGAGAAGCCCACGGGCAGCAAGGACCCGTTCGCACTGCGCCGAGCGGCGCTGGGCGTGATCCGACTGATCCTCGACCGCGGCCTGCGTCTGCGGCTGCTGGAGCAGGTCGGCGCTGCGGATCGCGGCCTCGCCGGGCGGGCCGGTGCCGACGCGCGGGATCTCCTCGGCTTCCTCGCCGACCGCCTGAAGGTCTATCTCCGCGACCAGGGCGCCCGCCACGACCTGATCGACGCCGTCTTCGCCCTCCCCGGCCAGGACGACCTGCTGATGGTCGTGCGCCGCGTCGAGGCGCTCGGCCAGTTCCTCGACACCGAGGACGGCAAGAACCTGCTCGCGGGCTACAAGCGTGCGGCCAACATCCTGCGGATCGAGGAGAAGAAGGACGGCCGCGCCTACGATTCCGCGCCGGACGCCGCTCTCGCTGCCGCGGGTGAGCCGGCCGAGCGCGCCTTGGCCGAGGCCCTGGCGAAGGCGCGGGAGACCGCCTCGGCGTCCATCGCCCGCGAGGATTTCGCCGGGGCGATGCAGGCGCTCTCGACGCTGCGCGCGCCGGTCGACGCGTTCTTCCAGGACGTGACCGTCAACGCCCCAGACCCGAAGCTCCGCGAGAACCGCTTGGCCCTGCTCAACGCGCTGCGCGCCGCGACGCGGGAAGTTGCGGAGTTCGCGAAGATCGAGGGGTGAGGCGCGGACCACTGCAGCCCCATCCTACTTCCCCCTCATCCTGAGGTGCCGGAGCGTCGCGGAGGCCTCGAAGGAGGGCTCCTTCGAGGCTCGGTACGCTCGCACCTCAGGATGAGCGGGTCTGATGGGAAAGCGGACCCACCGCCCTCACCCGTGATCGTGGCCGGCATGGTCGTCCGGCTCCGGCAGGGTCAGGCCGAAATGGCTCACCAGATCGGCCACCTGCCCGGGGCTCAGCTGCCGCGGGTTGAGGTTGCGCAGGAGCAGGTAGAGCTTGGCGGTCTCTTCCAGCTCCTCGGTGGCGAAGACCGCGCCCTCCAGGCTGTCGCCAGCCACCACCGGGCCGTGATTGGCGAGCAGCACCGAGCTGTACTTTCCCGCCAAGCCCCGGATCGCGTCCGCCACGGCCGGGTCGCCCGGGCGATAGTAGGGCACGAGCGCCGTGCCGCCGGTCCGCATCAGGTAGTAGGGCGTCAGCGGCGGCAGCACCTGCCTGGGGTCGACCTCCGGCAGCATCGAGACCGCCACCGCGTGGGTCGAGTGCAGGTGGACGATGGCCTTCGCCTCGTTCCGGCTCTCGTAGAGTGCGCTGTGCAGCGGGATCTCCTTGGTGGGCTTGTCGCCGGAAACCAGCCGCCCCGCATCGTCCAGCCGCGAGATCCGCGCCGGGTCGAGGAACCCGAGCGACGCGTTGGTCGGCGTCACCAGCCAGCCGCCGTCGGGCAGGCGCAGCGAGATGTTGCCGGACGAGCCCGGCGTCAGGCCGCGCTCGAACAGCGAGCGGCCGTAGCGGCAGATCTCCTCGCGCAGCCGGCTCTCGTCGCTCATGCGGTCGCTCCCTCGATCAGCTCGAATCCGAGATCGATTTTTCTCGGGCCTGCGCCGGTCAGGCAGGCGGCGGCCTGACGGCCGATCTCCAGGCGCGGCGTGCGCACCGTCGACAGGGGCTGCGGCATCGCCGCCGCGAAGTCGAGCCCGTTGAAGCCGAACAGCGCGATCCGTCCCGGCACCGCCAGCCCCGCCGACAGGCAGGCGAAGTAGCCGCCGAGCGCCATGTCGTCGTTGGAGAAGTAGATCGCGTCGAGATCGGGCACGCGCGCCAGCAGCGCCTCCAGCCCGGCCCGGCCCGAGGCCGGCGAGGACGGTCCCGTCCGGATCTCCTTGCCGTGGAGCGCCAAACCCGCCTGCCCGAGCGCGGTCTCGAACCCGGCGAGCCGCTTGCCCGCGCGCAGGTCGACCGCGAGGTCGTGGCCGAGATAGGCGATCCGCCGGTACCCGCGCGCCACGAGGTGGCGGGCGCTCGCCGCCCCCACGGCCCGGTTGGAGAAGCCGACCACGGCGTCGATCCCCTCCCCATCCGTGTCGATCATCTCGACCACGCGCACGCCCCCGGCCTTCGCCAGGGCCACCGTCCCGGGATTGTGCTCCAGCCCGGTGAGCAGCAGCGCCGCCGGCCGCCAGGAGAGGAGCGCGGCGGCCAGCGCCTCCTCCCGGTCCGGGTCGTAGTCGCTCACCCCGATCACGCAGGGGATGCCGTCGGCGTCGAGGGCGGCGGTGAGGCCGCGCAGCAGGTCGGGGAAGACCACGTTGGCGAGCGACGGGATGACGACCCCCACGAGCCGCGCGCTCGCCCCCTGGCCGGCGAGGCTGCCGGCGAGGCGATTCGGAACGTAGCCGAGACGGGCGACCGCCTCCGCCACCCGCTCGCCGGCGCGCTTGGAGTAGGAGCCGTGGTTGCGCAGGACCCGCGAGACCGTGCTCTCGCCGACCCCGGCCTCGCGGGCGACGTCGGTGAGGGTGACGAGCCGCCCCGGCGGCTGGATGTCGTCCATGGCCCCGCTCTCCCGGCGCGGTTTTTTTTCACGACGCCCGTCGAACCTCCCGGCGTCCTTCCCTCATCCTGAGACGACCGCGAAGCGAGCCCCGAAGGAGGCCTCCGCCACGCTGCAGCACCTCGGCATAAGGCAGGAATGGGAAGACCGTCCGCGTCGATCCACGACTGACATAGCGGCCTGCATTATCTCGCACAACCGGATTGGCAGCGCTGCCAAAAGGCGATATGGCACCGCCCCAGCGCCGCCCGACGAGCGGTGAAGAGCAATGTCCGGCAGCCGTGCGGCCCGGACCAGGGAGTACGCCATGTCGGTTCAAGCCGCCCCGCTCGGGGGCGCCACCGCACCCGCGGACGAGAAGTCTTTCGCCGACCGCACCTACGCGAAGGTGTTCTGGCGCCTCGTGCCGTTCCTGATGCTCTGCTACGTCGTGGCGTATCTCGACCGGGTGAATGTCGGCTTCGCCAAGCTCCAGATGTCCCAGGAGCTGAAATTCTCCGAGACGGTCTACGGCCTCGGCGCCGGCATCTTCTTCCTCGGCTACTTCCTGTTCGAGGTGCCCTCGAACGTGATCCTGCACCGGGTCGGCGCCCGGGTGTGGATCGCCCGGATCATGATCACCTGGGGGGTGATCTCCGGGGCGTTCCTGTTCGTGAACTCCGAGTGGAGCTTCTACGGGATGCGCTTCCTCCTCGGTCTCGCCGAGGCCGGATTCTACCCGGGCGTCATCCTCTACACGACCTCGTGGTTCCCGGCCCATCGCCGGGCCCGGGTGATCGCCGTGTTCATGGCGGCGATCCCGATCTCCGGAATCTTCGGCAACCCGCTCTCCGGCTGGATCATGGACGCGTTCAACGGCGCCCACGGCCTGTCCGGCTGGCAGTGGATGTTCCTGATCGAGGCGGTGCCGGCGGTGCTGATCGGCCTCGCGGTGTTCTTCTACCTCGACAATCGGCCCGCCGAGGCCAAGTGGCTGACCGACGCCGAGAAGCAGCTCCTCGAGCGCGACATCGCGGCCGACAACCAGGGCAAAGAGTCCAGCCCGCACTCCATCGCCACCGTGTTCCGGAACGGCCGCGTCTGGTTCATGAGCCTGATCTACTTCGCCTTCGTCACCGGCCAGTACGGGCTGACCTTCTGGATGCCGACGATCGTCAAGGCGTCGGGCGTACAGGGCAACTTCAACATCGGCCTGATCAGCGCGATCCCGTTCGTCTGCGCGGCGATCGTGATGGTCCTGCTCGGCCGCTCCGCCGACCGGATGCGCGAGCGCCGCTGGCACCTGATCATCCCGGCGCTGATCGGCGCGGTCGCCTTCGTGGTCTCGGCCAATGCCGGCTCGACGACGCTCGCCATCGCGGCGCTGTCGGTGGCGGCGGCCGGCGTGCTGACCTGCTCGCCCCTGTTCTGGTCGCTGCCCACGGCGTTCCTCAGCGGCGCGGGCGCGGCGGCCGGCATCGCGCTGATCAACTCGGTGGGGAACCTCGCGGGCTTCGTCAGCCCCTACGTGATCGGCGCCCTGCGGGATGCCACCGGCAGCACCGCCACGGGCCTCTACGCGCTCGCCGCCATGCTGGTGGTCGGCGCGGTCTGCGTGTTCGTGACGCCCGCCCGGATGGTCAACCGCTGACCTCTGATCCGGGCGCGACTTAGCCCCTCTCCCGCACGGGAGAGGGGACCCGCGCTTCGAGCGGCGACGCCGAGGCGCCCTTTCCCAGCTTCAGGAGCCGTCCCCGATGACCAACGCAACACCCCGCGCCGCGGTGATCGGCCTGGGCTCCATGGGCTCCGGGATGGCCGGCTCGCTCCTGCGGGCAGGCTTCGCGGTCTCCGCCTGCGACGTGAACCCGGAGGCGGTGGCGCGCTTCGCGACCGCCGGCGGCCGGGGCGCCGCGAACCCCGCCGAAGCGGCGCGGGACGCCGACGTGGTGGTGAGCGTGGTGGTCAACGCCGCCCAGACCGAGGCGGTCCTGTTCGGCGAGGACGGCGCCGCCGCCGCGATGCCGGAGGGCGCGGTGTTCGTCTCCTCCGCCACCATGGATCCGGCCGTCGCCCGGGCGCTGGCGGCGCGGTTGGAGGCCACCGGCCGCCACTACCTCGACGCCCCGATGAGCGGCGGCGCCGCCCGCGCGGCGGAGGGCGGCCTCACCTTCCTGGCCTCGGGCTCGGCGGCGGCCTTCGCGAAGGCGCGGGCCGCCCTCGATGCCATGGCGGGCACGCTCTACGAGCTCGGCGACGCGGCCGGCCAGGGCGCGGCCTTCAAGATGATCAACCAGCTGCTCGCGGGCGTGCACATCGCCGCCGCCTCGGAGGCGATGGCCTTCGCGGCCAAGCAGGGGCTCGACCTCCGGCGCGTCTACGAGGTGATCACCAAGTCGGCCGGCAATTCGTGGATGTTCGAGAACCGGGTGCCGCACATCCTCGACGCCGACTACAGCCCGAAGAGCGCGGTCGACATCTTCGTCAAGGATCTCGGCATCGTGCAGGACATGGCCCGGGCCGAGAAGTACCCGGTCCCGGTGGCGGCGGCGGCCCTGCAGATGTTCCTGATGGCGTCGGGCGCCGGCATGGGTCGGGACGACGACGCCTCGGTGGCGCGGCTCTACGCCCAGGTCTCGGGGGCGAAGCTGCCCGAGAAAGCTTGAGGGGACAGAACCATGCCGCGTTTCGCCGCCAATCTGAGCCTCATGTTCAACGAGGTGCCGTTCCTCGACCGGTTCGAGGCCGCGGCCCGGGCCGGGTTCGACGCCGTCGAGTTCCTGTTCCCCTACGAGCACGCGCCGGACGACATCGGCGCGCGGCTCCGGGCGAACGGCCTGACCCAGGCCCTGTTCAACCTGCCGCCGGGGGACTTCGCCGAGGGCGAGCGCGGGATCGCGGCCTTCCCGGAGCGGCTCGACGAGCTGAGGGCGGGGGTCGACACGGCGCTCCGCTACGCCGAGGCGACCGGCGTCGGCCGGCTCCACCTCATGGCGGGCCTCGCCCCCTGGGACGATCCCAGGGCGGTCGAATCCTACCGCCGGGCGGTGACCTGGACGGCGGAGCGGCTGGCGCCGGTCGGCCTCGACCTCGTCCTGGAGCCGATCAACGGCCGCAACATGCCGGGCTATTTCCTCAACGATTTCGGCCGCGCGGCCGACCTGATCCGCGACCTCGCCCTGCCGAACCTGAAGCTCCAGTTCGACCTCTACCATTGCCAGATCCTGCACGGCGACGTGACCGTGCGGCTGCGCGCCCTGATGCCGCTCATCGGCCACGTCCAGACCGCGAGCGTGCCCGAGCGGCATGAGCCCGGGACCGGCGAGATGGCCGACTTCTTCCTGTTCGACGAGCTGGACCGGCTCGGCTACCGCGGCTTCGTCGGCTGCGAGTACATTCCGGCCGCCGACACCGTCGCGGGCCTCGGCTGGCTCGCCGCCTACAAGGGGAGCGCCCGATGAGCCTCGCGCTGGGATGTGTCGCCGACGACTACACGGGCGCCTCGGACCTCGCCAACACGCTGACCAAGGCGGGCCTGCGCACGATCCAGACCATCGGCGTGCCTGAGGACGGCCGGTCGCTGCCGGAGGCCGACGCGGTGGTGGTGGCCCTCAAGAGCCGCTCGATCCCCGCCGACCAGGCCGTGGCGCGCTCCCGCGAGGCGGAAGCCTGGCTGCGGGCCCGGGGCGCGGCCCACGTGATGTTCAAGGTCTGCTCGACCTTCGACTCCACCGATGCGGGCAATATCGGTCCCGTGATGGACGCCCTGCGGGCCGAGGCCGGAGAGACCGTCGCCCTCGTCACCCCGGCTTTCCCCGAGACGGGGCGGAGCGTCTACCAGGGCAACCTGTTCGTCGGTTCGGTGCCGCTGAACGAGAGCCCGCTCAAGGACCACCCGCTCAACCCGATGCGCGACGCCAACCTCGTGCGCGTGCTCGGGCGCCAGAGCGGCAGTCCCGTCGGCCTGATCGACACCGCCACGGTGGCGAGGGGCGCGGAGGCCGTGGCCGCCCGCCTCGACGCCCTCGCGCAGGAGGGCAAGGGCGCCGCCATCGCGGACGCGATCTTCGACAGCGACCTCGAGGTGCTCGGCCGGGCGATCGTCGGCCGCAAGTTCTCGGTGGGCGCGTCCGGCCTCGGCCTCGGCCTCGCCCGGGCGCTCGCGGCCGACGGGCGGGGAACCCAGGACGCCGCCGGCGCGGCCGTGGGCGAGCCGGTGGGCGGCGCCTCCGCCTGCCTCGCCGGCAGCTGCTCCCAGGCGACCCTCCAGCAGGTCGCCGGCGCGGAGGCGATCATGCCGGTGCTGCGCCTCGACCCGGCGCGGCTGCTCGCGGGCGACGACGTGGTCGCCGAGGCCCTGGCCTTCGCGGACAAGCACTTGGCCTCGGGCCCGGTGCTGATCGCCACCTCGGCCCCGCCCGAGGCGGTGCGCGCGCTCCAGGCCGCCCACGGCGTCGACGCGGCCGGCCACGCCATCGAGGCGGCGCTGGCGGCGATCGCCGAGGGCCTCGTCGCCCGCGGGGTGCGCCGGCTCGTCGTCGCCGGCGGCGAGACCTCCGGCGCGGTGGTCGACCGGCTGGGTCTCACGGCCTTCCTGCTCGGGCCGGAGATCGCCGCGGGCGTGCCGGTGCTGCGCACGGCGGGGCGGCCCGAGCCGATGCTGCTCGCCCTCAAATCCGGCAATTTCGGCGGCGCCGACTTCTTTGGCCGCGCCCTCGACATGATGGCCTGACGCCACAACCCGACGGGAGGTTTTCCATGCACGCCCTGATTCTCGGCGCCGCCGGCATGATCGGCCGCCGCCTCGTGGACGCCCTGGTGAGGGATGGCCGGGTCGGCGGGCAGCCGCTCACCGCCCTCACGCTCCTCGACGTGGTGCCGCCCGCGGCGCCCGAGGGCTTTTCCGGCCCGGTGCGGGCCGAGGCCGCCGACCTCACGGCGCCCGGCGCCGCCGAGGCCGCCATCGCCGAGCGGCCGGGGGTCATCTTCCACCTCGCTGCCGTGGTCTCCGGCGAGGCCGAGGCGAACCTCGAGCTGGGCTACCGGGTCAACCTCGACGGCACCCGCCTGCTCCTCGACGCGATCCGGGCGGCCAGCGCGGCGGACGGCTACCGGCCGAAGCTGGTCTTCACCTCCTCGCTCGCGGTGTTCGGGCCGCCCTTCCCCAAGGTCATCCCGGACGACCACATCCTGCGCCCGGCCTCCTCCTACGGGGTCCAGAAGGCCATGGGCGAGCTGATGCTCGCCGACTACGCGCGCCGCGGCTTCCTCGACGGGATCGGCCTGCGGCTGCCGACGATCTGCGTGCGGCCGGGCAAGCCCAACAAGGCGGCCTCGGGCTTCTTCTCGGGGATCATCCGCGAGCCGCTCGCCGGCCAGGAGGCGATCCTGCCGGTGCCCGACACGGTCCGGCACTGGTTCGCCAGCCCGGCGGCGGCGGTGGGCTTCCTCACCCACGCGGCCGGGCTCGACCTCGCGGCGATCGGCCCGCGGATCAGCCTGACCATGCCGGGCGTCTCGGCGACGGTGGCGGAGGAGATCGAGGCTCTGCGCCGCGCGGCGGGCGACAAGGCCGTGGCGCTGATCCGGCACGAACCCGACGCCACCATCGCGCGGATCGTCGGCTCCTGGCCGGAGGCGTTCGAGCCGGAGGCCGCCCTGGCCCTGGGCTTCCGGGCGGATGAATCCTTCGACGCGATCGTGGCCCAGCACGTGGCCGAGT
Organism: Methylobacterium sp. D48H; assembly: GCF_053345715.1. Taxonomy (NCBI): domain Bacteria; kingdom Pseudomonadati; phylum Pseudomonadota; class Alphaproteobacteria; order Hyphomicrobiales; family Methylobacteriaceae; genus Methylobacterium; species Methylobacterium sp. D48H. Next base: position 24,398 of record NZ_JBKFAP010000027.1, read on the forward strand.
TCCACGGGGGCTGAAGCCTCAGGCGAGGGCGGAGCGGATGTCGGTCTGCGGGAAATCGTCGCCGACGTAGAGCAGCGGCACGTCGTGCACCCGCGCGCAGGCGTAGGCGAAGCAGTCGCCGAGGTTCAGGCGCGCCGGGTGGCGGCCCTTGCCGTAGCGGGCGTGGGCCGTGACGGCCTGGGCGCTCACGGCCTCGGCGATGGGAACGATGCGCAGACCGGCGACGCGGATGAGCTCCACGACTTCCGCTTCGGCATCCGCGACCGACATCGCCTTCTTGCGAGCCACCGCGATCACCGCCTCGAAGATGGCGAGGCCCGAGGTGAGCGGCGTCACCGCGCCGTCGAGGCAGTCCAGCAGGACGGGGCGTTCCGGCTCCGCGGTCAGGATCGCGACGAGAGCCGAGGCGTCGACGAACATCACTCGTCGTTCAGACTGTCGTAGAATGCCTTGTCGGCCTCGAGGCCCGTGCGCGGTACGGCATCCATCCTGTCGAGGAGGGGCTTCAGCCGTTCCGCGAGGGGCACGCGTCGCGCCAGCTCGTTCGAGAGCGCGAGTCGCACTGCCTCGGTCTTGCTCACGCCGGCCCGCGATGCCAGCTTCTCGGCCAGCTGATTCACCTCTTCGCTGCGGATGTTGAGCGGCATGGCGGCCCCCGTGTAGACACGGAGAGGCTAGTGTCTACACACCCCTGCCGCAAGGGCGGCCAGACCCCGACCAAGGATCCCGATGACCCGCCTCGACGAGGCCCGCGCCGCGCTGAAGAAGACGTTCGGCTACGAGGATTTCCGCCCCGGCCAGGACGAGGTGATCGGCGCGGTGCTCGACGGGACCGACGTGTTCGCCGTGATGCCCACGGGCTCGGGCAAGTCGATGACCTACCAGCTCCCGGCGCTGGTCGATCCGGGGCTCACCGTGGTGGTCTCGCCGCTGATCGCGCTGATGCACGATCAGGTCCAGCAGATGCGCAGCGTCGGCATCCGCGCCGCGACCCTGAACTCGACGGTCGGGGAATCCGAGTCCCGCGAGACTTGGCGCAGCCTGCGCTCCGGCGACCTGCGGCTGCTGTTCGTCTCCCCCGAGCGCCTGCTGATGGACGGCTGCATGGACGCCCTGCGCGGCGCCGGCGTCCGGCGTCTCGCCGTCGACGAGGCCCACTGCGTCTCGCAGTGGGGGCACGATTTCCGGCCGGAGTACCGTGAGATCGCCCGCGCCCGGACGGCGCTGGGCAACGTCCAGACCCTGGCGCTCACCGCCACTGCCGACGCCGCGACCCGCGCCGAGATCGCCGAGCGCCTGTTCCCGCAGGACCGGCCCCCGAAGATCTTCGTCCACTCCTTCGACCGGCCGAACATCCGGCTGACCTTCCAGCCCAAGGACAACCCGGCCCGGCAGATCGAGCGGTTCCTGAAGCACCGGCGATCGGAGAGCGGGATCATCTACTGCTCGTCGCGCAAGCGCACCGAGCAGCTGGCCGAGACCCTCCGGAAGGACGGGTTCGACGCCCTGCCCTACCATGCCGGCCTCGACCAAGCGACGCGGATGGCGAACCAGGACCGGTTCCTGCAGGAGGACGGGGTGGTGATGACCGCCACCGTCGCCTTCGGCATGGGTATCAACAAGCCGGACGTGCGCTTCGTCTGCCACGCCGACATGCCCAACAACGTCGAGGGCTACTATCAGGAGATCGGCCGCGCCGGTCGCGACGGGCTGCCCGCCGACACGCTGACTCTCTACGGCCTCGACGACATGGCGCTCCGGCGCCGCCAGATCGACGAGAAGGAGATCTCCGACGACCGCCGCCGGGTCGAGCGGCGCAAGCTCGAGGCGATGATCACCCTGTGCGAGGGCGCCACCTGCCGCCGCCAGTCGCTGCTCGCCTATTTCGGCGAGTCGAGCGGTGCCTGCGGCCGCTGCGACCTGTGCCGCGGCGGCGTCACCCTCGTGGACGGGACCGTCCCGGCCCAGAAGATCCTCTCGGCGATCGTGCGCACCGGCCAGCGCTTCGGCGCGGCCTATATCTGCGACGTGGTCCACGGGAAGGAAAGCGACCAGATCCGCCGCAACGGCCACGCGAGCCTCAAGACCTTCGGGGTCGGGGCGGACAAGCCGGTGGCGGCGTGGCGGGCGATCCTGCGCCAGCTCTTCGCCGCCGGGGCGATCGCCGAGAACGCCGACGGCTACGGCGGCCTGTCCATGACCGAGAAGGGCGAGGCGATCCTGTTCGGCCGGGAGCCGGTCCAACTCCGCCCCGATCCGGAGCCGAAGGCCGAATCCCGCGAGCGCCGCCGGGCCGCCGCCCGCGAGGACGGCGAGATCGCCCTCTCGGAGACCGACGAGGCGCTGTTCCAGCACCTGCGCGGCCTGCGCGCCACGCTCGCCCGGGCCGAGGGCATCGCGGCCTTCATGGTCTTCCCGGACCGGACCCTCATCGAGATGGCCCGCCAGAAGCCCGTCGATCTCTGGGCGCTGCGCACCGTCCACGGGGTCGGCGAGCGCAAGCGCGAGGCCTACGGCGACAGGTTCGTGGCCGCGATCGCCGATTTTCTGGCCCATCCGCCGGCCGCGTGACCGGCACCCATACACGGCCAGCAGGGCCGGCGTATTGCAACGCGGTGGCGGAACGCACTAATCCGTCACCGTCGCCGCGCGCGGCCCGGTTCGGGTCGCGCATCGGGTCGAGGGCCCTGCCGGGGCTCCCGGACCGCCCTCGTCGAGACCGCCCATGTTCCGCAACGACGTTCCGATCACCCCCGAGCTCGTGGCCCAGCACGGCCTGACGCCGGACGAGTACGAGCGCTTCCGCGGCCTGATCGGGCGCGACCCGACGCTGACCGAGCTCGGTATCGTCTCGGCCATGTGGAACGAGCACTGTTCCTACAAGTCCTCCCGCAAGCATCTGCGCGGGCTGCCGACCTCGGCGCCGTGGGTGATCCAGGGACCGGGCGAGAACGCGGGCGTCATCGACATCGGCGACGGCCACGCCTGCGTCTTCAAGATGGAGAGCCACAACCACCCGAGCTACATCGAGCCCTACCAGGGCGCGGCGACCGGGGTCGGCGGCATCCTGCGCGACGTCTTCACCATGGGCGCGCGGCCGATCGCGGCGCTCAACGCCCTGCGCTTCGGCTCCCCCGACCACCCGCGCACCCGCAGCCTCGTCTCGGGCGTGGTCGCGGGCGTCGGCGGCTACGGCAACTCCTTCGGCGTGCCGACGGTCGGCGGCCTGACCGGCTTCCACAAGCGCTACGACGGCAACATCCTTGTCAACGCCATGGCGGTTGGCCTCGCCCGCACCGACGGGATCTTCTACGCGGCCGCCGCCGGCGTCGGGAACCCGATCGTCTATCTCGGCTCCAAGACCGGCCGCGACGGCATCCACGGCGCCACCATGGCGTCGGCCGAGTTCGACGAGGAATCCGAGTCGAAGCGCCCGACCGTGCAGGTCGGCGACCCCTTCGCCGAGAAGCTGCTGCTGGAGGCCTGCCTGGAGCTGATGGCCTCGGGCGCGGTCATCGCCATCCAGGACATGGGCGCGGCCGGCCTCACCTGCTCCGCGGTCGAGATGGGCGCCAAGGGCGACCTTGGCGTCGAGCTCGACATCGACAAGGTGCCGGCCCGCGAGGAGGGCATGACCCCCTACGAGATGATGCTCTCGGAGAGCCAGGAGCGCATGCTCATGGTGCTCAAGCCCGGCATGGAGGCCGAGGCCGAAGCCATCTTCGTGAAGTGGGGACTCGACTTCGCGGTGATCGGCCGGACCACCGACACGCTGCGCTTCGTGATCAAATGGCACGGTGAGATCGTGGCCGACCTGCCGATCAAGGAGCTCGGCGACGAGGCCCCGCTCTACGACCGGCCGCATCTGGCCAACACGCACCAGCCGGTGATCGCGGCCGCCGATGTGGCGGCCCCGGCCTCGCTCACCGACGCGCTGAAGCGCCTCGTCGGCTCCCCCGACCTCGCCTCGAAGCGCTGGGTCTTCGAGCAGTACGACCACTTCATCCTCGGCAACACCGTCCAGAAGCCCGGCGGCGACGCCGCCATCGTGCGGGTCGAGGACGGGCCGAAGGGCCTCGCGCTCACCTGCGACGTGACCCCGCGCTACTGCGAGGCCGACCCGGTCGAGGGCGGCCGGCAGGCCGTGGCCGAGGCGTGGCGCAACATCACGGCGGTCGGCGCCAAGCCGCTCGCCATCACCGACAACCTGAACTTCGGCAACCCCGAGAAGCCCGAGGTGATGGGCCAGCTCGTCGGCTGCCTCCAGGGCATCGGCGAGGCCTGTCGGGCGCTCGACTTCCCGGTCGTGTCGGGCAACGTCTCGCTCTACAACGAGACCAACGGCGTCGGCATCCTGCCGACCCCGACCATCGGCGGCGTCGGCGTGCTGGACGACGTGGCGCGCCACGCGACCATCGCCCTGAAGCGCGAAGGCGACGTGCTGGTGCTGATCGGGGACAGCGAGGGCTGGCTCGGTCAGTCGGCCTACCTGTCGGTGATCGAGGGTCGCGAGGAGGGGGCGCCGCCGCCCGTCGACCTCGCCCTGGAGCGCCGCAACGGCGACTTCGTCCGCGGCCTGATCCAGGCCGGTACCGTCGACACGGTCCACGACCTCGCGGATGGCGGCCTCGCCGTCGCGCTCTCCGAGATGGCCATGGCGGGCCGGATCGGCGCGGCGCTCTCCGACGTGCCGGTGGACCTGCCGGCCCACGCCTACCTCTTCGGCGAGGACCAGGGCCGCTACCTGCTGGCGGTGCGGCCGGAGGCGGCCACCGATCTCCTCGCGGCTGCCGCGGCCCAGGGCGTGGCCGCGGCCTCGGTCGGCGTCGCCGGCTCCGACCGTTTGACCCTGCCGGGCGGCGAGACCATATCGCTCGCCGACCTGAATGCGGCGCACGAGGGCTGGCTGCCCGACTACATGGCGAGCCAGCCGGCCGCGCCGGCCGCCTGAGCCCCGTTCTGACGAGGAGTTTCCCGATGCCGATGGATGCGGGCGAGATCGAGCGCATGATCCGCGAGGCCCTGCCGGACGCGCAGGTGGAGATCCGCGACCTCGCGGGCGACGGCGACCACTACGCCGCCACCGTCCTGTCGGCGGCCTTCAAGGGCAAGACCCGGGTGGCGCAGCACCAGATGGTCTACGGCGCCCTCCAGGGCCGGATGGGCGGCGTGCTCCACGCCCTTGCGCTGACCACGGGCGTCCCGCAGGATTGAGCCTTCTCGCGGGAGCGCTCCCGATGGACCGACCGGGTCTCTACGACGACGACATCGTGACCTGGGCCGAGGAGCAGGCGGCGGCCCTGCGCGCGCTGGCCGAACGGCCTGAGCTGTCGAACGCAGTCGATTGGGAGAACGTTGCCGAGGAGATCGAGAGCGTGGGGCGTTCGCATCTGCGGGCCGTCGAAGGTCTGCTGATCCAGACGCTCGCCCACCTCCTCAAGCGCGCATCCGCCCCGCTCGCGCCGGCCAGCCTGCATTGGCGGGAGGAGGTCGCGACCTTCCAGATCACCGCCTGGAACGCCTACGAAGCGTCGATGCGGCAAAGGCTGAACTGGAGCAGGATCTGGAAATCGGCCGTCACGGCTGCCGAGGCTGGTCTTAGCGCCTATGGGAACGCGCTGCTCCCGGGGCTGCCGGAAGCCTGCCCGATCCGTCCTGAGGATCTGCTGACCGAGACTTTCGATATCGAGCGCGCACTTCGTACGATCGCCGCTTCGGTTGCGCGCCGCTGACTCAGACCTCACATACGACCGACGAACAAGGACAGAGCGATGACCGACGTCAACACGACCATCCAGAACGAGATCGCCTCCCAGGACGTGGTGGTGTTCATGAAGGGCACGCCGCAGATGCCGCAATGCGGCTTCTCGGGGCAGGTGGTGCAGATCCTCAACTACCTCGGCGTGCCGTTCAAGGGCGTGAATGTCCTGGCCGATCAGGAGATCCGGGAGGGCATCAAGGCCTTCTCGAACTGGCCGACCATCCCGCAGATCTACGTGAAGGGCGAGTTCGTCGGCGGCTGCGACATCACTCGCGAGATGTTCCAGTCGGGCGAGCTGCAGACTTTCCTGTCCGAGAAGGGCGTGCCGGTGAAGACCGCCGCCGCCTGACTCTTTTGAGACTCGGCACATTGGATGAGGGCGCCCGCGGGCGCCCTTTTTCGTGCCCGTCTTTGCGAGCGGAGCGAAGCAATCCAGGGCAGCGCGAGCTCGGCGGGCGTGGCGCCGCTGGATTGCTTCGCTCCGCTCGCAAAGACGGCGAATGGATCAGCGCGGCTCCCGCGCGACGAACAGCGCCACGCAGCCGACGACCGTGATCTCGACCGACCGGAACCGCTGCTCCAGCGCCGCGCGCAGGTCCGGCAGCGTGTCGGCGGCGTTCGAGAACACCCCCTTGCGGTTGTAGATCCGCATCAGCGCCCGCGCCGCGCCCGTGGTCGGGACGCCGCCCGCGAGGATCGTGGCACCGAACACCACGCCGTCATCGGCCAAGCACGGTCGCACCGTGTCGAAGGCCCTCGCCTTCGCGGCGATGTCGCCCGGCAGGCAGTGCAGCAGGTAGGTCATCCCGATCGAGTCGAACGGCGCGATGCCGCTGGCCGGCGCGCCGAGAACGTCGACCCGGTAGGTCTCGGGCCGGTAGCGCGCGATCCGGTCGGCCGCGAAGGCGAGGCTGTCGGCGTTGAGGTCCATCAGGCCGACCCGCGGCGCGGGCGCCGGGAACCGGCATCGGTCGAGGTACCAGCCGGTCCCGACCCCGACGTCGAGATGCGCGAGGCCCGCGTGCCGGTCGTAGAGATCCAGGATCCGCGCCGTGGGGCAGCGCCAGATCAGGGGGTTCGACAGGCGCAGCACCACGAGGTCGTAGATCTGTAGCGTCCGCGGATTGTAGATCGCCTGCCCGGCTCGGGTGTCGGTCGCCATGGCTCTCCGTCAGGCCCCCTGTGGGCGGCGCGCATTCGCCTTCGCCGCCGCGATCGCGTATATCAGACCCTTTCCAACGTATGGATCGTTTGAACGCCATGGCGACGCCGTCGCTCGACAGCGCCCGCGCGGCCGATGCCGCGATCGAGAAGGCGCCGGATCTCCTCCCCGAGGCGCTGCCCGGCCGCCGCCCCTCGCTGGTCGGCCTGACCCGCGACGCCCTCAAGGCGCAGCTCGTCGGCATGGGCGTGCCCGAGCGCGAGAGCCGGATGCGCGCCGGCCAGGTCTGGCACTGGGTCAATTTCCGCGGGGCGTCCGACTTCGCCGAGATGACCAATGTCGGCAAGGCGCTGAAGGCGCAGCTCGCCGAGCACTTCACCCTGGAGCGGCCGGAGGTGGCGAGCCGGCAGGTCTCGCGCGACGGCACCCGCAAGTGGCTGCTGCGCATGGCGCCGACCAACCGGCAGGAGCACAATCGCGGCGCCGAGATCGAGTGCGTCTACATTCCGGGGTCCGACCGCGGCACGCTGTGCGTGTCCTCCCAGGTCGGCTGCACGCTGACCTGCTCGTTCTGCCACACCGGCACGCAGCGCCTCGTGCGCAACCTCTCGGCGGCCGAGATCGTGCAGCAGCTCGTCACCGCCCGGGACGAGCTCGGCGACTGGCCCGGCCAGATGCCGAGCCGCGACGCCGGCGGCTCCGGCGAGGTCGGCCGGCTCGTGACCAACATCGTGTTCATGGGCATGGGCGAGCCCCTCTACAACCTCGACGCCGTGGTCGACGCGGTCGGGGTGATGTCGGATCAGGAGGGCCTCGGCCTCTCACGCCGCCGGATCACGGTCTCGACCTCGGGGGTCGTGCCGCAGATCCCGCGGCTCGGCGAGCAGGCCAACGCCATGCTGGCGATCTCGCTGCACGCCGTGCGCGACGACCTGCGCGACGAGTTGGTGCCGCTCAACCGGAAATACCCGATCGCCGAGCTGCTCGCGGCCTGCCGGGCCTATCCGGGCCTGAGCAACGCCCGCCGGATCACCTTCGAGTACGTGATGCTGAAGGGCGTCAACGATTCGGACGCGGACGCGCGGGAACTGGTGCGCCTGCTCAAGGGCATACCGGCCAAGATCAACCTGATCCCGTTCAACCCCTGGCCGGGCAGCCGCTACGAGTGCTCGGACTGGGACCGGATCGAGCGCTTCTCCGAGATCGTGTTCAACGCCGGCTACGCCTCGCCGGTGCGCACGCCCCGGGGCCGGGACATCCTGGCGGCCTGCGGCCAGCTCAAGAGCGAGACCGAGAAGCTGCGCGCCCGCGCCCGGCTGATGCAGGAAGAGGGCATCGGCGTGGAGAGTTTTTACGCCGGCGCCGACGACTGACACCCGTCCTTGTGAGCGCAGCGAAGCAATCCAGAGTAGCGCCACGCGCACAGATGGCGCGCAGCCCTGGGCCGCTTCGCTGCGCTCGCGATGACGAGGTGGCTCACGCCGCAAACCGCCGCTCCTCCGCACGGCGAAGCGGCATCTCCGCGGCCCTGACCCATTCCGTGCGGTGCCGCGGCAGGGCCTCCGGGTGCTCGGCCTGGAGCCACGTGATCATCGCCTCGCGGACCACGCAGCGCAGGTCCCAGGCCTGGGGCGCGTTGCGGGCGCTCACCAGCATTCGGATCTCGATCGTCGCTTCCTTCGCGTCCGAGACCTGGAGGTTCACCACCTTGCCGTCCCACAGGGGCGTGGCCCCGGCGATCTCGGCGAGCTTCTCGCGCATCGCCGCGACCGGCGCCCGGTGGTCGACGTAGACGAACACGCTGCCGATCAGCGAGGCGCCGTCGCGGGTCCAGTTCTGGAACGGCTTCTGGATGAAGTAGGTCAGGGGCAGGACCAGCCGGCGCCAGTCCCAGAGGCGGACCACCACGTAGGTCGCGGTGATCTCCTCGACCCAGCCCCACTCGTTCTCGACGATGATCGCGTCCTCGATCCGGATCGGCTGCGTGATGGCGATCTGGATACCGGCCACGAGGTTCGACAGGACCGGCTGCATGGCCAGCCCGAGGACGAGGCCCGCCGCGCCCGCCGAGGCGAGCAGGCTGACGCCGTACTGGCGCACCGGCTCGAAGGTCATCAGCGCCACCGACAGGGTGACGAGCGCCACCAGCGTCACGCCGGCCCGCTCCAGGATGCGCATCTGCGTAAAGTGCTTGCGCGCCAGGAGGTTGTCCTCGGCGTCGAGCTTGAACCGCCGCAGGTAGATCACCGTGGCGATGTGGAGCGCGGTGGCGCAGCACCAGCCGGTCAGCGTCACGAAGGCCACCAGCAGGATCTGGTTGAGGGCGATCCGCACCTCCCAGGACAGGTGCACGGTGGTCGAGGCGAGGCTGATCGCCACCACGATCAGACCGAGGCGGCTCGGCCCGCGGGTACGCGACACCAGCGAGCGCCAGAACAGGCTCTTGCCCGCGACCGCTCGCTTCATCGCCCGGTAGACCACCCCGTGCAGGGGCATCACCACGGCGCAGCAGGCGACGATGAGGATCAGGCTCTCGGCCCACCACGGCAGGTAGGCCAGCGCGCGGGCTGCGGAGCCGGCGAGCGCGTCGAGGTCCGGCATCGGGCATCGCTCCACGGGTTCCGAACGGGACTTGGAGGAATGGGTGGGCGCTCGCGGCGGTTCCGCAGCGCACCATGTGCCTGCCGCAACGCGGCGACCCGGCTCGGCGGGTTGCTCCGTGACGTCCTAGTCGGATCCGGACGACGGCCTCCGCACCACCGTCCTTGCGAGCGCAGCGAAGCAATCCAGGGTAGCGCCACGCTCACCGATGGCGCGCTACCCTGGGTCGCTTCGCTCCGCTCGCGATGACGGGCGGGAGCACCGATCGAAGCGTCCGAACGCCGCCCTACTTGGCCGCCCCGACCGTCACGCTGCCCGAGGCGGTCCGGCCGAACCGCGCCGGCCGGTACATGTCCTCCACGGTGGCGCCCGGATGGACGTAGGTCCCGGGCGAGACCGCCCGCACCGTGTAGGCCACGGTGAAGAAGGCCGACTGGCTCGGGTCGCGGTCGTAGGCCGCCACGAAGCGGTCGTCCCGGAACTCGGTGTGGACCGGCTGCACGTCGGACTTGGCGAAGGCGAGCCCCTGGAGCGCGTCGGCGTCGAGGAGCTTCGGATTGTCGATCTCCAGCCCCGCCGGCAGCGGATCGACCAGCAGGAGCCGCGCCGCCTCCGCCTTGGCCTCGGTGACCTTGAGCACCACCACCAGCCGGTCGTTCTGGCGCAGGCCGCTCGCCGGATCGACGACGCTGCCGTCGAGGCGGCGGAAGCTGCGCTCGATCGTGTAGCCCTGCTGCGCCGCCGGCTCCGGCACCAGGGGGCTGCCGTTGACGGTCACGGCCACCTGCACAGGCGCGCGGCCGGTATTGGTGAGCTGAACGCCCCGGTCGGCCAGGGCCGCCTCCCGATAGACCCGGGCCAGCAGGCCGGTCTGCGGGGCGCCGTCCAGGGTGAATGAGAGGGCGCCCGCCTCGTTCGACAGGCTCTCGGCGGCGAGCACCAGCCAAGCATTCTCCTGCGTGCTCGTCGCACGCTCGGATTGCTGCTCCTCGCCGAGCGCGGAAGCCGCGGGGCCCAGCGCCCCCTGCGCCAGCCCGCTCTCGGCGGCCAGGGTGATGAGCCCGGCCCCGTCGCGCAGGCGGGAGCCGTAATCGGCGCGGTAGACACCCTTGTCGCGCTCGGCGCGCAGGACCGTGAGCGCCGATTCCATGGTCTTGGCGGCCCGGCCGCGGTCGCCGAGCAGCGCCAGGGCGGCGGCGAGCTGCGCGCGCCCGAGGGCAGAGGAGAAGTCGCCGATCTTGGTGTCGGCAAGGTAGCGCAGGTCGCCCATCACCGGCCGCCCGTTCCGGGCGAGCACGTACGCCGCGTAGGCGAGGTCGGCGCCGCCGTTGCGTACCTCGGTGGCGTTGGCCACCGCGTTGCGCAGGTAGTCGAGGGCCTGGACGAAGGCCTTCTGCGGCACCGCGAATCCGCGCTCGCGGGCGCGGGTCAGGAAGTCGGTCACGTAGGCGTCGAGCCAGAGGTCGCTCGACCCCTGCGCCGACCACAGGCCGAAATCCCCGCTCGAATCCTGGCGGGCGAGCAGGCGCTCGATCGACTCGCGCACCCTTTCGTCGGCGCCGTTGTCGAGGGCGAGCTTCTCCAGCGCCGCAAGCTTGTTGACGTAGAGCAGCGGCATCGCCCGGCTCACTACCTGCTCGGAGCAGCCGTAGGGGTAGCGGTCGAGCGCCCGGAGCAGGGCCGCCACGTCGACCCCCGGCAGGGCCGTGGCCGAGAGCGAGACGCTGCCGGTGCCCGGCTGCAGGTCGGCGAGGAGGTCCGAGGTCAGCGTCAGGTTCGCCCCCGGGGCGAGGCTGCGCACCGAGCGGCGCAGCAGGGCGCCCGTCCCCGGCGAGATCCCGAGGGCGAAGCTCTGGTTGAGGGCGGCCGGGAGGCCGGGCCCCGACAGGGCGAGGTCGAGCCGGGCCGTGCCGGGTCCGGCGGCGGTGAGGGGGATCGCGAACTGGCCCTTCGCGCCGGCCTCCAGCCGCAGCGTCTGGCGCAGCGCGCTGGCGCCGACCACGACCGGGCCGGTCGGGCTCAGGTCGACCGTGTACTCGCCCGCCTGCCCCTCGACGTTGTCGAGGGCCACGAACAGGCGCGATCGGTCGCCGGTGTCGAGGAAGCGCGGCAGGGTGGCGCTGAGCACGACCGGGTCGCGGATGATCACGTCGGCCTGCGCCTGCCCGACACGGTCGCCGCTCCAGGCTGTGACCATGACGCGGCCGGTGCCGTTGAAGGCCGGGATCGGGAAGGTGACGCTGGCCGCGCCGTCCGGCCCCACGGTCACGACGCCGGAATAGAGCGCCAGCGGCGCCTGGGTCGGCGGGGAATCGGCGAGCTCGCCGCCGCCCGCGTCGCCGCCGGAGCGGATCGCCCCGGCCGAGCCCTGCATGCCGTCGATCAGGTAGCCGTAGAGGTCGCGGACCTCCGGCCCGAGCGCCCGCTGGCCGAGGAAGTACTGGGTCGGGTCCGGCGACGCGTAGCGGGTCAGGTTGAGGATGCCGACATCGACCAGCGCCACGGTGATCCGCGCCGGCTCGCCGGCCTTCAGCCCGGTGAGTTGGACCGGCAGGGTCAGGTCCTGGCGCGGGCGCGCCCGCTCCGGCGCCTTCAGGGCGACCCCGAGGCTGCGACGCTCCCGGTCCACCGAGAACCACGCCAGACCCAGCGCCCGGCCGGGCAGGCGCTTGACCGCTTGGTCGAGGGACCGGTAGGCGGTGGCCACCAGGTAGGCGCCGGCGCCCCACTCGGCCTTCACCGGAATGCTGACCGTGGTGCCGCCCTCCGGCACGCTGACTTCCAGGGTCTGGTGCACGCGGTCGCTGACAACCATCAGGCTGGCCTGACCCTTGAACTTCGGGCTGAGCTTGGCCCGCAGCGTGTCGCCGGCCGCGTAAGCGGCCTTATCGAGGGTCAGGTCGAGCAGGTCGGGCGCCTCCGCGGTCTCGGAGCCGCCCCAGCCCACCTCGAAGCCGAGGCTCGCACCCGCCTCCGGGGCGCCCGCGGTCGAGACCTCCAGCCGGTAGCGGCCGAGGCCGACCGGCGCCTCGATCCGGCTCGGGCCGGCGGCCGTGAGGTCGACGGTGCCGCTGGCGACGCGCCGGGCGGACTTGACCGCCTCGAACGACCAGCGCCCGTCCGCCCGGTACCACTGGTAGGAGGAGTCGATCCGCGACAGGGTCCAGCTCACGCCCGGCCGGGCAACGAGCGCCCCGTCGGGGCGCGCGAACACCGCGTCGAAGCTCGCGATTCCGCCCTCCTTGAGGTCGGTGAAGCCCTTGCGCAGGGCGAGGACCGGGCTCGCCGGGAGGATCGGCAGGGTCAGGCTGCGCGACAGCGCCCGGCCGCCGGGCTCTCCGACCGCCAGCGTGATCTTCGCCTCCAGCGCCCGCGGCGCCGCGACCTGGGGCACCGGCACCGTGACGGTGGCGGCGCCCTGCGCGTTCGTGGTGGCGTGGTCCTGCAACTCCTGGGTCGTCGGCTCCACGGCCTCGTCGTCGAGACCGATGGAATAAGTCTCCAGCCCCTTGATGCCGCTGGTGGCCGCCGCCTGCACGGTCACGCTGCCCGACACGTCGAGATCGGAGCCCGGGGCGCCGTAGAGGTAGCGGGCGGCGACGTCGACCTGCGCGGCCTCGCCCCGGTTCAGGGCCGCCTGCCGGGCCTTGAGGGTCACCTCCAGCCGCTCGGGGACGTAATCCTCCACGAGGAAGCTGGTCTCGCCGATCGCGGGCGCCTTCGGGTCCGTGTAGGCGGAGACCCGCCACGTGCCGTGCATCGCCCCCGACAGGAGCGGCAGCGGCAGGGCCCGGCCGCCGAGCCCCTGGTCGGGCACCGAGACGCGCCGGTACTCGACGCCGTCCGGCCGCTTGACCACCAGGGTCAGCGGCAGGTCCGGCACGGCGGCGCCGCGGGGGTCGCGCAGCAGGGCGGTGAGCTGGACGGTCTCGCCCGTGCGGTAGACCCCGCGCTCCGGAAACAGGTAGGCGTCGAGGCCGCCGGTCTCGGGCCGTCCCTTCACGCCGCGGTCGGTGAGGTCGAAGGCGCCGAGGTTGAGGTCGAGGAAGCCGTAATCGCCGCCCGCCTGGGCGACCACGAGGCTCGGCGCCAGACCGCCCTCCCCGCGGGCGAGCCCGGGATCGAAGGCGACGTGGCCCTGCGCGTCCGTGGTCCGGGTGCCCAGCACCTCGTTGTTGCGGGCGACCAGCCGGATCTCGGCGCCCGGCATCACCTGCGCGGAGGCGAGCGAGCGCAGGACCACGGTGACCCCGTCCCGGCCCTTGGTGGCGGTGAGCCCCAGGTCGGAGACCACGAACCACTGGGTCGCCTGGGTGTCGTACTCTTCGTCGGCGGCGGCCGTGCCGGAGGGGCGGGCCAGCATCACGTAGAGGCCGGGCTCGAGCTTGCCCACGGCCTGGAGGACCGGGAAGGCGGTGACGGCCTCCTGATTCAGCTCGGCCTTGGCGGTGTCGAGGGTGCCCTTCCAGACGCGCTGACCCTTCTCGGACGCGATCGTCCGGGCGGTGGACCCGCTGAGCTGGCCCAGGAAGTCCTCCGACCGCAGGGTCGGCAGCAGGCCGCGATCGCCGATCCGCAGAACCTCGACGTCGAGCTTCGGCGCGTTCACCGAGACCAGGGGCACGCCCGCTTGGCCCGTCCGCGGCAGGACGTAGTTGCGCCCGGTGAAGCGCACCTGCGGGGCGCGGTCGCGGACGTAGATCTCGTAATCGGCGGCCTTGAGCAGGCTCTCGCCCACCGCCGAGGGCAGGCCCTGGCGGACCACGATGGCGTAGCGGCCGCCGTGCTTGAGCCCGTCGACGCAGACCTGGGAGCCCTCCCCGGTCACGGCGGCCGCGCTGCTGCCGGAGACGGCCACGAAGGGGGCGTAGTCGGTCTTCGGGCGGATCGCCTCCGAGAAGGTGAAGCACGCCCGGGGAGCGGCCGCGTCGGAATCGACCTTGTAGTCGAGGATTCGGAAGCCGTGCTGCGCCCGCAGGGTCTCGTAGGTCTCCCGGACCGAACCGGTCTCGGCCAGCGCGAGGCTCGCCGCGTAGGCGTCGAGCGCCGGGCGCCAGGATCCCTGCTCGGCCTCGGCGGCGGCGAGCGCCGCCAGCGCGGCCGCGGCGTCGGCCGCCGTGCCGGCGCGCTCGTAGGCGCGGTAGGCGGCGGCCGTCACCCGCCCGCGCAGGCGCGACCGGCCCTGGTAGTCGTTGTCCTCGAGGGCACCCAGGGCCGCCGCGGTCCCCCGGGCATAGGCCTGCCAGTTGCGCGCGTCGGCGGGATCGGCCGCCACCGCGGCGGTCAAAGGCGCCAGCGCCTTGTCGGGCTTGTCGGCGGCGAGCAGGGCCAGCCCGGCCGCGCGGGACTGGCCGGCGGGCCGCAGCGGGCCCCCGGCCTCCGCCTTCAGCGCGGTCTCCAGGCGGACCGCCGCGCTGGCGAGGTCGGCCCGGACGAAGGTCCTGGCGAACGGCGCGGCGACGGCCGTCGGCGGGCGGGGCGCGGTGCGGGCCGCAGGTGGGGACAGGGCTGGCGAGGTTTGGGCGAGGGCCGGATTGCTGGCGATTCCTCCGAGGAGCGCCAGGGCACCCGCGAGCCGTCCGAGCCGCGCCATCAGCCTGTTCCCCACCCGCAATCCCGATGATTCGTCCCGGGTCCCGTCGCGCCGGAGCCTAGCACCGGCGGTCGGGCTCGCAACGCTTCGGATCGCTGTAGGCCCCGCCCGGCCTCGCGCCGAGGCTCAGAACGCCTTCAGCACCTGCTCGGCGTGCTCGACGGCGACGGGGCCGGCGAAGCAGTGGGAGACCAGGGCGCGGTAATCCTGCCAGGGCTGCGAGCCGGTGAAGTCCTTGGTGTGGGCCTCCAGCGTGTCCCAGTGGATCAGCAGGCGGTAGCGCTGCGGATGCTCGATCGAGCGCCGAACCTCGAAGTGCCGGCAGCCCTTGGCCTGCTTGAAGATCGCCGAGGCCTCGGTGATGCCCTTCTCGAACTCGGCCTCGAGGCCGGGCTTGATCTCGATCTGCGCGATTTCGAGGATCATCGGTGCGGTTCCTGTCTCAGGTGCGAAGGGCGCGGCCGAGCTTGGCCGCGAGGATGCGCTGCGGGCTTAAGGTGGGGTCGGCCTTTGCGGCGACCGGCAGGTAGGCGGTCTGCTCCGGCATGTAGCGGCCGCGCATGGCCCCGTGCATCACGAGGTCCGAGAGGGTCCCGGGTGAAGGCGCGGACGCGGATCAGCAGCCGGCGCAGGGACTCCTGCACCTCCGGCGTGCCGGCCGCGCCGCGCAGCTCGGCCGCCTCGCCGCGGATGCTGACGTTCTCGGCCCTGCCGTCCGCGAAGGGCCGCTCGGTGAACCGGCGCTCGAACGCGCTGAACGGGAAGGGCAGATCGGGGAACAGCAGCACCGCCGCGGCCCCCAGCCCCCGCGCCCGGGAGCCGGACGCCTCGCCGGGGACAAGTCTGCGGATCGGGGTGATCATCGTCTGCGCGCCCGCGGCCGTCACGGTCCGGCTCCCTCTAGCGGAGCCGCCGGGGGGAGGCCAGGGACGCGCATTTCCGGTGGACGGCGGGTGTCATCCACCGGTGCGGCGGAGGGCACCCGCCGGATCGGCTTGCGCAACCGCTTCGTTCCCGGCACGTTCCCCGGCCAGCACCCGGCCCGAGAGCCCGGCGGAGGATGGCGCCGATGGCGACCCTGAAGGAATTCGAGGAGGCCCTGCGCGAGCACGGCATGAACATGGCGCTGGCGCTGCTGGAGCGCCTGCGCGAGCGCGACCGCGCCACCCGGACGGTGAAGCCCGCCCGGCGGCTGACCGGACAGAAGATGACCCCGGAACTCGCTCGGGCGATCCTGGACCTGCACGCCACGACGGGCATGACCCAGCAGGAGATCGCCTTCAAGGTCGGGGTCAACCAGGGCCGCGTGAACGAGGTGATCAAGCGCGGCAAGTGGCTGAGCGACGACCCGAACGCCCCGGAGGCCGTGGCCCGCGACAAGGCGGTGGCCCGGATGCGCGGCGACCCGAAGCCCAGGAAGGCCGCCGCCGCGCGCCCCGCCTCCGGGCGGGCCAAGGAGCGCAAGGCCGCGCCGCCGAAGGCGCGCAACCAGGGTCAGCTGGCTCTGGGGGATCTCTGAGGGGCTGCCGCGCCGTCGTCCTCGCGCGGAGCGAGGCAACCCAGGGCAGCGCGACCCCAAGAAGCGTGGTGCTCCTGGATCGCTCCGCTCGCACGGACGCCGTCGCGCGAACCCTCGGGGTTCTCGGATCGACTCTCACCCGGCCGGCGCGAAATGCCCCCGGTAGCGCGCGCCGATCACCTCGACCGGCAGCGCGACGAACACGTCCGTCGTGCCGAACTGGCGGTCGATCACCGCGCCGTCGCCGAAGGTGGCGCCGAGGCGCAGGTATCCCTTGATCAGGGGCGGCAGCGCCTGCAGGGCCGCCTTGGCGTCCACCGCCTCGCGCGGCATCCGGTCCATCGCCACCGCCCGCTCCGGCAGCGCCCGGGCCCGCCAGCCCTCCGGCGCGCGGGCATGGTGGTGCAGGAAGGCGAGCGGCAGGGCCAGCCGGTCCGGGTCGGTGCCCTCCAGGCTCGCGCAGCCGATCAGCGCGTCGATCCGGTGGTGCAGGACGTAGGCGTAGATCCCCTGCCACAGCAGCTCGACGGTCCGCTTGCTCCGGTAGGGCTTGAGCACGCAGGAGCGGCCGAGCTCGAGGAGCCGCCGGTGCCCCTGCGCGGCGAGAAGCGGTGCGAGGTCGTACTCGCTCTCCGAGTAGAAGCCGGTATGCCGCTCGGCCACCTCGCCGCGCAGCAGCCGGTAGGTGCCGACGACCTTCGGGCGCGGCTCGACGAAGGGCTTCTTCCGCCGCGGCGCCGCATGGTCGAGGACGAGGAGGTGGTCGCAGACCGCGTCGTAGCCGTCGACGTCGCGCCGGGACAGGGCGGCGAGCCCGGAGGGCACCGCCGACATCTCCTCGTAGAAGACCTTGTAGCGCAGCCGCTGGGCCCGCCGGATCTCCGATTTCCGCGTCGCCAGCCGGACCTCGAGGCTGCCGATGCGGCCGAGGCTGCGGCCCTCGAACGGCTCGGGCAGGCGGATCGCCCGCTTGGCCGAGAGCACGTCGTCGATTCCGCCCACGCCCGCGACGCCCGGCAGCGGGACCGACCGGCGGCGCAGCTTGGCGATCGGCGCGCCGACGCCCCACTGCACGCCCCTGTGCCAGCCGGCTCCGAGCGCGCTGTAGGCTCCGCGGGCGAGATTGGCGACCATCGTCGGGTTCACTCCGGGTGCGCGTCCGTGCACCGTCGAATCCGACAGAGAGCACGACGGCCACACGCCATTATGACAGCCGCCACGAGAAAGCGCCCCGGCCGGGGGCCGGGGCGCTCCAAGAACCTGATCGGTACCTGATGTGGACCTGACGGTTCCCGCGCGGGGCGGGGTCAGGCGGCCTGCTGGACCGCGTCCTTGCGTACGTCGCCCTCGATCACCGGGGCGCTGGGGCGCGCCGCCGAGGCGATCTCGATGCGACGGGGCTTCTTCGCCTCCGGAACCTCGCGGACGAGGTCGATGTGGAGGAGGCCGTTCTCGAGCGCCGCACCCGTCACCTGGACGTGGTCGGCGAGCTGGAACCGCCGCTCGAAGGCGCGGGCCGCGATGCCCTGGTGCAGGAACTCCGCCCTGCCCTCGGCCTTGCGCTCGCCCTTCAGCGTGAGCGCGTTCTCCCGCACCTCGATCGACAGGTCGGACTCGGTGAAGCCGGCAACCGCAACGGTGATGCGGTAGGCGTTCTCGCCGGTCCGCTCGATGTTGTAGGGCGGGTAGGTCGGGGCCGCCTCGGCGCTCGCGAACTGGTCGAGGGCGGAGAACAGGCGGTCGAAGCCGACGGTGGAGCGGTACAGGGGAGCGAGATCGAACTGACGCATGACATATCCTCGTCTGAGCAACATGCAATTCCGGTCCGCCCGATGGGCCGAACCCGTCTCTCGTGCCGCCTGACGGCCGGCACAGACGAGATATCGGAGGGGGAAAATCGCGCTTCAAGACCCCCGGCGAGGGTCGGAAACGAGATTTTTTCGCTACGGTCGCAGAGTGCATCCGGGCGTGTATCGGACGGTGCGCGAAGGTGCTGAGGTGAGGCCAGTGAGACGCTTCGACGGTGACACCGGGCGCGAGCCGCCGCTCCTGACCCTGCGCAGCACGCCCGACAACCCGGTCCCGCCGGGCGGCACGCTGATCGCCGTCGGCACGCGCGACGACTGCACCCTGCGGGCGGCCTACTGGCAGACCACGGCGCGCACCTGCCGGGGCACGGTCTGCCTGCTCCAGGGCCGGGCCGAGTTCATCGAGAAGTACTACGAGACGATCCACGAGTTGCGCGCCCGGGGCTTCGCGGTCGTGGCGTTCGACTGGCGCGGCCAGGGCGAATCGGACCGCCGGGTCGACGACCCCCACAAGGGCCACGTCGCCCGGTTCGACGATTACCGGCTCGACCTGCGGGCGGTGGCCGAGACGATCCTGGTGCCGCTGATGCCCGAGCCCCATGTCGGCCTCGCGCATTCCATGGGCGGATGCGTCGCGCTCCTCGCGGCCCTCGACGGCGCGCTGCCGTTCCGGCGGCTGGTGACCCTGGCGCCGATGCTGTCGATCCGGATGGTCCGCTGGCCGGCCGGCGCCGCGATCCTGTCGCGGGGCCTGCAGCGGCTCGGCCTCGGGAGTCGCTACATCCCGTTCGGCAAGCCGGTCTCGATCGCCACCAACCCGTACGCCGGCAACCGCCTGTCGCGCGATCCCATCCGCTACGCCCGCAACGCCGCGGCGGCGCGGCAGGTCGGCGCCGGCGCGGTCGGCGACCCGACGATCGCGTGGCTCGCCGAGGCGTTCCGCGCGATGGCGCGGCTGCGCGACCCGCGGGCGGCGCCGCGGATCGGGCTGCCGACCCTGATCGTCGCGGCGGGCGCCGACCCGGTCTGCGGCACGGCGGAGACCGAGCGCTTCGCCGCCCGGCTGAAGGCCGGCCATATCCTGGTCCTGCCGGATTCCCGGCACGAGATCCTGACCGAGCGCGACGCGATCCGGCAGGATTTCTGGGCGGCCTTCGAGGCCTTCGTGCCGGGCTCGCCCCTGCCGACCCACGCGGAGGTCGAGGCGCACGCCGTGGCGGTGCCTGTCGCCTGAGGCGTCAGCCGCCGAGATCCGGGTCGATGTCCCGCGGGCGCACGTACCGGTCGAGGTGCCCGCGGTCCGGCGCGATCTCCGCCCAGCGGTCGCCGTCGAAGTCGATCACCACGAAGGCCGCGGTCGGGAATTCCAGGGCCAGCCGGTCCCGGGCCGCCCGCGGTCCCGAGCCCGCGAGGATTGCGGCGAGGTCGCCGAGGCCCGGATTGTGGCCGACGACGATCATTGTGGCGGCCGCGTCGGGCGCCTGCCGGATCACCCCGAGGATCCGGTCCGCCGGCGCCTCGTAGATCTCGGAATGCCAGCGCGTCTCGGGGCTGCCGAGGGCCGCCTCCATCGCGGCCCAGGTCTCGCGGGTCCGCGCGGCGGTGGAGACCAGGGCGAGGTCCGGGCACAGGCCCTCCCGCGCGAGGTGGGCGCCCATCGCCGGGGCGGCCCGTGTCCCGCGCGCGTTGAGCGGGCGCTCGTGGTCCGCCACGCCCGGCGGACGGTCGGACTTGGCGTGCCGCAGCAGGATCAGCCTGCGCATGAGCGAACCTCTGACGCGTCTCGTGGGCCGGTCTCGGGCTGCCGGTTCGGGCGCGCGCGGCCGGACCGGGCGGCGCCCGCTCCCGCCCGGTTAGCCGAAAGCGCCGCGTGCGGGAACCTCGGCTTTGCCCGCACCGTTCCGACCGGGAGCCGTCCGCAGCACGGCCCGCGGCCCGATCCGCGGCGCGACGGTCTCTGGCCAGGAGGCTGCCCGATGGACCGATCCGCCCGCGTCACCGAGATCCTGTCGTGGTACGGGGCCGACAGCCCCGGGACCCTCACCAACCTCGCCCGGATGCTGGAGCACGGCAAGCTCGGCGGCACCGGCAAGATGCTGATCCTGCCCGTCGACCAGGGCTTCGAGCACGGGCCCGCCCGCAGCTTCGGCCCGAACCCGCCGGCCTACGACCCGCACTACCATTTCGAGCTGGCCCTGGCGGCGGGGTGCAACGCCTACGCGGCGCCGCTCGGCTTCCTGGAGGCGGGCGGGCGCGACTATGCCGGGCGCATCCCGCTCATCCTGAAGCTCAACGATCACGACCTCCTGGCCGACGAGGAGGATCCCGAGCAGGCGATCACCGGCTCGGTGGCCGACGCC
Source organism: Methylobacterium sp. D48H (assembly GCF_053345715.1). Taxonomy (NCBI): domain Bacteria; kingdom Pseudomonadati; phylum Pseudomonadota; class Alphaproteobacteria; order Hyphomicrobiales; family Methylobacteriaceae; genus Methylobacterium; species Methylobacterium sp. D48H. The sequence goes on from NZ_JBKFAP010000027.1 coordinate 45,202, forward strand.
CTGCGGCTCGGGGCCTGCGCCATCGGCTTCACGATCTATCCGGGCTCCGCCCACCGCAACGCCATGTACGGGCAGATCCGCGCGATCGCCGAGGAGGCCAAGAGCGTCGGCCTCGCCGTGGTGATCTGGTCCTACGCCCGCGGCTCAGCCCTGTCGAAGGAGGGCGAGACCGCCATCGACGTGATCGGCTACGCGGCCCAGATCGCCGCGCAGCTCGGCGCCCACATCATCAAGGTGAAGCTGCCCTCGGCCCATATCGAGCAGCCGGCGGCGAAGAAGGTCTACGAATCGACCGGCATCCCGATCGGCACGGCGGCCGAGCGCGTCCGCCACGTGGTGCAGTGCGCGTTCAACGGCCGGCGGATCGTGATCTTCTCCGGCGGCGCCCAGGCCGAGGAGGCCAGCTTCCTCGACGAGATCCGCGCCATCCAGGCGGGCGGCGGATTCGGCTCGATCGTGGGCCGCAACGCGTTCCAGCGCTCGAAGGCGGACGCCCTGTCGCTGCTCGGCAAGATCACCGACATCTACGCGGGCCGCTGAGGCAGCCCTGCGTTCAGCCGCCGTCGCGGGCCAGCCGGGCGAGCCCGTCGCGGGTCGGCCCGGCCGGCCGCCAGCCGAGGGACGCGAGGCCGTCGGCGCGGGCGACGAGACCCTCGGCGACGCGGGCGAACTGCGCGTCCCGGCCGGTCAGCCGGCAGGCCAGCCGGAGGAGCCCGGCCGGGACCGGGACGAGGCCCGGGCCGCGGCCGAGACCCTGTCGGAGGGCCGCGATCATCTCGGGCAGGCTGAGCGGGTCCGGGTCGGCCGCGACGAGGGCGCGGTTCAGGGGGGCGGGCGCCGCCAGCACCGCGTCCACGGCGCCCGACAGGCTCTCCAGCGAGATCAGCGAGCGCCGCGCCGCAAGGCCGCCCAGCGGCAGCGGGTAGGGACTGCGCGCCAGCCGCAGGAGCGCGGCCATGTTGCCCTTCACCCCGGCGCCGTAGACGAGGACCGGGCGCAGCGCGACCCAGTCCAGGCCGGTCTCGGCGAGCGCCGCCTCGGCCTCGAGCTTGGAGCGGCCGTAGGCGTCGGTGGGCCGGGGCGGATCGCCCTCCCCGACCACGCCCGGCGCGCTCGCCCCGACCTGCGCGCGGATCGACGACAGGAACACGAAGCGGCGCACCTTCGCGCGCGCCGCGGCCTCCGCCAGCCGGCGCGTCGCCTCGGTGTTGAGCGTGCGGTAGTCGTCCTCCGGTGCCCCCGACGCCGCCGGACCGAGATTGGCGTGGGCGAGGCCGGCCGAGTGCACCACCGCGTCGACGCCGCTGAGGGCCGCCGCCATGTTGATCGGGCGGGTCAGGTCGCCGACGACCGCGCTCGCCGCGCCCTCCGGCACGGTCGTGGGCCGGCGCAGCAGCACGCGGACCCGGTAGCCGCGCGCGGTGAGGTCGGCGAGCAGGTGGCGGCCGATGAACCCGGTCGCCCCGGTGAGCGCGATGAGTCCGGTCACGGCTGGGCGGCCTCTGTCACGGCTGGGCGACACCTTCGGCTGGCGCCGGCGCGGGGGCGCGGGCGAAGCGGCGGAGCAGGACGGAAACCAGGGCGAGCCCGGCGGCCGATGCGGCGAGCGTGACCGGCCAGGACGGCCAAAGCAAGGTCGCGGCGGCGAGCGCCGCCAGAGCGAGATTGGCCGCGAACACCCGTCCGACCACGCCGGGCACGGTCAGTCCGTTGACGGTGGCCCGCTGGTAATAGTGCCCGCGATGCGCCTCCCAGACCCGCTCGCCCCGCGCCGCCCGCGCGGCGAGGGTCAGGCTGGCATCGGCGAGGTAGACGAGCGGGAGCAGCAGCGCGGCGGCGAGCCCGCCCGCCAGGGCGAGCTGGCACAGCAGCCACGCGGTGACGAGCCCGACCGGCAGCGAGCCGACATCCCCGAGGAATAGCCGCGCGACCGGCCGGTTGAACGGCGCGAAGCCCAGCACCGCGCCCAGCAGGCTCGCCGCCACCAGGGTCGGCAGCGGCGGCAGGTGCCCGGCGAGGCCGATGAGCAGGAGCGCGCCCGCCACCGGGACGATCTCCGCCACCGTCATCCAGTCGAGCCCGTCCATGAAGTTCGTCAGGTTGACGAACCACAGGCCCGCCAGCAGCGCCAGGCCGCGCTCCAGCCAGAGCGGCAGGCCGGGCAGCAGGCGCCCGTCCAGGTGCCAGACCAGCAGGCCGACCACGACGGCCTGCACGGCGAGCCGCAGGGCGGCCGGCAGCGGCCGGACGTCGTCCACGGCGCCGAGGAGCGCCAGGGCCAGGGCGCCGGCGGCGAGCCAGATCCAGTCCGGCCGGCCGCCGATCTCCGGCGCCGCGATCAGCAGGCCCGAGATCGTGACCAGCGCCGTCACCACGGCGATCCCGCCCCCCTGGGGGGTCGGCACGGTGTGGCTGGAGCGGGCGTTCGGCCGGGCCAGGGCGTAGCGCTGCAGCAGCGGGCGCAGGCGCAGGATCAGGCCCGCCGAGAGCGCGGCGGCGAGGGGCACCGCCAGGAGCAGGATCGCGGTCAGGGCGGACGGCAAGGCGGACAGGCTGGGCGGCGCGTCGGGTGGCAAGTTGGGCTGCATGGCGCCGTCCTACGCGATCCGCCGCCCGACCGTGAGGGGGCTACGCCGCCCGCACCGTGGCGAGGAAGCGCGCGACCTCGGCCCCGAGATGCTCGGACTGGCGCGACATCTCGCTCGCGGCCCCGAGCACCTGGGCGGCGGCGGCGCCGGTCTCCTCGGCGGACTGGGCGAGGCTCGCGATGGTGCCGGTGACCGCGCCGGTGCCGGCGGCCGCCTCGGCGACGTTGCGGACGATCTCCTGCGTGGCCGCGCCCTGCTGCTCCACGGCGGCTGCGATGCTGGAGGCCACGCCGTCGATCTCGCGGATGCGCCGGCCGATCCCGTCGATCGCCGACGCCGCCTGCCCGGTGGAGGACTGGATCCGGCCGATCTGGCCGGTGATCTCCTCGGTGGCCCGGGCGGTCTGCTCGGCGAGCGCCTTGACTTCCGAGGCCACCACCGCGAAGCCGCGGCCCGCGGCGCCGGCGCGCGCCGCCTCGATCGTGGCGTTGAGCGCCAGCAGGTTGGTCTGGGCGGCGATCCCGGAGATCAGCGCCACCACGTCGCCGACCTTCGCGGCCGCGCCGCTCAGGTCCTGGACCAGCGCCACCGTGTTGGTCGCCTCGGCGACGGCGACCCGCGCGAGCTCCGCCGAGCTGCTGACCTGCCGGCCGATCTCCTGCACCGAGGAGCCGAGCTCCTCGGCGGCGGCCGCGACGGTGTTGACGTTGGCGGCGGCGTCGCTCGCGGCGCCCGCGACGGTGCCGGACTGCCCGGCGGCCTCGGTCGCGCTGCCGGTCAGGGTCCGGGCGGTGGCCTCCAGCTCGGTCGCGGCCGCCGACACCCCGCCGACGATGCCGCCCACCGCCTGCTCGAAGGCGTCGGCCATGGCCCGGGTCGCGGCCCGGCGCTGCGTCTCGGCATCGGCGCGGGCCAGCGCCGTCTCGGCCTCCAGGGCGCGCGCGCGGACGAGGTTGTCGCGGAAGACCACCACGGAGCCCGCGAGCGCCCCGATCTCGTCGCGGCGCTCCTGCCCCGAGATCGCCACCTCGGCGTCGCCCGCCGCGAGGCGCTGCGTGACGGCGGCGATCTTGCGGAGCGGCCCGCTGACGCCGCGGGTCACCAGCACGAAGGCCCCGAGGGCCACCAGCAGGGCGAGGCTGGCGAGCGCCAGCACGTTCCGCTTGGCGGCGTCGTAGGTCTGCGCGATCAGCGTGCCGCTCGCCTGCGAGCCGTCGCCGTTCAGGGCGACGAGCTTCTCCCAGTCGGCCATGATGGCGCGGATGCTATCCGACATCGTCGTGTTGTAGATCCGCTGGCCGCCGGCGACGTCGCCCGCCTCGGCCTTGGCCACCGCCTCCCGCTGCTGCTCGGCGTAGGTGGCCACGTGCTGGCGGAAGGCCGCGTAGGCCTCGCGCTCGGGCTGGGTCAGCGGCAGGGCCTCGTACCGGGCGTACTGGGCGGCGAGCAGCGCGTCGCGCTTGGCGATCTGGTCGGCGACCTCGGCGCGCAGCGCCGGCGTGTCGGCGGTGATCAGGCGGACGGCGTTGACCCGCTGCCGCATGAAGTTGATGCCGATCCGGCCGAGGGCGTCGGTGGCCGGGATGCGCGTGTCGCGCAGCTGCGCGGCGGCGGACTCGATGCGGCCGAGCTCGGCCAGCGAGAGGCCGCTCGTCGCGGCGATCAGCAGCACCAGGGCCGCGAGACACAGGCCGAGCTTGGCCGCGATGGAGATACCGGCGCGCATAGGCTTCGTCCCCGGTCCCGCACGTGGGACCGGGGCCTATGCTTGTCTGAGAAATATTAAGGTTGTTTGGTCCTGCCCGGACCGCGCGCGGTCCGGGCAGGCTCGGTCCGCTAGTAGACCTGGGCCTCGGCGCGCGGCGGATCCGCCGGGCCGTCCCGTCGATCCAGACCCTTCTCCACGACCTTGGCGAGCCCGACCATGATCTGGTCGATGGCGTAGTCCTTCGGTGTGTAGACGGCGCGCACGCCCATGTTCCTGAGGACCAGCTCGTCCTCCGGCGAGATGATGCCGCCGACCACCACCGGGATGTGGTCGAGCCCCGCCTCGCGCATCTTGGCGCGGACCTCCCGTACCAGCGGCACGTGGGAGCCGGACAGGATCGACAGGCCGACCACGTGGGCGCCGGTCTCCTTGGCCTTCGCGACGATCTCGGCCGGCGTCTGGCGGATGCCGTCGTAGGTGACGTCGAAGCCGACGTCGCGGGCACGGAGCGCGATCTGCTCGGCGCCGTTGGAGTGGCCGTCGAGGCCGGGCTTGCCGACCACGAGCTTCGGCGTCTCGCCGAGCCGCTCGCCGAGATCGGCGATCAGGAGCTTGGCCTCCTCGGCCGCGCCGCTGGAGACGGTCTCCACGGTGACGCCGGTGGGCGCCCGGTACTCGCCGAACACCGCGCGCAGGCGCGCGCCCCACTCGCCGGTCGTGACGCCGGCCCTGGCGGCCTCGATCGAGGGCGGCATGATGTTGGCGCCGGAGCGCGCCGCCTGCTCCAGGGCGTCGAGGGCCTGGCCCACGGCGTTCTCGTCGCGGCGGCCGCGCCACTCGCGGATCCGGCTCTGCGCCTCCATCTCGACGGTCTCGGAGACGGAGAAGATCGCCCCCTCCCCGGCCGTGAGCGGCGACGGCTCGCCCTGCTGCCACTTGTTGACGCCGACCACGATCTGATCGCCGGCCTCGATGGCCGAGATCCGGCGCGCGTTCGACTCCACCAGCGCGCGCTTGAGCGCCCCGGTTTCCACCGCCGCCACCGCGCCGCCGATGCCGCCGATCCGCTCCAGCTCGGCGCGGGTCTGCGCCTTCAGCTCCTCGACCTTGGCCTCGATCACGTGGCTGCCGTCGAAGATGTCGTCGTACTCGAGGAGGTCGGTCTCGAAGGCCAGGATCTGCTGCATGCGCATGGACCATTGCTGGTCCCAGGGCCGCGGCAGGCCGAGCGCCTCGTTCCAGGCCGGGAGCTGCACCGCGCGGGCGCGGGCGCGCTTGGACAGCGTCACCGCCAGCATCTCGATCAGGATGCGGTGGACGTTGTTCTCGGGCTGCTGCTCGGTGAGCCCCAGGGAGTTCACCTGCACGCCGTAGCGGAAGATGCGCTTCTTCGGGTCGTCGATGCCGTAGCGCTCGCGGGCGATCTCGTCCCAGAGCTCCGAGAACGCCCGCATCTTGCAGATCTCGGTGACGAACCGCAGGCCCGCGTTCACGAAGAACGAGATCCGGCCGAACACCTCGGGGAAGCTCGCGGCGTCGAACTCGGGGTCCTCGCGCACGGTGTCGAGCACCGCGATGGCGATGGCGAGCGCGTAGGACAGCTCCTGGACCGGCGTCGCCCCCGCCTCCTGCAGGTGGTAGGAGCAGACGTTCATCGGGTTCCACTTCGGCACGTTCTTGGTCGTGAACAGGATCACGTCCTTGGTGAGCCGGAGGGACGGCGCGGGCGGGAACACGTAGGTGCCGCGCGACAGGTACTCCTTGATGATGTCGTTCTGGGTCGTGCCCTGGAGGGCGGCGATCGGCGCGCCCTGCTCCTCGGCCACCGCGAGGTAGAGCGCCAGCAGCCACGGGGCCGTGGCGTTGATCGTCATCGAGGTGTTCATCTGGGCGAGCGGGATGTCCTGGAACAGGGTCCGCATGTCGCCGAGATGCGCGATCGAGACGCCGACCTTGCCGACCTCGCCGCGGGACAGCTCGTGGTCGGGGTCGTAGCCGGTCTGGGTCGGCAGGTCGAAGGCAACCGACAGGCCGGTCTGGCCCTTGGCGAGGTTGCCCCGATAGAGCTTGTTGGACTCCGCCGCGGTCGAGTGCCCCGCGTAGGTGCGGATGATCCAGGGCTTGTCGCGGCTCGACTTGTCGCTCCTGGTCTCGGCGACGCTCGCGCCCATTCCTCGCCTCCGTGTGATCTTTGTATCCGCGCGGGGCGCGGCCTTGCGGTCACCGTAGCGAAGGCTTGAGCACGCGTCATCCGGGACGGAAGTGCAAGACGCCCGCGCGGGCATCCGCGGCTCATGAAAAAACTTGCCCGCCGGAACAGCGGGATTTGAAGGCGCCGCGGCGCGCCGCCGCCCGCGCCCCGCCCGCACCCGCGGTCCGGACGGTGCCGCGCGACGGTCCGGATCCGCTTTATCAGTGCTGGTATAATGTCCACCTGAGCTGTTCTTCGCGGGACTTGCCGCTGTTCAGGCGCGAGAGAGCAAGTCGAGCCAATGACTTAGAGGTGCATGTGCTCGCCGGACGGCCGGGCGCAGCTCGGGCGCGCGGCGGTGGAGTCGGGCAAGGTCTCGGGGCCGGGGCGACCGAGGCCGGCGCCGAATAATACTTGGTCTGCCGGAAAGCCGATTTTGAATACGTGGTCGCGCGCCCTGTGCTCGCGCTTTTTTCATGTCGGAAACCGTCGGCTTTCGACTTTCGGCCCACTTGGACGCCTCCGGCATCGCCGGTATAGCGCGATGGAGAACCGCGGCCGTGAGAAACACGCGGGACGAGAGGAGAGCGAGATGGCGGCGAGCGCTGCGATCAGTCCGACGGGCGGGGAGGTCAAGGACCTCTACGAGATGGGTGAGATCCCGCCGCTGGGTCATGTGCCGGCCAAGATGTATGCCTGGGCGATCCGGCGCGAGCGGCACGGACCCCCGGAGCAGTCCCACCAGCTCGAGGTGCTGCCGGTCTGGGAGATCGGCGACGACGAGGTGCTGGTCTACGTCATGGCGGCGGGCGTCAACTACAACGGCGTCTGGGCCGGCCTCGGCGAGCCGATCTCGCCCTTCGACGTCCACAAGGGCGAGTACCACATCGCGGGCTCCGACGCCTCCGGCATCGTCTGGAAGGTCGGCTCCAAGGTGAAGCGCTGGAAGGTCGGCGACGAGGTCATCGTCCACTGCAACCGCGACGACGGCGACGACGAGGAGTGCAACGGCGGCGACCCGATGTTCTCGCCCTCGCAGCGGATCTGGGGCTACGAGACCGGCGACGGCTCGTTCGCGCAGTTCTGCCGGGTGCAGTCCCGCCAGCTCATGGTCCGGCCGAAGCACCTCACCTGGGAGGAGGCCGCCTGCTACACGCTGACGCTCGCCACCGCCTACCGCATGCTGTTCGGCCACGCCCCGCACACGGTGAAGCCGGGCCAGAACGTGCTGATCTGGGGTGCCTCCGGCGGCCTCGGCGTGTTCGGCGTGCAGCTCTGCGCGGCCTCGGGCGCCAACGCCATCGCGGTGATCTCGGACGAGTCGAAGCGCGACTACGTGATGAGCCTCGGCGCCAAGGGCGTCATCAACCGCAAGGACTTCGACTGCTGGGGCCAGCTCCCCAAGGTCAACAGCCCCGAGTTCCACGCCTGGACCAAGGAGGCGCGCAAGTTCGGCAAGGCGATCTGGGACATCACCGGCAAGCAGGACGTCGACATCGTGTTCGAGCATCCGGGCGAGGCGACCTTCCCGGTCTCGGCGCTGGTGGTGAAGCGCGGCGGCATGGTGGTGTTCTGCGCCGGCACGACCGGCTTCAACATCACCTTCGACGCCCGCTACGTCTGGATGCGGCAGAAGCGCATCCAGGGCTCGCACTTCGCCCACCTCAAGCAGGCCTCGTCGGCGAACCAGTTCGTGCTCGACCGGCGGATCGACCCGTGCATGAGCGAGGTCTTCCCCTGGGACAAGATCCCCCAGGCCCACACCAAGATGTGGAAGAACCAGCACCCGCCGGGCAACATGGCCTGCCTCGTCAACTCCCCGCGCGCCGGCCTGCGCACGGTCGAGGACGTGATCGAGGCCGGTCCGCTGAAGCGGTAAGGCGCTCCGTCGGGCCGGTTCCCGCTCTCGCGCGGGGCCGGCCCGATCGGCTAGGCTCGTGGCGTCCCGCGCCGACTCGGCGACCGATTCGGTGTGCCGGGGCGCTGATGACGGGCCCACGCGATCCTCACAGGACCCGGCCCCGATCCGGACAGGGGGCACGGTTTTGAGCGGCGACGACGAGGCTTACGTCTACGACGAGGCGACGGGCGAGTGGCTCCCGCCCGGGTCCGCGGCCGCGCCCGCCGAGGTGAATGCCGTCCGCGACGCGGCCGGCAACGTCCTGGCCGACGGCGATTCGGTCACGCTGATCAAGGACCTCAAGGTCAAGGGTGCGAACCAGACCCTGAAGCAGGGCACGGTCATCCGGTCGATCCGGCTCACGGACGATCCGGAGGAGATCGACTGCCGCCACGACACCATCAAGGGCCTCGTGCTGCGCACCGAGTTCGTGCGCAAGCGCTGAGGCCGATGCGGGGCGGCGCTTCTCCCAACCGCGCTACCGCCGCCGCGTCTCGTCCTGCGGCAGGTGGCGGCCGTAGGCCTCCTGCTTCTCGGCGCGCTCCTGGATCAGGTCGGCGTAGGCCTGCCGCATCTCCGGCGAGACGCTGATGCTCTTGCCCTTGGCGGCCTTGCGCTTGGGCGCCTTCTTGAAGGTGTTGTTCGTGTCGCTCATGCCGGGCTCCGCGTCGAACCGTGGCGGCATCGCGTAGCCGGACGACCGATCCGGGATCCGGCCGCCGCCCAGGGCCGGACATCCGCCCTGTAGCGCATCGCGGCGCCGGACGCACGGCTGCCGGGACCGGGCCGGGACCGAACCGGATTGATCTGGCCTGTCGCGGCGGCCTCTGCCAGGATCGGGACGACGCGGGGCAGAGAGGGTCGGGGGCGGGCATGGATTCGGGTGACGCGTCGCGGTGTCGGATCCCGGATACCCTGCGCGGCCGCGCCCGGCGCGCGGCGGCCCTCGCGATCCTGATCGCCCTCGGCACCGGGCCTGTCGGGGCCCAGGACCGGCCGGCGCCCGCCCGGACCGCCCCCAGACCCGCGCCGGCGGCCGGCGCGCCGGCCGACCCCGTCTTCGAGGCGATGCGGGCGGGCTTCGAGGCCCTGCCGGAGGCCGACCGCAAGGCCGTCCAGGACGCCCTGGTCTGGACCGGCGATTTCAACGCCGTCGTGTCGGGGTCCTTCGGGCGCCGCACCTTCGAGGCGCTCACCGCCTACAGCGCCCGGACCGGCGGGGCCGACCCTCTCGATCCGCGCGGCCGGGCGGCGCTGCTGGCCGCCGGTGCGGCGGCGCGGAACGCGGCGCGCTTCCGCGTCGCGGTCGATCCCGGGACCGGCGCCGTGATGGGCGTGCCCGAGAGACTCCTGGCGAGACGGACCGCCCTGCCCTCCGGAACCCGCTGGCAGAGCCAGGACGGCCGCGTCACCCTGGAATCCCGCGCCTTCCCGCCGGGGGCCGAGAGCCTCGACGCGCTGTTCGAGAAGGCGACCGCGCCGCTCCCCGGCCGCAAGGTGACCTACAAGCTGCGGCGGCCGGACACCGTGGTGGTCACCGCCGAGACCGGGCCGGGACTGTCCTACATCCGCTACGCGTCCGGACCGGAGGGCGTGCGGGGGTTCCTGCTCGGCTACGATCGCGCCCTGGCGCCGGAGGTCGACCGGCTCGTGATCGCCGTGGCGAACGCCTTCGTGCCGTTTCCCGATCCCGCCGCGCCGCCGGCCGCGCAGCTACCCCCGAGCCCGGGTCCGGCACAGGCGGCCCGCGTCGCCGCCCACCCGGCGCCCCAGCCGCAGGCCGCGCCGCTGAGGCCGGCGAGCCTCTCCTTCGCGCCGGCCTCGGGCGCGGGTCTCGCGGTGGCGCCGGGACGCGTGCTGACCGCCGCCGCCGTGCTGGAGGGCTGCGCCCAGCCCAGGATCGGCGCGGCATCGGCGCGGGTGCTCGCCACCGATCCCGCCGGCCTCGCCCTCCTCGATGTGCCCGGCGCCCCCGCCCCGCTCCGGCCCGCGCTCCGGACCGAGCCCGTCGGTGCCGAGGAGAGCGTGATCGCCCTGGCGCCGGGTGCGGACGGGGTCCAGGCAGCTCCCGGTGAGGCGCGGGGCGGCGACGTGATCGCGGCGCTCCAGCCGGGTTCCGGCGGCGCGCCGGTGCTGGACCGGTCGGGGGCCCTCGTCGGTCTCGTCGCCCGCTATCCCGCGGCGCCGCGCCGGGTCGCCGGGGTGGTGCCGCCGGCACGCCTGCCGGTCGTGCCGGCGCGGGCGATCTCCGCCTTCCTCGCCGCCCAGGGCATCGCCGCGGCGGCGCCGCATTCGGGTGGCGGGCCCGGCGCGGTCGCGCCTGCCGTGGTGGGGATCACCTGCCGCTGAGATGCGGGTCGCGCGGCGGATCCCCTGTCGCTCGCGCGGGATCCGCCGGCGTTCACGAGCCTGGGCGGACGAGCCGTCCGCCCAGGCGACGGGCCGCCGCTCAGAGCCGCCCGGTGACCAGGAGCACGATCAGCACGATGAGCAGGATGCCGCCCAGGCCGAAGCCGGGGCCGCGATACGCGCCGCCGCCGAGGAAGCCGCCGCCGCCGAAGGCCAGGATGATCAAGATGATGAGCAGGATGGTGACGAGGGACATCGGTCGCGTTCTCCGGACGGTCGCGCTGGTGCGAGCGTGACCGTTCAAACGCTGCGACATTCCGTTCCGTTCAACGCCAAGCCACGCTTTTGTGAGGAAAATTCCGGATGAGACCCCGGCCTCAGGCGTGCCAGTCCGGCAGAGCCCCCGCCGGCGCGTCGAGCCAGCCCGGAACCGGCAGGTCGCGCTCGGTGAGTAAGGCCGGATTGAACAGCTTCGAGGCGTAGCGGGCCGCCCCGTCGCAGAGGATCGTCACGATCGTGTGACCGGGCCCGAGGTCCCGGGCCAGCCGGATCGCCCCGGCGACGTTGATGCCCGACGAGCCGCCCAGCGACAGCCCCTCCTCCCGCATCAGCCCGAAGACGATGTCGAGAGCCTCGCGGTCCGGGATCCGGAAGGCGCGGTCGGGGGTGAAGCCCTCGAGGTTCCGGGTGATCCGCCCCTGGCCAATCCCCTCGGTGATCGAGGAGCCCTCGGCCTTCAGGGTGCCGGTCGTGTAGTGGGCGTAGAGGGCCGAGCCCTCCGGGTCCGAGAGCGCGATCCGCACCTGCGGATTGCGGGTGCGCAGGGCCTCGGCGGTGCCGGCCAGCGTGCCGCCGGTGCCGGCCGCGCAGACGAAGCCGTCGACCCGGCCGCCGGTCTGCGCCCAGATCTCCGGGCCGGTGCCGTCGACATGGGCCTGCCGATTGGCGACGTTGTCGAACTGGTCGGCGAAGAAGGCGCCCGCCGGCTCGGTGGCGGCGAGCTTCTCCGCGAGCCGCCGGGCGACGTGGACGTAGTTGTTCGGGTTGGCGAAGGGCACCGCCGGCACTTCCACCAGCCGGGCGCCCGCGAGCCGCAGGGTCTGCTTCTTCTCCTCGGACTGGGTGACCGGGATGACGATCAGCGTCCGGTAGCCGCGCACCGAGGCCACCAGGGCGAGACCGATGCCGGTGTTGCCGGCGGTGCCCTCGACGATCGTGCCGCCCGGGCGGATCAGGCCCCGCGCCTCCGCGTCCCGCACGATCGAGAGCGCCGCCCGGTCCTTCACCGACAGGCCGGGATTCAGGAACTCCGCCTTGCCGTAGATGGTGCAGCCGGTCTCCTCGGAGGCGCGGCGCAGGCGGATCAGCGGCGTCTGGCCGATGGCGGCCAGGACGTCGGGGGCGGGTTCGCGACTCGGTACGGTCATGGTCGGGAGCCTAGGGTGCCGCGCGGCCGCTGGCGAGCCTCACCCGAAGACGTGCCCGCCGTTGATCCGCAGGCCGACCGGGTGGCCGGCCGGGTAGCGCACGCCGTCGAAATCCTCCACGGCGAGGACGCGCCCCTCGGCGTCGGCCACCTCGATCCGCTGGCGCCCCTGCGTCCGGTACGAGCTGCGCACGGTGCCCGACAGGTGCGCGGCCTCGGGCTCGGCGAGCTGCAGCTGCCAGGGCCGGACGTAGAGCTTGACCGGGCCGAACAGGCTGGCCGGCGCCGCGACCGGCGTCTCCCGGCCCCGGACCAGCACCCGGCCGCCCTCGGCGATCGCCTCCACCTCGACGGAATCGCCCAGGAACTTCATCACGGTGGCGGAGGCCGGGTTCTCCTGCACCTCGTCGGGCGTGCCGACCTGCTCCAGGCGGCCGCGATCGAGCACGGCCACGCGGTCGGACAGTTCCAGCGCCTCGTCCTGGTCGTGAGTCACGAAGATCGTGGTCTGGCCGGTGCGGTCGTGGATCTCGCGCAGCCAGCGGCGCAGGTCCTTGCGGACCTGGGCGTCGAGCGCGCCGAAGGGCTCGTCCAGCAGGAGAACCCGCGGCTCGACCGCGAGGGCCCGGGCGAGCGCCACCCGCTGCCGCTGGCCGCCGGAGAGCTGCGACGGGTAGCGGTCGCCGAAGCCGGAGAGGCGGATCAGGTCGAGCAGGTCGCCGACCCGGCGCTTGATCTCGGCCTTGGCCGGCCGGTCGGCGCGGCGCCGCGCGTTCAGCCCGTAGGCGATGTTGTCGGCCACGCTCATGTGCTTGAACAGGGCGTAGTGCTGGAACACGAAGCCCACGGCCCGCTCCTGCACGGGCAGGCCGGTGGCGTCGTCGCCGCCGAACAGGATCCGGCCCCGGTCCGGCGCGTCGAGCCCGGCGATGATCCGCAGCAGCGTCGTCTTGCCCGAGCCCGACGGGCCGAGGAGCCCGATCAGCTCGCCCGCCCGCACGTCCAGCGACAGGTCGTGCAGCACCGCCGCCGTGTCGAACGTCTTCGAGACGTTCTCGACCCGGATCGCCGTGGAGGGGCGATCAGTGTGCCCGGCCGTGCGCGAGCTCACCCGCGAAGCGCCATTCGAGGACGGATTTGAGGACGAGGGTGATGAGGGCAAGGACGGCGAGGAGCGAAGCGACGGCGAATGCGGCGACGAAGTTGTACTCATTGTAGAGGATCTCCACGTGGAGTGGGATGGTGTTGGTCAGGCCGCGGATGTGGCCCGACACCACCGACACCGCTCCGAATTCGCCCATCGCCCGGGCATTGCAGAGGAGCACGCTGTAGAGCAGGCCCCAGCGGATATTGGGCAGCGTCACCGTCCGGAACGCGTGCAGGCCCGAGGCGCCGAGCGTCAGCGCCGCCTCCTCCTCGGCGGTGCCCTGCTCCTGCATCAGCGGGATCAGCTCGCGGGCGACGAACGGGAAGGTCACGAACACCGTCGCCAGGACGATCCCCGGCAGGGCGAACAGGATCTGGACGCCGTGGTTGAGGAGCCAGGAGCCGAACAGGCCCTGGGACCCGAACAGCAGCACGTAGATCAGGCCGGAGACCACCGGAGAGACCGAGAACGGCAGGTCGATCAGGGTGATCAGCAGCGACTTGCCGGGAAACTCGAACTTGGCGATCGCCCAGGAGGCGGCCAGCCCGAACACGACGTTGAACGGCACCGCGATCGCCGCCACGGTCAGCGTCAGGCGGATCGCGCTCCAGGCGTCGGGCTCCCGGAACGCGTCCAGGAAGGCCCCGAGCCCCTTCGAGAAGGCCTGGAGGAAGACCGCGAACAGCGGCAGCACCAGGAACAGCGCCAGGAACGCCACGGCGATCCCGATCAGGACCGCGCGGACGCCGACCCCTTCCGAGGCGACCGGGGCCGGCTTGGCGGCCGGAACGAAGGCGGGGGAGAAGATCTCAGACATAGCCGAACCGCCGCCGTGACCAGGCCTGGATGAGGTTGATGGCGAGCAGCGTCAGGAACGAGATCCCGAGCATGATCGTCGCGATGGCCGCCGCGCCGCCGTAGTCGAACTCGGAGAGCTTGATGACGATGAGCAGCGGCGCGATCTCCGACACGTAGGGCAGGTTGCCGGCGATGAAGATGATCGAGCCGTACTCGCCGACACCCCGGGCGAAGGCGAGCGCGAAGCCGGTGAGCACCGCCGGGATCAGGGGCGGCAGCACCACCCGGGTGAGGGTGACGAGGCGCGTCGCCCCGAGGGTGGCCGAGGCCTCCTCGATCTCCTTGTCGATCTCGGCGATCAGCGGCTGCACGGTCCGCACCGCGAAGGGCAGGCCGATGAACACCATGGCGATGAAGATGCCGACCGGCGTGTAGGCCGCCTGGATTCCGAGGCGCGCGAGCGGCGCGCCGAGCAGACCGTCAGGCGCGTAGAGCGAGGCGAGCGCGATGCCGGCGACCGCGGTGGGCAGGGCGAAGGGCAGGTCGACGGCGGCGTCGACCAGCTTGCGGCCCGGGAAGCGGTAGCGGGTCAGCACCCAGGCCACCAGGAAGCCGAAGGCCGAGGCGACGAGCGCCGCGATGGCCGAGACGCCGAAGCTGATCCGCAGGGCGCTGGCGACCCGCGGATCGGTGGCGACCTCCCAGATGCCCGACAGGCCGAGCCCCGAGGCCTTCACCACCAGTCCGGCCAGCGGCAGCAGGACGATCAGGCCGAGGCAGGTCAGCGTGTAGCCGAAGCTGATCCCGAAGCCCGGGATCACGCTCGGCCGTCGGAATGTCCGACGGGGACGGGGCGTCTGGACCATGATCTGATGCCTCAGCGGCCGGCCCGGCTCAGACGGTCGAACAGGCCGCCGGCGTCGAAGTTCCGCTTCTGGATCTCGTCCCAGGATCCCTGGAGGTCCTCGATCTTGAACAGCTTGATCTCGGGCAGCTGGGCGAGGTCCGCCGGGGCGGCCGCCTCCTGGCGGATCGGCCGGTAATGGTGCTTGGCGAAGATCGCCTGGGCGCGGTCGCTGTAGAGGAAGTCGAGATAGGCCTGGGCAGCCTTCGTGGTGCCCTTCCGCTCGGCATTGACCGCCACCAGGGCCACAGGCGGCTCGGCGTAGATCGAGGTCGGCGGCGAGACGATGTCGAACTTGTCGGCGCCGAACTCCTGGAGCACGAGGTAGGCCTCGTTCTCCCAGGTCGGCAGGACGTCGCCGAGGCCGCGCTGCGCGAACGTCACGGTCGAGCCCCGGGCGCCGGTGTCGAGCACCGGCACGTTCTTGTAGACCTGCCCGACGAAGGCGTCGGCCTTCGCAGCGTCCTTGTCCTTCCCGTAGGCGTAGCCCCAGGCGGCGAGGAAGTTCCA
The DNA here is from genome assembly GCF_053345715.1 of Methylobacterium sp. D48H. Taxonomy (NCBI): domain Bacteria; kingdom Pseudomonadati; phylum Pseudomonadota; class Alphaproteobacteria; order Hyphomicrobiales; family Methylobacteriaceae; genus Methylobacterium; species Methylobacterium sp. D48H. The sequence goes on from NZ_JBKFAP010000027.1 coordinate 60,723, forward strand.
GCGCCCCCCCGCCGAGGTCTTCGGATTCGGGGTGATCACCTTCACGTCGGGCTTGACCAGGTCGTCCCAGTCCTTGACGCCCTTCGGGTTGCCCTTCCGGACCAGGAACACCACCGTCGAGGTGTAGGGCGTCCCCTGGTTCGGCAGCTTGCTGCGCCAATCCTCGGGGATCTTGTGGGTGAGCTTGGCGATCGCGTCGATGTCGGACGGGATGCCGAGGGTGACCACGTCGGCGTCCACCCCGTCGATCACCGTGCGCGCCTGCGCGCCCGAGCCGCCGTGCGAGGCCCGCACCGTGATGGCCTCGCCGGTCTTCGCCTTCCACTCCTCCGCGAAGGCGGCGTTGATCTCGCGGTAGAGCTCGCGGGTCGGGTCGTACGAGACGTTGAGGAGCGCGGTCTCGGCCGCGGCCGGCAGCGCGCAGGTCAGCAGGCCGGCTCCGGCCAGAAGGGTCAGCCCGATCGCCCGAGCCATCCGGCCCAGACCTGAAGCGTTCGTCATCACGTCCGATCCCCCAGCCATCCGCGGTTGCGACGCAGGGGACAGGCGTCCCCGGGAGGCGCGAAATCGTTCTTTTTACCGAACGAAGTCAAGCCTCGGGTGTGGACCCGCGTGATGCCGTAACGTGATCAGGATCGACGATCGTGCCGGAAATGCAAGATAACTCAGGGCAGTAGACGATCAGAACGCATGGATCTTCTCTCTGGCGTCGCCGATGGAGAAGATTTCCTGCGCAGAATCGAGTTTCTCAGAACGAACGATCTTAAGTGCTCTAGCGCACATCGGGCGGCATTCCGCGGGCCGGCGAGAGCCGTCGGTGGTTCGCGCCGCACGCGGTTGCCCGCAAGGCGGCGATCCTCCGCTCCCGTGCCGGCGGCGGTCCGGGTCAGCGCTTCGGCTTGTCGAGCCGGGCGATCAGGGCCTCCAGCCGCTTGTCGACCGGGGCAGCCAGCGTGTCGTTGAAGAGCGCGCGCAGGTTCTGGCCGAGATGGCGCCGGATGTCGGAGCTCAGCGGCGGCGCGTCGACCGACCGCTCGGTCTCGCAGGGGCGTTCGGGATGCGGCTTCGACATGACCGGGAAATCCTCGCACCTGTGGACACGTACGGTTGCAAGGTTTGGTTAAGGAGCCGTCACCGCCGCGGCCGCGCTGCCGCCGCGCGATCCCGGTGCCCCGTGCCGGGTCGGTGTCGCAGGCCGGAACTGCCGCCGCGAAGGCTACGTTGCCCGGGCATTCCCCGCTCTTCGTCCCCGCTGCCATTCTCCCCGCATTCCCCCTGCTGCCAGGAGGCGCCCCGTGTCCCGCTCGATTCCCCTGATGATGTCGGTGCTACTCGGTCTCGCGACGGCGGCGTCGCCCTGTCTCGCGCAGACGAAACCGGGCGAGATCAAGGGCGTCGACGCGATGGGCGACAAGTCCCGCAGCGCGCAGGATGGCTGGAGCCAAGCCCCGGTGCCGCGGGAGCAGTCGGCCGCCAAGGACGCGCCGGACCCGGGCGGCAACTCGATCAAGGAGAATGCCGACCGTCCCGTGCCGCCGGCCCAGCCCGGCGGCACCTCCGCCACCGAGCCGCAGGCGCCCCTGGAGCACCGCACGGCCGGCCCGTCAGGCGCCAATCCGGCCAATCCCAGCAAGTAAAAAAACCGTTCTCATGCAGGATGATGCCGGTGCGACAAACGTGTTGCTTCGGCTGAGACACCGCAACTTGCTGTGTCACGCAACCGCACTTGCCTCGCGCACGCTTTTTTGGGACAGCTTGGAATTATACCAGATCGCTTTTACGGAGCGGAGATGACGGTCCAGGTCTCAAGGCGTGGCCTGCTCAAGGGGGCCGGCGCCGGCCTCGCTGGCGGCTCGCTGGGCGCGCTCGGATTCGGCGGACTCGAGCCCGCCATGGCCGCCGCGGTGCGGCCGTTCAAGCTCGCGCAGATGCGCGAGACCCGCAACACCTGCCCGTACTGCTCGGTCGCGTGCGGCGTGATCCTCTACAGCCTGGGGGACCGTTCGAAGAACGCGCGCTCCTCGGTCATGCACATCGAGGGCGATCCGGATCATCCGGTCAACCGCGGCACGCTCTGCCCGAAGGGCTCGGCGCTGCTCGACTTCGTGCACGCCGAGACCCGCACCAAGTACCCGCTCCACCGCGCCCCGGGTTCTTCCGAGTTCAAGCGCGTGTCCTGGGATTTCGCCCTCGACCGCATCGCGCAGCTCATGAAGGAGGACCGGGACAAGAACTTCGTGGCCAAGAACGGCGACCTCACGGTCAACCGGTGGACCACGATGGGCTTCCTCGGGGCCTCGGCCACCACCAACGAGACGGCCTGGCTGACCTACAAGACAGTCCGAAGCATGGGGGCCCTGGTCTTCGATAATCAGGCCAGGGTTTGACACGGTCCGTCGGTCGCCAGTTTGGCGCCCTCCTTCGGACGCGGTGCGATGACCAACCTCTGGATGGACATCAAGCACGCGGACGTGATCACCGTGATGGGCGGCAATGCCGCCGAGGCGCACCCCTGCGGCTTCAAGTGGGTCGTGGAGGCGAAAGCCCATAACAATGCCAAGCTGATCGTCGTCGATCCGCGCTTCACCCGCACGGCGTCGGTGGCCGATCTCTACTGCCCGATCCGGCAGGGGACCGACATCGCGTTCCTGTCGGGCGTGGCCAAGTACCTGCTCGACAACGACAAGCTGCAGCACCGCTACGTCTCCGCCTACACCAACGCCGGCTACGTGGTCCGCGAGGGCTACGACTTCAGCGAGGGGCTGTTCACGGGCTACGACGCGGACAAGCGCGACTACGACAAGACCACCTGGGACTACGAGATCGGCCCCGACGGCTACGCCGTGGTCGACGAGACGATGCAGCATCCGCGCTGCGTGATGCAGCTCCTCAAGAAGCATCTCGCGATCTACACGCCCGAGATGGTCGAGAAGATCTGCGGCTCGCCCAAGGAGACCTTCCTGAAGGTCTGCGAGCTGATGGCGACGACGGCTTCCCCCGAGAAGTCGATGGCCTCGCTCTACGCGCTCGGCTGGACCCATCACTCCAAGGGCTCGCAGAACATCCGCTCGATGTGCATCGTGCAGACGCTGCTCGGGAACATCGGCGTGCTCGGCGGCGGCATGCAGGCCCTGCGCGGTCACTCCAACATCCAGGGGCTGACCGATATCGGGCTGATGTCGAACCTCATCCCCGGGTACCTGAACATCCCGGTGGAGAAGGAGCCCGACTACGCGAGCTACATCGCTAAGCGGCAGTTCAAGCCGCTGCGTCCCGGACAGACGAGCTACTGGCAGAACTACAACAAGTTCTTCGTCTCGTTCCAGAAGGCGATGTGGGGCGACAAGGCCACGAAGGAGAACGACTGGGCGTACGACTACCTGCCCAAGCTCGACGTGCCGACCTACGACGTCCTGCGCGGGTTCGAGCTCGCCAAGCAGGGCAAGATGACCGGCTACGTCATCCAGGGCTTCAACCCCCTGCTGTCGTTCCCGAACCGCGCCAAGATGACGGAAGCCTTCTCCAAGATGAAGTTCATCGTGGTGATGGATCCGCTCAAGACCGAGACGGCCCGCTTCTGGGAGAACCACGGCGAGTACAACGACGTCGATCCGACCAAGATCCAGACCGAGGTGTTCGAGCTTCCGACCACCCTGTTCGTGGAGGAGGAAGGCTCGCTGTCGAACTCCAGCCGGTGGCTGCAGTGGCACTGGCAGGCGCAGGAGGCGCCGGGCGAGTGCCGCTCCGACATCGAGATCATGTCGGAGATCTTCCTCCGCATGAAGGCGGCCTACAAGAAGGATGGCGGGGCCTTCCCGGACCCGATCGTCAATCTGAAGTGGGACTACGCGATCGCCGAGGCGCCGACGCCGACCGAGCTCGCCCGCGAGCTCAACGGCTACACGCTGGCGCCGACGCCGGATCTCAACGGGACGATCATCCCGGCGGGCAAGCAGGTCGACGGCTTCGCCCAGCTCAAGGACGACGGGACGACCGCCTGCGGCTGCTGGATCTACTCGGGCTGCTACACCGAGAAGGGCAACATGATGGCCCGCCGGGACAACACCGACCCCGGCGATCGCGGCATCGCGCCCAACTGGGCCTTCGCGTGGCCGGCCAACCGGCGCGTCCTCTACAACCGCGCCTCGTGCGACCCCGAGGGTCGCCCGTGGTCGGAGAAGAAGAAGCTCATCGAGTGGAACGGCAAGCAGTGGATTGGCTTCGACGTGCCGGATTACGGCGTCACCGTCGCCCCCGATAAGGGCGTCGGGCCGTTCATCCTGAACCAAGAGGGCGTCGCCCGCCTGTGGACCCGGGGTCTCATGCGCGACGGGCCGTTCCCGGCGCATTACGAGCCCTTCGAGTCCCCGGTGGCCAACCTCGCCTTCCCGAAGATCAAGGGCGCACCCGCGTCCCGCATCTTCAAGGACGATCTGGCCGATCTCGGCGACGCGAAGGAGTTCCCCTACGCGGCGACGAGCTACCGCCTGACCGAGCACTTCCACGGCTGGACCAAGCACGCCCGGATCAACGCGATCCTCCAGCCGGAGGCCTTCGTGGAGATCTCGGAGGAGCTCGCCAAGGAGAAGGGCATCGCCAAGGGCGGATGGGTCCGCGTCTGGTCGAAGCGCGGCTCCCTGAAGGCCAAGGCCGTGGTGACGAAGCGGATCAAGCCGCTGATCTGCGACGGCAAGCCCGTCCACGTCGTCGGCATCCCGCAGCACTGGGGCTTCATGGGCCACACCAAGAAAGGATGGCACCCGAACTCGCTCACGCCGGTCGTGGGCGACGCGAACACCGAGACGCCGGAGTTCAAGGCCTGGCTCGTGAACATCGAGCCGACCACACCTCCGTCGGACGCGGTCGCGTAAGGGGGAGCGGCAGACATGGCTGACTACAGCTCCCTCGACATCCGCCAGCGCTCCGCCTCCACGGAGACGCCGCCGGAGATCCGCCGCCAGGTGGAGGTCGCCAAACTCATCGACGTGTCGAAGTGCATCGGCTGCAAGGCCTGCCAGTCGGCCTGCGAGGAGTGGAACGACCTGCGCGACGACATCGGTGTCAACACGGGCACCTACCAGAACCCCCACGACCTCACGCCGAAGTCGTGGACCCTGATGCGGTTCACCGAGTACGAGAACCCGGAGACCAACAACCTCGAATGGCTGATCCGCAAGGACGGCTGCATGCACTGCACCGAGCCGGGCTGCCTGAAGGCCTGCCCGTCTCCCGGCGCGATCGTGCAGTACTCCAACGGCATCGTCGACTTCATCGAGGAGAACTGCATCGGCTGCGGCTACTGCGTGAAGGGCTGCCCCTTCAACATCCCGCGCATCAGCCAGACCGACCACAAGGCGTACAAGTGCACCCTGTGCTCGGACCGCGTGGCGGTGGGTCAGGCGCCGGCCTGCGCCAAGGCCTGCCCGACCGGCTCGATCATGTTCGGCACCAAGCAGGCCATGATCGAGCAGGCCCACGACCGCGTCGAGGACCTGAAGTCGCGTGGGTTCGACAAGGCGGGTCTCTACGATCCGGCCGGCGTCGGCGGCACGCACGTCATGTACGTGCTGCACCACGCCGATCAGCCGAGCCTCTACGCGGGCCTGCCGAACGACCCGAAGATCTCGCCGCTCGTCGCCTTCTGGAAGGGCGGCGCCAAGGTGTTCGGGCTCGCCGCGATGGGCTTCGCGGCGGTGGCGGGCTTCTTCCACTACGTCACGGCCGGCCCCAACGAGGTCGTGCCCGAGGAGGAGGAAGAGGCGGTCGAGTACGACGAGGCCAAGCGCCGGGAGAATGGCGGCGAGGCCCGGCCGCACTGAGACGCGACGGTCTCCCTCCCCCGCGGGGGGAGGGAGCGCCGCGCCGAACGGTTTCGGCAGGGCGGAGACGGCTCGGGCGCCAGACCCGATTTCGAGTTTCACGGCCCGCCCGCCGCGACGGGCGGCCCCGTCAGGCGAGTGAAGGCCGATGACGATCCAGAACGATGTCCGGGACGGCGATTCCCGCCCCCTCCACCACGCCAAGTCCGAGGCGCCGGAGGTGATGTACGTCCCGCGCTACACCGGCCTGCAGCGCGTGAATCACTGGATCACCGCGATCCTGTTCACGCTGCTGACCCTCTCGGGGCTGGCGATGTTCACGCCCTACCTGTTCTCGCTGACCGGCCTGTTCGGCGGCGGGCAGGCGACCCGGGCGGTCCACCCGTGGTTCGGCGTGGCGCTGGCGATCAGCTTCCTCTTCCTGTTCGTGCGCTTCTGGCGGCTCAACATCCCCAACAAGGATGATGTCGAGTGGTCGAAGAAGATCGGCGACGTGGTCACCAACCGCGAGGACCGGCTGCCGGAACTCGGCAAGTACAATGCCGGCCAGAAGGGCGTGTTCTGGGGCCAGACCGTCCTGATCGGCGTGATGTTCGTGACCGGCCTCGTGATCTGGAACACCTATTTCGGCGGCCTCACCTCGATCGAGACCCAGCGCTGGGCGCTGCTCGCGCACTCGCTGGCCGCCGTCATCGCCATCGCGATCATCGTGGTGCACGTCTACGCCGGCATCTGGGTGCGCGGCACCGGCCGGGCGATGGTCCGCGGCACGGTCACGGGCGGCTGGGCCTACCGGCACCACCGCAAGTGGTTCCGCCAGATGGCCGGCGGCCCGGCGCGCCGCGGCTCGGTGGACAAGCGCGGATCCTGATCGCGTGGCCAACTTCTTCAGGCGGAAACCCGCGGCTCCGGCCGCGGACAACACCCCGAAACCCGCCGAGTCCCCGAAGCCCCGCCGCCGGGATTTCAGCGAACTCAAGCCCGATCCCGACAAGATCGGTATCTCGGGCTCGGTCCCGCTCGTGCGCCTGCCCGATCCCGCGACTCTGTTCGCCGACCGGGCCGCGCGCTTGGCGGAGGCCGCGCCCGGGCACCCGCTGGAGGCCTATCTCCGGTTCGTCGGTGAGGTCGCCCGCGCCCAGGCGGCGATCCAGGCACGGTTTCCGGCCCCGCCGGCGCCGGATCCCGCCGATCAGGCGCTGCGGAGCGAGCACGGCATGCCGCCGCTGTCGCGGCACAGCCTCGAGGCCGACCAGGATTTCGACGCGTGCCTCCTGGCGCTGCTCGACGCGCTGGATCTCGCGACCGCGCCCGAGGCCTCGGCCGCGGCGCGGGATGCCCTGCGGGCCGCTGCGCCGGAGGAGCGCCGCGATCTCGCCGTGCAGGTTTTCGAGGGCGCGCTGCCGGTCGACCGGATCGCCGAATGCCTGTTCGTCTCAGCCGCGTTGCAGGTGCGCTTCGCCGAGCGGGCCGCGCGCCTCGACACGCGGACGCTGAAGCCCGTCGCGGACGGCGTCTGCCCGTGCTGCGGCGGCGCGCCGGTGGCGAGCGTCATCGTCTCCTGGACCCCGGCCGACAAGGCCCGGTATCTCAGCTGCTCGCTCTGCGGCACGTACTGGAACCACGTCCGGATCCGCTGCACCGCCTGCGGTGACGGCGAGAACGTGAGCTATTACGGGCTCGATGAGGTCTCGAAGGACGTCCAGGTCGAGACCTGCACGACCTGCCACAGCTACATCAAGCAGCTCCACCAGCACCGGGCGCCGGCCCTCGACCCGGTGGCGGACGACATCGCGTCCTACGGGCTCGACCTGAAGATCGCCGAGGACGGGTTCCGGCGCGCCGGACTGAACCTGCTGTTCGTGATCTAGAGCGTTTTCGGTTTGGGCTGAGTCGGGTTGGTAGGGTTCACGCGGCGCTGGGAGGCTGATTCACTCAGGCCGGTCGACAGCCGGAGTGATGCATGGGCCGCCCCTACAGCTTGGACCTGCGCGAGCGGGTGGTGACCGCGGCTGCGGCGACCTCGCGCCGTCAGGCGGCCGCCCGCTTCGGGGTCGGCCAAGCAACCGCGATCCGCTGGATGGCGGCGCTCGCCGCGACTGGGACGGTGGCCGCCCGGCCGCAGGGGCGTGCCCGCCGCTCCAAGCTCGACCCGTACGAGACGTTCCTGCG
>NZ_JBKFAP010000028.1:0-64165 GCF_053345715.1 Methylobacterium sp. D48H
TGTCGGAGGCCTTGAAGGCGGCCGACACGCTGGCCGAGCAGGGCGTGGCGGTGACGGTTGCGGACGCGCGGTTCGCCAAGCCGCTGGACGAGGCGCTGATCCTGGAGCTCGCGCGCGACCACGAGGTGCTGATCACGATCGAGGAGGGCTCGCGGGGCGGGTTCGGCGCGATGGTGCTGCACCTGCTGGCCGAGCGGGGCGCTCTGGACGCGGGCGGGGTGCGGGTGCGGACGATGACGCTGCCGGACGCCTACCAGGACCACGACAGCCCGGAGAAGATGTACGCCGAGGCGGGCCTCGACGCCAAGACCATCGTCAAGACCGCCCTCGACACCCTGCCGGCGGAGACCGGCAAGGCCGAGCCGGCGAGCAACGTGGTGAGCGTGCGCCGCCGCCCGCGCTGACGCCGCAGAGAGCGCGGTCTCCCGCGCTCGCTCCGTTCCCTGTCGATGTGTTCGGACCGCCGTCCTCGCGAGCGGAGCCAAGCGAACCAGGGCAGCGCGGCGCTCACCGGCGTCGCGCCAACCCCCGGGTCACTTCGCTCCGCTCGTGATGACGGAGCCGACACGCTGACCGAGGCCCCCAGACGGAGACGGCATCCCGTCTCATTCCGAGGTGCCGGAGCGTGGCACGGGCCTCGAAGGAGCCTTCCGGAGGTCGTGCGATCTCCGGAGATCTCTGCGGGTCCGGTCGAAATCGCTCCTACCCCAAAGCCTGCGCGACCGCCTTGCCGCAGGCCTGCGTGTCGGCGTTGCCGCCGAGGTCGCGGGTGCGCAGCGTCCGCTCGGACAGCACCCGCTCGATCCCGCCGACGATCTCGGCCGCCGCCGCGTGCTCGCCGAGATGCTCCAGCATCATCGCCCCCGACCAGATCTGGCCGATCGGGTTGGCGATCCCCTGGCCGGCGATGTCCGGCGCCGAGCCGTGGACCGGCTCGAACACCGACGGGTGCACCCGTTCCGGGTTGATGTTGCCCGACGGCGCGATGCCGATCGTGCCCGTGCAGGCGGGCCCGAGATCCGACAGGATGTCGCCGAACAGGTTGGAGGCCACCACCACGTCGAACCGGTCCGGGTTCAGGACGAAATGCGCGGTCAGGATGTCGATGTGGTACTGGTCCCACCGGACGTCCGGGTAGGCCTCGGCCACCGCCTTCACCCGCTCGTCCCAGTACGGCATGGTGATCGAGATGCCGTTCGACTTCGTGGCCGAGGTCAGGTGCTTCTTCGGGCGCTTCTGGGCCAGTTCGAACGCGAACCTGAGGATCCGGTCCGTCCCGTGCCGGGTCATGATCGTCTCCTGCAGGGCGAACTCCCGGTCGGTGCCGGCGAACATCCGGCCGCCCGCGTTCGAGTACTCGCCCTCGGTGTTCTCCCGGACCACCCAGAAGTCGATGTCGCCGGGCTTGCGGTCGGCGAGCGGGCACTTCACCCCCGGCATCAGCCGCACCGGGCGCAGGTTCGCGTACTGGTCGAATTCCCGCCGGAACAGGATCAGCGAGCCCCAGAGCGAGATATGGTCGGGCACGCGCTCGGGCATGCCGACGGCGCCGAAATAGATCGCGTCGTGGGTCTCGATCCGCGCCTTCCAGTCCTCCGGCATCATCCGGCCGTGCTGCTCGTAATAGTCGCAGCTGGCGAAATCGAACCAGTCGAGCTGGAGGCCGAAGCCGTGCCGCTTGGCCGCCTGCTCCAGCACGCGCACGCCCTCCGGCACCACCTCCTTGCCGATGCCGTCGCCGGGGATCACCGCGATGCGGTAGCGACGCTGCTGGCTGTTCTCTGGGGCGGCCATGAATCCTCCACGCGTTCCGAAGTGCGGGCCTCCGCGGGGCCCGGGTCGTCGGCGTCAGGTGATTGGTCCGCGCCGGTGTCGGGTCAACACCCCGGCCTGACAATCAGTCGGTTTCGCCCGCCATCGCCCGGCGCTGGCGGTCGAGCTCCTCGCTGTAGCGCTTGAGCGTGTGGCTCTCGGTGAGCAGGCCCAGCACCTTCCGGCTCTCGGCGCTCTCGACGACCGCGAGCGCCTCGCTCTCGGTCCGGTCGAAGGCGGCCGCGGCGTCCTTGGCGTTCATCCCCGGCGTCAGGAAATCGTCCGCGTGCAGGAGCAGGTCGGCGAGGACCGGCTGCGCGTCGGCGCCGGAATCCCGGGCGGCCGCGTGCGTCTCGGGCACGTTCAGGATGCCGGCGTAGCGCCCAGCCCCGTCCACGGCGATCACCCGGGAGGGCGAGCCGAGGGGATGGGCGCGCAGGAAGGTGTGCAGCGGCGTGTCCAGGGCCACGGTGCCGGGATTGCGGCGCATCAGCCGGCCGACCGTGAGCGAGCGGATCCAGCCGACGTCGTGGGGGCTGCGGATGCTCTCGCCGCGCAGGTGGAAGCGCCACGTGGCGAAGGAGTAGCCGAAGGTCTTGCGCACGGTGAGGGAAGACGCGATCACCGCCGCCAGCACGACGCCGGTGATCGGCAGGCTGCCGGTGACCTCCAGGGCCAGGAACGTCATGGTGAGCGGGCCGCCGATGACCGCCACCGCCAGGGCGCTCATGCCGATCACCGCGTAGGCGAGCGGCGTCAGGCCGAAATCCGCCAGCGGCGGCACCAGCACGGGGGCGAGGGCGGCGAACAGCTTGCCGGCGATGGCCCCGAGGAACAGCGACGCGAAGAACAGGCCGCCGCGGAAGCCCGAGCCGATCGAGATCGCCGAGGCCGTGGCTTTGGCGGCGAACAGCCCGGCCAGGACCGCGATGCCGTGCCCCTGCCCCTCGGCGGCGAAGTGCATGTGCAGGGCGCCGTGGCCGCCCGAGAGCACCTGCGGCGTCGCGAGCAGCGCCAGTGCGCCGACGCACAGACCCCCGAAGGCGGGCGCCGCCACCCGCGGCACGCCGGAGGCCTGGACGAGGCGCTCGACCAGCGTGACCCCGCGCATGATCAGGATCCCGAGGCCCGCGCAGAACAGCCCGAGGGCGAGGCTCGGCAGGATCTCGAGGCTGGTGACGTGCGAGGTCGTGACCGCCTGCATGTCGCCTAGATCGACGAGCGGCTGCGCCTCGATCAGGGCGCGCGAGATCAGGTTGCCGCACAGCGCCGCGACGACCACGGGCGTCAGCGTGGCGATCGAGTAGGTGCCAATGATCAACTCGAAGGCGTAGAACGCGCCGGCGAGCGGCGCCCCGAAGCCGGCCGCGATCGCCCCGGCCGCGCCGCAGCCGACCAGGGTGCGCAGGTCGCTGCGTCGCACTTCGAAGGCGATGCCCAGGCGCGAGGCGAGGCCTGAGGCGATCTGTGTGTAGCCGGCTTCCAGACCCACCGAGGCGCCGGACCCGTTCGAGATGACGTTCTGGAGCGCGAGGTAGAGGCTGTCGCGCAGGGACATGCGGCCGCCGTGCAGGGCGTTGGCCTCGATCGGGTCGATGGCCGGGCGCTTGCGCGGGCCGCGGACGTAGTTGGCGGCGACGATCAGCAGGCCGAGGACGGCGCCCCCGAGGCACGGGCCCACGAGCAGGAGCGCCGGCGGCACGGCGTCGACGGCGCTGAGGCGCGCCCCCGCGGGCAGCTGGTAGAGATGCTCGCGCAGGGTCTGGGTGATCCAGGTCATGGCGGACACCGCCACGCCGGCGACGCAGCCCACCAGGGTCGCGAGGGCGACGAGGCCGCCCTCGCTCCGTCGGACGAGGCTGCGGAGCCGCCCGGGGGCCTGGACGAGCCCGATCCCGGTCCAGCGCCGACGGGGCCTCCGCGCCGGCCTGACGGGCCGCCGGGCCGGGACGTCGGCCGATCCGTCGCCGGGCGCCCTGCCCCCGCCGGCGGCGCCCGATGGCTGTCGCGCGCTCACGGTCCGCCCTCTCGCCTCCGGTCCGCCCGATCGGCGCGGCCGACGCGTCGGCCCCGCCGTCGCAGTTACAGCCGGGGCCGAGCCCGTTGCAAACGGGGGGTGCCTCGGGAGCGTGGCCGGCCCCGGCGCGGAGGGCCCGGACGGCGCTGTCCACGAAGTCCAAATCCCGTGCACGCATCGCCTTGAAAACTGCCGCGGCCCACGATACACCCCGCGCCAGTGCCGCCGTAGCTCAGTTGGTTAGAGCACCAGATTGTGGATCTGGGGGTCCCCCGTTCGAGCCGGGGCGGTGGTACCATCCATTCAGCTCGACAGCGCGAGGGGTTGGCGGATCGCCAGCCCCTTTTGCTTGTGCGCGGATGGCACCGCGCCGTATCAGGGCCAGCCCGAACCCTCACCCCGCCCCGATCGGAATTGACGGGACCGCTCCTCGCGCCGGAGCCGGCCTGTACCCAGGCGGCCGCTCCAATGCTCACGCACGTTATAGAATCGCCAAATTTGCTCGCATACCGTCCCGTTTGGGAGAAGACTATTTTCGTTAGCGTGAAGACTGCCATGAAGAGCACGACACAGCAGGATCAGCTCGAGATCGTGAGCGACCTCGCGGCCTCGCTCGCCGACCGGATGCTGATGGAGCGCCTGACACAGGGGAAGCTGCCCCTCGCGAACGCGAGTCGCCTCTGGACAGCCTCGCTGCTCCTGGAAGAGCACGCGCGGCCCATCCCGCGCATCGTGACGGACGTCCTCGAGCAGGTCCGGCACGTGGAGCCGGACGACGAGGATGCGGTCGACGGGGACGACGCCGACGGGATCGGTGCGGGGCCGGAACCGGACTTGGCCGCGGCGCGGCGTGCGGCCCGGCCGGCGCGCCGGCGCGGGCTCACCCGCTTGCTCCGACCGTTCCGGCAGGCGGCCGAAGGCTGACCCGCGTCGACGGCGCCGGACCATCTGGCGGATCCGGAGTTCCCCGCGTGCGCCCGGGACGCTAAGACCGTTCCCGAGCGTGGCGGCGGGCGCCGCCGCGCCAACGGGCTTCGGGACACGAGAGATGAGCATCCCTGAACGGCGCGTCCGCACCCTGTTCGACGAGGCGGCCATCGCCAAGCGCAACGACGAGCTCGCCCGCGAGATCCTCGCCGCGCAGCCCGAGAACCTCCTCGTCGTGGCGGTGCTCAAGGGCAGCTTCATGTTCGCGGCCGACCTGCTCCGGTCGCTGCACCGGGTGGGTCTCGCCCCGCAGGTCGAGTTCGTGCACCTGTCGAGCTACCGCACCGGGACGGTCTCCAGCGGGCAGGTCGAGATCCTGCGCGACGTACAGAGCGAGGTGCGCGGGCGGGACGTGCTGCTCGTGGACGACATCCTGGAATCGGGCCGGACCGTCGTCTTCGCCAAGGACCTGCTGATGGCCCGCGGCGCCCGGCGCGTCCTCACCGCGGTGCTGCTGGAGAAGCCCGGCAAGCGCGCCGTGACGATCGACGCGGATTTCGTCGGCTTCACCTGCCCCGACGTGTTCGTCGTCGGCTACGGGATGGATGCCGCCCACGCCTTCCGCCAGCTGCCCTTCGTGGGCGTGGTCGATTACGGGGACGGCGCCCCGGACCTGTTCGACGCCTGACCATGCCCGCGGCGCGGCATTTTCGCCGCGGGCCGCGACCCGCGGGACAATTCAGCCTGCGACGACTTGACAGACGGAGAATTCGTCTGCGTCTGTCGGTATTTGGGCGCGCGCGGCGTCGCGACGCGGCGCGCGCGGATTTCGGGGACGGTTACGGGACCACATGGCGCGCATCCTCCTGGTGGATGACGAAGAGACCGTCCGGGGCTTCCTGAAGCGGGGGCTCGAGATCGACGGGCACGCGGTCGTCACGGCCAACGACGGCAGCGACGGGCTCGACCGCCTCAACGAGGCCGACGGCGGCTTCGACCTGATGCTCACCGACATCCGCATGCCGCTCATGGACGGCATCGCGCTGGCCCTCGCCGCCAAGCGCGATTTCCCCGACCTGACCATCCTGCTGATGACCGGCTTCGCCGATCAGCGCGAGCGCGCGCGCGGGCTCGACGCCATCGTCACCGACGTGCTGACCAAGCCCTTCTCCCTGGCGGATCTGCGCGCCACGGTGAGGCGTGCGCTCGCCGCCTGAGCCGGGCGAGACCGGTTCAGAAGAACTTAAACATTGCTCTTAGGTTGAGCTTCACGAAAGCGTGGCATCTTCGGTCCGACTGATCAGACCGAGCACGGAACGCCATGTATCGCCGGGACCGGGACATCGACGCGGCGGCGTACCAGGCGGACCGCTACGGCTGGGAGCCGGACGACACGGACTGGGACGACGACCGCGACGCGCGGCGGCCGCGCAGAGGCGTCGTCGGCCGGCTCTTCTCTCCGACGAAGCTCGCCCTCCTCGCGGTGCCGGCCGGGCTGTTCCTGTACGGCAGCTTCGCGGATTGCAGCGCCCGCCCGGCGGCGGGCTGGCTCGGTCTTGTCGGAGCCGGGGCCTGCGCCCGTACCGAGATGCTCGGCAACGTCCTGTCGATCCAGGACAACCTCGCGCTCCTGAAGCGGCTCATCGACTGAGCGCCCGCTCAAGGCCCTTCCGCGCTCCGCCGATCCGCTCCGAACCGACCTCCGCGAGGCCGCCATGTCCACCCGCCCGCTCCTCCCGGCCTCGTCCGGCCGCGCCTCCGACGCCCTCGAGGAGGCCCAGTTCCGCGCTCGCATGGCGCGGGTCGGCCCGGACGGCGCGCACCGCACCCCGCGCCGGAACCGGGCGCCCGAGCGGCATCGCGGCTTCCGGCTCGGCTGGAAGGGCTGGCTCGTCGTCGACTGCCTGGTCGTGCTGCTGGTCGTGGCGGGCGTGGTGGCGTGGCCGCCGGTCCAGTCCTGCCGCAACCAGGACCAGACGGTCGGGTTCTACGCCGGCGATTCCGTCGGCAAATGCATCCGGCGCGGCATCGCTGACCGCCTCGACACCGCCGACCAGCGCCTCAAGAGCCTGATCCGCCGCTCGGGCCATTGAGGGCCGGCCGCGCAGATCCTGGCGCGGCTCGGATTGAGCGGCGCTTATACGCCGTTTCTGCGAACCGAGTATCTGTCTCGCGCGCCCCGCCACCTTCCGTTCTCAACGCCCTCCCACGCGGTGGCGGCGGGTCTGAACCGGTTCGCCTGTGCCGACTAGCGAAACTATTGATAAGATTTCACATCCAACGCTCGAAATGTTCCAGGGCGCCCATACGTTGGTGCCGCATTACACCAATGGACGAGTGCTCATGCCCGGATATCGAAATCCGGGCCTAGCTGCTCTCTCGACGGCGACTACGTTGTCAAAACTGAGTTGAATCGAAGGCCATATTCCTGGCTGCGCGAACGCATCGAGCGCAAGAGCCGGCACTTCAGAACGTTCGCCGACGACATGAAGCAATTCGCCGATTTATCGGACGTCGCTGACCGCGACCTCGACGGCCGGACACCGTTCCTGCCGAACGGCTACTTCAGCTACGGCGACGCATTGGCCCTGACGACTGTTCTCGCCACACGCAAGCCGGCCCGGTATGTCGAGGTCGGAAACGGCAACAGTACGAAATTCGCTCGCCGCGCAATCGGCAAGTACAAGCTCGACACCAAGATCGAGTGCATCGACCCCAATCCGCGCTCAAGCGTCCGCGACATTGCGGATAAGTGGATTTCTGACGGCCTTCTCGATGTTGACCCGTCCTACTTTCAATCGCTGAAGGATGGTGATGTGCTGATGCTGGATGCCAGCCATCTCCTGTTCCATGGCAGCGACACGACGCATTTCTTCCTGCGAATCTACTCGCTTCTCCGGCCGGGCGTGATCGTGCATGTGCACGACATCCATCTGCCATATGAGTATCCCGAGGTTTGCGACAGGCTGTTTTGGAACGAGCAATACATTCTTGCCATAATGTTTTACTATAAGCCCGCGTCCGACATTATCGCTCCGATCAAGTACATGCATTGTGAGGGCATGTGCGACGAGGGTGCCAGCTTCTGGTTCGAGGTCTAGCGGGATCCGCGCCGGAAATCGCCATCGCCTCTGACACATTGGCAACCGCTCGGCATACGCACGGCGGTGAACGGAATGACGGGCAGGGAATATGTGAGCGATACGGCATTTCGCGCGCATCCAACGGCGAACGGGCTTCGCGTTGATGCAATCATCGGAGGCCTTCTACGCTCCTATACGAACGCGCGGAGTACCGGACGATGCCTGGGCTGACCTGGCGGCCCGCCGATCCGGGCGAGCCCTCCCTCGGAGGCCAGGCCACCCCGACCGGATCGGCGGCGGCCGCGCCGTGGCGCTGATCCACGGCAACAGCCCCTGCTGCTCGCGCGAGCGGCGCCCTCGACGAACTTCACCCTCGACGGGGATACGTTGGGTCGGACCAACCCTGCCCGCGCAGATGGGGATCGGCCCGGTCGACGAGAGCTTCCCGACCTGTCGGACGCGGCACTGGGCTCGAAGGTCGAGCGCGCGCAACACCAGCACGCCACGGTGCGGGCCTGGATCGGGGTCCCGACCTCCATCGGCCTCGGCCCGACCAAACCCTGCTTGAGGAAGCGGTGGCGGCGCACGCTGAACAATTCGGGGAGAAGCTGCGGCGCGAAGGACTGGAAACCGATCAACGTCACGGTCTTCTACCACACGAGCGAGCACGACCGGGACGAGCGGATGCGCTCGGTGTCGACGCGGGTGCAGCTGCCGGAGCACAGTTCGGACACGCTGGCGCCGATCAGGGCGGTGCGGCACAGGGTGGCACTGCCTTGGCGCGCGGCCATGACGCTACAGCAAGGCGGAGATCGTCACGACCGACCTCGTGCCGCTGTCACAAGACCCACGGGCGCTGATCGGCGCGCCGGATCGGGCGGGGCGACCCCGCTGATGGTGGCGCTGGACGCGTGCAACGCGCGCTGGAGCCGAAGCACCGCGGTGCCCGCGTGGGTGATCCGGTGCGACTGGAACACCAAGGTGTAGAATCGCGCGCCGCGCTACAAGACGCTGGTGAGCGAACTGCCAATCGCCTACGCCTGAACCTTAACAGGATGCTTGGGTGACCGCTGTGGGTGGATTTTCGCAGATCCGCTGGCGGGCGGCGATACACACAAGCGGATGTACCCCGTGCCCGCCCAGGCCCCTTTCGGGAGCTTCGAGCCCGCATTTCGCGATGCCCGCAGTTGATACGGAAGCAGCCCCTTGGTGGCGAAATCTAGTCGAGAAATATGAGTACGCTAGGGCTTGACTGGTCAGTTCTTTCAGCGATTTCGAAACCCTCAAGTGCTATGCAGAAGACCGTCCATTAATGGGATGGGGTTTTCGGGCCCGCCGTTGTTCGCAGATGTCGCGCCGCCCTCTACCAGCACGTTTTGTGGGACATGAGCCATTGCAGACCGCTCGCTTAAACCAACTTGACGGACTTCGGGGGTTTGCCGCGTTAATCGTCGTCCTTTTTCACTTTATGTCGGCCTTGGTCCCATTTCTAGTTCCAGAACAGCAATCAAATGCATCATGGATATCCTACAGTCCAGTGGCAGTTCTATGGAATGGGGCATTTGCTGTATCTGTGTTCTTTGTTCTTAGTGGATTTGTTTTGATAAATGCCACTATACGCAGACCAGACCCTATATGGGTCAACGTGATCATTAGATATCTACGCTTAGCATACCCGGCACTGTTAAGCACTTGCTTCGGTTGGCTATTGTTGAAAATATTTCCTACAGAAGCAAGCGCGCTCCATGAAATTACGCATAGCCGCTGGCTTCTTTGGACCTATCAGGGAGATATCCCAAGTTTTAGTGTCGCCATTCGAAGCGGAGTTTTTGATATATTTGCAAAAGGTGGTTCGTACTTCAATAACGTTCTGTGGACTATGCGTCCTGAGCTATTTGGATCACTTTTGTGCTTCTTGGTTTGCCTGTTTAAGCGCGCAAGAGACAGGATTATTATAACATCCATTTTTTTATGCTTGATATATACGCTAAGCAAATATGAGTATGGAAGCTTTATTGTGGGCATATATCTACGAGAAGCGTGGGCAGTTGGAAAGTTGAATTTTAGATTCCCAATGCTTGCGGTGATTCTTGGCCTGGCCATTGGATCCCAGAGTGGTGACGCAGCTAATATATTGGGACTTGACTGGCTCCCTGCATTTCTTGCAATGGGCACAAAGGACAGCATACTATACCCGATGGCCGCGGGTTTGATTGTATACGGATACATCAACTCTCCTACTGCACATCGCGCGCTTTCTGGAAAAATAGGATCGTTCCTTGGAGCTATATCGTTCCCACTATATTTAGTCCATGTTCCTGTAATTTATACAGTGTTTTCGTTTATCGTTTTGATCAGACCACACAATATAATTTATCTAGTACTCGTTTTCATATTTGCTTTTGCGGCAATAATTTCTCCTGCTTACATGGCAGAAGTTTTCGTCGAGAGGCCGTTCCTGAAGGGATTGGGAAAACTACGTTACTTTCTCAATGACTTGAGTTCCCGCCTTCGTAGCCGGATCCGAGGACATAAGTGACATCCTCACGCTGAACGTGGTCAAACATTAGGACTTGTTCCATCCTGACCATCAGCGGAACTCAGCACCCAGCTGACTCAGATAACGGCGTAGAAAACCGACTTGTAATCAACCATTGTCGGTGATGAGCGCCTCGGCCGCGCGAGCGTTGGTGCGGAGCGTCTCGGCGACGTCGCGGCGCCAACCCTTTGGACGCCGGTGGGTGTCGCTGGCGCGATCGGCCAGCACTGCGACGACCACGGCGCGGATCGCCCAGTCGGTAACCTCGGTGGTCTCGCGCAGTTCGGCGAGTCGTGGGTTCCGCGGCCATCCACTCCCAAGCCGTGAACTATGCCGCCTCCCGCATCGCTCGGGCGCCGGCCTTCTTCGGCCCACTCCAAGGGTTGCGCGCACGCACGATGAACGGAACGTGCCGAGATGTGTGCCTTGACGAAGCGCCCCCAAACGTAGTCAAAAGCGCGTCTGACGCACCGAAACCGCCAATTTTCTCAATGGTTTCAGAGCGCCTGCCGGTGTAGCACAGCGGTAGTGCAGCGGTTTTGTAAACCGAAGGTCGGGGGTTCGATCCCCTCCGCCGGCACCATATACTTCAATGGCTTAGCCCTACTTTTGTCTCTGCTGAGACCTTCTTTCCCCAGCTGGGGTAACAGTGGGGGTAACAGCGGGAGTGTTTTGCCAGCCCTTTGCCGCCCGCACGGGATGCGCGAGCGGCGGTCACATTTTGGCAAGGCCGCCGGGCTACCTCTCAACTTGCCGGCGAGTTCACGACCGTCTTGCTGGCCGCCCACGCTCGTCCGCAGATATGCCCCTCTGCTGTCGCGGCGGGCGTGGATGCGTTGGCCGATTGTCGTTCGCACCGGCTGCGCACGGACACAGAAACGTGATCGAACGCTTCGGTCGGGTTCTACATTTGGGGTCCGTCGACTCCGGTCGACCTCCACGCCTGCCGCCTGGTGGACCCCTCAAACCCCCATAATGGTGGGTGTGGAGCATGCATTTTGCATTCAGCCCGGCCGTCGAGCCTTCCCTCGACCGCCACGCCCGCCCTGACGTTCGCCCCCCCTCCCGAAGGGCGGGCGTGGATGTTGAGGGACTGTGCCCCGTTCAGCCCCGGTCCGTTCGCGCCGGACTGAACATAAGATAACCGAGCGTTCCGGTCTGTTCGGAGCGCAAGGTGGGGGACCGATCCCCCACCCTTGGTCACCGCAGCAGCGCCCGAGGCGGCAGGTCAGCCCGAGCGGCCAGGGCCTCGGCGATCCGCACCCGATCCCGTGAACGGGCGAGAGCTGCATCCGCGTCAGCCATCAGCCGCTCGTGCCGGAACAGGTCGAAGCGGGCAAGCCGGAGCATCCGGACCGCGAGGAAGGCGTAGATCAGGCGCATAGCGGATGCCTCCGCAGGTACTCGCGCACATCGGCCATCGCCTCGTCGGTCCACTCCTCGAAAGTCAGGGCGTAGCGGAGACGCGCCATGATCGCCGGCAGCGTCGTGAACGCCTGCGCATCCGACTCCTCGGTTGGGTCGTAAAGCTCCTCGATACGAACAAAGAGAGCGTCCGCCGGCTCTCGGGCGACAATGTATGCCCGCCACTCGGGCAGCTTCTCTGCCTCTGGCCACTGCGGAATGACGAAGTCTCGTCTCGCTTGAGACCAAGCCTCGTAGGCCGCTTTGTAGTGCGACGCGAGACGATCGTACTCGTCCAACATCGCGACCAACTGCGGGGCGATGGCGAGAAACCGGGCCTCATGGTCCGGCAGGATGGCTTCAGCGGCGACCGAGGGCACAGAGGCCAGTGGGGCCGCCAGGATGGCGCCGAGGGCGGCGCGGCGGGTGGAGGCCATCACTGGATACCCTCCTGCGCCGCAGTGACGGCCTCCCGATAGTAGACGCTCAGCCGCTTGCCGGCTTCCATCAGCGGCGTAGCGATGGTGTTGAGCATCGCGTTGTCGATTTGGTGCTCGCACCCCGCCACGACGGACAGGAGTTGCCCGTAGCGGAACACATCCGCGATATCGCCCTTCAGCTTCAAGAGGGGGTGCAAGGCCGGATTGCGCTCCTTCATGACCGCGCCCTCCTGTAGTTGGTGCCGTCGAAGCCGGCGACCGCCGTAGCGATCTCATGAACGTCGCCGTCTTCCTCGGGATCGTGCGGCTCATCCTGAACGTCACCGCCGTGCTCGTTCTCGGCTTCGAGGTCGGCGCCGTCCTCAAAGTCCGCGTCGCCATCGAGATCATCTAATAATGCGATGTCCGCCTCGATGCGGTCGGCGATCCGGCGACGTAGCTCGCGGAGGTGCTGTCGATCCAGATCTGGATCCGCGGCGCGCATGGCCGCGATGGCAAGGGTGACGGGGCCCGACTGCCGGCCGGGCGCCGCGCCTAATAAGCTTCGAGCGTTTTGCTCGGTCTGAGCAAATCTGCTCAGGCCCTGACTGCCGGACAGGCGTAATAAGGACGTGCGTGTGCTATGGGCGTGGGTAGCCATGCCGCTCTCCTCAACAGAGTGGTGGGGTTAGGTCCGGTGCGGGAGCTTCCACCTTCCCGCCGGACCGGCATTGTGGTACCACTGGCCGCGAGGCACGTCAACTATGGTACCACATGCGCACGGGTAGAACCCGCGGGAAGCAGACCGGCATCCAGATCCAGGTGCGGGTGCAGCCCGAGCACGTGGCCCCCCTAGACGCTTTGATCGCCGCGCAACCGGATCCGAAGCCGACGCGGCCAGAAGTGCTTCGCGAGGCTCTAGCCGAGCACCTGAAGGCGAGGGGCTATCTGAAGTGAGGCGGACGAAGCCTAAGCTGCCCGACAGCCTGACCCAGCACCTTTCGGACCTGAAGGTCGTAGCCTTCCGGCCTCGACCTAAGCGGCGGAGGCCCAACCGCTTCTCCGGATCGGCGTAGAAGATCGCCGTGTCCGCCGTGACCCTTATCGTCGTGTGCTGGCCGGTGGCTTCCTGCTGCGCCTTTGGTAGAGCCGTCGGCGTCATCTTCATCGATGAGAATGGCGAGGGGCTGCGGGGTACGCCTGAGGAAAGTTTCGGCGGCATGACGAACTAGAAAGTATGCCACTAACAGAGTTGATCAATTCATATTTTCAAACTTGAGGCAATAGTATGCTGGATATGCTTTCAATTTTGAAGATTTGCTCTGGGATTGTGACTGGTATCCTTGGTATAGTAGGAATACTAGGGGATTTTAAGGACAAAGATACGAAAGCGATAACTAAATGGGGTTATTTCTCATTGGCTGGCATTATATCTTCTATGATTGTCGGAGCAATCATTCAATTACTTGAGCAGAACGGCAACGCCGCAGATAAAGCAAGATCGACAGAGGTATCACAGAGCATACTCAGCAATAGCCAGAAATCGGTCAACAATCTTGACAGAATGCTCTTTAAGATTGGCAAGCCAAATCTTTACATAGAGCTCACAAACACATGCTCTGAAGATACTAAAAGATTTTGCAAGGCTTATGCAAGTGCTGTGGCCCGCAATCAATATGTTGATCCAAAAGCTATAAAGACAGACGACAGTCCATTTAAAGATTTTGCAGTATGGCTCTCGTTCTATAAATCAAAAAATGATTATTTGGACACGCTTGCATCGACATCATACAAGCCAGATTTGCGTTATTTGGTCGAAGCCAATTCCAGCTACGCTTCTCACTCAAGAGAAAGTGTCGAAAACGACCTTCTTACCTATCCTGGCTCTGATAATCAGCGCCAAGATTACAGTATTAACGCAAAGAACGTGAACGTTTTAGAGTCGAATGGAAAAATAATTAGCACATCAGATTTAGATGATAGTTATTTCGTCATATTTGGCTTACCAAAAGGAACAAAACTGAGAAGTTTGGAATTCATCGTGGAGGCTGGCGTCAGAATTATTTTAGATCTTGACGTTTGTCGCTACGATACACATGAATCAATGCGCAAAGACATGACCCCAACGATATACAATCATTTCGGGAGCTATTCTGTCGGCTGTCACATAAAAAACAACTCGTAGATCATCGGTTAGTGTCGACCGCTCATAACGGTCTGGTTGCAGGTTCGAGTCCTGCCGGGCCCACCAAAATCTCCAATTGGGGACGTCAGAGGCACTGAAGGCGAGATAGCTATGGCCGAAGTGCCGGATCTTCGCGAACGCGCCCGCGATCACCTGCAGCGGGCGAACGAGCACCTTGCGTCGGGCGACGATGCCCAGCTTCGCTATGCCGCGCTGGAGCAGCGCATGTGCATAGAGTCGCTTGCCTATGATTTGCTGCAGCTGCACCGTTCTGAGGCTTCGTTCAGTCTGATGCGTCGCTGGCAGGCGGATCAGGTTTTAAAAGAGCTAAGCGAAATGGTCCGCGGTTTAACCGGTGACATGGAAGTGAAACTGGGCCTTGAAGGCCTTGACGAGATCGCGGCGACTGAACACCGCATGGATTTGCCGTGGGCTCGCAAAAATTACCAAAGCTTAGGAAGTTTTTTACATGCACCAACCATCCGCGCACTTGAGGCAGGTGAGGAGGCAATATACAAAAAAATCAAAGATAAATGTCAAAAAATACAATCACGGCTTGATCTAGTTCTTTCTTCCGAAATGTTCAATGTTAAAATAGATAGGAATTGTGATTGGGTCTGTGATTTTGACGGATGTACCTTCGTCATGGAACGTGACGTAGACTGGTTTGCCGCAAATAACGTCACGACTTGCCCTAGATGCGGCGCAGAGCATAATGTATTGCTGCGGGACGGCCGTGTGTGGCATCAAATCAGGGCAGGGAACTGGAATTGCAGAAGATGCGGCATGAGGAATGCTGCGGCAGCTCACCAGATCAAAGCTGGAGCAATTGTGGCCTGCAGCTTGTGTGATCAACGATATGAACTTCGCCAAGAAATACGTTTGCTCCCCATCAACGAGTAACCCTTAGGTTTTGACAATGCCAACACGGCGAGGCTCCGGAACCAGCTTAATCTACGAGGCTTGCCGCTCGCCCTCAAAGATCGGCTTCATTCAGCCCTGTCTCGACACAAGCGCCTTCGTCGCTATCGTGGCCGGCTTGCCGGAACAGACTGCCAAGAGAGGCTTCCTTGATACAGCCACCGCTTGATGAAGCAGAGAAGCTGAAGATGCGAGAGCAATTTCGCGACTTCGAAAGCGAAAAATTTCTGCTGGCAATGAAGGTATACGCTGATCAAAGCTACGGGTATAGTTTAAACGCGTACGAAAATGTCAAACAATACGGCCTTCAAAGCGTAAAGCATCTAACTCTGCTGAACGGGGGCGCCATAATTGCTCTTTTAAGTTTAGTCGGGGCATTAATCTCTAAATCCGACCAGAAATCTATTATGGTTGCGATCTCCTTTCTTCATTCTCTCGCTCCGGCATTGTTCTGTTTCGCCGGCGGGCTCGTCGCAAGCGGGTTGTTAGCCGCACTGATATGGCGGAATTGGCTAGCTATAGCAAATACTTACCAAAGCCCAAAACATTTAAGCGATCTCATATCAAAGGGAGAGTGCGATGTTCTTCCAGATACGGCACGAAAGGTCGCAACAATAACACATTTTTTAATTTACTTGTTTGGGTGGAGTAGTCTTGTGCTCTTTCTATTAGGGGCGTGGATCGTCTGCCGTGCCTTTGAGGTGCTGGGACTCTGAGACCTATTTCGCCTTCGTCATCTGCCACCCCTGGTTCTGCGCCGAGCCGCGGAGCAGGTTGACGTAGGAGACGGCTACCTAGCCCTCACTGGCAAGCCACTAGACCGCTGACGGCCTTAGCAGCATCTGCGAGATCCGCCGGGTCAAGCTTCTGTCCAGTGATCGAGCCCGGCGTGATCATCACCCCGTTGCTCTCCAGGAACGAGGCTAGGATTGCACCCTTGATGGCGAAGTTGATGTTCTGCGGGAAGTCGCCAGATGCGATCGCAACCTTCAGCACGTTCAGCTTCGATTGAACGACGCCCGCTACATTGCCAAAGTTGTCCAGAACAGGGCCGCCAGAATTGCCGGACTGAACGGGCGCAGAGATCTGGTAGAAGCGCGAGTCGTCGTTCACGCCCGCCAACGCAGTGACATTGCCGAGCGTGAAGTTGCCCGTGTTGGCGAGCATGTCGAGGTGAGGGTAACCGAACGTGGCGATGCCTTCGCCAAGCCGGGCGCCTAGCCGTAGAGGCGCGAACTTGTGGCCCTCCGCGCCGGTCACCTGGACTATGGCCATGTCATTAGCCGCATCGGTTGCTTTGACGCTGGCCTTCCGGATCTGACCGTCTGGCGTCTTCACAACCACGTCCTTGCAGGTCTCGATGACATGGTTGTTCGTGATGAACCGGCCTTGTGCGTCGACGAAAAACCCGCTGCCCGTAGAGATTTTATCCTCGGGCCTAGACTGCGCGACTGGCGGTGGCGCAACGGGGCTTGGCGCAGGTGCAAGCGGCTTTGGCGTCGGGGGGATCACGGCAGGATCTGGCCGGCTCACCGGCACGACAGCAGGGGCCGCAGCGACGCTCGCTGGCGCCTCCTGTAGGAAGCCGGGCGGCTCTACAAAAGGTCGTCCGTTCATCACCGAGCCGAGCGACGCCGACATGAGTACAGCTATGCGCTCGCCGTTCACGACGCCGTTGGCGTTGTTCCAGAACGCCACGAAGCCGAGGATGCCTGACCCGTCCTGATGATAGCGAAGATATCTGTCCTCGCCTGTGGCCGAGGTGGCAGAAATGACGAACCATCCGTCCTTAATCACAGAGTAATGGACGAACGTGCCATCCATTTTCATTTTGTTTAGGGTGTCTGCGTAGACAAAATCAGCCGTGATGTCGGGGAAATAGTTATACAAAACGCGGAAGCGGCCCTGCGGCTCGCGGTAGGACAGACCATTCTTATTCGGATACTGCTGCAGCCCCATACCTTGCGGCATCCAGATTGGACGGCCGCGCACAGGGTGGCTAATCTGCCGGAAATTCCACATGTTGAACATGGGCCGTGCCGCCGCCAGCAACCTATCCGACGTCAGCTGATCGAGGCTGCCAGATGGGGCAAGACCGTTGGCGATCTGGAAATCGCGCGTGGCGTTGAAGATGTTAAGGGTGAAGCGTTCGGTTGGAACAGCGTTCTGATAACCTGCACCGATCAGCATGGTCTGAGCGATGACGCGTTCGCGCAGGTCGTACCGCGAGTTGAAGAAATCTTCCGCCGGATAGTAGGCGGGCGGCTTCGGCGCCGCGATGACCGGAGAGGCTGACAGAGCTAAAGCCAGCAAGACCGATCCGCACCGCATGTCAGCACCCGCACCCCTCAATCTGCGACCACATTCTCGCCACAAAATCTAAAGTTGCAACTGCTCAGTTTGCGGAGGCGTGCGGCGTGGTTACCCACGTTCCGCCGGAGCCATCGTCCGCCCCCGGCTCAGCACCACGTCCTTGAACAGGTTGCCGGAGGCCGAGGTCCGGACGTTCGTGTCTGGCCCCGGTCGCTGCACGACGACGCTGACGCTGCCGTTCGCCTCAACCTTCTGGCCACCCACGACACCGGCACGAGCGGCAGAGGCGTCGAGGCGGCCTTCGCCCTGCTGCATCGTCTCGAAGGCTTTCCTGGCCTTCTCCCGTGCTGCCCAGCCTTCACCATCGGCACCACCACGCAGACGGCTGGCGTCGTCCATAGTCAGCCCAGGCGCATCCTTCATGCTGTTGGGCTTGAGGATGCGGGGTGTGCCATTCGGCAGGAAGTCAGGGTCGTTCGATGAGATGCGGGGTCGCTCGCCGATCGGCGGGATGCTCGCAACCGGCGCTCGCTCACTGCGGGCGAGCGCGCCTCGAAGCGCCGGATTATAGTTCGACCAGTTGCGGATCCCGCCGTTCCGCAAGAGGTGGAGAGCCACGCGGGTCTGCTCTTCCAGGCTACCGGACATCGCGTTGGGCGCCGTGATCCCGAGGCCCGGAGCGATCCGGCGCCAGTTCGAGTTCAGCATCTGGTAGTAGCCCTGTGCGGTGTAGCCCTTGGCCTGCATGGGGTCGACGCCGAGGCGCTTACCCATGTAGTTCATCTGGTTCTTGCCGCCGCCCTCGTACTTCATGATGAGCCCGAGCGTGTTCCGCTCATCGGCCGTCATCGGAACCGAGTCGGGAATTGCCGGTGTTGAGCCCCGGCCGCCGCCGATCCCTGGCAGTCGCGAAGAGTCTCCGCCCATGCTGGTCGCCCGCCCGCCAGCGCCAGGCTTGTAGCCGAGGCCGGGGATCGTCCCGTCCGGAAGTATCGGCACGGTGTCGCCGCCCGTATAGCCCGGAACGCGCCGCATCAGGTATCGCCTGAAACTCTCGCGGGCGGCGTTGCGCTGAGCCTCGGGGATGGGGCCCGTTCCTCCAGGTCCGCCGTAGATCCTGGCGCCGCCGAGCGAGGCGGCCTGGATGCGGGCGCCCCCGAACAGCTCGTCGGCGTCTAGAGACGATTTCTGCGCGGTCGCATCTTTGCCGTTCTGCTGCTGCTTCAGCTGCTCGCTCAAGCCGTCAACCGACTTCCGCAACCGCTCGGTCGACTGCTCGTAGTCCTTCTGCCGTTGCTCAGGCGTCCGAGCCTTCAGGCGGCTCAACTCGGCCTCGGCGTCGGCCAGCTTCTTCTCTGCAACCTCCGGCGTGTCGAGCAGGCCCATGCGCTGCTGCGTCCGACCGATCAGGTGCTGAGATGCATCCCGCGACACGTCCCGCAGCTTGCGCAGCCTGTCGACGTTCTCTTGGGCATTGATCTCGTCGTCACCCAGCATCGGAGCGAGCCGGCGGGCGAGCGGGCCACTACCGCCGTCGAGGTGGCGCAGCGCTTCGGCCGGCTTGCCCTCGTTGAAGCTTTTGATTGCCGCAGCGATCTCCTTCACGCTCTCGGCCAGCGGCTTCACCAGCATCGTCGTGCTCGTGAGCATCTGCTCGGCGCTCTGGCCGGCGGCCTTCCAGTCGATCTTGCCCAGCTCGTCGCCGATGTCGTGCATGCCCTTCCGCACGCCGTCGATCAGATCCTTCCGCTTGCCGGAGGCGATGTCGTCGATCCACGTCGCGAACCGCTCGGCCGGCCCCATCAGCTCGGAAGCGATCGTCGTCCCGATCCGTGACATGGAGGAGCGCAGGTCGGCGAGCGCCCGCTCGTACCGCTCGGCGGACTCGACCATCTTCGGATCAAGTGGCCCGAGCTTTTCCGCAGCCTTGGCGTTCAGGTCCCGGATCGCGCCGAGGTGCCTATCCCCGAGCCGGCCCAGATCCATGTTGCCGAACAGCTTCTCAGCGAAGCGACCCCGATCCACCGCGTTGGGGATCTGCTCCATGAACTCCTCAGCCATCTTCAAGGCATCGTCGTTGTTCTTCGAGCCTTTAAGCTTGATGGCAAACTGAGCGACCACCTGGTTCTGCGATTGCAGGAAACCCATGGTCTCGCCGACGCCCCGGCGAATGTCTCTCATGTTCGTCGCAAAGCTTTTCGCCGCGGCAGCGGACGCATCGCTGGAGATGCCAAATTTGCCGCTTACTGACTGGAACACTCGAAGCTGATCGGCAGCCATCGAGGTCTCGCGGCCGAGCTGCCCGAGGCTCGACAAGCTGCTGCCCAAACTGTTCAGGGCGTTCACGACGCCGGCCACTGCCACGCCCGTGCCGAGGCTCGTGACGCCGATCGCGGCCAGGGCGGGGTTGAGAACGGTCTGGGCGGCCTGCCCGGCTGATCTGGCTGCACTCTCAACCTTACCCAAGCCCTTTGCGAGGTTCTCGCCGTGCGCGGCCCCCTGGCGGCTGGTGTCGAGCAGCTGGGCTCGGAGGGCCTTCAGCGGACCGGAGAACCGGTCGACAACCTCGGCCTGCATACGGAGCGTTTCATCGGCCATGGGCGGTCACCTTCTGCCACTGAGAGCCGTTCCATCGGAGCTTGATGCCGAACAACTCGCGGACCTCGCCGATGCGCGGCGGGTCGTTGGAGGGGATGGGCTGAGAAGTCAGCTGATCGGTCATGCGGCTGCTTTCGCGGGCTCGCGCCAGTAGGCCGTGCCGGTGAACCACGCATCGAGCGCATCGAGGTCGAGCGGCACGCCAGTGGCCTTGGCGAGCGCGGCCCAGTCCGCCTCCGCGAAGTCGAGGCCTAGGCTTTCCAGCGCTCCGTAGCCGTTGGCCGTATCTGGGTGACCATGCTGGGCCAGGAACCGGGCAGCGATGCCATCCGCCTCGACGGCAACGGCCTGGTCGAGCCCATAGGCCACCTCTAGCGGCGCGCCGAACTCCAGCGCCATCCGGGCGGCGAAGGGGCCGATCGCGCGGATCACCTCGGCGAGGCCGGTGTGCGCCAGCGCCAACGGATCGCGAGCTGGCGGTGCATCCAGAACTGGATCGGCCTTCGCCGGGAGCTTCTGAGCGCTTGGACCCTTGGCCTTGCCTCCGCGGTAGGTTTCCGCCCGGCCGCCGAGCAGCTGCTCCGACGCCTCGACGTTCACCAGCCCGTCGACCGTCAACACGATGCTGCCCTTGGCCTCCCAGCGGCCGACCGTCGAACGGTTCACACCGTGACGGCGGGCGAAGGCTGCTCTGGTTTCAGTCGTTGCCATGTTGCGTGTGCCTGTTGCACGTGACGTTGCGCGTTGCATGCTTTTGGCCGACCGCACCTAGACAGAAGCTTTGCTCGGGCGGGCCCTCGGGCCTGACCACCCCTGGGAAGGACCCTGGGAACTCGCATCAGGGCACCCTCCGTGCGGAGATCCCCGTTGGGTCCCACCGGCTCATGGGCCTCAGGGCGCTGCGGAGCGGCGCGTGCTAGACTGCTCTGACCGACGAACCGATGGAGGTTCCGATGGACATGAAGCAGTCGCTTGAGCTTGCGGTCCTTGTCATCGCGGCGATCGCGATAGTGGCCAGCTTCTTCAACATGCTGACGCGAGAGCGTCGCGTGCGGGTCGGCTACATCTACAACGGCAGCGGTAGTGGCGGAGAGGGGAGCTACGGCGGCTCGAACCCTTCGACAGACACTGGCTCGTCTTCCGGCGGTCATGGTGGTCATGGCTGCTCGGCTGGCGGCTTCTCCAGCGATGGGGGAAGCTGCGGCGGTGGAGACGGCGGTGGTGGTGGTGGCGGCGACTGACACCGTCATTCACCTCACCCCTGCCGATCGCCAGGCTGCGTCACGGGCTGCGACCTCCTCTGCGGTCTCGTGCAGCAGGTCAGGCCGGATCGGCGCCTGCTCCATGTTGCCGACGCCGTGAGCATCACCGTGATCGATGGGCGTGACTTCGATGACCGGCACGTCGGTCTCCACGGTGGTGTCGGGCTTGGTGCTGGCCATTGTCTGTGTCCGTGTGCTGCTCTTCGGCTTGAGAGGGGTTGGCCGCGCCAGCGGACAGCACACGCTGGCGCGACCGTCCCTCGACCCAGGAAACCGCATGCAACCTGGGGAGCTGGTGAAGGGGTTAGGCCACGCGTTTCCAGCGTGAGCCGTCCGCTGCATAGCGTTCGGAACCGACCGTGAAGGATGAGCCGGGGGTGTGCAGGTCGCGTCGGGTCTGCTCGACAGCGGACCGGGTCTGCGTGCCCTTGGCCTCGTCCTGGAGGTTCTGAGCCGACCAGGCTGCGATGCGTCCGGCCGAATTCAGCTTGCGCTCGGGGGTCGTCGGCTCAGGCTTGCGAAGTGTGCGACGGGCCCACGCGGCGCCGTCTTCGATCTCAGAGCGGGTCATGGATGATCCTGTAGGGAAGCGGGGCAGCGACCTCGCCCCAGATGAAGCCGGCGTCGTTGCCGAGGGCGGGCAGCTTGACGCGACTGGCGATTGAGCTGTGCGGCTGGTCAGCGCTGTCGCTCCAGCTGCAACGGGGCTCGCCGGGCGGGACCGGATCGGCGCCGTCGGGCAAGGCGAAGTTGGCAGCCTCGATCAGCGCGGCCCGCTCGCGGATCTTCTCCAGCACCGGAACCAGACGCTTCGCCTCGCTGACGTACTCCGTCGCCAATTTCTCGACCTCGGCGGAGGCCTTCATGGCCTTGCGATGCAGATCCTTGCGGCGCTTTTGCTCGGCCTCGTGAGCGGCCTTGGCCTCAGCCTCGGCAAGCACCGCAGCGGCGTGCTGCACCTCCAGCTGGTCCAGCCGGATCTTGGTGAGAGCAATACGGTGGTCGAGCGCAGCGACGTCGTCGGAGGTGCCGTTCAGCAGTACGTCGGACCGGCTGGCTTCCAAGGCCTCGCGCTCGACCTGGGCGGCGACGCGCTCAGCGGAAATCTGCGTCGAGCTAAGAGGCGCATCCAGCACCACCGGCTTCAGGTCAGGCCGACTGCGGCCGAGGCTGACGTACGACGCGACGTGCCGGTCCTGGCGAATGTTGGCGATCGGGAGGTTCAAGCTCACCTCCCTCAAGCTGCACGAGCGAGGGCGGGAGCGGCCGGCGGAGTGCGGGGGCCGTCGTCGGGACCGAGCCGAACACCGTGACGGGCGAGTTGCGCGCGAAGGCTCTGCCGCGTGAACTCGCTCATGGTCTGGCCGCGCTGGCGGGCCGCGGTCTCCACCGCTCGGGCGAGATCGGTCTCGACCTTCAGCCGGAGCAAGGCGTCTCGTCGGAGAGGATTGGTCATGATGTGGCTACGCCTCAATCACTGCGTAGCTAGAACGATGGATTACATGATGCGCCGCGGCAAGATGCTGCCGTAGCTATCTAAAATTCGCTCGCCGACGCTTTGTCGGCCTTAGTTATGGAGCGTGATACTTCGTTATATCCAATGCGGGATAC
The DNA here is from genome assembly GCF_053345715.1 of Methylobacterium sp. D48H. Lineage (NCBI taxonomy): Bacteria > Pseudomonadati > Pseudomonadota > Alphaproteobacteria > Hyphomicrobiales > Methylobacteriaceae > Methylobacterium > Methylobacterium sp. D48H. The sequence continues at coordinate 23,092 of NZ_JBKFAP010000028.1, forward strand.
TCATGCTAATTTGTCGCACCATTGAATTCTGTTTCCCATTTCTGGTCCGAAAGCTGCGCCGCGCAGTGAGCGGTGGGATAATTTCCGCAAGCTCAACCATTGGAAGGAATTCGTTATGAGCGCGCACATCTATCCAAACGTGAACACAAGCTCGGCAAGCGGAGCGGCTGCCAACAAGCCGACTCACCGGTGGGGGGAGAACGTCAACTCGGGCGATCAGCTTCCCAGCCCATACCTGCTCGGTATCGCACTCTCGGGCTCGGCGGTGGCGTGCCTGCTGATCCGGTTGATCATCGGGTGAACGCCACGGCCTGCCTCAAGCCTAGGCGCGCCATCGTCACTCGCTGCCTCGCAACCGCTGCCGAACTGATGAAGGGCTGCCCCATGAGGCTCACCTTCGGACATCAGGGCGATTGGATCGTCGATCCCCGCGAACTGGCGTTGTGTCTCGGCGTCAGTGCGACGGACTTGAAGCGCATGGAACGCCAAGGCCAGGTCGATGCGCGGATCAAGGCCGGCAGCAGCGAGGATGCGGGTCAGACGCTGGTGACTGTCCGCCTCCCCGACAGAGGTTGGCGCGGCACCTTCGACCGGAGCGGCGCACTTATCACCGAGGATTTCTGGTGACGCTATCGCGCCGGCAAATCGCACACTACTGATTGAGCGATGTACTTGCGGCCGAGCGGCCAGATCGGCATAGCTCGGCCATGACGTCTGACGTGCCACACCCCTACTCAGTCACCATTGAGCCTCTGAAGAAGCCGGAAGGCCATTTTGGTTGGGCGCTGCGCCGAAGCGGCAAGCTCATCGAGCGCTCGGACAGGGCCTTCACCACTGAGGACAAGGCTTTCGAGAACGCCTTGCGGGCGATCGAGAACGACACGAAGCCGAGTGGCGGCGGGCGGCGCTGACTTACCCTTCTCTCGGCTTTGGTTGGCTCGATGGGTGAAGCGGCACAGGATTGCGACCTTCGGCTGCCTGCCGGTTCGTAGACCGCACCGCGTCCGGCACAGGGCAGCGAACAATTCGCCCCTTTGCTCAACGATCGGCATGGCCCGCTCCTTGCACCCGCACACTCAGTATCCGCGTCACGAACACTGATCGGTTGCGTCATCTGTTGCCCGCTCAGGAGGCTCCGATGCCGTTTTTCTATCGAATGATCGCCAAAGCGTTCGATTTTGTTGTCGGCGGCGCTAATCATCGTCAGGGCGATTTGCCGCCCCAAGAAGAGGAATTCCCGATTTTCAAAAACAAACCTGATATCGGGAATGCTTGCTTTGATCGGGACTACGCGGGGGCCATCAGAATACTCAGAGATCGATTGGATCTCAAATTTCCTGATGGGCAGTACGCTCACCGGAGGTTGCGGATGAGTATTCCCCACAATCACGCCGAGGATCGTGCTCAAGCCGTCGACACGATGTCGACCGTCGTCGCGACAGCCCTGCGGAACGGCGCTAGCGTGAAAGAGGCGGCCGAAGCCGGCGCAGCGAGCGTGGGGATCTGAGGAAAGGCGATAGTCCTACCGGTCCGCCATCGCGACCCGTCGTCCGCTGCCCGATCGCATCCTGCTGCGTTGTCCCTTCCGAACCGCAGGAGATGCCCATGGCCTACGTGACGATCGAGAAGGATGGCGAGCCTTGGATGTTCTGCCATTCGACCCATGAAGGCGAAGTCGAAAAGCAAATCAGAGCCGCAAGCCTAGAGGCGCCTACCGCCACCTTCACGTCTCGACCTTCGACGCCGATCGAGAGCCAGCACTGTGCGGATGCCATGGATGCGCAGGGCGGCGTGGTCGAGGATCCATTCAAGTTCTTCGCCGTGCCGGTGGTCGACGACGCCTGAGGCGATTGTTGGAGGTGGGTCACCAAGCCCCCATAACATCGATAACATGGTAACAAGTCTGGCTCAGTCATCGTAGCCCTCCCCATCGTGAGAGCGCCGATAGACCCCCGGATTTGTTATCTTGTTATCGTTGTTACGGGGATATTGGCTGTTACCGATGTCGGCGCGGTCGGGATGGCGGTAGCGCCCGCGGCCGCACTTCTCGATCTCGCCGGCCTTGACCATCTTGAAGAGCAACTGCCGGATGTTGAGGTTCGGCATGCCGGTGGCGTCGGACAGATCGATCGGCGACATCGATGCGTCGGCTTCCAACAGCACGCTGAGGATCGTGCTACGCTCGTCCGTCCGGCGGACGTCTGTGGCTTCACCTTGAATGAGCCAGCGGCAGGACTCCTTGTCGAAGATGACTGCGCTCTCGATCTCCTCAATGTCACGACCGCGGCCGTAGAGCGTCGCACCGTTGCTGTCCCGGTCGAGGATCAAGGCGGTGTCTGCGGCGCCGGAAAGGCCGAGCGTGCCGGACACCTTCTCGAATGGGTCGCTCTCGGCACCGGACTTCCGGGTGTGATGCACGACCACGATGGCAATGCCGTACTCGCCCGCGAGGCCCTGCAGCCCTTTGATGGCGGCATAGTCAGCCTCGTACAAGGACTCGCTGGAGCCTCGCACCGGCTTGAACATGGCCAGCACGTCCACGATGACGAGGCGCGGGTTAGCCTTGGACTTGATCCACTCGCGGATCCTGTCGAGGCCGCCCTCGTTGGCACGCGGCCACTCAGTCGCGTACTCGAAGGCGGCAGGCCATTCCTTCGCAAAGGCGCCGAGCACCTTGTCGATGCGACGCTGGAGCCGGCGCCGGTTGTCCTCCAAGGCGAGGTACAGCACGTCACCCTGCCTGCAGGCGATGCCGCCGAGGCAGTCGCTCCCGATCGCCACGGCGAGACCGCTCTCCAAAACAAGCCATGATTTGCCGAGCTTAGGCCGCCCCGCGAGGAGCGTGCAGCCCTCCGCGATGTACCCAGGCACGACGTACTGGATGGGCGGGAAAGTCATCCGGCGCAGGTCGGCCGCGTTCTCAATGCCCAAGTGCGGCGGCGGTGTTTGGGATTGGCGGCTACTCGCCTTCCGCGGCGTTTCGTAGGGGTCTGGGCCGGGCCAACCGTGATAGGCGTCCGACGGATCCGACTCTGGATGGTTGTATGCGCGCTCGGACATCAGGCGCCTCCGCGCAAACTGGTGGACTTGAGCAGCGCCGTCGCGTCCGCAGCGCTGGCGAGGGCGACGGCGGCTTGGCGCAGCGCGTACCGCAGACCGCGGGCGTCACCGATCGACGCCATCTCGGTGGCCATCCTGGCGTAGCTCTCGGCAATCGACGCGGCCTCGGCGACGGCGTCGAAGGTGTGAGCGGTCATTGCCGCCCGATCGGGATTTTGGATTGGCGCGTTCATGCCGCGCCTCCCTGATTTTGGAAGGCCTGTATCGCCCAAGTGAACCGATCCTCTGCCGCCGACAGGTGCGCGGTTAGCGCGTTCATCGCGGCGACACCGGCGCGAGCGTACTCGCGGTCGACGAGGTCGGGCGTCGTGGTGACGCCCCTCCCGACCTCCTGGGCCATGCCAATCAAGCCCTGAGCGACGAAGTGCGGCGCGAGTAGCAGCGGCTCGCCGTCGACCTCGACCGTGTGGCAGGCATCCTTCCGGTGCTTCAGCAGCGCGGCCTTCAGCAGGCGGCGCAGGTCGCGTGGCATTGCGAGGGCTGCCAGCAGCTCCTCGTGAGCATGCCAAGGCATGTCGGGGCCATCGGTCGGCCCGCGGAAGAAGCGGACCGTAATGGCGTTGATGGTAGCGGTGTGAATGGGGGAGGCGATCGCGATCATGCGCGGGCCCTCCAGCTGTCGACTGCGGGATAGGCCAACTCGGCGATCGTCGCCGCCACAGACGGCGTCAAGCCGAAGCGCTTGGCGAGCGTGGATGCTTGAAGAGCGAGGGGCTTCGCGGTATCTACGAGTTTGTCAGCCGCCACAGCAGACAATTCGAGACCCGTCATCGCCCCGCGCGATGCGCGGGTTTCTTGCTTCATGGCCTACGCGGCCTCCTTCACCGAAAGGCGAGCGTCGAAGCGGTCGAGTGTTTCCTCACTCCAGAGTCGCCGGCCATTCACGATCAGATCGGGCTTTGGGAAGTCGATCTTCCCATCATGGATCCAGCGCCACAGACCCATCTCAGAGATCCCGCCATAGCGACGGCGGACCTGGGTCGCGGTGCAGTAGAGCTTCTGTCGTTCGCTCATCTTCACACCTCCAAACGCGCGCGAACTCTCGCGCCGCAAAGCAAACATGCTCGCGGTCACCGCGGATTGCGAAGGATTTAAAATCGAATTTTATGGAGTAATAATCAGCTGATATGGAGAGAAATTCGGCTATTTTCTCTCCACGGCTGATCCGAAGCGCTTGCGGTAGGCTCGCTCTAGACGGCGGGCCTTATTCTCTTCCGCAAAGCTGCCCTTTGCGGAACTGGCGAATTTGCGAGCGATCGGCAGGATTTTTTTCGCTCCGGTTGAGAGTATTTCTCTATGCATTGCGGCGACCAGCGCTGCATCTTCTGGGTATTGCGCACCGGGAGGACGTCCCCGCGAACGCTTCTTAGGCTTCGATGGCTCAACGCCAGACTGACCACGTTGGCCTAGTTGCATTCTTTGTCTAATACTGAACTCTTTGAGATCTTCCCGCAATTTGCGGATATGCTCCGGCGGTGACTGCTGAAACGCCTCTAACTGCCGTCTAAGCTCCTGCATGCGCGGCGTTTGAGCAAACGCTCGCACCTGCTCGGCCAACGCCTTCATGTCGGGCTTGTCGCTCACCGAGCCTCCTTGCCGACGATCGCCTCGACATGCGCCGCCCACGCATTCAGCGCCGCCCGCTTCTCATCCGCAAAATGGTGGCGCTGATAGATCCCGGTCACACCCCCGAAAGAGCCGGACGTGTGGTTCAGGACCTTCTCAATCACCGGCAGATTAGCTCCGAGCCGCGCCATGCCCGAAGCAGCGGTGCGGCGCAGGTCGTGCAGCACCCATGGCGGCGCATCCGGTACGGCGTCGTCGAGGCGCTTCTTGATCTTGCTGAAGCCGGAAACTGGCGTCTCGCCCGTAGTGGTAAACACAAGTCCTCGGCTGCCCGCGATGCGGCGGACCCCGGTAAGCACCGTCACAGCCGCGTCGGAAAGCGGCACGTCGTGCGCGATCCCGTTCTTCGCCCGCTCCTTCGGGATCGTCCACAGCCGCGCATCGAGGTCGACCTCGCGCCACGTCATCTGGCCCACCTCATCGCGGCGCTGGGCGGTGAGCGCCAACAGCTTGATCAGCGCGCCGAACGGCTCGTTGAGCCGATCGCAGGCCCGCAGGATGGCTCGCAGCTCGTCGTCGGACAGGACGCGATCCCGGCTCTTCTCCGCCGTCGGCGCCTTCACCTCCGCGCAGGGATTTGCGACGATCACGCCGCGCTCGACCAACCAGCCGAACATGCGCCGTACTACCGCGAGGGTACGGTTAGCCGACACGGGCGCACCACGGTCGACGATGGCATCCATCAGCTCGACGACATCGCGCTTGGCGATCTCCTGCACACGGCGAGCACGCCAGAGCGGCAGGACATGGGTCGCGAGCAACCGCTCGCTCTCCCGCCAGGTCTGCTCCTTCGTGTTGGCCTTGGCATAGCGCTCAATGAACAGCGCGGCCGCAGCGTCGAACCGATCCCGTGCCGGTCCAGCTAATTCGCCAGCTAAGCGGCGCGCCTCGGCCTTGTCGGCAGCCGGGTCGCGCCCCGACGCGACTGCCACGAGAGTGCGCCGAGCAATCTCACGAGCGTTCGCGAGATCGATGGCTGGGTAGCGACCGAGCGTGTGCTTCCGAGTCCGACCGCCGGCACGGTAGCGAACGGCCCAAGACTTCACGCCCGACGACTGGCAGATGAGATAGAGGCCGGGGATCAGCCCGTCCGGGACCTCGGCCCGGACCGGTCCGCCCTTCAAGGCCTCAATCCCTCTGACGGTGAGGGCCTTCGGCATGACCTCGCTCCGAAACCGCTGGCCTTCTGAGGGTATCACCAGGGTAACACCCAAGGCACGTTTGGCCCTGTTAGGCTCCGTGATTAACACTAGCCAACACTCCGGAAAAAACAAGCTTCTACAACGGCTTGCAAATGCCGCGCGCTGTGAGGCTGTGTTAGGCTGCGAGATGGTATTTCGTCGGTTTTGTAAACCGAAGGTCGGGGGTTCGATCCCCTCCGCCGGCACCACGACATTCGATCGCCGAGGCCGGGCCTCGCGCCCGTGGGGCGTGACCGTCGCCCGGCACAGCGCGCCGGCTGAGGCCGCTCCACCGCGCCGATCTCGATGTCGCGACGGGCCGGTCTCGGGCGGGCGTTCCGGCCCGATTCCGTCAGCACCGCCGCCGCGACACATCCGGCACCGGCCTGTCTCACCGCTCCCGGGTCCGGTCGCGGACCGCTGCTTGACGCTGGGATGCCAGCGTGCCCTCCTGGCCGAAAGACAGAAACTGCCGCGGAGGACGGTCTGCCATGGCGTCGATCCGGAGTTGCGTACTCTCGGTCGCGATCGGCTTCGCCGCGCTCGCCGGGCCGGCCGTTGCCGAGCCGATCCGCGTCAAGGTCGGCGTCCTCAACGACATGTCGGGCGTCTACGCCGATACCGGCGGCAAGGGCTCCGTCGTCGCCGCGCAGATGGCGGTCGAGGATTTCGCCAAGACCGAGCCGGGCGTGCAGGTCGAGATCGTCTCGGCCGACCACCAGAACAAACCCGATATCGGCGCCGCCGTCGCCCGCCAGTGGTACGACCGCGACGGCGTGGACGCGATCCTCGACGTGCCGACCTCCTCGGTTGCGCTGGCGGTGAGCCAGGTCACCCGCGAGAAGAACAAGGTCTTCATCGACTCGGGGGCCGGCACCACGGAGTTGACCGGCAAGCAGTGCTCGCCGAACACGATCCAGTGGACCTACGACACCTACGCCCTGGCGCACGGCACGGCCGGCGCCATGCTCAAGCGCGGCGGCGACACGTGGTATTTCCTCACCGCCGACTACGCCTTCGGGCTCTCCCTTCAGAACGAGGCGAAGGCCGTGATCGATACGGGCGGCGGGCGCGTATTGGGCGCCGCGCGGGTCCCGTTCCCCGCCACGGACTTCTCCTCGTTCCTGCTGCAGGCGCAGGCCTCGGGCGCGAAGGTTGTGGGTCTGGCCAACGCGGGCGGCGACACGGTCAACGCGGTCAAGCAGGCGCACGAGTTCGGGCTGACCGACGGCGGCCAGAAGCTCGCCGCCCTGCTGATCTACGCCGTCGACGTCCACGCGATCGGCCTGCAGACCGCGCAGGGCCTCGTGCTGACCGAGTCGTTCTACTGGGATCTCAACCCGGAGACCCGGGCCTTCTCGGAGCGCTTCTACCCGCGCAACGGCAACAGCATGCCGACGATGAACCACGCGGGCGTCTATGCCGGGCTCCTGCACTACCTGAAGGCCGTGGCGGCGACGAAGTCGACGGACCCGCAGAAGACCATGGCCTGGATGAAGGCCAACCCGACCGAGGACCCGCTGTTCGGCAAGGGTGTGGTCCGAGCGGACGGGCGCAAGATCCACCCGATGTACCTGTTCGAGGTGAAGGCGCCGTCCGAGTCGAAGGGCCCGTGGGACCTCTACAAGGTGCTGGAGACGATCCCCGCCGAGCAGGCCTTCCGCCCCCTCGCCGAGGGCGGCTGCCCGCTCGTCGCCAAGCCGTAGGGCGGGAGCCGAAGGCCATGATGCGCGCGCTCGAAGGGCAGGTCGCCTGGGTGACGGGGGCCGGATCCGGGATCGGGCAGGCGGCCGCCGTCGCGCTGGCGCGGGCCGGCATGCGGGTCGCGCTCACCGGACGAGGTCAGGAGGCCCTCGCGCGCACCGCGGAGATGGTCCGCGCGGCGGGCGGCGAGGCGCTGGTCGCCCCGGCCGACATGGGCGTGGCCGACGACGTGCAGCGCGCCTGGGAGGCGGTTCACGCCGCGTGGCGGCGCTGCGACCTGCTGGTGAACGCGGCGGGCCTCAACGTGCCGCGGCGCGGCTGGAGCGAGATCACGCCGGCCGGCATCGACGCCGTGGTCGGCGTCAATCTCAACGGCCCCTTCTACGCGGCGCGGGCAGTGCTGCCGACCATGCGGGCGCAGCGGAGCGGCCTGATCATCCACGTCTCCTCCTGGGCCGGCCGCTACGTCTCCAAGCTGACGGGACCGGCCTATTCCGCCGCCAAGCACGGGCTCGTGGCGCTCTCGGAGAGCCTGAACCAGGAGGAGTGCGGGCACGGCATCCGGTCCTGCTGCATCTGCCCCGGCGAGGTCGCGACGCCCCTCCTCGACAAGCGGCCAGTCCCGGTCACCGCGGAGGATCGCGGGCGCATGCTCCAGCCGGAGGATCTCGCCGAGACGATCCTGTTCGTCGCCCGCCTGCCGGCCTCCGTCTGCGTCAACGAGATCCTGATCAGCCCGACCTGGAACCGCGGCTATCTCGAGGGCGTGAAGCTCTGAGCGGGGCCTTCGCGGCGCGCCCGGCCCGGGGCGCGGTGCGCTCATCCCGCGTTCAGGCACGGAGGACGAGTGTCGCCACGGCCAAGCTAAAGCCAAGTATTTCTGAATTGTATCTGAGACTTTATGGACTAAATTCGGCGCAAGCTGGGCTATTTCAAGATTAAAATTGGATGAATGCGGGGTTCAGAACCGATTAAATCCGTCGCGCCTACCAGCGCTGCCGGAAGGCGATGAGACGCGTCTTCGCCGAACCGATGGGGACAACGGTCCGGCGGACCGCCGGGCCCCTCGGGGCCCCATCGCGCACGACCGGGGGGCGCGACCATGTCAGGGACCGAGGACGATCCAGGGATTCCGGGCTCCGCCGGCGCGGCGGACCCGGCCGGACCGGGCGCCGCGGCCGCGTCACGCCCGGTGCCGGTCGGCGGACCCGGCCGGCCGATCGACGATGGCGCGCGGGACCGGATCGGGCGCGGCCTGCGCCTGCACTACGCGGGCGTCCTGGCCCTGCCGATCCCGGACCGGCTCCGGACGCTGCTCGACGAGCTCGCCGCACACTCCGACACGGAGGCCTCGCGATGACCCTGATGCTGCAAGCCGCCCCCGCGGGGAGCGGATCCGGTCCGGCCCCCCGGGGCGCCGACGCGGAGATGCGCGACCTCCTGCTGGGGGCGATCCCGGCGCTGCGGGCCTTCGCGTTCTCGCTGACCTACGACCTCGACCGCTCGGACGACCTCGTGCAGGACACGCTCGTGCGCGCCTGGGTCAACGCCGCCAGCTTCCGCCGCGGGACCAACCTGACCGCGTGGCTGTTCACGATCCTGCGGAACCTGTTCTACTCGGAGCAGCGCAAGCGCAAGCGCGAGGTGGAGGACGCCGACGGCCTCCATGCCGGGCGCCTGACCGCCCTCCCCGAGCAGGAGATCCGGATGGAGATGGCGCAGTTCCAGAGCGCGCTGAACCGGCTGCCGCCGGCCCAGCGCGAGGCGCTGGTCCTGGTCGGCGCCCAGAGCTTCACCTACGAGGAGGCCGCGGCCATCTGCGGCGTCGCGGTGGGCACGATCAAGAGCCGGGTCAGCCGCGCCCGGACCCGCCTGATCGAGGTGCTGGGCATGACCGGCACCGACGACATCGGACCCGACCCGCAGACCCGCGCGGCCCTCGACGGCTCCTGAGGCGCGCGCCGCGGCGAGGACCGCCGCGGTGCCTACTTGATGAGCCTGACGACGTCGCGGAACCGCCTGTGCCGCGCCGTGCCGAGCCACTCGAACGCCACCATCTCGGTCGTGACGATCTCGGCGCCGTGGGCCGCCATCCGGGCGAGCGCGGCCTCCCGGTTCTCGATCCGCCGCGAGCCCACGGCGTCGGCCACCACGGCGACGCGGCGGCCGGACTCGCGCAGCCCGAGAACCGTCTGCAGCACGCAGACATGCGCCTCGCAGCCGCTGACCACGAGGTCGCGGTCCGCGGGCAGGCGCTCGAGGAAGCCGGGGGTTCGGGTCGCGCCGAAGCTCATCTTCGCGAAGGCCGTCCCGGGCTCGGGCGCCAGGGCCGGCACGGTCGGCCCGAGGCCGCCGGCATTCTGCTCGGTGACCAGGACCGGGACGTCGAGCAGCTGCGCGGCGGCGAGGAGGCGGCCCGCATTGGCGACGACCCCGTCCCCTTCCGCGATCGTCGGCATCAGCCGGACCTGAACGTCGATGACGAGGAGGAGCGAGCGGGCGGGGTCGATCAGCGGCATCGATGTCTGGTCCCTGCGGACGGGTCGCGTCGGAGACGGAGGGGGCCATCCTGGCCCCATCCGAGCCGTATCCTCGCCCCATTCGGCCCGGTGGGGACCGCGCCCGCCGGCATGACACGTGCGCGCCCCGACCGCGACCCCGCCCAAGAGCCGTTCCCGATCGTTTTGCGACGGTTGGGAAGGGCGGCAACTCCGGTCCCGGCAGCCGCGCCAGGGCCCCTCTCTCTCGCGGAAGAGGGCACCGGTGCCTCGTTCGGCACGGGCCCGGCGATCACCTCCGTCCCGAACCGACAGGGAACGGCTCTAGCGGAGCGCGATGTCGCCGGGGACGTTCGCGGCCGCGGCGCCGCCGGCGGCCTTCTCGAACCACCGCCGGGCGGCCTCGAAATCCTGCTTCACCCCGCGACCGTTGACGTAGAGGAAACCGAGATTGTTCATCGCCTCCGCGTGGCCGGCGGCGGCCGCCTTCTCGAACCAGCGGCGGGCCGCGGCGGCGTCCGTCTTCACACCCTGGCCGTTCAGGTAGAGGCTGCCGAGGTTGTTCATCGCGTCCACGTTGCCGCCGGCGACCGCCCGCTCGAACCAGCGGCGGGCCGCGGCGGCGTCCCGCTTCACGCCCTGACCGTTGAGGTGCAGGCTGCCGAGGGCGTTCATCGCGTCAACGTTACCGGCGGCGGCGGCCTTCCCGAACCAGGACGCGGCCGCGCCGTAATCCTGCCCGACGCCCTGACCGTTGGCGTAGAGTAGGCCGAGATTGTACAGGGCCGACGCGGCGCCGGCGGCCGCCGCCTTCTCGTACCAACTGCGCGCGGTGGCGTAGTCCTGCGTCACGCCCTGGCCGGCATCGTAGAGGCTGCCGAGGTTGTTCATGGCCTCGGCGTTGCCCGCCAGGGCGGCCTTCTCGAACCACGCAGCCGCGGCGGCGTAGTCCTGCTTCACGCCCTGGCCGTTGTAGTACAGGCTGCCGAGGTTGAGCATGGCGTCGACGTCACCGCCGGCGGCCGACTTCTCGAACCAGCGTCCGGCCGTACCGAAATCCTGCTTCACGCCCTGGCCGTTGATGTAGAGGATTCCGAGATTGTACATCGCGGCGGCGCTGCCGCTGACGGCCGTCGTGGAGAGGCTCCCGGCGGTCTCCGCCTGTGCGCCCAGCCCGGACAAGACCGAGAGCGCCAGAGACATGGAGACGATGGATGTCGCGCGCATGGCCGTGAATCCCTGTGCGGGCACGCGAACCGTCATGCCCTGCGCGGAAGCCGATCCCGAGCATCTTCCGCAATGCTGAAGGCGTGTTCCCGAACCTTCTTCGTCTGCTGGCAGTCTTCCGGGCGAAAAACCCTTCGGCTGGACTGCACCGGACTGATCCTTGACCTATCCGGGCTCGGCGGGACTTTCTGGACCAAATCGCACATGCGGCCCGCATGGCCGGCCGACATCGCCGGCGCGCGCCACGGGCCGCGACAGGGTTCGCGCGCGGCGGGGACCGTCCGGGACGGGCCGGAAGGGGGCGTTGAGGGCTCGGCGGGGCGGGCGACCGGCCCCGGGACGCGTCGCTAGTAGGTCGCGAACAGCCGCGCCACCGCCTCGGGCTCCGCCGTGACGGTCAGCGCCAGGGCGAGCAGGATCCGGGCCTTCTGCGGGGTGAGGTTGTCGGCGCTGAGGATGCCGCGGCTGCGCAGCCGGGTGGTGAGCGGGACCACGCCGCTGCCGGCCCGGGTCGACATCACCACCACGATCCCTGCGGCCGCCGCCGCCTCCAGGGCCTCGGCCTCGCCGGGCGGGGTCATGCCCGGCGCGAGACCGGCCGCGACGAGGCCGCGCGCGCCCGCGGCCAGGAAGGCCCGGACCGCGGTGCCGTCGGCGTCGGCGTACCCGTAGGCGACGTCGACCCGCGGCAGCGCCGGCAGGGTCCGGATGTCGAAGGGCGTGCCCGGCGCGTGCGCCCGCTCGGAGCGGCGGTAGTAGCGGACGGACTCGCCGTCGACGTGGCCGAGCACGCCGAAATCCGGGGTCCGGAAGGTCTGGAGCCGGGCCACCGAGGTCTTGGTCACCTCGCGGGCCGCCTGGATCTCGTCGTTGAGCACCACCAGCACGCCGCGCCCGCGGGAGGCGGGCGCCGCGGCCGTGCGCACGGCCGCCACGAGGTTCAGCTTGGCGTCGGTGGAGAGGGCGCTCATCGGCCGCTGCGAGCCGACCAGCACCACCGGCAGATCCACCGTCAGGGTGAGGCTGAGGGCGTAGGCGGTCTCCTCCAGCGTGGCGGTGCCGTGCCCGATGACGATGCCGGCGAGGTCCGGGTGCTCGGACGCGAGGCGCTCGCACAGCCGGACGAGGTCGCGCCACTCGGCGAACCCGATCGCCGGGCTCGGGACCGCCCGGAACGGCACCGGCACCACCGCGGCGACTGTCGCGAGTTCCGGAACCGCGTCCAGGATCGCGCCGGCCTCGAGACGCCGGTCGGTGGCGGTGTAGTCGAGGATGTCGAGGGCATCGCGGCCGAGGGACGAGATCGTCCCGCCCGTACCGATGAACGCGACCTTGGGCAATCCGGTCCCCGCTCCTGCCGCCATGCCGTCTCTCCCGTGCCTGTCCGGCGCTGTGATGCCGCGTCGCGCGGCCGGGGTCGACCCCGGCCGCGCGCAGGCGGGCGATGCACCGGGCGGGAGGCCCGCCGGGCCCGTCCCCGGCCTCAGCTGCGGAAGTCGAGGAGGAGCGCCGAGACGGCGCCGCTGTTGGCGGTGCCGCTCGCCCCGTAGCCGACGCGGCCCGACTGGCCGCTCTGGAGCTGCTGGATGAAGGTGGACAGCAGGTCGTTCGTCGTGCGCGCCGCGTCGGTGGTCGAGGTCGAAGTCGAGGTCGACGCGGAGACCGACGCCCCGCGCCCGCCGCTGCCCGCAGCGTCCGTCGGCGCCGGGCCGGGCGGGGGCCCGGGCGGCGGGCCGTCCGGGCCGGCGACGTCGCCAGTCCCGTCGCCGGTGGCGTCCGCGCTCTGGGTGCTCCGGCCGTGGCTGGCGAACAGGTTCTTCAGCTCCGTGGCCTGGTCGGCGGTGAGGCTGCCGCTGCTGACCTGATCGGCGATCAGGCCGTCGATCCGGTCCTTCATCGAGGACGGGTCGAGCCCGGACCGGCTCGTCGCGCTGGTCGAGGCAGCGCTGGTCGACGACAGGCTCCCATCGATGCTGCTCAGGGCGCCCGCGAGGGCCGTCGCATCGGTGCTGCTGATCGTGCCGGCCGACAGCGCGCTGCTGATCGTGTCGGACATCCGGGTCTGGGGCGACGCAGGCGGCGACCATCGCTGCGCGGCGAGCTGTGCTGTCGCGGTGGACGAGACGGTACTCATGGGGGGCTCGGGTCACGGATGAGCCGGATTCGCCCGGCGGCGGGTCCGTGTGCAAATTACCCACGCGCTTCATAAGGCCGTGTTTCCGGGATCGCCCGGATCCCCGTCGCGCTGGCGGGCTCGGGGACGGCCCGGAGCCGGGGCGCGACCGGGGATCCCGGTCGCGCCGCTCAGAGGCTCGCGGCCATGCGCAGCGGCGCCGCCTCGGCCGGGCGCGCCGCGGCCTCGGCGTGGCCGTAGAGGCCGCGGTGCTTCGGGTTCGGCGACAGCCGGTCGGTCAGGCCGATCACCGTCTCGGCGGCGCCGAGTAGAAGCGCGCCCTCCGGGGCGAGTTGCGCCGCGAGCCGCGCCAGGACGTCCGACTTGGTCGGCGCGTCGAAGTAGATCAGCACGTTGCGGCAGTAGATCACGTCGAACTGGCCCAGCGAGGCGAAGCTGTGCAGCAGGTTGAGCTGCCGGTAATCTACCATGCTGCGCAGGCTCTGGGCGATCTGCCACTGCTCGCCGACCTGGGTGAAGTACTTGATCAGCCACTGCACCGGCAGGCCGCGCTGGACCTCGAAATGGCTGTACAGCCCGAGCTTGGCCTTCTCGATCACCTCGGTCGACAGGTCGGTGGCGACGATCTCCACCTGCCAGCCGGCGAGCCGCGGCGCCGCCTCCTGGAGGAGCATGGCCAGCGAGTACGGCTCCTGCCCGGTCGAGGCCGCCGCGCACCAGATCCGCAGCCGGCGGCGGCCGGCATTGCGCGCCAGCACGTCCGGCAGGAGCGTGTCGCGGAACAGGTCGAAGGGGATCCGGTCGCGGAAGAAGAAGGTCTCGTTCGTGGTCATGGCCTCGACCACGGCCCGCTCGATCGTGCTGTTCTGGGCGAGCTTGAGGGCGCCGATCAGGTCGCCGAGGCTGGCGAGGCCGAAGCGGCGGCAGACCGGGGTCAGCCGGCTCTCCACGAGGTAGCGCTTCTCCGGCGTCAGCGCGAGGCCGGAGCGCTGCTTCAGGAAGGTGCGCAGGAATTCGAACTCGAGTTCGGTCATGCCGGCTGCCCCGTGATCAGGGCGCGCAGCGCCGTCGCGAGTTCGGGCAACGGCAGCACGGCCTCGGCGAGCCCGGCCCGCGCGACGCTGCCCGGCATGCCCCAGACCGTGCTGGTGGCCTCGTCCTGGGCGAGGACCGGGCCGCCGGCCTCGGTGAGCGCCCGGGCGCCGTTGGTCCCGTCCGAGCCCATGCCGGTGAGGATCACGGTCGCGGTGGCGGCGCCGAAGACCACCGCCGCGTCCTTGAACAGGACGTCGACCGCGGGGCGGCAGAAATTCACCGGGGGGCCGTCGGTGAGCTTGATGATCGGGCCGCCGGCCCCGCCGGCCAGCCCCATGTGGCGGCCGCCCGGGGCGACGTAGATGCGGCCCGGCTCGACCCGCTCCTCGGCCTTGCCCTCCGCCGCCGGGAGCCCGGTACGGGTGGCCAAGTGCTCGGCGAAGACCGCCGTGAAGATCGGCGGCATGTGCTGGACGATCAGGACCGGCAGGCGCCGCAGGGCGGCCGCGCCGATGCCCTCCAGCATCTCGCCCACGGCCCGCGGGCCGCCCGTGGAGGAGCCGATCAGCAGGGCGCGGGGCTGGGTCCGGTTGCGGACCTTGGGCCGCAGCGTGAAGGGGGTCGCCGGGCGCGCCGCCGCGGCCGGCGCCGGATGCACTGCGGCCGGTGCGGCCGGTGCGGCCGCCGGCGCGGCGTGGTACCCGGGCGCGTGGCCGGCGGGCGCGGCGGCCGGGCGCCGGCCACGCGCCCGGGCGGAGCCGAACACGCGGACGCGCTCGATCAGCTCGACCCGGAACGTGTCCGAGGTGGTGACGCCGCGGCTGCTCTCCGGCTTGGCGATGTAGTCAACCGCGCCGAGCGCGAGGCATTTTAGCGAGATATCGGCGTTGCGCGTCGTCAGGGTCGACATCATCACGACCTGCACGCTCGGGCTCATGGCGAGCATGCGCGGCAGCGCGGTCGTGCCGTCGAGTTCCGGCATCTCGATGTCGAGCAGGACCACGTCCGGGTCGTGCTTGGCCATCAGCTCCAGGGCGATCCGGCCGTTGGAGGCCGTGCCGACGAGCTCGAATCCAGCCTCGCCGATCCAGCGGGCCACGAGGCCGCGCACCACGGCCGAGTCGTCGGCCACGAGCACACGGATCGCCGTGGCCGATGAGGTCGTGCTCTGGGTTGGCGGCGTGCGCAGCGGGGCGACCGCGGGACTCAGGGCCATGATGATTGCCTCGGGTGCAGGGTCGCGGGGCTCGGGCCGCGGGTCAGGGAGCAGGCGATCAGGCCGCGTCGGCGACGAGACCGACCTGTTCGAGCTTGGCCGTCAGGATATCGCGGTCGAAGGGCTTCATGATGTACTCGTCGGCCCCCGCCCGGAGGGCGCGGGCGATCGCCCCGACATCGTTCTCGGTGGTGCAGAACAGGACCTTCGGCGCGCCCCCGCCCTCGCTCTGGCGCAGGGCCTGGAGGAACGCGTAGCCGTCCATGTTCGGCATGTTCCAGTCGAGCAGGATCGCGTCGGGCATGCTGGCCGCGCAGGCCTCGAGGGCGGCGCTGCCGTCCTCGGCCTCGCTGACGTTCATGCCGAGATCCTCGATGATCCGCCGGGCGACCTTCCGGATCACCGCGGAATCGTCCACCACCAGGCAGGTGGTCTCGTGGGGCGCCTTCATCGACCTCTCCCTCAAGCCGCCTTGGCGCCGGCGGGCGTGAAGCCGAGGAGCGCGTCCACGTCGAGGATCACCAGGAGCCGGCCGTCGAGGCGGTGGACGCAGGTGGCGAGGTCGCGGAAGCGCGGATCCAGGTTGATCGGCACCGCCTCGCGGCTGTCGGCGCCGAGCTTGAGCACCTCGCCGACGCCGTCGACCACCAGCGCGAAGGTCTCGCCGGCCTGCTCCAGGCCGATCGCCATCTTCGGGCTGGCCTTGGTGCCGTCCGCCTCGGCCTCCGCGTCGGGCAGGCCCAGGCGCCGGCGCAGGCTCATGGCCGTCACGACCCGGCCGCGCAGGTTCAGCAGGCCGACGATCTCGGCCGGCGCCAGGGGAACCGGCGTCACGCCCGACGGGACGAAGACGTCGTGGACCCGCTCGATCGCCAGGCCGAACAGCGTCTCGCCGACGAAGACCGTGACGAAGTCGTCGGTGGCGCCGGTCTCGGCGCCGTTGGTGGTGGCGCCGCTGGTGTTGGCGTTGGCAGCCTGCATCGGAACTCTCCGGATTCGTTCGTCGCGATCGTCGCGATCGGCCTGGGTCGATCGGCTTGGAGCGATCGGCCAGGGTCGATCGCCCGGGGCGGGCGGCGCGGCGGCTCAGGCGGCTTTCGACACCGTGGCGGCGCCGATCTCGGCCAGCGCCGAGATCAGGCCGCTGCGGTCGAACTTCGCCACAAGGTCGCTGATCGCCAGCGCCC
This sequence comes from Methylobacterium sp. D48H, assembly GCF_053345715.1. NCBI lineage: Bacteria > Pseudomonadati > Pseudomonadota > Alphaproteobacteria > Hyphomicrobiales > Methylobacteriaceae > Methylobacterium > Methylobacterium sp. D48H. The sequence goes on from NZ_JBKFAP010000028.1 coordinate 40,020, forward strand.
GCGCCTTCTCCACCGCGTCGGCGCCGATCGCGCCGGTGAGGCCGATCACCGGGAGCCCGGCGAGGCGCGGCTCGGCCCGCCGCATCGCGGCGACGAGGTCGAAGCCGCTGCGACCCGGCATCTCCAGGTCGGTGACCACCACCTCGATCTGCGGATCGGACTGGAGGGTCGACAGGGCCGTCTCGGCGCTCGACGCCGTGACCACCTGATAGCCCGCGGCCTTCAGCACCGGGCTCAGCATGTCGCGGAAGAAGGCCGAGTCGTCGACCAGAAGGACCGTGGAGATCTGCTCGGGCCGCTTCAGGCCGCGCGCCCAGTCGTCGTAGGCCAGCGGCAGGAAGTGGGCGATGTTGATGATGTCGGTCGCCCGGCCCCGCAGCACCGCCGAGCCGATCAGGTCCGACCGGTCGGCCGCGATCTCGATGTCGAGGCGCTCCTCGACGATGTCGACGATCTCGTCGACCACGAGACCCATGGCGCGCTCGCCGTCGGAGAACACCACCAGGGCCTGCGTCCCCTCCGACTTGATGGTGATCGCCGCGTCGGCCGGGACCAGGGGCATCAGGCGCCCGCGGTACTGGATCAGCGCGCGGCCGCCAAGCCACTCGACCTTGGCGCACTCGATCTCCTCGAGACGGGTGACCAGCGACAGCGGCACCGCCTTGAAGCTGCCCTGGCCGCCCTTGAACACCAGGAGCGTGGTCTTGGTGTCGGCCATCTCGACCGCCTCGTCGGCGTCGGCGTCGATGTGGCCGCCGCTGCCCTGGACGCCCTGCGCCACCTGACGGGCCACGCCATTCGGATCGACGATTAGCACCACGGCGCCGTCGCCGAGGATCGTGTTGCCGGCAAACATCGGGATGTGCCGCAGCTTCACCGACATCGGCTTCACGACGATCTCCTCCGTGTGGAAGACCTCGTCGACGAGGATGCCGAAGCGCTCGCGCCCGACCTGGGCGACCACCACGAAGCCGGCCTGGTCCGTCTCCGCGCCCGGGCTCGTCTGGCCGAGCAGGCCGGTGAGCGAGACGATCGGCAGCAGCCGCTCGCGCAGGCGCAGCACCGGCGCGCCGTTGATGTGCTCGACCCGCTGCGCCCCGGCATCGACCCGGACCAGCTCCAGCACCGCCACCTGCGGCAGGGCGAAGCGGTGCTCGCCGGCCCGGACGATCAGGGCGGCCACGATCGCCAGCGTCAGAGGGATCTTGATGGTGAAGGTGGTGCCGCGACCCGCCGTGGTGGCGATGTCGATCAGGCCGCCGATGGTCTCGATGTTGGTCTTGACCACGTCCATGCCGACGCCGCGGCCCGAGACCGAGGTCACCGCCGCCGCCGTCGAGAAGCCGGCGTGGAAGATGAACTTGGCGACCTGGGCGTCGGTCATCCGCTCGATATCGGCCTGGGAGGCGAGCCCGCGCTCCGCGGCCTTCTTGCGGATGGCCGCGAGGTTCAGGCCCTTGCCGTCGTCGGCGATCTCGATCGTGATCGTGCCGCCCTCGTGGTAGGCGGCGAGCCGGATCGTTCCGCGGGCGGGCTTGCCCGCCGCCACGCGCTCGGCGGTCGATTCGAGGCCGTGATCCGCCGAGTTGCGGACCATGTGGGTCAGCGGGTCCTTGATGACCTCCAGGACCTGCCGGTCGAGCTCGGTCTCGTTGCCGACCATCACGAGGTCGATCTGCTTGCCGAGTTCGGCCGAGAGGTCGCGCACCACGCGCGGCAGCTTCTGCCACGCGTTGCCGATCGGCTGCATGCGCGTCTTCATGACGCCCTCCTGCAGCTCGGCCGTGACGTGCGACAGGCGCTGCAGCGGGACCTTGTAGCTCGAATCCTCGTGCCGGCGGGCGATCTCGAGGAGCTGGTTGCGGGTCAGCACCAGCTCGGAGACCATCGTCATCAGGTGCTCGAGCGTGTCGACGTTCACCCGGATGGTCTGGTTCTTGGCGGCGGCGGTCGTCTCGCCCTCGGCGCCCTCGACCTTCTCGGCGCGCGCCGGCTCGGCCTTCTCGGTCTTCTCGGCCTCGACGGGCTCGGGCTTCTTCTCGGCCTTGGGCGCCGCGCTGACGGCGGGCGCGGGCGCCGGGGCGGCCGCAGGGGCGGGCGTCGCGGCCACGGGGGCAGGCGGCGGGAGGAAGTCCGATTCGTCCGGACCGGGGGCGGCCAGGAAGGCGGCCTCCAGGTCGTCGAGGGAGACCTCGCCGGGCTTCAGCTCGCGGACCACCGGATCGGGCAGGACCGGCTCGGGCGGCGGCGGCGGGACGGCGGCCTCCGGCTCCGGCGAGCCCTCGGCCATGCGCTCCAGGGCGGAGATGAGGTCGTCGTCCGAGCCCGCGGGCTCCGTGCCGGTGGCCTCCAGATCGGCCAGGATCGCCTTCAGCCGGTCCAGCGTCAGCAGGATCAGGGTGACGGAATCCGACGTGGCGGGCAGCCCGTCGCGGAAGCGACCCATCAAGGTCTCGGCGGCGTGCGCCAGAGCTTCCAGCCGCGGGAGTCCGAGGAACCCGCAGGTTCCCTTGATCGTGTGCACGAGTCGGAAAATGTTCCGCAGAATAGTCTCGTTGTTCGGATCCTGCTCGAATCGAACCAATTCTGCATCGACCGTGTCGAGATGCTCCCCGCTCTCGGTCAGAAACTCGCGAAGCAGGTCGTCCATAGGCGCTACTCGTTACGCGGAGAAGGTCTCGCGCAACCTACTTACTCGCGCGGGGTTAGGGAAGCGTTTCCATCCCGGCCCCGCGCGGCACCTTTTTCAGAGTTTCACGCCAGCGCCGTGTCCGAAGCCTCTCCATCGCGATCTTCGGGCGTGTCGATCACTGCGGGCGTGGCGGTGATAGTCACTTCATCGCCCTCGATAGCGAAGCGGACATCCATGGCGGCGGCCCGGGCCACGAGGCCGGCGTAGAACGGCAGGATGCCGTGGGCGTCGACGGTGCCGCTCTCGGGGCTGCCGGCCATCAGCTCCTCGACGTGGGGCGGGATGCGGGCGTGCGAGCCCTTGGCCTTCAGCACCAGCGTGGGCGCCTCGCCGTCGCCGGAGACGACGACGTCGATCAGGCCGCCCCGGGGAATCGCCGAGGTGGCGACCATCACGAGATTGAGCAGGAGCTTGACCTTGTTCTTCGGGAACAGCGCCTGCGGGGCGCTCCAGGTCAGCTTGGTCTTGTCGTCGGAGAACATGCCCTTGGCGACGCTCTCGGCGTCGGCGAGGTCGATCGAGGCGCCGGCCGAGCCGGCGGCCCCGAAGGCGATGCGGGCGAATTTCAGCCGCGCCGAGGCCTGACGGGCGCTCTTCCCGATCAGCTCCAGGGCGAAGGTCCGCATCGATTCGTCCTGGTCGTCCTCCAGGACCTCGAGCCCGTTCACGATCGCGCCGACGGGGCTGATCACGTCGTGGCAGACGCGGGAGCAGAGCAGGGCGGCGAGGTCGAGGCCGTCGAGAGTCAGGGTGGGCGAGGTCGGGGAGGACATGGTGCGCTCCGGGCGGGCGGATCGGAAATGCGGACGTCTGCGGGCCGGGGCCCCGGTCGGGGCTGCCGGTTCCCGGCCGCCCGGTCCTCGGCCGCCCCTGCGGCGATCGAGTCGCCCGAAGGAATCCCGCGCGGCCCGCGGGCCGGACCGGGGGCGACGACCGGTCCGCACGGATAGACGCCACGGTCGGCTTTGAAAAGCGTTACCGGATCGGACGGAAGGCCGGGACGGCCCCCGATTCCGGGCCCGCGCGGCCGCGAACGCGTCGCCGCTGCCCGGTCCTGGCAGCATCGTGAACGCGCGGCGGGCGCCTGGAGCCATGTGCGCCAGACCGGACACGGGCGGCTTGGTCGGCTACGATGCCGGTCCCGTCGCGCCAGGGAGGATGCGGCATGAGAGATGAGACCGGTCTCCCGAACGGAGCGGCGAAGGGAGCGGCCGCCGAGCCAGCCGAGACGCTGCGCGCGCGCCTGCGCCCCCGGCTCGGGCTCGCCGACCCGGACGCCGCGGGGGCCCGGCTCGCCGAGCTCGCGCCGGCGCTGCCGGCCGGCTTCCTGACACCGCCCTGCCGGGAGCTGCTCCTGGGCCTGGCGGATCATTCCCCCTTCCTGTGGCGGGCGGCCACCCGGTCGCCCGAGCGGCTCGTCGCCCTGCTGGATCAGCCGCCGGACGCGGCGAGCCGGGACATCATCGCGCGGCAGCGCGCCGTCGGCGCCGCCTGTGGGGCGAATCCCGACCTCGCCGAGGTCGGCCGGCAATTGCGCGCCAACCGGGAGGCCCACGCCCTCCTGGTCGCCCTGGCGGATCTCGGCGGCCGCTGGGACCTCGACGCGGTGACCGGCGCCCTGTCGGCCTTCGCCGACGCATCGGTGAGCGGGGCGGTCGAGGCGCTTCTCCGGCAGGGGATGGCGGCCGGGCGGTACCGGCCCAGGGATCCGGAGGCGCCGCAGGACGGGTCGGGCCTGATCGTCCTGGGCCTGGGCAAGCTCGGCGGCTGCGAGCTGAACTACTCCAGCGACATCGACCTCGTCGTCTTCTACGAGGCCGAGCCCGCTGCCGCGGCGACCGGCGGCGATCCGAAGCCCTTCCTCGTCAAGCTGGCGCAGGGGCTGGTGAAGCTCCTGGCCGACCGGACCGCCGACGGCTACGTCCACCGCATCGACTACCGGTTGCGGCCGGACCCGGGCTCGACCGCGGTGGCGCTCTCCACCGGCTTCGCCTTCGACTACTACCAGACGCTCGGCCAGAACTGGGAGCGCGCGGCCTTCATCAAGGCCCGGCCGATCGCCGGCGACGTCCCGGCCGGCGAGGCCTTCCTGGCGGAGCTCGCGCCGTTCATCTGGCGCCGGCACTTCGACTTCCCGGCCATCGCCGAGATCCACGCCCTGAAGCGGCAGATCCACATGGTCCGCGGCCACGAGACCATCGCGGTCGGCGGCCACGACATCAAGATCGGCCGCGGCGGCATCCGGGAGATCGAGTTCTTCGTCCAGACCCAGCAGCTCGTCTTCGGCGGCCGCAAGCCGGCCCTGCGGGGCCGCCGGACCGTGGCGATGCTCGGCGAGCTCGTCGCGGAGGGCTGGATCGACGGGCGGGCCCGGGACGAGCTCTCCGCGGCCTACGCGTTCCTGCGCACCCTCGAGCACCGGATCCAGATGATCCGGGACGAGCAGACCCAGCGCCTGCCCACCGGGACCGAGGCGCTGACCGCGCTCGCCCTGTTCGCGGGCTTCCCCGACCTGGCGGCCTTCGAGGCGGCCCTGCTCCACCATGCCGGCCGGGTCCAGGCGCACTACGCCCTGCTGTTCGAGGCGGAGCCGGAGGCCGGCGCCGACGGGGCCGCCCTGGTCTTCGGCGAGAGCGATCCGGATCCCAAGACCCTGGCGCGGCTCGGCGCCTTCGGGTTCCGGGACCCGCCCCTGGCCTGGGAGACCGTGCAGGGCTGGCATCTCGGGCGCCGCCCGGCCCTGCGGACCGGCCGGGCCCGGGAGATCCTCGCCGAGATGCTCCCGGCGCTGCTGCGCGCGCTCGGCGGCACCGCCGACCCCGACGCGGCGCTCCTCGCCCTCGACCGGGCCTTCGCGCGGATGCCCGCGGTGGCCGAACTCCTCGCCATCCTGCGCTCGCACGAGCGCCTGCGCCTGCTGTTCGCCGACATCCTGGGGACGGCGCCGCGCCTCGCCGACACGGTCGGCCTGAGCCCGCACGTCCTCGACACCGTGCTCGACGCCGACTTCGTGACGCCGACCACGGATCCCGACGAGGTCCGCGCGCAGTACCGGTCGCTCCTGGGCCAGCCGGCGAGCCACGAGGAGAGCCTTGACCGCTGCCGGGACGCCACCCGGCAGATGGCCTTCGTTACGGGCGCCCGCCTGCTGTCGGGCATCCTCACCCCGCGCCAGGCCGGGGAGGCCTACGCGGCGATCGCCGAGGCCACGGTGGCGCTGAGCCTGGAGGCGGAGGAGCGCCGATTCGCCCTGGACCACGGCGCGGTGCCGGCGGGGCGCTGCTGCGTCCTGGCGCTCGGCCGCCTCGGATCCCGCCAGCTCAGCGCGGAATCCGACCTCGACCTCGTGTTCCTGTACGATTTCGACCCGGAGAACCGCACCAGCGATGGACGGCGGCCCCTGGACGCCGTGGTGGCCTACAACCGGCTGGCGCAGCGCGTGTTCGCGGCGCTCACCACGGCTACGCGGCGCGGCCGGCTCTACGCGGTCGACCTGCGGCTGCGGCCCTACGGCAGCCACAGCCCGCCCGCCGTGCAGCTCAGCGGCTTCGCGGCCTATCACGGCGGCGAGGCGGAGCTCTGGGAGCACATGGCGCTCGCCCGCGCCCGGGTCGTCGCCGGCGACGCCACCCTGGCGGCCGACGTCACCTCCGCGATCGCCGGGATCCTCCGACAGCCGCGCGAGACCGCCGCCGTCTGCGCCGAGGCGGGCGCGATGCGGGCCCTGGTCGCGCGGGAGCGGGGCCATGCCGGCCCCTACGACCTGAAGCTCGCCCCCGGCGCGCTGTTCGACCTCGACTTCCTCGCCCAGGCCATCGTGCTGAGCCAGGCGCACGACTGGCCCGGCTGCATCGGCCTCGGCGCGGAGTCGCTCTTCCGCGAGGCGGCGGCGCGCGGCCTCCTGCCCGCGGCGGCGGGCGAGGCCCTCGCCGAGACCTACGGCTTCCTCGACGCCGTCTACCAGTGGCAGCGGCTCGTGATGACCGATCCTGCCGCGGAGCCGTCCGAGACCGCGTCCCGGCAGATCGCCAAGGCGGTGGGCCTCCCGGACGCGCGCGGCCTCGCGGCGGAGCTGCGCCGCCACCGTCGCCAGAGCCAGGCCCTGATAGCGCGGGTCCGGCGGACGATGCGGATGCCGGCGCGGACGCCGGCCGCCGCGCGGGAGCCGCCGGAGCGCCGATGAGGCGCGCTCCGGCCGGTGGCCGTCGACATTCACCCCCCGCTCGGGCATTCAGGGCGGTGTCGGGAGGCATCATGATGGGCGCGGCGACGATCTCGGGACCGGAGCGTGAGCGGATCGCCGCGGCGCTCGCCGAGATCGCCTGCGCGGCGGGGGAGATCCTGCGCCGCTACCACCGGGGGCCCTGCCCCCACGCCCTGAAACCGGACGGCTCACCCTCCAGCGCCGCCGACGTCGAGGCCGAGGACCTGATCGTCGAGGCCCTCGCCGGGCGCTTCCCCGGGATCGCGGTCGTGGCCGAGGAGCGCGCCCAGAGCGACGCGACCCGCACCGCCGACCTCTTCTTCCTCGTCGATCCCCTGGACGGCACCCGCGACTTCCTCGCCGGGACGCCGGACTACTCGGTCAACATCGCGCTGGTGTCGGGCGCCCGCCCGGTGGCGGCCGCGCTGGCCGCCCCCGGCCTCGGCCGCGTCTGGTGGGCCGGACCCGCGACCCTGGAGGGCCCCGTGATCGCGGGCCGGCCGGGGGCCGGGCGGCCGGTCCGCGCGCGGGCGGCGCCGGGGACGGGCCTCGTCGCCCTGGGCAGCCGGCGGCACGGCGATCCCGAGACCGCCACCTGCCTGGCGGCGCTGCCAGTGGTGGAGACGCGCCAGGTCGGGTCCGCCCTGAAGTTCGGGCTGATCGCCGCAGGCGAGGCCGACATCTACGTCCGCTGCGGCCCGACCATGGAATGGGACACGGCCGCGGGCGACCACATCGTCGCGGCGGCGGGTGGCTGCGTGGTGGTGCCGGGCGGCGGCCCGATCCGCTACGGCCAGCACGGACCCGATCACCGCAACGGTCCCTTCGCGGCCCTCGGGGACCCCGCCCTGGCCCCGCGGCTCGCCCTGCCGGCCCGCGCGAGCGACCGGCCGGCGGCGGCGCTCAGCGCGGCGCATCCCTAGGCGGCACGTTGGGCGAGGCTTCGGGCGAGCCGTCGGGCGGGACATCCTGCAGACGGCGCACGGCCGGCCAGGCCGCCTCCGCCTGCCGGGCCAGGCCGGGCTCCGCCAGGAACCGGGCGCGGCGCCCGGCATCCCGGAACAGGTAGAGGCGCTCGTCGATCACCGCGAAGACCAGGGGATCGGCGTCCACCAGCCGGCCATCAAGGATCCCGGCGGCGTCGTAGCCCCCGAGGCGCGGCGCGTAGGCGGGCGGGTCGTCCCGGAATGCCGCGCGGTTGGCGCCGCTGGAGAAGCGCCAGACCTGGCCGCCCCAGGACAGCTCGAACCGGGCCAGACCGGCCTGCGGCCCGCCCTCGAGGAAGTAGCTGACCGGGTCGAAGCCGTTGAGCGTCAGCAGCTCGATCCGCGTCCGGGCCGTCAGGCCCTCCTCCGCGGCGGCGCGGCCGGGGGCGACCGCCGGCAGGGCCGCCAGCGCGGCTGACAGCGCGGCTGACAGCCCCACCGCCCGCGCGAGCGTGAGCGCCGCCCGCGGGACGCGCGCGCCCGACCGCCCGGCCATGCGGATTGCGGGGTCAGGACGCGTTAACCACATCTTGCGGATTCCCTCAGAAGCTGGTCCGACTCATCCGCCCGGCGCGGCCTCTGCCGGCCCGGCGGGACAGAGCGGCTCAGGTCCATCGCACGAACCGTTAATCGAACCGGGCGAGGAGGCAACGATGACGGCACGAGACGATCGCGGCACCGACCGCCGCACCCTCCTGCGCGCGGGCCTCGGCCTGGCGCTGGGTGCGCCCCTCTGCGGCTCCCTCCTCGGCGCCGCGGGCGCGGCCCGCGCGGCCGGCGAGGATCTCGACACGCCCGAGACCTTCCGTCCCGGCGAGATCGTGGAATCCGGCCACCGGTTCTTCGGCACGGTGTCGCGCGGCCTCGCGCTCACCGTCGAGGAGGCGGGCCGGCGCTGGGGCGAGCCCAACGGCTACATCCTCGGCCAGGAGGGCGGCGGCGCCGTGGTGGCGGGCGTCCGCTACGGCGAGGGCACGCTCTACACCCGCAACGCCGGCAAGCGGCGCATCTACTGGCAGGGCCCGTCCCTCGGCTTCGATGTCGGCGGCGACGGCGCCCGCACCATGATGCTGGTCTACAACCTGCCCAACGTGCGCGACCTGTACCGCCGCTTCGCCGGCGTCGACGGCTCCGCCTACTTGGTGGGCGGCTTCGGGATGACCGCGGTGGTCAACGACCGGGTCATCGTCGTGCCGATCCGCAGCGGCGTCGGCGCGCGGCTCGGGATCAATGTCGGCTATCTGAAGTTCACCCGTGAGCCGACGTGGAACCCGTTCTGATCCGGCCAGATCCGGCCTCGATCCGGGATGGCGTCGGAACGCGTTCTGATTGACCGGCCCCGAGGGATTTCACCCTCGCGGCCAACCTGGGCTAGAGTGGAGTTGGGTCGGGTTTTCCGGCCGGATGCGCGGGCTGCACCCTCGTGATCGAAACGGTGATGATCTTCGCGCTGGGCTTCCTGGCGGCGAGCCTGTGCGGCCTGCTGCTTCTGCCGGCCCTCAATGCCCGCGCCGCGCGCCTGGAGCGCCGGCGGGCCGAGGCGCGCCTGCCGCTGTCGCCGGCCGAGATCGCCGCCGAGCGCGACTTCCTGCGCGCGCAGTTCGCCGTGCAGCAGCGCCGGTTGGAGCGCCGGGTCGAGACCGTCGAGGCGCGGCGGCAGGCCGACATGGCGGCGATCGGGGCCGGGACGATGCGGGTCGCCGCCCTGGCGCGCGACGTCGCTGCCCGCGACGCCGAGATCGCCCAGGCCCAGGCCAAGACCCGGGAGTTGGAGACCGAGCTGACGCTGGCGCGGGAGGACGGGAGCGCGAGCCTCGCCACGCTCCAGGCTCTCGAGGACGCCCATGCCGACCTGCTCGATAGTCTCCTGGCGCTCCGGCAGGGCGCGGCGCCGGCACCGGACGCCGCCGCGCTGGCGGCCGAGCGCGACGACCTGCGCGCGAGCCTGAAGGCGGCCGAGGAAGCTCTGGCCCTGACCGTGGTCGACCGCCAGAACGAACGCCACGACCGGGCCGGAAACCTGTCGCCGGACCGGCAGGCCGGCATCGAGCGCGAGAACGCCGATCTCCGCCGGCGAATCGTCGAGGTCGCCGAGGCCCTCACGGCCCCGGGCCGGATGCCGCGGACCGCGGCGGCGATGCCGGAACCCGAGCGGGTCTGAGCCGATCCACCCCCGAAACGGGGTTTGGCGACCGGAACGCAACCGAAAACCTGCGATGACTGCCTTGTTTCGACCACGCAAAGGCATCATCGCATCGCCGACCCGCCCTGCATCACAACTTCGACAGATGGTACGGATACCCATGCGCCTGAAGCCGATCGTCCTCGCCGTCGCGGCGGCCGTTGCCCTGACGCTGCCGGCAGCCGCGCAGCAGACGAAGCGCGGCAACGAGACCCTGAAGAAGTACTGCACCGGGGACTACCTGACCTATTGCGGCAACCTGGCCCCCGACGATCCGGCCACCGATGCCTGCTTCCAGAAGAACTGGAAGAAGCTCAGCGAGAACTGCCGCCGGGCGATCGACGCCTACGAGGCCGAGCAGCAGCAGAACGCCCCCGCCAAGAACCGGCAGGGCTCGCAGGGCGGCAAGGAGCGGCGGGGCTGACGCCTCCCGGCTGTCGAGGCCGGGTCGGGAGCCGCGGGAACGGGCCCCAACCATGCGCCGCGGCCGGCCTGTGGCGGACGGGCGCTCGCGCCGGGACGCGGCAACGGCTAAGGTAGCGCTCCCGCCGGCCCTCGCGTGCCGGTGCCGAGCCCGCCGGACCCTCGCGCGATGTTGTCGAAACCCGCCCTGAAACTCCTCGCCGTGTCCGGCCTCGTGGCCCTGGCGGCTTCCGCCTGCGGGCGGCGGGGTGCGCTGGAGCCGCCCCAGACGGCGGCCTCGCGGGCAGGTGCGCAGGCCAGCGCGGACGCGCCGACCGGGCGGCGGACGCTGCCGGTCTCGGTCGGCCTCGGCGGCGGCGCCCCGGAGCCGGACCCGGCCTCGGTGCGCGCCGGCGACGAGCTCTCCGCGGCGGCGGTCCCGCCGGGCGGCACCGAGGCGCCGGTCGAAACCAGCCGCGGCGCGCGGCGCGGCTACCGGGTGCCGAAGGAGCCTTTCATTCTGGATCCGCTGCTGTAGAGGGCGGAGGCCGGAACGCCGTCGCGGTACCGCGCGCCCGGTGGCCCCGCTCGGACTCGGTCGGACCCCGCCACCGGCGCGCGCCGCCGCGGCCTGCGGCGGAGTGTTTCACGGGAAACAGCCCGCGCTCCGGCGGGACGAGATACGGCGACGAGACACGGCCGAGATGCACCATTTTCACTATCGCGACGGCCGCCTGCACGCCGAGGATGTCGACCTGACCGGCCTCGCCTCGGAGGTCGGCACACCGTTCTACTGTTACAGCACCGCCACGCTGGAGCGGCACTTCCGCGTCTTCGCGGAGGCGTTCGCGGCCGACGACGCGCTGGTCTGCTTCGCCATGAAGGCGAACTCGAACCAGGCCGTCCTGCGGACCCTCGCGGCCCGGGGCGCCGGGATGGACATCGTCTCCGGCGGCGAGCTGCAGCGGGCCCTGGCGGCCGGCGTGGACCCTGGCAAGATCGTGTTCTCGGGAGTCGGCAAGACCCGCGCCGAGATGGAGGCCGCGCTGAGGGCCGGCATCTTCTGCTTCAACGTGGAGAGTGAGCCGGAACTCGCGGTCCTGTCCGAGGTGGCGGTGGGCCTCGGCCTCCGCGCGCCGGTCTCGGTCCGGGTGAACCCCGACGTGGACGCCGGCACGCACGCCAAGATCTCCACCGGCAAGTACGAGAACAAGTTCGGCATCCCGATCACCCGGGCGCCGGCTGTCTACGCCGCTGCGGCCGCCCTGCCGGGGATCGCGGTGCACGGCGTCGACATGCATATCGGCAGCCAGATCACCGATCTGGCGCCCTTCGCCGACGCGGCCCGGCTGCTCGCCGGTCTCGCCCGGGCGTTGCTGGCGGCCGGCCATCCCCTGCGCCACATCGATTTCGGCGGTGGCCTCGGCATCCCCTACCGCGACGACAACGCGCCGCCGCCGGACCCGGCCGCGCTGGCGGCGACCCTGCGGCCGCATTTCGCCCCGCTCGGCCTGCGGCCGGTCTTCGAGATCGGCCGGATGATCGTCGGCAATGCCGGGATCCTGCTGACGCGCGTGCTCTACGTGAAGCACAGCGAGGGGCGGACCTTCGTGATCGTCGACGCGGCGATGAACGACCTGATCCGCCCGACCCTGTACGAGGCCTATCACGGCCTGCGGCCGGTCATCGAGCCGGGTCCCGAGACGCCGCGCCTCGTCGCCGACGTGGTCGGCCCGGTCTGCGAGAGCGGCGACTACCTCGCCCTCAACCGCGAGATGCCGGAGGTGAGGCCCGGCGACCTGATCGCCGTGATGAGCGCCGGCGCCTACGGGGCGGTGCAGTCCTGCACCTACAACACAAGGCCGCTGGTGCCGGAGGTTCTGGTGCGGGGCGACCGCGCGGCGGTGGTCCGCCCGCGCCTCGACGTCGACGCCCTGATCGCCCTCGACCGGGTGCCGGACTGGCTGGCGTGAGCCGCGCTCCGGCGGGCACCGCCGCCCCCAGGCCGGTCCCGGGAGCCGACGGGCCCCTGCCGCTGTCGGTCTTCATCATCGCCCACAACGAGGTGGACCGGATCGGCGCGACGCTTCGGGCGGTCCGCGGCCTGACCGACGACCTCGTGGTGGTCGATTCCGGGTCGACCGACGGCACGCAGGCCCTGGCGGAGTCGCTGGGCGCGCGGGTGCTGCACCATCCCTGGCCGGGCTACGGCCCGCAGAAGCGCTTCGCAGAGGAGCAGTGCCGGCACGTCTGGCTCCTGAACCTCGACGCCGACGAGGTGGTGCCCCCGGAGCTGGCCCGGGAGATCCGGGGCCTCTGGGCCGCGGGCGAGCCGCGCCGGCCGGCGTGGCGGATCGGCATCGCCGAGATCTTCCCCGGCGAGGGCCGGCCGCACCCGCTCGCCTACACGCTGACGCCGGTCCGGCTCTACCGGAAGGACAAGGGCCGCTACGCCGCCTCGCCGGTCCACGACCGGGTGGCGCTGGAACCGGGGGTGAAGCCGGGCCGGCTCCGGGGCGTGATCCACCATTTCTCGGTGCGCTCGCTCGGCGACCAGCTCGACAAGCTGAACCGCTACTCCGACCAGCAGGCGGACGACTTGGAGTCGCGGGGCGTGGTGATCCCGACCTGGCGGGTGTTCGTCGAGCTGCCGGGCAATTTCCTGAAGGCCTATCTCGGCCGCCGCCACTTCGTGCGGGGCACCTACGGCTTCCTGACGGCGATGAACTACGCGATCTCGCGGCATCTGCGCGTCGCCAAGCACGTCGAGCGCCGCCGCGTGGCCGCCGCCCGCCAGGATCGGGTTGACCCGCCGGATCCGACCTTCTAGAGCCAGAGCGCCGGAGACGTGGCCGAGCGGCTGAAGGCACTCGTTTGCTAAATGAGCATACCCAGAAATGGGTATCGAGGGTTCGAATCCCTCCGTCTCCGCCATCTACCCCCAACCCGAAAAATGTGTTTTATCACAAGGGGTTGGCGCGCGCCAAAATCTGATTTGTCCCCGATTTGTCCCCGCGGAACTGGCTTGTGGAAAAGCCTGGGCGTCTGCGCGAAGCGGCAGGTGAGAAGCGGGAACGGGCGAACCTGAACGACCGTCCGAGTGATTTGCCGGGCCGGAGGCCCGTTCACAGGAACCTCCAAGGCGGCGTGTCGGCTCGTAACGCCCGCTCATAGCGTTACCCTTCTTCGTTACGGCTCCGCTCTGGCATCACGACATCCCAGCGTGATCATCCCCCGCCTTCGAAGGATCGGCCGCAGCAGGCGAGATAAATTCTACCCGGTCCGGAGGGAGCAACCGCCACCAAGCGTCCGGCGAGCGGAACGCGTCGTGGGCCAATCGCAGGATGATCTCCGGCTGACGATGTGATGGGTCGATCCCACCGCGTGCCTCGTTGCGGGCGAGGAGCATCTCCCAGGATAGGTCGAACACCTTCCACTCGACCGAGAGACCGTATCGCTCGACGACCTCAAGCTCGGCCTCGAACACCTCTCGGGTCAGGTGGGTGTCAGCCATCACAACGCTGAACCCCGCCGCCAGGGCCGCATCCAGGGCAGCGACCTTCACACCGTGGAGCAGTCGGCGCGCCCCCTCGTCTCAGTCCGTCCGGCGCACCTGCCAGTAGACCTGACGGTCCGGCGGCCAGAATGTCTGCCGGAGGTCGTCCAGGGTGAGGTGCACCCAGCCCTGCAGCGGGTCGTACCGGCGCGCGTAGGTCGTCTTGCCCGCACCGGGGCATCCGATCAGCCCCACCACCCTCTGCCGGCGCGGGGGTGCCTCAACGTCCATGGAGCGCTGGGTCAGGCATGGTTGGCGGCGTCCTCGTCCTCGTCGAGCTCGGGGTCAGCCTCGACGGTCTCACCGCGCAGGTAGCGCGCCTGGACCTCCGCGACACGGCGGGCAGCCTGCGCGTGGCGGTTCGACACGAGGCTGTCCGGGCCGAGGTCCCCGCCGCGCTTGGCCGCGAGCAAGTCAGGATCACCCCACCGGTCGAGGAGGGTCTGGAAGGCGTCGTGCCGGGCCACGTCGAAGGCGATCCGCTGGCCCATCATGTCCTTGTAGGGGTGAGCCGGATGAATGCCGGCACAGGGAACCCAGCCTGCCGGAATCGGGGTGGTCGCCGCATGAGTGCGACCGCCGCGCAGGAGCTTGGGCAGGACGTGGGTGTGAGGGCCCTCCGGGCTGGTGCCGCCGGGGCCCGGGATCGGGGCATAGACCTCGATGCGGCCGACCCGAGCGAGGAACACGCGGTGGGGGCTCAGCGCCACGAGTTGGCGACCGATGGGGCTCGCAGGGTCGAACAGCGGCAGTCCGACGCCGAACCGCAGGCAGGCGATAGCCTCCGGGTCGCTCGTGCGCACGCAGGCATCGACCGCCAAGAGACCCAGGCCCAGATCGAACAGGATGGCGTCGCGGTCCCGTTCGCGGGCGGCGTCCCGGTCCGGGCCAAGTTCCGTCACCACGCCGCGCCGGTTCATCGCGCAGCTCGCTTCAGGCAGGCAAAGGGCGACGGCGTGGTTCCAGCCGGTCGCGACGGCCGTCTCGTAGGCCACCGGACGCAGGTCGGGACTGGGAGCGAGCGCGATGGCGCCCCGCTCCGTCGCGAGGCCCATGCGCCCGTCCGGCAGCGGCAACGTGGCCTCATCGGGGTCGCGCATGAACTCGGCGATGGCCCCGAAGCTGCCGAGGCTCCAGGCGGTGCCGGGGTCGGCCAGTGCGTCCCGCAGCAGGGTCGTGACCGCGTCAGCCCGTGGTGGTGACGTCATCGCGTTCCTCCGTCTGAGCCCCGGACCGCGCCCAGGGCAGGATGTATCGGGTCCCGTCCGAAGCCCAGCCCCGCTCGGCCGTGACGCCGAACGCCTCGGCCAGCAGGACTTCGGTCAGGGCTTCCTCCGGGATACCGTCGGCAACGAGGCGGCCACCGGCCAGCACGACGATGCGGTCGCAGAACCGGGCCGCGAGCGTAAGGTCGTGCAGCACGGCGACCACGCCGGTGCCGTCCCGGGAGACGCTCCGCAGAAGCGCCATCGCATCGAGTTGGTGCGCTGGGTCGAGGGCCGTGACCGGTTCGTCGACAAGAAGCCACGGCGCCTCGACCGCGAGCGCCCGGGCGAGCAATGCGCGCATGCGCTCTCCCGAGGAAAGGGTCGGCTCCGCTCGGGCGGCGAGGTGGGCAATGTCTGTACGCGCCATAGCCCGCGCCACCGCAATCTCGTCAGCCTCCGCCAGGGATGCGAACGCACGACGGTGCGGCAGCCGGCCGAGCGCCACGATCTCGCGAACCGTCATCGGCCAGCCGACGCCGCCCCCCTGGAACAGGGCGGCGATACGGCGGGCCCGCTCCTCGCGGGCCAAGCCGGACAACGGACGGTCGTCGAGGGTGACCCGCCCCCGGTTTGGGGTGATCAGCCCCGCCAGGACGCGGAGGAGCGTGGTCTTGCCGGCCCCGTTCGGGCCGACCAGCCCGACGAAGCGGCCGGGCTCCAGGGTAAGACCTATGTCTGAGAGGATGGTCCGTCCATCCAGCGTCACCTGGGCGTCCTGCAGGACAAGGCTCATGCCCGCCTCCCGCGGCTGCGCAGGAGCAGCACGATCAGGAACGGCGCACCGACCAGCGCCGTCACCACGCCAAGCTTGAGTTCCGGCCGGGTGGCGAGCAGGCGCACGCCGATATCCGCCGCGAGAACCAGGACCGCTCCCGCGAGGCCGCTCGGCAGCATACAGGCGCCGGGACGGACACCGACGAGCGGTCGCATCA
This sequence comes from Methylobacterium sp. D48H, assembly GCF_053345715.1. Classification (NCBI taxonomy): domain Bacteria; kingdom Pseudomonadati; phylum Pseudomonadota; class Alphaproteobacteria; order Hyphomicrobiales; family Methylobacteriaceae; genus Methylobacterium; species Methylobacterium sp. D48H. The sequence continues at coordinate 56,242 of NZ_JBKFAP010000028.1, forward strand.
GATGCGGTACGACAAGGCCGACGAAGCCGATGGCGCCTGAAACCGCGACACCGCTCCCGACGGCCAGGGCCGCACCCGTGACGAGACGCAGGCGCACGGAGACCAGGCCGACCCCGAGGCTCGCGGCGGTGTCCTCGCCGAGCGTCAGGGCGTCGAGGGCGGAGCCGGTCGACAGCATGAGGGCCCAGCCGACAGCCATCAGCGGCAGGCATAGGAGGACGTGGTCGAGGCTGCGGTCGCTGAGCGAGCCCATCAACCAGAACACGATCTCCAGGGCCGCGTAGGGGTTCGGCGACAGGTTCAGCGCCAGCGCGGTCAAAGCCCCGGCTAGGCTCGACAGCCCGACTCCTGCAAGGATCAACCCGAGGGTGCTGCTGCCGCGGGCGGCGAGCGCGTTCAGGAGGAGCGCTGCGACGCCGGCGCCGGCGATGCCGCCGAGCGGCAGGGCAAGGCTCATGGTGGCGGCGAAACCGCCGTAGAAGACGATGACAGCGCCCAGCGCCGCGGCGGACGAGATGCCGAGGATGCCGGGGTCCGCGAGCGGGTTGCGCAGGTAGCCCTGCATCGCGGCGCCGGTCAGGCCGAGGCTGAAGCCGACCAGGGCCCCAAGCAAGGCGCGCGGAATGCGAAGCTCCCACAGGACCAAGGCCGGCAGCGTCGTGCGACCGGCGACGAGGTCTGCGAAGGCGGCAGGCACGTCGAAGGGCGCGTAGCCGATGGCGATGGAGGCGAGCGTCAGCGCGAGCGTGGTCAGCCCGAGCACGGCGATGACGGTTCGCCGGGCGCGCGGCGTGCCGAGGCGACGGGAGGCCGTTGGATGGAGCGAGGTGACCGGCGCATTCATGGCCGGAGTGCCCGTTCGTTCGCAGCCTCGGCGAGCTGCGCCACGACCTCCGCGACCTGTGGCCCCGGACAGGTCCAAAGGCGGTTCGGGATGTCGACCGTCCGGTGCGCTCGCGCGAGCGCTTGGAAGACGGGATGATGCAGCAGCGTGTCGGCGAGCGAGGGCGAACCGGGCGCGCCTTCATCGACCACGATGAGGTCCGGGTTCGCCAGCGCTGCGGCTTCGAGGGGCACCTGCCCGAAGCGGTCACGCCCGATCTCGGCCGAGACGTTGACGAGGCCGGCGGCGCGGATCAGCGCGTCCCCAAGCCCACCAGGCGCGACCGTGAAGGCGTTCGGACGCATCACGAGGACGCGAAGGGGCTGCCTGGCCGGCAAGATGGCGGCGAGACGCGCATTGAGCGCCGCGACCATCGCCTCGCCCCGTTCGGCATGGCCGAGCGCCGCCGCGACCTCGCGGATCTGGGCGCGGACGCCATCGAGGTCAGCCGGCACGCCGAGTTCGAGCACGGGGGCGCCGACGCGCTTGAGCATGCCCACCGTCGTGCGCGTCGTGAAGGCTCCGGCGATCACAAGGTCGGGCTTCAGGGCCACGACCTCCTCGGTGAGACCCCGCGTCACCGGCAGCCCGACCGCTTCGGCCGCGACGGTCGAGCCCCGCGGGTCACGGGCAAGGTAGGTGACCGACAGCACTTGATCGCGGTCGGCCAGCCGGAGGACGAGTTCGTCGGCGCAGAGGTTCATCGAGACCACACGCACGGGTGCCGCCGCCGCGACCAAAGGCACGGCGGACAGGATGGCCACGAGAGCGAGCGCGAGGCGTGACGTCATCACCATCTCAGAAGGCCGTGAGGCGCACGCCGCCGTAGGCGGCGAGGCCCGGGCCGAGATAGCCGGTCGGGTTCTCGTAGCGGCGGTCGAACAGGTTATCGACCCGGACGAACAGGCCGACGTTCTCGTTGATGTCGTAGTTGGCCGACAGGTTCACGACCGTGAAGCCGGGGTTCTTTAGCCGCGGCACTGAGAAGTCCCGGTTGCCGTCGACGAACGGTCCGAGCACGATCAGGGTCCCGGTGATGGTCAGGCCCGGCAGAGGGTTCCAGAAGACGTTCGCGCTGCCCTTATGCCGGGGCCGGCGAAGCAGCTCCTGGTTGGCGATCTCATCCTTCGAGACCGTGTTGGTGTAGTCGATCCGGCCCGACAGCGTGTCCGTGAACCGGACCGAGACGAAGGCTTCCGCCCCGTAGGTCGTCGCCCGTCCGACGTTGACGTTCGACGTGAAGGTCGCGTTGGTGTTGATCAGGTTCCTGAAGTCGTTCTGGTAGTAGGTCGCGCCGATGAGCACGCGCTCGCCGAGCGGCTGTTCCAAACCGCCGTCGAACCCGAAGCTCTCCTCCGGCTTGAGGTTCGGGTTGCCGAAGAAGTTGGACGCTGGGAAGTTCTGGTAGAGCTGGCTGAGGGTCGGTGCCTTGAAGCCGGTGCCGACACTGCCCTTCAGGCGCGTCTCGGTGCCGGGCAGGATGTAGCTCGGCGCGACGCGAAACGTGGTGGCGGGGCCGAACTGGTCGTTCTCGTCGTGGCGGATGTTGACCACGAGGGCGGCGCGGTCGAAGGGCGTCAGTTGCACCTCGCCGTAGCCGGCTGTGTTGCCGTTGCGTGCCCTGAGGGTGCCGGCACCGAATGCGTTCGGATCAATCGTCAGCAGGCTCTCCTCGTCTCGCTGCGCTCCGAACAGGACGAGGTTGCCGGGCGAGAGAAGGTAGTCGCCACGATACTCGTAGCGCAGGCGCTCGCCGAGGCCGGTCGTCGGCTGGATGGCGAACGGGTCGTACTCGTTCTGCTGCTGGCGATTGAACAGGTTCGAGTAGTTGATCGCGAAGATGTTGTGAAAGCCGACAATGGGCGTCCATTCGGCCTCGTTGCGGGTGTAGAGCTGCTGCACGTCGGCGGCGCTGCGGACCGCGGACGGAAAGGCCGGGAAGGTGCTGAAGTCCGTGCCGGTGAACAGCAGGCGCGAATTGATGAACCGCGTGGTCGAGTTGACCCGGAACGTGTCGGTGAACTGGTAGCCGAGCTTCGCCGAGACCGTCTCGTTGTCGTAGTAGTTTGGGTGGATCGGGCGGCCGAAGGGCACGAGGTCGCGCGGCGTGACCGGCGTCGCGGCCGCTCGGAAGTGCTGGATCGACACCGAGTAGTCGAAGCCGTCCTGCGCCCCGCTGATGCGGCCGAACTGGTTGAAGGTACCGAACGATCCGCCCTCGGTCCGCAGGGTCACGCGCGTCGGCCCCTCGCCCCGCTTGGTCGTGAAGGAGATCACGCCGCCGATGGCGTCGCTGCCGTACAGGCCGCTCTGCGGCCCGCGCAGGACCTCGATGCGGGATAGGTCGTCGGTCAACAACTGACCGAAGTCGAACGAGCCGTTCGGGTTTGAGGGGTCCGTGGCGTCGATGCCGTCGATCAGGACCTTGGTCTGGTTCGAGTTCGCGCCGCGGATGAACACCGAGGTCTGCCCGCCGGGGCCGCCCGTCTGCACCACGTTGAGGCCGGGCACCTGTTGCAGGGCGTCCGGCACGGTGCGCCGTTGCTGGTCTTCGAGCACGCGGTCGGTCAGGACCGTGACGCTCGAACCTGTGGCGGCGATGGGCGTCGGCAATCCGGTGGCCGAGACCGAGATCTCGGCGAGGCTGACCGCGGCCTCGGCCGCAGCCGCTTGCCGGGGGGCATCGGCGAAGGGAGCGGCCACCTGCTGGGCCAGGACCGGCGAGGCAGAAAGAACCGCGCTGCCGATGCAGGACGAAACGAGCGCACGCCTGAGCGCGGGAGAGAGGAAGCAGGACAAGGGACGGCCTCGGGTGACGGCTGTGGCACGTCACCGCGAACGAGGCCTCGGCGGCCGCGTCCTCAAGGGAACCACGGCGCCGCGACACCTCCCAGGACACCCCGCCCGGCAAGCTCCGCGTGTGACCACGGCTGACGGCAGGTCTCCTGGCTCGCGGGTCGTCGCCCTCTCATCGTCTTCCCGGGCGAGGCCGCCCAGTGACGTCGTGATGAAGGACTCGCCGCTTACAGTTGCGGGGGCAGCCGCGGCATCGGCCGAGCCCTCACGGGCGTGACCTCACCGCGTTCCCTTTTGATCCCCGAGGGGAACCGTCACACTCAAGCTAGGCTGCGATGCGTCCATCCGTCAACGCAGGGAAACACCTTGTTCAGATGTGTGGCGTTCGAGGGGAGGCAGTCGCTTCTTCGATACCTCATGCGTAAGTGGCCGCGGGGCGCCTAAGAGCCCGATCCCGTCGAGGCCGCCTTCAGCGCGACGCCAGGCGCGGCTACTACTCGTACACACGTGCATGTCGGCTCAGGGTGGGTTTCTGCCTGTCTGGTTTTGAGCGGATTAGCGGTGAAGCAGACATCGCCGTTGTGCTCGATCTGAGATCTGCAGCATCTGCAACTTCAGGATGTCTCTTCAGCGCACCGCACTCGGCTCGTGGAGCGGGCAGCGGTTGAACCGCTCACGGAACTCGGCCGAATGCCGATAGGGGGCGTTGCGGGCGCGGTTGATGTTGCCAAGAGGTCGGTGCGCTGCGAGGCCTGTCCACACGCTGAACCGCATCTCCTCGTCCACTGCCTGGACCCGTGCAGGGTCCCAACTGTCCTGCGGCTGAACCTGGACAATCCCGACCCGCTGGAACGGTGCCTCGTCCTCCTTCCACTCCACCGTCGGGTCCTCGACCGGCTGGCGCTCAAGGTCGCGACAGAGCTGCACGCGGAATTCCCACTCGCCGGCGATGCCGATCATCTCAGACTGTACGGTTTCGCGGATGGCGTTCGGGCGGCCGGAGGCATCGATCTCGGTGCCGGTCAGGGCGGTCAGAGCTGGCGCGACGGGGGCCAGCGAGAACTTGGCGATGTAGGCGCCATACCGGAACGGGGTCAGGCTGTAGTAGGTCTCGCCGAGCGGATCGACATTGGGCGCGCCACCGAGAGAGCCGATGGTGGGGCTGTCGATGCCCACCGCATGCAGGGCCTTGTTGACCCCGCGCAGGACCGTGGAGGCGGCGACCTTCAGCCCCTCGGCGCGGTCCGTGGTGCCGGCCAGCAGCTTGAGGCTGCCCAGAAACTTCTCGGCGTTCGGTGCCTGGAACACCTTGCCGTTGACCATGATGAAGTTCTGGGTCGTCCCCTCCGCATCCGGCAGGCGCTCGCCGTCGACGTCCAGCACTTTGAGGGCGAGGCCTCGGGGCAGGGAGACCGCATCGGGAAGGATGTCGCCGGCGTTGGTCGACAACCGCATGTAGACCTTATGCTGGCCGGGAGTGGCGAACAGGCCCTGGGCCAGCTCGGGGGGCAGGCCCGCATCGATCGTCAGAGCCCCTTCGAGGATGCCATGCGACTTCGCGTGGACCGAGCGCACGGCATGGCCCGAATGCTCCGCGACCCGGTTCAGGATCTTATCGAAGGTCTGGTTGAGCTGCTCGATGGTATGCCCTTCGTCCGGCAGCACCGCCTCGACGTCGGGAGTGTATCGCACCGGTGATCGCAAGGTCTGTCTCCCGCTGACGGCCAGGACCGAACGCCCGCTCACCCGGCGACGTTCCGGGTTGTGCGGCATTCAATCGCCCATGAACTAAGGTGGGGAACGGCAGGGGGCCGGCGCGGCTTGTCTCCAATGCGGTCTTTCTCTCTGCCAAGGCGTGGCCATGATCCGGCAGCCTTCGGACCCCGCGTCCCGATCCTAGCCTTCGTGCAATCACCCCGCAGGCGGACGACACGTCGAGGATACGCCGATGACATTCCTTCGCTACGCCCCCGACATCGAGACGCCCGCCCCGGACGAGCAGAAGTCCATCGACGGCATCATCCAGGGGATGACCCAGCAGTCGCAGGTCGTGGAGAAGCGCGAGCACCGCGCGGTGCGCGCGAGCCACGCCAAGAGCTCAGCCTGCGTCGTCGGGGAGTTGGTCGTTCCGGAGAACTTGCCCCCGGAACTCGCGCAAGGCCTGTTTGCCAGGCCGGGTACGCACAAGGTGGCGGTGCGCTTCGCGCAAGGGCCTGGGGAGATCCTGGGCGACCGGGTATCGACCCACCGCGGCATGTCGATCAAGGTCTTCGGGGTGCCGGGCGAGAAGCTTCCCGGGCACGACGTCGATACTCAGGACTTCGTACTCGCCACCGGCACGACCTTCCCGTCGGGCACCGCGGCGGGCTTCCTGCGCGACGGCACGGTCATCGGGAAATCGACTGGCTTGCCAGAGGGCGTGAAGAGTGCCGTCGCGGCCACGGCCCGCAACCTCAACCGAGTGCTGCACGCGTTCGGCACCGAGAGCGCCTTGGCCGATTTCCTCGGCCATCCCTACAGCCATCCGCTCGCCGACAGCTACTTCAGCCAAGCGCCGATGCGCTTCGGCGACTACGTCGCCAAGCTCGGGGCGGTCCCGGCTTCGCCTGCCCAACGGGACCTCGCCGAATGGCGGCTTGATCCGCACGGGGACGAGGATGGCTTCCGCCACGCGGCGGCGGCGTTCTTCCGCGACAACGAGGTGGTCTACGACCTGAAGGCGCAGCTCTGGGCCGACGCCGAGCGCCAGCCCATCGAGGATGCCTCGGTCGACTGGCCGGTCGCGGTCAGCCTGTACCGCACGGTGGCGATGATCCGCCTGCCCCGGCAGGACGCCTATTCTCCCGAGCGGGTCCGCTACTTCGACGAGGTGATGACCTTCCGTCCCGCGCACAGCCTGGCGGCGCACCAGCCGCTGGGTTCGGTGATGCGGGCGCGGCTTCAGGTCTACCAGGCGCTGAGCGATTTCCGCCACCGGGAGAACGGCGTGACCGCCGAGAACACCGCATCGCCGGAGAGCATCCCGGCCTGAAACGGACTCCTTCAGCGTCTCGGATGGACCGACAGCAGTCCCGTCAACATAAGGGACGCTGAAAGCCTCGACGATTTCAGGAGGGGCTTCGGCCTCGGCACGGCGGAGGCGGGACCAGCTACGTGGCTTGCGCCTTCGGATGGCGCCTTTTGCCGAAATTACCTGTACTTTACAGCATATTCACAAGCAACGGCCGCACAACATGCGACTACTGACAACTGGAGGCCAGTCTTACAGGAAGTATTTCACCGAAGGCTTGATCAACGATCTAGCCGACGCGTCCTTTGCGCGCATTGCGGGTGAGCGAGACGATGGCCCTCAACACCGCCAGGGTAGCCGAGACTCGATTGTGCGCTAACTGGTCGTCGAGCCTGTCGCGAACGGGCGGGGGGACGATCCATGACCAAACGCCTTCGGACCATCGCCACCGGTCTCGCGGCCTTGATCGTCAGCACGGGCGCGGGCCTCGCGCAGGACCATGGGACGCACGGCGCGGTTACGCTGCCGGATGCCGCGAGCGCGACCTACCAACCGGGTCCGCCGAACCTACCGAAGGGCACGCAGATCAGCATGGTCTCAGGCGATCCGAGCAAGCCCGGCCCCTTTGTCCTGCGGGTGAAGTTTCCCGCCAATACGGTCATCGCGCCCCATACTCATTCCGAAGTCGAGACGCTGACGATCCTCTCGGGCTCGATCTATCACGAGCACGGCACGACCATCGACAAGGCGAGAGGCAAAGAGCTGCGCACGGGCGGTTTCGTGTTTCTGCCCAAGGACATGCCGCATTCGCTTTGGACCACTAAGCAGCCGGTAGAGCTTCAGGTGAATGGCTCTGGACCCTTCGGTCTGAACTACATCAACCCCGCCGACGACCCGAGCAAGTCGGTTCAGTAGATCTGGTCCCTCGTACCAAACGCCTCATCCGAGATGCCCGCTACGACGGACACTGCGCCCGCAATGGCCCCTCTGTCGTGTTGAGGAGGCGCTGCTATTCGGCCGCGTCGAGGAGTCGGAGTAGACTGCAGATCCGTGCTCTATCCTCCCGTCCATCTGCGCCGGCCTGAGACCGTCTACTCAGGGTGGATTACCGCCTGTCCTGTGTGGATGGCTCCCGCATTGCAAGTGGCGAATTGAGCTTCTGACGCGTTGGTCGGGTGCAGTCTTGTGTCCGGCCTTTCGATGCAGTCGTTCATGTTGACCGCTGGCCCTGATGG
>NZ_JBKFAP010000029.1:0-60351 GCF_053345715.1 Methylobacterium sp. D48H
CTTGGTTCGAGGACTACAACACCATCCACCCGCACTCCGGCCTGCGCATGCTCTCGCCCCGAGAGTACCTCAGCCGGACTGCCTAAACCCGCCCCGCTGCCTGTCCGGTCAAACAGGGTGCACTCCACCAGGACCGCCGCGTCACAATGAAAGTCCGCGCCATCAAATGGCGCCACGCCCGTGACAAGATGGAACAACGAAGCAAAAATTTGCATACTTCGAGAGATATACTCGAAATGCAAATTGGATACGGCATGAAGGATCTGGACTCCCCTAAAACTCCCATCAAAACTTATGCCGCCAAACAACACAAGGACTTCGAACACGCCGCAATGGCTCCACAAAGCCATAAGCTGGCTTTTCGACCCGAGGCAATATAATTATGAAGATATTTTTGCAGCGGCGAGGCATTGCATGCGAGCTGAGTAATACAAAAATTGACGATTGCGATCCAGGATGCTTATATTCGAAAACTAAAACATCACATCATTTAAGTCAAAAATTAGTTTGCGCGGCCCGTAAGTTCAGCTGAGCCTTGAATGGTAGAGTATGCGCAGGGCGTAGAACACGCTGGTTGCGCCGACGTTCGTGATCACTCCAAATCAAGCGGCTCGCGTGCCGGCGACGTCCCGTCCGTGGGCCTGATCCATGATCTCGCCGATCCGCTCGCCGACGGCGACGGCTATCTCCACCGAGGCCGCCCCTTCCGAACCCTGCCGGCAGATCCGGGTCAGGACGTCGGTCACGCGCTGCTCCATGACCCCGAGAATCGCCGCGGCCGCCTGGGGCTGGGCGCCGCGCAGGACCGCCGCGAGGTCGCAATAGGCGTCGTGAAGAAGCTGCAGCGTGAGCCGATCGACAGCCTGTTCATCCTCCGCCGACAAGGCCCGCATCACGCCCCTCTCAACGTCCCGCACCCTACGCCACCGACAGCCTTGCCCCGATGCGTTAACAAGGCGTGAAGAACGCCGTCGGTCGGCAGGAATTGGCTAACCACCCCGCCAAACGGCGAGGACGGCAACCTGACGCGACCGGAATGGAACTTGGCGGGCGGTCGGCGTGTCAACTCCGCAGGATCCCTCAGCGCGAGAGCTTTTCAATGCGCCCCCTCATCGCCACGCTCACCGCCGCGAGCCTCGGTCTGGCCGCGGCCCCCGTGACACCCGCCCTGGCCCAGGTGCAGCAGAACAATCCGAACGCTGCCAACCAATCCATGGAGACCAGCGGTCAGGTCCGCGCTCTGCGACAGGAGCAGACGACCCAGAGCAATACGCTCCGGATGGACATCCAGAGGAACCAAGCCGCGACGCCCGCTCCGAATACCGGGCCGAACGCCATCGGCCCGACCGGGGGCACCGGCGTCATCGGCCGCTGAGGGGGGCGAGCGGCGCCGGCCTACACGTCGGGCAGGGGCCGTCCCTTCACGACCACCCGCGGCCACCGCTCCAGGCCGATCGGCATCAGCACGGCGATCTGCGGCGGCACCGCGGTGCCGCCGAGCAGGCTCTCGAGGGAGATCCGGCAGGCCTCCTCGATCTCGCCGCGCGTGCGCGCGCCGGAGGTCTTGATGTCGGCGATCAGGAGCGCCGCGATCTCGTGGGCAAAGGCGTCGCCGTCCAACATGCCGGACTCCCGCTCCGTGTCAGCTCAGCATAGTCGCCTGAGCATCGTCCCGGCATCAGCACAGAATTGCGTATCCACATACCGATTGCGGATACTTTGTCGCGTTCACGGGTCAGTCGCCGCGCGCCGCCGCGCTTTGGAACCGTAGCCGGGAGGGGGCCGGGACCACTCGAAGGGCGGTGAAGGTCAGCGACGGTGGTATCGACCGCCGGCAGCAGCACCAGGGTGAGCGGGGTCGCGGCGATCAGGCCCCCGATCACCGCGGTGGCGAGCGGCCGCCGCACCTCCGCGCGGGCGCTGGTCGAGAACGCCACAGCCGGAAGTCCAGTGCCGTAAGGTGAGCCGCCATAATCACAGGCCGCAGCGGCTTCGCGGCGGCGTGGGTGGCGGCCTCCCGGACGCCGGAGTTGGACGCCTCCAGATCGCGGAGGTCGCTCGCGAGCACGACGCCGTTCAGGATCGCGATGCCGAAGGGCGTATGAAGCCGGTCGCCGTCGGAACCGACAACGGCTCGCCGCGCAGAGCCAGGGCTGGGTTGAGGCCGGGGAAGTGCAGCGAGGTCTTCCGCCGCGTCGACCGCGCGCCGGACCGCCGGCCATGGCTTGAGTCTCATAGCGGCAGTCGCCGACATCCCCGGCGCGCCCGTGACGCGGCATTTCCCGCCGACCGGCGCGGACCCGGAAGGCCGCGCGGCGCGATCAACGAGGTGTCTCGGATCGTGGACAGAGACGCCGGGATGTAAGACCGGCCCGACCGCCGCGAAAGCGGCGGTTAAGGCTCGGCGTGCCAGAGCGTGGCAACGAAGCGCCGTCCGCGGGGGGCCGATGAACGTCTGGCGACGCGTCGCCCCGTGGCTCGGCTCGGCCCGCACCTGGATCGTCCTCGGGATCCTGGCCCCGCTGGGCATGGTCGTGATGTCCGGTCTCATGCTGGCCGACCTGCGCCGCGACGCCTGGACAAGCGCGGAGCAGACCTCCTGGAACCTCCTGCAGGTCCTCGAGCGCGACATCGCGCGCAACATCGAGATGTACGATCTCTCGATCCACGCGGCGGTCGACAACCTGAAGGTGCCGGGCTTGGCCGAGGCCGACCCGCACCTGCGCCAGCTCATCCTGTTCGACCGCGCCGCGACCGCCCGCGACATGGGCGTGATGCTGATCCTGGACGAGCGGGGCGACGCCGTCGGCGACATCGCAGCCGTGCCGCCGCGCCCGGGCAACTACGCGGACCGCGAGTACTTCCAGGTCCACCGGGCAAGCACCGGGCTCGGCCTCCATGTCGGGCGCCCGATCGTGTCGCGGCTCAACGGGGAGCGGATGCTCCCGTTCAGCCGCCGCATCGACCGGCCCGACGGCAGCTTCGGCGGCGTAGTCCTGGGCACCGTGAAGCTGTCCTACTTCACGCACCTGTTCAGCGAGATCGATCTCGGACCGGGCGGGGCCATCAACCTGTACCTGACCGACGGTACCCGCCTGATGCGCTACCCCTACGTGGAGGCGGATCTCGGGGCGAATATCGGGCAGACCGCGATCTTCAAACGGTTCCTGCGCGAGGGCCGCGGCAACTTCGTCAGCACCTCCGTGCGCGACGGCGTCGAGCGGAACTACACGTTCACGCGGATCGGAAATCTGCCGCTGATCCTGAACGTCGCCCTGTCCACCAAGGACGTGGAGGCGGAGTGGGCCGCGAAGGCGACGATCATCGGCGGCATCGTGCTGGCGCTGTGCGGCCTCACGATCGCGCTGTCGCTCCTGTTCGGGCGGGAGCTGCGTCGCCGCGAGGCGCTGCGGGCCGAGATGGCGGCGCTGTCGCGCACCGACGCCCTGACCGGCCTGCCGAACCGCCGCTGCTTCGAGGACGCCCTCCGGCGGAATCTGGACGCGGCCCGGCGCGACGGTCAGCCCCTGTCGCTGCTCATCGTCGACGCGGACCATTTCAAGCGCTTCAACGACCGCTACGGGCACCCGGTGGGCGACCAGATCCTGCGGGGCTTGGCCCGCTGCCTCGCGGCGAGCGTGCACCGCCCCCAGGATCTCGTCAGCCGCATCGGCGGCGAGGAGTTCACGCTGCTCCTGCCCGAGACGGACGAGGCCGGCGCCCTGCGCGTCGCCGACACGGTCCACGCCGAGGTGGCCAAGCTGACTGTCACGTCGGCCGGGATCGGGGCCGGTGCCGTGACGGTGAGCATCGGGCTCGCGGCCGTCCGGCCGGGTGCCGACCGGAGCACGCCGCTGTCGGATCCCTACCGCCTGGCGGACGGCGCCCTGTACGAGGCCAAGAACGGCGGGCGCAACCAGACCCGCAGCGTCGCGCCGCCGTCCCCGCGGGGCGCCCTGCAGCTCGTGCGGACGTCCTGACCGGCGCGCCGCCGCGGCTTCGCAGAGCGCTTTGACGGAATCGACACGAACGCCGTGGTCTGCTGGGCAGGATGGCGGACGGCCCGGATCGGGCCCGACGGCGTCGCGCCGGGACGGGACGGGCGGGATCGATCATCCGTGCCCCGGGCCGGCGGAGCGCGCGCGGATCCGGAGGGATCCGGCCCGCAACCATAGGGTAACGAGGATGGACGACAGACGCGCCGCGCCCCGCAGACGGACCCTGCTCGAGGGCCATATCGAACTCGCCGGCGGCGGCGTGATCGACTGCACGATCCGCAACATGTCGGACGGGGGCGCCCGCCTGAAGGTCGTCAGCGTGATCGGCGTGCCGGACGCCTTCGTGCTCGCCTACGGCGGCAGCGGCCGGCGCCGGCCCGCCCGGGTCACGTGGCGCCAGGAGACCGAGCTCGGGGTCGCGTTCGGCGACGCCTGACGGGCGGCGGCCGAGGCTTCCACGCCCACCCGTGTTGAGGGGCGGATCGGATGAGCGTGGAAGGCCAGCGTCCGGCTGGTGACCCACCGATGCGACGACAGGGTTAACGCTTCGTTACCGCGCCGCGGGGTCCGCGCGCCGGGCCTGGAGCGTCTCGGCGATCACCACGCCGGTCCGCAGCACGTGGCGGTGGGCGACGGCCCCGGCCGCGGCGGCGTCCCGCGCGGCGAGGGCCGCGAACAGGTCCCGGTGCTCGCGGGCCGATTCCTCCCAGCGGCTGCCGCTGGAGAGCGCGCGCAGGCGCGCCCATTGGGCTCGGGCCTGGAGCGCCGCGTGGGCCTCCGCCAGCGGACGGTTCCGGGCGGCCTCGACGATCGTCCGGTGGATCTCCTGGTTCAGGGCGAAATAGGCGTCGAGCACTTGGTCCCGGTGCATCCGGTCGAGCTGCGCCTGCTTGCCGCGCAGCGCGTCCATCAGGGCTTCGGAGATCCGCGGCGCCGCGAGTTCCGCGGTCAGCCGCTCGATCCCGGCGAGCGCCTCGAACAGTTCGAGGATCTCCTCCGGCGTCCAGTCCGGGACGCGGGCGCTGCGGTTCTGGTGCAGCTCGACCAGCCCCTCCGCGGCCAGGAGCTTGAGCGCTTCCCGCAACGGTGTCCGGCTGACCCCGAGGGCCACAGAGAGGTCCGTCTCCACGAGGGACGCGCCGGCCGGCAGCACGCCGCGCACGATCATGTCCCTGAGCCGGCCCGCCGCCTGCTCGTGCAGCCCGGTCCGCGGCACCTGCGCGGCCGGGACGACCGGCGCCTTGCGGGGCCGGCCCCGGCGGCGTGCGACGACGTCCATCGATCCTCCCGTTCTCCCGCGCCAGCCTAGCGCGTCCGGCCGCCCGATCGATGACCTATTTTTCGGCGGCTTGCGCTGCCATATCATGCATTTGCGCAAATTGCATGCAGCATGCAGAAAATGCCTTGTCGCCTGCCCAGGCCTGTCGGATGCTTCACGTATCGGGGATGGATTCCATGGAACGAGCGAACGGCACGACGCGTCTGGGCATGCTGACGCCCTCGTCGAACAGCGTCCTCGAGCCGGCCACGGCGCATCTGCTGGCCGGCCTCGCGGGCGTGAGCGCCCACTTCGCCCGCTTCCGCGTGACGGAGATCGGCCTGTCGGCGGCGGCCCTGGACCAGTTCGACCCCGAGCCGATCCTGGCGGCGGCCGAACTGCTCGCCGATGCCCGCGTCGCCGCGATCCTGTGGAACGGGACCTCCGGCGCGTGGCTCGGCTTCGACGCGGACGAGCGCCTGAGCGCCGCGATCACCGACCGGACCGGGTGCCCGGCCTCCACCGCCGCGCTCGCCTTCCGCGACCTGTTCCGCGCCCGGGATTTCCGGCGGATCGGCCTCGCCACGCCCTATACCGGCGACGTGCAGCGCCGGATCCAGGAAAACTGGGGCGCGGCCGGCTTCGACTGCGCCGCCGAGCGCCACCTCGGCCTGTCGGAGAACTTCGCCTTCGCCGAGACCGGCCCGGAGGCCGTCGCCGGCATGGTCCGGGCGGTGGCGGCCGAGGGCGTCGACGCGGTGGCGATCGTGTGCACGAACCTCGCGGGCGCCGCGCTCGCCCCGGCCCTGGAGGCGGAACTCGGCGTGCCGGTGGTCGATTCCGTGGCCGTCACCCTGTGGAAGGGCCTGGAGCTGGCGGGCTGCCCGACGGCGCATCTCGCCGCGCACGGCCGCGCCTTCGCGGCGGGCGGGGCGGGCCGCCCGTGAGCGCCGGGACCACCCTGATCCTCGACGGGATCACCCAGCGCTACGGGTCGACGCTCGCCGTCGACACCGTGACCCTCGACATCCGGGGCGGGGAGCTCATCGCGCTGCTCGGGCCCTCGGGCTGCGGCAAGACCACCCTGCTGCGCGCGGTGGCGGGCTTCCTGAAGCCCACGGAGGGGCGCGTCATCATCGGCGGTCAGGCCGTCGACCACCTGCCGCCGAACCGGCGCAGCGTCGGCATCGTGTTCCAGAACTACGCCCTGTTCCCGCACATGAGCGTCGCCGACAACGTCGCCTACGGCCTCGCGGCCCGGGGTGTCGGGCGGGCCGAGCAGAGGGCGCGGGTCGCCGAGATGCTGGCGCTGGTGCGCCTGGAGCACCTCGCCGGGCGCTTCCCGCGGGAGATGTCGGGCGGCCAGCAGCAGCGGGTGGCGCTGGCCCGGGCGCTGGCCGTGCGCCCCTCGATCCTGCTCCTCGACGAGCCCTTCGCGGCCCTCGACAAGAACCTGCGCCTCGACATGCAGATCGAGATCAAGCGCATCCAGCGCAGCGCCGGCACCACCACGCTAATCGTCACGCACGACCAGGAGGAGGCCCTGTCGATGGCCGACCGGGTCGCCGTGCTCAATGCCGGGCGCCTGGAGCAGTTCGCCCCCCCGACCGACGTCTACGACCGCCCCGAGACGCTGTTCGTCAACACCTTCGTGGGCACGGCCAACGTCCTGCACGGGCGGCTCGCGACGGAGCCGGGCGGCGCCCGCGTGGTGGCCCTGGAGGCGGGCGGCCTGCTCCCCGCCGCCACGGCGCTGCCGGACGGGACCCGGGTCGCCGCCTGCCTTCGGCCCGAGCACGTCGCCTTCGCGGAGGAGGGAGCGGGGGCAGGGGCCGCGGACGGCCTCGACGGCGCGGTGGAGGTCGGCCTGCCGCTGGGCGCCACCCTGGTCCACGAGATCCGGCTCGACGGCGGCGCCCGCCTGAAGACCGCCGAGCCGCGCGCGGCAGGCGCCCGGCCCCGGCCCCCCGGCACCCGCGTGCGCCTGCGCCCGACAGCACCCGAGCGGGTCGGCGTCTTTCCCGATCCCCGACACTGAGGCCGAGCCGCCCGACACCGAGCCAGGAGAACCGACCATGCCCCTGCACCGCCGCAGCCTCCTCGCCGGCGCCCTGACTCTCGGCGCCGCGCAGGCCTTCCCGGGCCTGTCCCACGCCCAGGCGCGCAAGCTCGTCTTCGCGACCTTCACGGGCAGCTGGGAGGAGGCGCACCGGGCCGTGCTGGTGCCGGCCTTCCGCAAGAGCTCGGGCGGCGACGTGATCCTCGATCCGATGCTCTCGGTCGACCAGATCGCCAAGGTCCAGGCGGCCCGCGCCAACCCGCCGATCGACGTGATGCTGCACGATCCGGGGCCGGCCCTCACGGCCATCACCCAGGACCTCGTCGAGCCCTACCCGGTGGCCCAGTCCGCCCATTACGGCGACCTGATCGCGGACGCGCAGGAGCCGATGGGCCCGGCGCCGTTCTTCCAGATCGTCGGCCTGACCTACAATCCCGAGAAGGTGAAGACCCCGCCGACCTCCTGGGCGGACCTGTGGAAGCCCGAATTGAAGGGCCGGGTCGGCATCACCAACCTCAACTCGACGCTGGGCACCGGCTTCCTCGTGGAGATCGCCCGGATGCACGGCGGTTCGGAGACCGACGTCGAGCCGGGCTTCAAGGCGCTGGAGGCGCTCAAGCCGAACCTCGCCGCCGTCGCCGCCAACCCGGGCGCCCTGGCGGCCCTCTACCAGCAGGAGCAGGTCGACATCGGGCCGGGCAATTTCAACGCGATCCAGATCCTGAAGGCCCGGGGCGTGCCGGTGGAGTTCGCGGCACCGAAGGAAGGCATCATCGCCTTCAAGACGACGATCCACATCGTCAAGAACACGCCGTCGAAGGAGCTGGCCTTCAAGCTGATCGAGGCCGCCCTGTCGCCGGAGGTGCAGGCCAAGCTGATGCAGAGCCCCTACCTGATCGTGCCGACCAACCGGAAGGTCGCCATCGAGGGCGAGGTCGCGAAGGTCTTGGCGAAGGACGCGGACGAGCTGAAGCGCAAGTCCGTGTTCCAGGACTGGGCCGCGATCAACCGCGGCCGGCCGGCCTGGATCGAGCGCTTCAACCGCGAGATCCGGGTGTGAGCACCGGGCCGGCCACGGCGGGCCCGGTCGCGGCGCCCCTCCGCCCGGGCCGCGCCTGGACGGCGGCCTACGACATTCGCCTCGCGCTGCCGCTCGGGGCGTTCTTCCTCGTCTTCTTCCTGGCGCCGCTGGCGCTGCTGCTGTTCGTGAGCTTCTACGCCGATCCGGCCATGACCCGGTTCGGCCTCGACCAGTACGCCCGGTTCCTGCTCGACCCGTTCTCCCTGCGGGTGCTCGGCGCGACCCTGTGGCTCGGCGTCGAGGTCACGGCGCTGACCCTCCTGCTCGGCCTGCCGCTGGCGCTGCTCCTGACCTGGGCGCCCGGCCGGATGCGCGGCCTGCTGACCCTGATCGTGCTGCTGCCGCTGCTCACGAGCGTGGTGGTCCGGACCTTCGCGTGGATCGTGATCCTGGGGCGCCAGGGCATCGTCAACGCCGCGCTCCTCGGCCTCGGCCTCACCGACGCGCCCCTGAAGCTGCTCTACACCGAGGGCGGCCTCGTCCTGGCGCTGGCGCAGGTGCAACTGCCGCTGATGGTCCTGCCGCTGGTCACCGCCCTGTCGCGGATCGACCCGAACCTCGCCGACGCCTCGGCGGCGCTCGGGGCGGGGGCGTGGCGCACCTTCCTCCGGGTGACGCTGCCGCTCTGCCTGCCCGGCATCGTGGCGGGCTGCCTGCTGACCTTCGCGGCGGCGATCACCGCCTTCATCACCCAGTCGCTGATCGGCGGCGGGCAGATGCTGTTCATGCCCATGTACCTGTACCAGCAGGCCTCCGCGCTCAACAACTGGCCGTTCGCGGCGGCGATCGCGATCGTCTTCCTCGTGGCGGTGCTCGCCTGCGTCACGCTCCTCAACCTCGCGGGCCGCCTGTCGGGCGGCCGCGCGCGCGCCTGAAGCCACCGGGAGTCACCATGCGGACGAGCCTGCGGCGCGATCTCGACTGGTTCAGCTTCCACGGCGCGGTGCTTCTGCTGGCCGGGCTCTGCCTCGTCCTGCTGGCGGCGCCCACCGTGATCGTCGTGGTCGTGTCGTTCACCAGCGGCTTCTCCCTGCGCTTCCCGCCGCCGGGCTACTCGCTGCGCTGGTACGCGGCGCTCGCGGAGGCCGAGCAGCTCCGGGCCGCCGCCTGGAACAGCCTCGTGGTGGCGGGCTGGACGACCCTGCTGTCGGTGGTTCTGGGCACCGCCGCGGCGCTCGCCATCGCCCGGTCGCGGCGGCTCTCCGCGCGGCTCCTCGACAGCCTGTTCCTGTCGCCGCTGGTCCTGCCGGCCCTGGCCTTCGGGCTCGCGGCGCTGATGCTGTTCAGCCTCGCCGGCATCCCGGTCTCGCCGCTGACCCTCGTCCTCGGCCACACCGTGGTCTGCGTGCCCTACGTGGTCCGCACCACCGTCGCGGCCCTGTCGCAGATGGACCCGGTGCTCCTCGAGAGCTCGACCTCGCTCGGCGCCTCGCGCCTCTACACCTTCCGCCGGGTGACCCTGCCGCTGATCCGGCCCGGGATCCTGGCCGGGGGCTTCATCGCCTTCATGGCGAGCTTCGACAACGTCCCGGTCTCGCTGTTCCTGCGCGACGCCGCCACCGACATGCTGCCGATCCGCATGTGGCAGGACCTGGAGGGCCGCCTCGACGTCACGGTGGCGGCGGCCTCCAGCCTGCTGATCCTCGTGACCGTGGTGCTCGCCGCCGTGATGGAGCGGGCCGCAGGCCTGTCCCGCCGGATGGCGGGCTGAAGCGCCTGGAGCCCTCGCATGCGCATCCTGCTCCTCAACCCCAACACCTCGGCGGCGATGACCGCGCGCATGGCCCGGGCCGCCGAGGCGGCGCTCGCCCCCGACGCGCACATCACCGCGCTCACCGCCGCGACCGGCTTGCCCTACATCGCCAGCCGGGCCGAGGCGCAGCTCGCCGGGGCGGCGGTGCTGGAGACGCTCGCCGCCCACCATTCCGGCCACGACGCCGCGGTGATCGCCGCCTACGGCGATCCCGGTCTGGTCGCCGCGCGGGAGCTGTTCGACCTGCCGGTGGTCGGCATGGCCGAGGCCGCGATGCTGACCGCCTGCCAGCTCGGGGCGCGGTTCGCGGTCGTCACCTTCGCGCCCGCCCTGCTGCCCTGGTACGAGGACGCGGTGGCGCTGGCCGGGCTGTCGGCGCGCTGCGCCGGCCTCCACGCGGTGCGCCGGCCGTTCCAGGCCGTGACCGAGGTGCAGGACGAGCTTCGGCCCGAGATCCTGGCCCTGGCCGAGCGGGCGGTGGGGGAGGGGGCCGACGTCGTGATCCTGGCCGGCGCGCCGCTCGCCGGCCTCGCCACGGCCCTGCGGGACGCGGTGCCGGTGCCGCTCGTCGACCCGCTGGCGGCCGCCCTGGGCCAAGCGCAGGCCCTGGTGCGGCTCGGGATGCGGCCGCCGCGGGCCGGCCGTTTCGCCCGCCCGCCCGCCAAGCCGGCCACCGGCCTCGCCGGGCCGCTCGCCCGCTGGATCGCCCATCGCGAGGAGGAGTCATGACCCGGATCGACGCGGACGGCCCGCTCTGGACCCTCTCGGCCGCCGCCCTGGGCCGCCGCTACGCCGCCGGGACGGCGAGCCCGGTCGCGGCCGCCCGCGCCTGCCTGGAGCGGGCCGAGGCCGTGAACCCGGTGCTCAAAGCCCTCGTCGCCGTCGATCCCGAGGGCGCGGAGCGCGCCGCCGCGGCGAGCGCCGCGCGCTGGCGGGCGGGGCGACCGCTCGGGCCCCTCGACGGCGTGCCGCTGACCGTCAAGGACAGCCTGAACGTCGCCGGGTTCGCGACCGGCTGGGGCAGCCGGCTCTACGCGGGCGAGGGGGCCGGGCAGGCCGTCGACCGCGACGAGACGCCGGTGGCGCGCCTGCGCGCGGCCGGGGCGGTGATCCTGGGCAAGACCAACGTCCCCGAGCTGACCGTCCAGGGCTACACCGGCAACCCGGTCCACGGCGTCACCCGGAACCCGTGGGATCCGGCGCTGACGCCGGGGGGCTCCAGCGGCGGCGCCGTGGCGGCGGTGGCGTCCGGGATCGGGCCCCTGGCGCTCGGGACCGACGCGGGCGGCTCGATCCGCCGGCCCGCCTCCCATACCGGCCTCGTCGGCCTGAAACCCACCGCCGGCCGGGTGCCGCGGACCGGCGGGCTGCCGCCGATCATGCTCGACCTCGAGGTGGTCGGGCCGATGGCGCGCACCGTCAACGACCTCGCGACGGCCATGCGGATCCTCGGGGCGGCCGACCCGGATGCCGTCGCGCCGCACGGCTTCGGCCCGTTCGGGACCACCGCGGTGCCGGAGCGCCCGCTGCGGATCCTCCACGTCCCGGCCTTCGGGACAGCCCCGGTCGATCCCGAGATCGCCGACAGCGTCGCCGAGGCGGCCGGGCGCCTCGCCGGCCTCGGCCACCGGGTCGAGACCGGCCGCTTCGACGCGGCGAGCGCCATCACAGAGGCGTGGCCGGTCCTCGGCCAAGCGGGCATCGCGTGGCTGATGCGCGCGCATCCAGGCGGACGCGACGCGCTCGGCCCCGACATCCGCGCCCTGGCGGAGGCCGGGGCGGCCCTCTCGGCGGCCGACCTGTTCGAGGTGCAGCGGATGACGCTGGCGCTGCGCCGGGACCTCGCCGCCCTGTTCGCCGACCACGACGTCCTCATGACCCCCGCGGCCGCGGCGCTACCCTGGCCGGCGGAGGACACCCATCCGCCGCGCATCGCCGGGGTGCCGGTGGGCCCCCGCGGCTCGGCGACCTTCACGGGCTTCGTCAACGCCGCCGGCTGCCCGGGGATCTCGATCCCCTGCCGACCCTCGGGCGCCGGGCTGCCGATCGGGTTCCAGCTCGTGGCGCCCTGGGGCGGCGACGAGACCCTGGTCGCGATGGCGGCCGCCTACGAGGCGGCCCATCCCTGGCGGATGGTGTGGGAGGACGGGACCCCGTGACCGGCCTGTCGCTCCACGCCGTCGACGCCGCCACGGGCCGGCCGGCCGAGGGGATGCGCGTGCGCGTCCTGCGCCCCGGGGGGAAGCGGCGGGTGATCGCCGAGGGCCGCCTCGGGGCGGACGGGACCCTCGACCATCCGGTCGTGCGGACGCGGCTCGCCGCCGGCCTCTACGAGGTCGTGTTCGTCATCGGGGACTTCGTCGGGGCCGCGGGTGAAGGGTTCCTGGAGGAGGCGGCGATCCGCTTCCGGATCGACGACCCCGACCGCCACTGCCACCTGCCGCTGAAATTCACCGCCTTCGGGGTGGCGCTGTTCCGCGGCTGTTAAGCCGCACGCGCCGCCCTCGGACCCGGCCCGCGACGGCGCGGCCCGGCCGCCCTCCCCCGCGAGGTGACCGGAGCCTCCGGAGAGCCTAGACTCGCCCCCGATCGCGGCGCGCGCAGGAGGAAGCCGATGCGGGTTCAGGCGATGACGATCCCGGCGGCGGCCGGGGCCGCGACGCGCGGCGCCCCACGGGCGCGCCTGCTGCTCGCCGCGCTGACGATCCTCGCGCTTCCGCTGGCCTTCGTCGCGGCCGCGCGGGTCCCCGCGGCGCCCGTCGATCCCGACCTCGTGCGGGTGATCCGCTTCATGGCACTGCTCAAGGGCGGCTTCGCCCTGGCGGCGCTGGCCGGCTGCTTCTGGCGTCTCGGCCGGCCCGCCGGGTGGCGGAGCGCCGTCTACGTGGCCGGACCGCCGCTCATGGCGCTCGGGGCGGCAGGCCTGTGGTCCCTGCGCGATCCCGGGCTGGCGGCGCTCGGCCACCATCTCGGCCTGTTCGCGGTCCTGGCCGCGGCGCTGACCGACCGCGAGGCCCTGCCCGACAGGCTCCGCGCCGCGCGTCGTCAGATCGTCTCGTAGGCGAACAGGACCGAGATCAGCGTCAGGCCGATCAGCCCGATGACGAAGCAGATGTCGGCGCAGCGCTCCAGGGTGACCGAGAGATCGCCGCCGTCGTCCAGGCGGATCGACAGGTAGGACGCGATCGCGCTGACCAGGAACAGGATCGCCGTCAGGGCGGCGGCCTCGTCGACGTGGCTCGGCCCGATCCAGCCCTCGGCGATCTTCACGAGGCCGATCAGCGTGGTGCAGACGCCGACCATCGTGCCGGCATTGGGGAGGATGTGGCGCGACAGGCTATCCTCGCCGGACCCGGTGCCCTTCCGCCTTTCGGCCATGCGCTCCTCGTACAGCTCCGCTCCGGCCGATGGCCCCCTGATACCGCGCCCGTGGAGGTTCGTCATGAAGCGCCCGCTCACCACCAACTTCTCCGCACCGCCGCCGGAGCGTGCCCACCCGCCCGAGCCAGCGCCCGCGGCGGCGACTTGGCGCGACGTCGCCCCGTTCGCGGCCGCCCTGATCGCCACCCTGGAGGCGATCGAGGCCGGGCAGAAGGCCGGGCCGGCGATGCGGGCGCACCGCTCCGCCATGCGCCGCCAGGGCGAGGCGGCCGCCGCGCTCGGCGGATCCGAGGCGCTGGAGGCCGTGCTCGACCAAGTCGCGGACGCGGACGCGGCCCGGGCCGAGCGGCGCCTCGCGCTCGTCCGCGAAGCCTGGGCGGGTCTGCCCGGGGATAGGGCCTGAGAGTTCGTCCACCGAAGGAGCGCGGCGTGGGCCGATCGAGGATCACGCCCAGCGACGGCGGAATCCATGCGCTCTGATCGACACAGGTCTTCGATTCTGGCAGGTCTGCCCAGCGTCACGCCATTCTTGGTCTGTTCCGTCCGAATCGCACGGCGCGCCTCCGAGCCGTCCGCCCCCGGCGCCTCGGCGATCCAGTCAGAGAGCCGTTCGATGTCGCTGCCGCTGGTTTCCCTAATCGTGCCGACCCTGAACCGTCTCGAGCTGCTGGCGCAGACCCTGAGCTCCGTCTCGACGCAGGATTACGGCAACCTGGAGCTGATCATCAGCGACAACGCCAGCACCGATGCCACGGGCGCTTTCCTGGGCCAGCTCCGGAACGATCGACTCACGGTCCTCACCCGGTCGTTCACGCTGCCCATGGAGGCCAACGTGACCGACGCGGTCCGGCACGCGCGCGGCAAGTACATGCTACTGCTGAGCGACGACGATCTCATCTCGAACACCTACGTCTCGACGATGGTGGCCGCCTTCGAGGCCGACGACGCCGTTCAGGTCGGGCTGGGGCGCCGGGTCCTGATCGACGGCGCGAGCCAGATCCTGCACCGGGCCGAGCCGCTCTCGGCGCACGCCCAGGTCGAAGCCGCGGAGCCGTGGTTGACGCAGTACTTCGCCAGTCCGACGGCCCACTCCCAGATCAACACCATCTTCTCGACCTTCTACCGGCGCTCCGCGTGGCTGGACGCCGGCGGGCAGCCGACGCTGTCGGGCTCCTACTTCTCCGACACGATCCCGTTCGTGGGCGTTCTCAACCGCGGGTCGAAGGTGTTCTACGCGCCCGAGGCCGTCTTCCTGTATCGGTTGCATCAGAATCAGGAGAGTCATCGGGCGACTTCGGCGGCGAAGCAGGCCTATACGGGCATGTTCCAGTTCTTCGAGCAGCTGAAGCCGAAGCTCGGCGATTTTGCCGATTCGGACCCGCTCAAGTCCGCGCTTATCCGGTATGTCCTGATGATGTTCTTCGATGCGTGCGGCCCGTTCGCCCAGGAGCAGAGGATCAGCGCGCCCGACCTGTACGGGTTCTTCTGGGACGCGCTGAGCCGTCCCTCACCTCCGGAGGCCGGCGCGGCGGGGGCGGCGGATCCGGCCGTCGCGTGAGCCCCGATCGATGCCCAGCCGGACCGGACCGTTGAGATGACCTTCGAGCGCTACCGCGGCACCCGCGTCCTCGTCACGGGTCACACAGGCTTCAAGGGCGCGTGGCTCGTCGCCTGGCTGCTCGATCAGGGCGCCGAGGTGATGGGCCTCGCCTTGCCGCCTCCGGCCGACCGGCCGAGCCTGTTCCGCGACCTCTCGCTCGCCGACCGGATGCAATCCGCCTGCGTGGATATCCGCGAGGCCGAGGCCGTGCGCGGAGCCGTGGCGGCGTTCCGTCCGGAGATCGTCTTCCACCTCGCGGCCCAGGCGCTGGTCCGGCGCTCCTACGCCGACCCGCTCGAGACCTTCGCGGTCAACGTCATGGGCACTGCCCACGTGCTGGAGGCGGCACGCCACACCGACTCGGTCCACGCGGTCGTCTGCGTCACCTCGGACAAGTGCTACGAGAATCGCGAGTGGGTCTGGGGCTACCGCGAATCCGACCCGCTGGGCGGCAAGGATCCCTACAGCGCCAGCAAGGCCGCCGCAGAGATCGTGGCCGGCAGCTACCGGCAGACCCTGATGCCCGGATCGCGCCTGCGCCTCGCCACCGCCCGCGGCGGCAACGTGATCGGCGGCGGCGACTGGTCCGAGGACCGGCTCGTGCCCGATCTCGTCCGCGCCATCCGGAGCCGAGCGCCGCTCGTACTGCGGAACCCGGACGCGGTCAGGCCCTGGCAGCACGTGCTCGAACTCCTGCACGGCTACCTGCTGCTCGGCGCGCGGCTCCTCGCCGCCGACGACGCGGCGGTCGGCGCCTGGAATTTCGGCCCGGCCCGCGCCAGCGAGGTCGCGGTGCGGCGGCTGATCGCGGAGGCGCTCACCGCCTGGGGCGGCGACCCCATCCCGGTCCAGATCGAGGCCTCGGCCCTGCGCGAGGCCGGGATCCTCAAGCTCGACGCGGCCAGGGCGGAGGCGGAGCTGGGCTGGCGCCCCCAGCTCGGCTTCGCCCACACGGTGCGCCTGACCATGGAGTGGTATCGCGACTATAGCGCGCGTCCCGCCGACGCCCGGGCGCTCGTCGCGGCCCAGATCGCGGAGTATGGCCGGCTCGCAGCCGGCCACGCAGACGAGGAAAGCGCCTGATCATGCACGCACGTCGCCCCACCCTCCGCTCACGCCCCACGGGCCGGGGAGACGGCCGGTGAAAGCCGTGATACTGGCGGGCGGCCTTGGCACGCGCCTGTCCGAGGAGACCGCCACGCGGCCGAAGCCGATGGTCGAGATCGGCGGCCGGCCGATCCTGTGGCACATCATGAAGGGCTACAGCCGCCACGGCATCAATGACTTCGTGATCTGCCTCGGATACAAGGGGTACATCATCAAGGAATATTTCGCGAACTACTTCCTCCACATGAGCGATGTGACCATGCACATCGCCGAGAACCGGATGGAGATCCACCGGAAGACCGCCGAACCCTGGACCGTGACGCTGGTCGATACGGGCGACCAGAGTATGACGGGCGGCCGCCTGAAGCGCGTCCGGCATCACCTGGAGCGCGAGGAGATGTTCGCGCTCACCTACGGCGACGGCGTCAGCGACGTCGATGTCACCGCGCAGATCGCCTTTCACCGCGCCCACGGCAAGCGCGCCACCGTAACGGCGGTGCGACCCGACAAGCGCTTCGGCTACCTCGCCCTCGACGGCGACCGGGTCACGGCCTTCGAGGAGAAGCCCGACAATGAGGGCGGCTGGATCAACGGCGGCTTCTTCCTGCTCGCCCCGTCGGTGATCGACACGGTCGCGGGCGACGAGACGGTCTGGGAGCGCGAGCCCCTGGAGCGCCTGGCCCGGGAGGGCGACCTGCAGGCCTTCATCCACGACGGCTTCTGGCAGGCGATGGACACGCTCCGGGACAAGACCAACCTTGAGGCGCTCTGGGCGTCGGGACGGGCACCGTGGAAGACGTGGTAGCGCCGCCGCCCTTCGGCCGCCTGCTCATCACCGGCGCGACCGGGTTCATCGGCGGACGCCTGACCCGGGGCTTCGCAGAGGCCGACATCGCCGTCGGCGCCCTGGTGCGGGCGGGCTCGGCCACCGAGCTCCTCGACCCGCGCGCGACGATCCTGCGCCACGACGGCGCCACGGACACGCTGCACGCCGCGATGCGCGCCTTCGCGCCCGAGGCGGTGATCCACGCCGCCACCCACTTCGTCGGCGTCCACGGGCCGGACCATGTGGCGCCGCTGATCCAGGCCAACCTGCTGTTCGGCACGCAGCTCCTCGACGCGATGGCGCGCTGCGGGGTCCGGCACATGGTCAATTTCGGCACGATCTGGCAGCATTTCGCGGGTGATCGCTACGATCCGGCGACCCTCTACGCGGCGACCAAGCAGGCCTTCGAGGATATCGCGGCCTACTACGCCGAGGCGGAGGGCCTCGCGATCCTGACCTTGAAGCTTCCGGACACCTACGGACCGGCGGATCGCCGCGGCAAGCTCGTCTCGGCCCTGCTCCAGGCTCAGCGGGAGGGGCGACGGCTCGACCTGTCCCCGGGCGAGCAGAGCCTCAACCTGATCCACGTCGACGACGTGCTGTCGGGGAGCCGCGCCGCCCTGGACAGGATCCGCGCGGCGCCGCCGCGTATGCAGGAAGCCTTCGCGCTCCGCGGGCCCGAGACGCTCTCGCTACGCGCGCTCGTGGCGCGCATCGAGCGTCTCGGCGCGCGGCCCGTTCCGGTGGCCTGGGGGGCGCGGCCCTATCGGGCCCGGGAGGTGATGCGGCCGTGGATGGGGCCGCTCCTGCCCGACTGGTCCGCCGCCATCGGCCTGGATCGCGGCCTCACCGAACTGATGGCGGCGCAGTGATGTTCGAGATCCGGACCAGCGACCTTCCGGGCGTGCTCGCCGTCCGCGCGCCTGGCAGCCGCGATGCCCGCGGCAGCTTCCACAAGCTGATGCACGCGCCGAGCCTCGCCGCTGCGGGGCTGAGGACCGATTTTGCCGAGGTCTACTGCTCCACATCGGCGGGGGGCGTGATCCGCGGCATGCATTTCCAGGTGCCACCCCACCAGCACGCGAAGCTCGTCTGGTGCTTGTCCGGCACAGTGACGGACGTCGTCCTCGACCTGCGCCGGGCCTCGCCCGGCTACGGCCGCGCCGTCGCCCTCGACCTCGACGGGGCGGCGCCCGCCGGCGTCTACATCCCGGAGGGCTGCGCCCACGGCTTCGCCGTGCGCTCCAGCGCGGCGACGCTGCTCTACCTGGTCACGTCGGTCCACGCCCCCGCCGCCGATGCCGGGATCCGCTGGGACAGCTTCGGGTTCGACTGGAGCATCGCGTACCCGACCCTGTCGGACCGGGATCGCCTGCATCCCGGCCTCGACGCCTTCCACACGCCGTTCTGAGCCATGCGCCCAGTCAGCGACAGGCGCGCCGACTGGACCGCAGGCGCGATCGCGGCGGGTCCCGTCGCCGATGTCAGTCTCACGCCGGGCGTATCCCGCGGTATAGCTGCCCGAGGCCCGCGACCGGACAACAGTGTTTCGCCCCCATGACCGACGCCCTGCGCACCGAGATCCTAAGCCTCGCCCGGACGCATTTCGAAGCCCGGGGGAAACCGGCCTTCGTGCCTGGCGAGACCTACATCCCGCCCTCCGGCAAGGTCATGGACGCGGAGGATTGCGCCCACCTGATCGACGCCTCCCTCGACATGTGGCTGACGGCGGGGCGCTACGCCGACCGGTTCGAGCGGGAGCTCGCGGCGGCGTTCGGACGGAAGCATGCGCGGCTGACCGTCTCGGGCTCGGCCGCCAACCTCCTGGCCTTCGCGGCGCTGACCTCGCCGAAGCACGGCGCGCGCCGCCTGCGGCCGGGCGACGAGGTGATCACCGTTGCGGCAGGCTTCCCGACCACCGTCGCGCCGATCGTGCAGCACGGCTGCGTGCCGGTCTTCGTCGACGTCGACGTCGAGACGCACAACGTCGATGTGGACCTCCTCGAGGCGGCGGTGACGCCGAAGACCCGGGCGGTGATGATCGCGCACTCGCTCGGAAACCCGTTCGACGCGATCCGCGTGGCCGAGATCTGCCGCCGCCACGGTCTCTGGCTGGTGGAGGATTGCTGCGACGCGTTCGGCGCGACCATCGGCGGGCAGGGGGTCGGGACCTTCGGCGACGTCGCCACCCTGAGCTTCTATCCGGCCCACCACATCACCACCGGCGAGGGTGGCGCAGTGCTGATGGACAAGGGCCCGCTCGCCAAGATCGTCGAGTCGTTTCGGGATTGGGGGCGGGACTGCTACTGCAAGCCCGGCACCGACAACACCTGCGGCAACCGCTTCGGCTGGAAACTCGGTGACCTGCCCCGCGGCTACGATCACAAGTACACGTACTCTCACATCGGCTATAATTTGAAGGTCAGTGACATGCAGGCCGCCCTGGGGGTGAGCCAGCTGACCAAGCTCGACCATTTCGTGGCGCGCCGCCGCGCGAACTTCGCCGGCGTGGAGCGGCGCCTGCGGGAGCGCGGTCTCGACCGGCTCTTCCATTTACCGCGGGCGACCCCGGGTTCGGAGCCGAGCTGGTTCGGCTACCTCCTGACGGTGCGGGACGAGGCCCCTATCGATCGGAACGCCCTCGTAGCGCGCCTGGAAGAGAGGCGCGTGGGGACCCGGCTGCTGTTCGCCGGCAACCTGACCCGGCAGCCCGCCTTCCGGGACGTGACCTACCGGGTCCACGCCCCGCTGATCCACACCGACAAGATCATGCGCGACAGCTTCTGGATCGGCGTCTGGCCCGGCCTGACAGACCCGATGCTCGACTACATGGCCGACATGCTGGCGGCGGTGTCGCGGGAACTCGGCGCCGGCTGACGGCCTCCTGCGGCCGCTGTGCTGACGGCAGGCTTGAGCGGTCCGCCCGCGCGCCCCACATGGACGGGAGCGACAGCGCGGGGCCGACCATGTACGACCTCATCCACACCCTCCGCCTCTGGCTCTGGCGCCGCCGAGTGCGGGCCATGGCGCGGGAGTGCCGGGCATCCGGGACCAGCGACGGCGACTGGATCGCCGCCACCGTCGCGGCCTCCGCGACGAGTTCGGGTCCGGGCGCGCCGGTCTCCTACGTGAGCGGCACCGGCCTGTAGCGGATCCCGCTCGGCCGGGCGCGGTCAGCCTTCCGGAGACGGCTCGGCGGCGGCGGCACCCGGCTCGGGCGCCGGGCCGGTGTCGAGGGTGCCGCTGTGGACCAGGGCGCCGGCCCAGGCGCCCGCAATGATCCGGACCTGCTCGATGGCCTCGGCGCGGGTGAAGGGCCTGTCACCACCTCCCGAACGGCCCTCGTCCCAGTAGACGTAGCCGGTGCGCCGGCCGCCGGCATCCTCGACGCAGGCGGCGTTCTCGAGGACGCAGATCCGGAGCGGGAGCTTGAGACCGAGTGTGGGCATAGGGCCCATATAGGGCGCCGATCCCGCGGGAAGTCGGCGCGCCCGCCGCTTGACGGTCGGTCTCAGGTGTCTCAGGTGGGTTTCGCCGCGTCGAGCGCCTGCTCCAGGTGCGTCACGACCTCGTCGCCCTTGGGCGGCGGCTCGGCCTCCTCGACCCGTCGGGCGACTTCCATGACGAGGTAGGTCACCGACGGCGGCCAAGCCACGCCGTTATCCAGGAGCATCCGGGCGGCGCTCACCAGCATCCGGAACTGGTCCGGCGGGATCGTGGTCCCGGCCTCGTGCTGCGCGAGGATGTGGTCGGCGATCGCGGCCGCAAGGCCGGCAACTTCGGCCATCTTGTTGGGCGGATCACCAGCCGTCATGTCAGGTCGCGCTCCGTCTGCGAAAGCACGGTGCGGAGCATCCGTCGCCTCTTCGGGGTCTCAGGCCGACACGGTTCCACAAGCAACCCTGGCGAGCAAGCCGTGTGGCCGCGGCACGCCTGCGTGGCCGTGGACGCCGCCGATTTCGGCGGCCTGCGCGCGCGGTCCGGGCGTTTCGCGGCCTCCGGTGCCGGGACGGCGGACCTCCGCAGCGGCGGCGGCGCCGTCGGGATCGTCCCGGGGCGTCTACGCGGATGCCGGACGGTGGCGGGGCGCGGTCACGCCGAAGACCGAGCCCCGGTCGCGCCGGGATCGCACGGCGACCGGGTGATCGAGCGCCGCGGCGGTTTGCCGGACGATATGAAGGCCGAGCCCGAGACCGGCTCCGTCCCGGCGTCCGGCACGGTCGAAGGCGTCGAAGATGCCCGCCAGCCGTTCGGGCGCGATGCCGGGACCGCCGTCGTGCACCTCGATCGCCACGCGCCCCTGCCGGCGGCGGCATCCGACGACGACGCGGCCGCCCGGGCCTGCATACTTCACGGCGTTCCCGACGAGGTTGCGCAGGATGGTCGTCAGCATGGCGACCTCGCTCGTGACCGTCAGCGCCGTGGCGCAGACCCGGACACGCACCCCGACCGCGTCGGCGTAGGGTCCCCACTCGGCCGCCACCGCCTCCAGGAGCGGGGTGACCGCGACGGGACCGAGCCGGGGCGCCACGCTGCCGGCCTGGGAGGAGCGGGCCAGATCGTCGAGCTCGCGGCCGAGCCGCACCAGCGCGTCGCTGGCGAGGCCGAGCCGGGCCGCGGCCCGGGGACCGACGCCGTCCGAGACCGCGCGGTCGATGGCCATGAGTGCCACCTGCAGGGGTTGCTTCAGGTCGTGTCCGGCCACGGCGAGCAGCCGGGCCATGGCGCTGCGGGCGGTCTCCGCGCGCAGCAGGGCCTCGTCGGGCGCCGCACCCGGGCTCGCCATCGTCAGTCCCATCCCCGCCTCCTCGTCCGGCCCGCCGACGGCGCGCTGCTTCCATGACGCGACCTTGGACCGTGGCCGTCCGCGCCGGAATCATACGGAGGTTTGATGTCCTAACCGGACCGGACTCGGATCGGCGTACCAGCGGCGCACGCGCGCGATGCCGGTCCGGAGTCGGCCGGCGATCCCGTCACGGATGGGCAGGCCCTGGAGTCAGGCCCCGATCGTCTCTTCCAGGCAGCGGATCAGTTCGTCGGCCACGAGCGGCTTGCGCAGGAGATCGCGGGCGCCCCCGGCGAGGGCCCGGCGCCGGAGTGCGTCGTCGGTCAGCGCGGTCATCATGATGACCGGCAGGGCAGGGCGCTGCTCCCGGACGCGGTCCTGCAATTCGATGCCGCTGATCCCCGGCATGTTCACGTCCGTCAGAAGGCACGACACGTCGCTGCCGGCCATGGCGGCCAGGAAGGCCTCGCCCGAGTTGAAGGCCCGCGCGTCGTAGCCCAACGCCTCGAGGAAGCTGGACGTCGCGTCCAGAACCGCCTCGTCGTCGTCCACGACCGCGACCGCTTTCTTCCCGACCGGCACGAATCTCCCTCCGGAGCCTCTCGAAGGCGCATCGATCCCACCTCTGTGGGCCGGTGGCGGCTTCGACGAAATTATACGATGGTTTGATACGCGCGACGGACTCACATCCCGATGAACCGAGTCCTGCCACAGCAACGCAGGACCCGGGGCGCCGCGACGCGACCCGGTAGACATGGATTTCACGAGTTGAGGCAGGACTTCTTCGCCGATCCCCGATCCGATCGCCGCGACGAATCTGTCCAGTGCGGGTGCCAACGCGGCGATGTCCGGCATCGTTCCGCGCCGATCGGCCCGGGCCGGGTCTGCGGAAGCGACGGGGCGATGGGCCGGCTCAGACGGCGGCCCGGGCCTTGAGCAGCTCGGTCTTGCGCACGAGGTCGGCCACGGAGCCGGCCGCCATCTTCCGCATGACGTTGCCCCGGTGGATCTTGACCGTGATCTCGCTGATTCCGAGGGCGTGGGCGATCTGCTTGTTGAGCAGCCCCTTGACGACCTGTGCCATCACCTCGGCCTCCCGCGCCGTCAGGGTCGCGGCCAGCGCCTCGAGCTCGGCGACCCCCGCGCTCGACGCCCGCCGGGTCCTATCCCGCTCGATCGCGACCGCGATGGCGTCGAGCATGTCCTGATCGCGGAACGGCTTGGTCAGGAAATCGAGCGCGCCCGCCTTCATGGCCTGGACGGTCATGGGGATGTCGCCGTGGCCGGTCATGAAGATGATCGGCATGCGGTTGCCCATCGCGGCGAGCTTCGCCTGCAGGTCGAGGCCGCTGGATCCGGGCAGCCGCACATCGAGGATCAGGCAGCCCGGGCGGTCCGGCAGCGTCGCCGCGAGGAGGTCGCGCGTCGCGCCGTAGGCGAGGGTGTCGAGCCCGACGGAGTGCAGAAGGTCCTGCAGACCTTCGCGGACGCCCTCGTCGTCCTCGACGATGACCACCAGCGGTGAGGCCGTGTCGGCGCCGGGCTTCGCCGCGCCACCCCGGACGTTGCCTGACATCGTGATCGACGAGTCCCCGCGCGCCTCTGACAGGCTGCCCGCACGGGCAGTGCTTACAGGTTGTATCCGCGCCCGATCAAGCCGACCGTCTGTGGACGGCGCGGACCGCCGGCACGGGTCGCCCCGAATGGCCGCTCGCCGGACCGCTCCCGACGCGCCTATCGACTCGCGGCCAAGCTTGTGGCTATGAGCGGTTGCACTGTCCCCGGGACTGGCTCAACCTCCGGCGAGGTCAGCGCCTCCCGGCCCGGGACTCGCGGCCGCCCGCCTCCTCCGGCCGCGCGCCCGTCCGACAGGCTGTGCAGCGAGGCGCGGAGATGAGTGCGGTGGGCGACGCGCGTCCCAGGCAGACGACGGCGCGGGTCCTCCTCGCGAGCCTGATCGGCACGACGGTCGAGTTCTACGACTTCTACATCTACGCCACGGCGGCGAGCCTGATCTTCGGGCCGCTGTTCTTCCCGGCGGCGCTGCAATCGGCGGAGCTGATCAGCGCCTACGCGAGCTTCGGCCTCGCCTTCGTGGCCCGGCCGATCGGCGGCGCGGTCTTCGGGCATTTCGGCGACCGGATCGGGCGCAAGGCGACGCTGGTCGCCTCGCTCCTGCTGATGGGGCTCACGACCTCGGCCATCGGGCTGCTGCCCACCTTCGCGCTGGCCGGCTGGCTCGCCCCCGTCCTGCTCTGCCTCCTCCGGTTCGGGCAGGGCCTGGCGCTCGGCGGCGAGTGGAGCGGGGCCGCCCTGCTGGCGCTGGAGAACGCCCCGCCGGGCTGGCGCGCCCGCTACGCGATGTTCGCGCCGCTCGGAGCGCCCCTCGGCTTCTTCGTGGCCAACGGCCTGTTCCTCGTCCTGACCCTGACCCTCAGCGCGGAGCAGTTCGCGGACTGGGGCTGGCGGGTGCCCTTCCTGC
Source organism: Methylobacterium sp. D48H (assembly GCF_053345715.1). Classification (NCBI taxonomy): domain Bacteria; kingdom Pseudomonadati; phylum Pseudomonadota; class Alphaproteobacteria; order Hyphomicrobiales; family Methylobacteriaceae; genus Methylobacterium; species Methylobacterium sp. D48H. The sequence continues at coordinate 24,332 of NZ_JBKFAP010000029.1, forward strand.
TCAGCGTGCCCCTGGTCTGGCTCGGGCTCTGGGTCCGCACGAATCTCGGCGAGACCGAGGAGTTCGCCGCCGCCGTGAAGGACGCGCAGCCCCCGCGCGTCCCCCTCGTCGCGCTGATGCGCGACCATGCCGGGCAGGTCGTCGCCGGGATGTTCGGCGTCGTCGCGTGCTTCTCCCTGTTCTGGACCGCCACCGCCTTCGCGCTCGGCTATGGCACAACGACGCTCGGCTACTCCCGGGCCTCGTTCCTGACGGTCGAGCTCGGCGCGATCCTGTTCATGGCCGCCGCCATCGTCGTCGCGAGCTGGCTGTCGGACCGGCTCGACCCGGCCCGGGTGCTGATCGTCGGCTGCGCCGGGACCATCGTGTCGGGGATCCTGCTGGCGCCGATGCTCGGCAGCGGCTCCCTCGCGACCATCTTCGCCTTCCTGGCCTTCGCCCTGTGGGTGATGGGCTTCGTCAACGGGCCGCTCGGCGCGTGGCTGCCGAGCCTGTTCCCGCCGCAGGTGCGCTACACGGGGACTTCCGTGGCGTTCAACGTCGGCGGCATCATCGGCGGCGCCTTCTCGCCGATGATCGCCCAGGCGCTGGCCGCGCAGAGCGGCCTGACCGCGGTCGGCTTCTACCTCGCGCTGACCGGCGGGATCAGCCTCATCGCCTTCGACACGAGCGCCCGGCGGCGGGCGCTGGACGCGCTCGCCCGGAGCGAGCGCCGCTACCGCGCGCTGTTCGAGCAGAGCCACGTCGCGCTGTGCGAGGTCGATCTCTCCGAGGCGCAGGCCCACCTCGCCGAGGCGCGGGCCGCCGGCGCCCTCGGGCCCGACCTCCGCGGGCAGGCCGACGCCGCGCTCGTCGCCGAATGCGCCCGGCGGATCGCGCTGGTCGACGTCAACGACGCGACGGTGCGGCTCCTCGGCTGCGGCTCCCGCGAGGCGGTGCTCGGCTCGATGAGCCGCTTCCTGCCGCCGGGCAACGACCTCGTCCTGCCGCTCCTGCAGCGGATCGACCGGGCGGGCGGCCGCTTCGAGGCCCAGGGCCGCCTGATCCGCGCCGACGGGCGGGAGGTGACCGCGATCCTCGTCGTGGCGCTGCCGGACGACGAGGCGGCCCTCGACCGGGTCGCCTGCGCGATGGTCGACGTGACCGAGCGGGAGCGCGCCAAGGAGGCCCTGCTCGCGGCCCAGGCCGAGCTCGCCCGCGCGGGCCGAGTCTCGACCGTCGGGGCGATCTCCGCCTCCATCGCCCACGAGGTCAACCAGCCGATCGGCGCCATGGTGATGAGCGCCGAGGCCTGCCTGCGCTGGCTGCGGCGCGAGACGCCGGACCTCGAGGCGGCCGCGCGGGCGGCCGAGCGCGCCGTCCGCGACGGCATGCGGGCGAGCCGGATCGTGCAGCGGACGCGCGAGCAGCTCCGCCGCGACCGCAGCCAGCCCGAGATCCTCGACCTGGGCTCCCTCCTGGCGGAGGTCGCGACCCTCCTCGACCGGGAGATCCTGGCGGCCGGGGCGACGGTGCGGACGGTGATCGCCGCGACCGAGGCGCGCGTCCTGGCCGACCGCGTCGAGCTGCAGCAGGTCGTGGTCAATCTCGTGACGAACGGCCTGCACGCCGTGCGCGACCTACCCGAGCCCCGCCGCGCGCTGCGGATCGCGCTGACCGCCCCCGCGCCGGGCCGGCTGCGGATCGCGGTCGTCGACAGCGGCACCGGCATCGATCCGGAGCAGCTGCCCAGGCTGTTCAGCCCGTTCTTCACCACGAAGCGCGACGGGATGGGCATCGGCCTCGCGATCTGCCGGACCATCGTCGAGTCCCATGGCGGCACGCTGACCGGCGGGAACAACGACGGGCCGGGCGCGACCTTCGCGGTCGAGCTGCCGGCGGCCGAGCCGGGCGCGGCGGGCCGCGCCGCGGCCGAGCCCGCCGCCGCCGGCGCCAGCGCCGGCGGCTGAGCCTCAGCGGGCGGGGACGGCCGCGAACAGGCTGTTCAGCCCCTCCGCGGTGGTCGGATGGGCGAGGATCGCGTCGCGCAACGCCGTGTAGGGCAGGCCGGCGAGCATGGCGACCTGGACCGCGGCCATGACCTCGCCGGCCTCCGCGCCGAGCATCGTGAATCCGAGGATGCGGTCGTCCGGGCCGATGACGGCCTTCATGAAGCCCTCGGTCTGCCCGGTCGTCCGCGTGCGCAGCACGGCCGCCATCGGCAGCCGCGCCACCCGGACGGCGTGGCCGTCGGCCCGCGCCTCCGTCTCGGTCGACCCGACCCGCGCCAGCGGCGGGTCGGTGAACAGGCAGGACGGCATCAGCCGGCCCGCGGTCGAGCGCGGGATGCCCGCCAGCGTGTCGCGGATCACGCGGAAATCGTCCGCGGAGGCGTGGGTGAAGGCCGGGCTGCCCGCGCACTCGCCGATGGCCCAGACGCCCGGCGCGCTCGTCCGGAGGTGGTCGTCGACCTCGATGACGCCCCGCTCGGTGAGCGCCACGCCCGCGCGGTCGAGACCGATGCCGTCGGTGTTCGGCGCGCGCCCCGCCGCGACGAGGATGTGGCTCGCGGCGATGACCGCCTCACCGGCGCCGCCGCGCACCGTGATCTCCACGGCCTCGCCCGAGCGGCCGCGCACGCGCACCACCTCCGTGCCGGTGCGGATCGCCAGCCCCTCGGCCTCGAGGAGCTGCGCGAGGGCGGACGCCACGTCCGGATCCTCGCGGCCCGCGATCCGGGGCCCGTGCTCGATCACCGTCACCGCGCTGCCGAACCGGCGGTAGGCCTGGGCCAGTTCGAGGCCCACGTAGCCGCCGCCGAGGACGACGAGGTGGGCGGGCACGGCGTCGAGTTCGAGCGCCTCGATATGGGTGAGCGGCCCGGCCTCGCGCAGGCCCGGGACGTCCGGGATGGTCGCGCGGGTGCCGAGATTCAGGAAGATCTGCTCGGCCGTCAGCGCGCGCGAGCCGCCCGCGTTCAGCGCGACCGTGAGCGCTCTGGGGCCCGTGAAGCGGGCCGTTCCCATGACGAGTTCCGCGCCGCTCTCGCGGTAGCGGTCGAGGTGCATGTCGATGAGGTCGCGGACCATCGCCCGCTTGCGCGCGACCACCCGGCCCATATCCACCGCGACCGGTCCGGTCTCGATGCCGTACCGGTCGGCCTGCCGGGCGCGGTGGGCGATCTCGGCGCTCCAGATCTCGTTCTTGCTCGGCAGGCAGTTGGTGTTGGGGCAGGAGCCGCCGATCCAGCGGCGCTCGATCACCGCGACCCTCTGGCCGGCCTTGGCGAGGTGCCACGCCAGGAACTTGCCGCCCTCGCCGCTGCCGATCACGAGGGCATCGTAGTGGTCGTCCATGGTATTTCCTCCGCGATCCCGAGATCTGCGGAAAACGTAGAGGCCTCACGACCGGACGGATATCATGCGTCGGTATGATAGACCGGTCCCGACCGCCCGGCGCGCAGGTTTCGTGCGCATCGAGTCTCGGATGATCCGACCGAAACCTCGGCCTGACCGAGCCGGATCGGCCCATCACCGCAGTTCCGTCCATCGCTGACGGGCGATCACCCGTTCCGGTCGGCGCCTCTGCAGGCAGGCCTGCCGCAATCCCGCGCCCTCCGCTTCGAAGGATCGGATCCCTGAACACGCAGGTTCGCCGCGGCCGCGGCCCGGGCGCGTGACCGGCCGCCCGCGCGCCGCAGCGCGAAGCCTTCAGGGCCGAGACCCCGGGCGATGGACTATCCTCGGCCGGCCCTGATCCCGGGGACAGGCTGCGGAGGGGCACCGTTTCGGGTGACGACCCCTAACCTTCGTATGATTCCGCGCGGCCGGGGGCGGCGGTACCTCTCGCGACACGGCACACGATCCGGACCGCGCCTTCGGCCGTCCCCGAAGAGACGTCGCCCGGCCGGTTCGCACGCCGAGACACGTCGCGGCGTCCCCATCCCACGAGGTCGAACGATGGTCCAGCTCACGATCAATGCGCGTCGCTACACGGTGGACGCGGAACCGGACACGCCGCTGCTGTTCGTCCTGCGCGACAGCCTCGGGCTGACCGGCACGAAGTACGGCTGCGGCATCGGGCAGTGCGGCGCCTGCACGGTGCTGCTCGACGGCGCGGCGACCCGCTCCTGCCAGATCCCCCTGGAGAGCGTCGGCGACCAAGCCATCACGACGATCGAGGCGATCGAGCAGGACCCGGTCGGTGCCCGGGTCGTGGCCGCCTGGGTCGGCATCGAGGTGCCCCAGTGCGGCTACTGCCAGTCCGGGCAGGTCATGGCCGCCACGAGCCTGCTCAAGCAGACCCCGAAGCCGACCGAGGCCGACATCGCCGGCGCCATGACCAACCTGTGCCGGTGCGGAACCTACAACGCCATCGCCGCCGCCGTGCGGCAGGCCGCGGCCTGAGGAGGCGCACGATGACCGACCTCACGCCCCTCCGCCGCGCCGACCGTCGCGAACCGGTGCGCAACCTCTCCCGCCGCGGCTTCCTGGGGGCCGCCTCGGGCGCGCTGTTCCTCGGAATCGGCCTCCGGCTCGCGCCGGCCGCCGCCCAGACCCGCGCCGAAGGCCCGGCGGCCGTCGCGCCGAAACCCGGGACCCGCGTGACGGCCTTCCTGGAGATCCGCCCCGACGACACCGTGCGCCTGCTCAGCCCCTTCGTGGAGGGCGGCCAGGGCATCAACACCGGCCTCGCCCAGACGATCGGCGAGGAGCTCGACCTCGACCCGGCGCGCTTCGCGGTGGAATGCGCCCCGCCCGGCCCCGACTACGCGGTCGTCAACGGCCTGCGGATGACCGGCGGGTCGTTCTCGACACGCTCCAGCTTCGAGGCCATGCGCCGCCTCGGCGCCACCGCCCGCGAGATGCTCCTGCGGGCGGCGGCCGCCGAGCTCGCCGTGCCGCAGGCCAGTCTGACCACCGAGAACGGGCGCGTCATCCACGCCGCCTCCGGCCGGAGCCTCGGCTACGGCGCGCTGGCCGCCGCGGCGCTGGCGCTGCAGCCGCGGGACGACGTCGCCCTGAAGGATCCCAAAGATTTCCGCTGGATCGGCAAGCCGGTGGCGCGCCTCGACATGCGCGACAAGTCCACCGGCCGGGCCGTCTACAGCATCGATATCCGGCTCGACGGCATGGTCCACGCCGCGATCCGGCACGCGCCGCATCTCGGCACCGAGCCGGAGGCGATCGCCAACGCCGCGGAGGTCCGGGCGATGCCGGGCGTCCAGGCGGTCGAGCGCCTGCCGGGCGCAGTGGCGGTGGTGGCCGACACGTGGTGGCGGGCCCGCAGGGCCGTCGAGGCCCTGCAGGTGACCTGGACCCGGCCGGCGCCCGACGGCGTCGCCACCGTCTCGGCGGGCTTCTCCTCGGCGGCGATGCTGGCCGCCTTGCGGGACGCGCCCGGACCCGGCGTCCCGGCCGAGCAGGCCGGCGACCCGGACGCCGCCTTCGCGGGCGCGGCCAAGGTGGTGGAGGCGGCGTACGACGCTCCCTACCTCGCCCACGCGCAGCTCGAGCCGCCCTCGGCGGTGGCGCGCTTCGCCCCCGACGGCAGCCTCGACCTCTGGGTGCCGAACCAGATGCCGGAGCTGTTCCAGCAGGTCGCCGCCAAGACGGCCGTGCTGCAGCCGGATCAGGTCCGGATCCACTCGCCGATGCTCGGCGGCTTCTTCGGGCGCCACTTCCACTACGGGCCGGCGAGCCCGTTCCCGCAGGCGATCCTGCTCGCCAAGGCGACGGGCAAGCCGGTGCGGGTGCTGTGGTCGCGGGAGGAGGAGTTCGGCATGGACGCCGTCCGCCCCCTGAGCTTCGCCCGGTTCAGGGCGGCCCTCGGTCCGGACGGGATGCCGGTGGCGCTGGAGACCACCGCGGTGGGAGAGGGCCCGATCGGGCGCTGGTTCGGCGCGCTGTTCAAGGGGCCGGTGGATTCCTCGGTGGTGGAGGGCCTCGACCGGAAGCCCTACGCGATCCCGAACCGTCGGCTCACCTACGTGAAGGTGCCGCACCCGGTGACGATCGCGTTCTGGCGCTCGGTCGGGCACTCGATGAACGATTACTTCTACGAGAGCTTCCTCGACGAGATCGCGCAGGCCGGCGGCAAGGACCCGTTCGCCCTCCGGATGACGCTCCTGAGGGACAGCGCCCGCCACCGCACCCTGCTGCAGGCGGTGGCCGACCTCGCGGGCGGCTGGACGCGCGGGCCGTTCCGGGCACAGGACGGGACGCGGCGGGCGCGGGGCGTGTCGATGGCCTCGCCGTTCGGCTCGGAGACGGCGACGATCGCCGAGGTTTCGCTCGAGAACGGGGAGGCCCGGGTCCACGATCTCTGGATCGCCATCGATCCGGGCCGCGTGGTCAACCCGGCGATCGTGAAGCGCCAGGTCGAGAGCGCGGCGGCGCTCGGCCTCTCGTCGACGCTGCTGGAGCAGGTCGTCTACGAGAACGGGGAGCGGCAGGCCCGGAACTTCGACGCCTACCCGATCCTCGACCGGGAGCGGATGCCGCGGGTGCACGTGGCGATCGTCGAGAGCGGGGCGCCGATGGGCGGCATCGGCGAGCCCGGCCTGCCCGGCGTGCCGCCGGCGGTGGTCAACGCGGTCGCGGCGCTGACCGGCCGACGCCTGCGCAGCCTGCCCCTGGCCAAGGAGACCCTCTCGGGGACCTGACGCCGATCGATGACCCCGGGCGATAACCCGGGGCGACGCCCCCCGGGGCCCGCCCCCGAAAGTCCCGCGTCCCGACTGGAAGCGGGATTTTCGGATGCCGTATAGCGGGGGCGCGGCGGGCCTGAATCGGGGCCGGCCCCGGGAACCGCCGACATGAGCAACGGTCTGACGCCGACGGCCGACCGGATCGTCGTGGCCAGCGAGGCCGACTGGAACGACGCGTGGTACCTCGTCTGCATGAAGGTCTCGACGATCGGCTTCGTCGTCGTCGATGCCCGCGAGCGGGTCGCCACCCTCGACGCGCTGCGGGCGGCCGGAATCACCGACATCGCCGCCCACCTCGACGCCCATCCGGACGTGGCCGACCGCCTGCGGCACGGGATGGTCATCCTCGACGTCAACGAGGCGGCGGTGCGGATGTTCGGCGCGGGCGGTCGCGCGGACATGATCGGGCAGCGCACGCAGCGCTTCTTCGACCCGCTCTGCACCGCCCAGGTCAATTCCGCCCGGGCCTTCGCGGCGGGCGCGACCTCGTTCCAGCAGCAGGCGCACAGCGTCCGGCTCGACGGATCGCGCTTCGAGACGCTGTTCTGCGTGGTCCCGCGGGCGGACGGCGCCACCTCCGGCCTGTGGCTCGCCTCCTTCGTGGACATCACCGAGCACGTCGCGCGGCAGATGTCGCTGGAGGTGCTGCGCGACGAGCTGGCCCACGTCTCCCGGATCTCGACGCTGGGCGAGCTGTCGGCGTCGATCGCGCACGAGCTCGGGCAGCCCCTGTCGTCGATCGGCATGACCGCCGGGGCGATGCTGCGCCTGCTCGATCGCGCGGATCTCGACCGCGACCTGCTCCGGCGTCAATGCCAGCGCATCGTCGATCAGGTCACGCGGGCCGGGGACATCATCGATCGCACCCGCCGCATGGCCGCCAAGCGGGACAGCGTCCGCGCGCCCGTCTCCGTGGCGGAGGTCCTGGCCGAGGCCGCGCGGTTCGTGGCGCACGACCTGAACCGCACCGAGATCAGGCTCACCGTCGCCCCGGCGGACGCGGCCGCGCAGGTCCTCGCGGACCGGATCCAACTGCAGCAGGTCTTCGTCAACCTGCTGATGAACGCCATCCAGATCCATCGGCAGGCGCGGACCCCCGGGCCCGAGATCGCGGTCGAGACCGTCTGCCGGGACGGGTCGATCACGGTCGACGTCGTCGATAACGGGCCGGGCCTCGATCCCGGCACCGTCGACCGGCTGTTCGACGGCTTCTTCACGACGCGGGCCGATGGGCTCGGCCTCGGTCTCCGGATCTGCCGGACCATCGTGGCGGCCCATGGCGGCTCGATCGACGCGAGGCCCCGCGACGGGACGCCGGGCGCCCGCTTCTCGGTGTGCCTGCCGCTCGCCCGGTCCTGACCGGGCGGCCGCGGGAAGCGGGCAGGGAGCGGGCAGGGGCGCCCCGGCCGGGACGCCCCCCGAGGGCCTCAGGCGGCGTCGGCGCGCGTGGTCCGGTACCGGCTCGCCGGCGTCGCCGCGCCGAGCTGGGCGGCGAGTTCGAGGCGCGCGGCGTCCAGCGCGGACCAGGCCGCACCGTTCTCCAGAGGCGGGATCGTGACGACCTCGCCGGCATCGAACCCCGCGAGCGCGGCCGCGACCAGGTCGGACGGCGTCATGACGATGCTGGCCGGGAGGTTCCGGTGGCCGCCGACGCCGGCCACGGTCCAGAACTCGGTGGCCGTCGCGCCGGGCAGGACCGCCTGGATCCGGACGCCCCTGGGGGCGAGTTCGTGCTGCAGCGCCTGCGTGAAGGCGAGAACGTAGGCCTTGCTCGCCCCGTAGACGCCGTTGAGCAGTTCGGGATTGAGGGCGACGGTCGAGGCGACGTTGATGATCGCCCCGTGCCCCCGCGCGACGAAGGCCGGCGCCGCCGCGAAGGCGAGGCGCGTCACGGCCGTGACGTTCACGCCGATCATGCGCTCCATCTCGTCCGGATCCGCCTGGAGCAGCGGGGCCGCGGAGCCGAAGCCGGCGTTGTTGACCAGGAGGGTAATCGCCGGGTCGCTCCGCAGCCGGTCCTCGACGCGCCGGAGACCGGCACGGTCGTTGACGTCCGCCGCGAGCGCCTCGACGGTGCGGCCCGAGGCCCCGCGCACCGTCTCGGCGACCGCCTCCAGGCGATCCGCGTTCCGGGCGGTCAGGATGAGATCGTGGCCGCGCGCGGCGAGCTGTTCGGCATAGATCGCGCCGATCCCGCCCGAAGCGCCGGTGATCAGAGCAGTTCCCTTGGCACATTCCGTCATGACAACTCTCCGTCTGTGCTGCTGAATGACGGAAAGCGTAGCGATCGCGACGGAGGCTTACATTTATACGGATGCGGGCCGGCGCCATACCTTGGTATGACCCGGTGGCATGATCGGGCCGCCTTGCCCAACGCCCGTCGGGCAGGCGCGGGGAGGCCGGTGCGCGGCGCCGGCCCGCTGGCGGAATCGGCGCCCGAGATCCGCCGCGCGTCGATCCGGGAGAGGTGCACCCGCGGCCTCGCCATGCTAGAACGAAAGCGGAACAGATCATACGGGCGGGCCGGGCACAATCTGCGGGCGAGACTTTTCTTCCGACGCCTTGGACGCATGTGGATACGGCTCGAAAACTCCTGTCGTGGCGCGCCCTTGGGGGGCCCGTGCGGTCTGTGGAGAACCTGTGACGAACCGGGGTGCAGGACGACGATGGCGATGAGGACGGCGTTCGTGGTGCAGCCCTTCGAGCTGCACCGGAAGCGGCTGCGGCCGGCCCGGCAGGAGCCTGCGCAGACCGAGAGCGGGGCGGTGAAGAAGGCCGAGAACATGGCTAGGCGGATGCCGGGCGCGGCGGCGCTGAAGGTGGTGGCCGACGACGAGACCGGCGAGCTGGAGGGCGTCACGATCCTCGGCCAGTGGGGCGAGATCCCCGACGACTTCGCCGAGAGCCTGCGGGGCGCCTAGGCCACAGATCACCAGCGGGGCGGGAGAGCGCCATGTCGGCGGTTCGGCGGGTCGGGAACTTCCTCCAGGTGCAGGACGGCGACGGCTGCCGGCACCTGCTGCGCGTGACGAGCGTCCAGGCGCTGAGCGACACGGACCTGATGCGCAACGAGACGTTCATCACCGCGGCGGGGCGGACGATCCGGGTGACGCAGCCGCTCGACGAGATCGTGGACCTCGTGGCGCCGGGCGAGCGGACGGCGCCGGGGCCGGGGCCGCGGGAGGAGCCGTGGCCGTTCTAGCCGCGGGAGATCATCCCGCGCGCCATCTGCAGCAGCAAGCGGCGGTCCGACAGGGTGAGCGCGTGCCAGACGCGCAGCAAATCCCCCGTCATGTCGATCGTGGCGAGCGCCTCGGATTCGTCGAGGAAAGCGTCTTCGGGCACTCCGAGGGCGTGCGCGATCTGCCGGAGCATCGATCTCTTGCCGTTCGGCCCGAACCTTCCACCCTCGAATTCCGGATCCGCCAAATCGATCTCCGACGGACGCGCGGCGGCGTCGCTTTAAATCTACAGTATCTTTATAACGTGAGAGTGCGAACACCGCATCGATGAATCGGAAATAAATTTTACCGGTATGTTGATACCAATTATTTGGCAGCCGATCATCATCTAAGATTGACAGCATAACCTGAGCTAGACACAGCGATCAAAATTCGATGGCCCGCAACAGACTTGCTCGGCATCTGCATTGAACGCCGCGCAGGATCATCCCTCCCCGGCGACGGGCGGTCCCGGGCCGCGGGTCAACGGTGCGATGGTCCCATGCCCGCGCGCCGCCGCGCGCCGCGTCGGGATGCCGGGGGTGGGACGGTCCACCTGTCCCGCCCCGATCCGGCACGGGGCGGGACGGATCCTCAGGACGGGGTCCGGCGATCAGCTGCCGCCGCTGCCGTCCCCGCTCCCCTTGCCGACCTGGGGTACGCCGCGCTCCGGCTGGCCGGCATTCCCGCCGGCGGCCGAATCCGTCGTGATGGTCGTCGCCCCCGTCCCGGTGGGCGCGACGACGGCGGTGCTGCCCGGACCGCTGTTCTGGCTGCCGCCGGGAACGACGACGGTTCCGGCCGGGGTGCCCGGCGTCACCGGCTGCGCTGGTCCGGGTTGCCGGATCGGTGCGGGACCGGTGCTGGTCTGCGCCGAACCGGGCGACGCCGCGACCAGCGCGAAGATGGCGAAGAGGGCATGACGCATCATGTGCTCCTTGGCATCTCGGCCCGACTGTGCCTCACGCACGGGCCTCCGTGCCCGAACGCGGGAGCGCGGACCCGGTTTCCGACACCCGTCGCCGTCGTGCGCCGCCGATCGTCGTGTCCGGCTGCGCCCGGCGCGCAGGGTCTCGCCCGCGGGCGGAGCGCCAACCTTCCGGATCCGCGCACGAAAAGGCCCCGCGCGGCGCTGCCGGCGGGGCCGAAGATGGGTCTGCCTTGGGAGGATGCAGAGGCAGATGCTTAGCCGGCGTTGCGCCGCCGGTGCACCGGCGACACGACATGCCGGCCCCGCATGGACCGCCGGTCACGGCGGCGTCACGCTTGCATGCCGGGCCGGCCCCGTCCCGTGCGGTGGACGGCCGGGACCGCGGCGCGGCGCCGAAGGTCCGGCCATCCTTGGATAACCATGTCGACCGACGGCTTGTGGACGCCGCGGCCGGGTCGTCGACAGCGTCATCGACAGCGTCCCGCCGCTGTGGTGCTGATCGGCGGCGAGGAGTCCCATGAAGCACATCATCGTTCTGGCGATCGCGGCCACGGCCCTGACGGCCTGCAACGCGGCGAACCGGCCTGGCCGCGGCGAGCTCTTCATGAGCGAGGCGGACGTCGCCGCGAAGGACGACGCGATCTGCCGGGGCTACGGCGCCGAGCCGGGAACGCCGGAATACGTGCAGTGTCGGGGAACCCAGGACCAGCGGCGCGACGCGGCCCAGGCGCCCCGCCGCAGCGGCTGAGTGCGGCGGCCGCGAGGGCGCGGCCTCCGGGACCAACGCCCCGCTCGCGCGTTGTCCGCGCGGACCGCTTTCCCTGGAGCGCGTGATGCTCGCCCGATCCGCCCTGATCTTCATCGTCCTGACGTCGGGGGCCCAGGCCGCCGCCTTCGACGACCTGAAAGGCTACCTGGCGTCCTGCCTGCGGTTCGAGATGGCCGGCGCCCCGGCGGAACGCGGCGGGCCGCTGTCGTCCAAGGTCCGCCGCGCCCTGGAGCGATGCTCCGACGACGTCGCGCGCCTCGACCGGGCGGACGGGCGCCGGCTGCGCGGTGACGGTGGGATCAGCCCGTCGACCAAGGAAGTCATCCGGAGCGTCGTGAGCGGTGAGGCCGGCGGCGTCCGCACGGTCCGGTACTGACCGCCGGCGGTTTGCCCGGCGCATCGATCGGGTGGCGCCGATCACCGGGTGTTAACCTTCCGGCCGCACCTCACGGGGCTTGCCCGCGAGGAGATTCCGATGCCGAAGCGCCTGACGATCACCGTCCCGCACGACCTCGGGACAGCCGAGGTTCGCCGCCGCATCGACCTGCACATGGACTGGGCTTTCCGTCGCCTGGAGGCGGAGAAGATTCGCGTCGAGGCCGAGGACTGGCTGGGTAATCGCCGCTCCTTCTCGGGCAGCGGCTACGGGCAGTCGGCGCACGTCGCCATCCAGGTGGCGGATGACGCGCTGGAGGTCGAGGCGCTGGTGCCCTGGATGGCCAGCCTGTTCGCGCCCGTCATCGAGTCGGTCGGGCGCCACTACGTCGGGCGCCTCCTGTCCGACGAGGCCGCCTGACGCGCGCGGCCCGGGGCGGCGATCGGTCCGGGGTGCCCGCGGGGCGGTTGTGGCCCGGTCGTGCCGGGGCTAAACGCGCCGGCTCGGTGGCGGCGCAGGGGCCCGGATGAGCGATGACGTGGCGGCCCTGCTCCTCGCGCTCGCGACCGAGAACGCCGAGCTGCGCCAGCAGCTCGCCACCGCGCAGGACATGCTGATGGAGACCGCCATCGACGCCGGCCATCTCCACGCCCGCATCGAGGCGCTTCAGGCCGAGCGCGACGCGTGGCAGGCGGAGGCCGAGCGCTTGGCGCGCCGGCCCCCGCGTTCCCTGTGAGCGCTCGCAGCACCCGGCGTGCCGACCCTGCGGGCGGGCGCGACCGGGCAGGGCGCACTCGGGCCCCGGGGCGCATCGGCGAGAGCCCGCGCGGGGGCGGACTCACGCCGTCCCTCACGCCTTCCCGGGTTGCGGGCGGGGCACGCGCACGTCGACCGTCTGGCCGGTGAGGGGATTGAGGATCAGCATGGCGGCGGTCTCCGGTGTGTGTGACGGTAGAACGCCGTCCGCGGGCGCCGGGATCACGCTGCGGCGTGCCGTGGCGCACAGGCGGCGACGGGGTCGCCGAACCCGGATCCGTGCCGGAAACGGATTCCGGCGAGGCCCGCGAAGCTCGCCACGGTCGGGATGCCGCCTTACCTCAGGGCGTGGCGCCCTGGCGGCCGCCAGGGACAGAACACCTGGAGGATCGATATGGCCATCGATAGATCCGGTGAGCGTGCCGCGCTCGATACCGAGGTAGAGGATACCCAGGACACCATCGCGAAGCTTCGCGAGGCTGCCGACGGAACGCCGCCCGGACACAGTTCGCGCGTGGCGCTGAAGAAGGCCGAGGAGAAGCTGGCCGAACTGGTCAAGCACATCACCCGGCGCGACCGAACGGGTTAGCGCGACCGCGGACGCGGGGACCACCGGACAGGTCCCCGCGCGCCGTCCGCCGGCTGGGTGTCACCCCGCCGGCGCCGAAGCGCCGGCTCTCGATCCCATGTTACCGCCGGACGGATCCGGCGCGGGCGGCGCCAGGGTCGTCCGCGGCGCACCCACAGTGATGACGAACCCTCCCCGCTCAGGCGGCCGGCAGCGCCGCCCGCAGGACTGTCGGCGCGTCGCCCCCTGGCCGCCCGCGCGGCCTCGCCGCGGGCCGATGCACGCGCCTCGGGCGCAGCTCCCGAGCATACCGCCAGAACTTCATCAGTATTTAACAGATCTATCCGAAGTTAATCTGCCATTTACTATGTTTTCTCCGACGCAGCGAGCCTGTGTGTCCGTAAAACTACAGCCATTCTGCTCAGAGCTTGGTAGTCTTATCACCAGATCGAAACCCGGATCGCCCTCATGACCAAGCTCCTCGCCTCCCTGACCGCCTTCACTGCGCTGACCGCCGCGGCGTCCGCCGCCGACCTTCCGCGCCGCGCCGCGCCGCCGCCGGTGTTCACGCCGGTGCCGGTGTTCACCTGGACCGGCTTCTACATCGGTGTGAACGCCGGCTACGGCTTCGACGCCAACAGCCGCAACACCACCAGCTACGCCCTGCCCGGCGGCTCGCTGATCAATTCCCCCGGCACCGCCGGCGTCGTCAGCGTCAACAACCGCAACAACAACGACGGCTTCTCGGGCGGCGCCCAGATCGGCTACAACTACCAGTTCACCCCGGGCTCCGGCGTCGTGATCGGCTTCGAGGCCGACGCCCAGTACGTCGACTTCGCCCGCCGCGCCAACGCCACCCAGAACTACAGCTTCCTGGGCTTCCCCGGCGTCGCCTTCTCCAACCCGCCGGCCTTCGTCGCCACCAGCGGCAACGGCCTGGACTACTTCGGCACCGTGCGCGGCCGCCTCGGCTACGCCTTCGACCGCACCCTCGTGTACGGCACCGGCGGCTTCGCCTACGGCTCGGGCCAGGACGACCAGAACTTCTCCGGCAACCGCTTCCGCGACAGCTTCCGCACCGGCTGGGCCGCCGGCGGCGGCGTCGAGTACGCCCTGCCCACCGACTCGTTCCTGAACTTCTTCCGCTCCTCGGCCGTCACGCTCAAGGTCGAAGGCCTCTACGTCAGCCTCGACCGCCAGAAGAACTCGGCCGGCGGCGTGTTCTACGGCAACCTCCTGCCCCCGAACGGCACCGCCTACCTCAACGGCGCCGCCGCCAAGACCGAGTTCGCCGTCGTCCGCGCCGGCCTGAACTACAAGTTCGGCTCCTACTGAGATCGGGTCGCGCCGCTCCCGGCCTCCGCGCCGGGAGACGCGGCGGCGGGCGAGGGAATGCTGGTCCGCCTCATCGCCCTCCGGCCGCCGAAGAGCCGCCTTCCGGTTGGCCTTCGCATCCCCAGCCCGATCAAACTGGCCGCGAGGTCGGCAACACCCTGGGAGCGCACGCTCCCAGGGTGTTCCTGCGTGCCGTCACGGTGCGCCACGGCGCTCAGCCGCTCGCCGAGAGTGGCGGGCGCGCCGCTACCAGTAACGGTTCGGCCAGCAGCGCCGCCCGCCGCGACCCAGGTGGAAGCCGCGCGGGCAGGCCCGACCGACATACCCGCCCCACTGGCCGTTGGGGCGGCACCCACCGTAAGGCCCGCGATGGCCGTAGGGCCCGCAGCCGCCGTAGACGTGCTGGATCAGCCCGTCCTGCGCGGCGGGGAGCGGAGAACCCGCGACGGGCAGCGCCGAGGCCGGCGCGGCGATGCCGACGGCGAGCAGTGCCGCGGCGGCGAGGGACTTGAGCATCAACCGATCTCCAGGTCTTGGCTGAGCCGATCTCCGTCGGCACCGCCCGAATACCTGATCCCGGCTGAAGGCCGGGTGTCACGGACCGTCTCGATTGCCCGCATCGCTGGAGCTTTTCTTTAAGCGCTGCCTCGATACTGGCGCTCTACCCGCCCAAGATTCCGCCTCGACCAAGACGACAGTGTCTGCCGGACTTGCGGCCCGGATCACCAGCTCACGTCGGGAGAGCCGTCGCCGATCCGTAGCTCTGCTGCGAGGCGGTATGCTGCCGGGTGCCGGTCTGTCAGGTCCAGTTACCCGCGATGGACCCCGCGGAGACGAGTCTCACGACGACGAGCGCTGTCACCAAGGGCTGCAAGGTCGCGCTTTTCCACTTCCCCGGATCCGTCCACACGGTCTCCCATTCGGCTTGCGGCGAGCGGTCCGCGTGCCGGACTGGATCGGCCCGCGCCCGTCTCTCCAGAGTCGACCCGCCGAACGGCGCGACGGGTCCGAGGCGTTGCGGCCGCAACGCGGCCATTCGTCGGCCATCCGGCACATTTGGCTCTCGAAGAGCGCGGTTGAAAAGCTCCAATGTCTCAGCTGCAATTGTGCGGTCGCTCAACTGCCGCGCGTTGGGCTCGATGCAGGGGATGAGAACTCGGCATCTCGAACAGGCGGCAGCGTCGCGCACGTCGACGACCCGCACTCCGCTCGCCTGCGGGCCGAGGATCTGCAGCCCGATCGTTGCAAGGGTCGATCT
Source organism: Methylobacterium sp. D48H (assembly GCF_053345715.1). NCBI lineage: Bacteria > Pseudomonadati > Pseudomonadota > Alphaproteobacteria > Hyphomicrobiales > Methylobacteriaceae > Methylobacterium > Methylobacterium sp. D48H. The sequence goes on from NZ_JBKFAP010000029.1 coordinate 40,234, forward strand.
TATCCCGACACCTTCATGCATGCGCCGCATATCTGGCGTGAGGCATGTGGCATACCAAGAAGTCGCGTGCAGTGCGATATACCTTCTCACGCACCGCACAAAAGGACGCCGCCGATGACCCTCCTCACTGCTCTTGCCCTTCTCCCCTTCGCCGCCATCGCCAACTTCGCCTTCGTGGTGGCGCTGGCCAATCACTTCGACGCCGACAAGCCGGCCACGGGCTTCACCGGCCCGGTTCCGACGCTGGCCTGAGCCAAGTCGCGGCCCTTTCACGCAGCCTCAGTGGAGGTCCCCCGGATCTCAGGTGGGCAGAAAGGTGAACCTCTAAGCCTCATTCGGCGACCCATTCAGGCGCCGCCAAGGCGAATTCCTGGGGCAACTATCTCGGCGTGGTCGCGCTCGTTTCCCGTGTCCTAGCGTGGACTTGGACCCACCACGTCTTACCGCGGAGGTAGGTGTCGGTCATTCCGGCACCGTCCTCGTCGAAGCATCCCACCACTGACGCACAGCACGTTGGTCGAACACTTACGATGACTGCGCGCCGAACGGCTGTCGAGCATCAGCGTTTCGCCCGGCCGCAGCCTGGCGGATTCAGTGCCGTTCGGTGAAGCCGAATACGCGCACCAAGTCGGCGGCGCGGGCCAACTGCTCACGCGGCACTGCCCCCTCCCTGCTCCTTCAGCCTAGCTTTGTCGAGATCGGCCAATGCCTGCCGGCCAGCGTCGGTGATTCGGACTGCGCGCGACTCGCGCGGCGCCATCTCAGCCCAGCCGCAGCTCACCAGACGCGGGATGAGCGTGTCACCGTTCCATGGGATGAGCTTCACGTATGCGAGCTCGAGGAGCGGCACGAAGAACGGGCCGCGGTCAATGCGCTGAAGCAGTTGCACGTGCTCGTCTTGGATAACCACGAAGGTCTCACCAGCCACCACGGACGGGACTATGGCCGCCGTTGAGATGGTGGAGGGCCGATCCGGATCGTCGGCGACCTCCCGAGCTTGGCCGGGGTGAATGCCAGAGCTAGCGCCGGTGAGGACCGCGACCTCCACCTGTGCCCAGATGGCACGCACCTCCGGTGTCAGGCTGTCCCAAGAGTCGAACTCGCGTGGCCGGGCGTATGCGAAGCGCGCGTAGTAGGCGGTGCGGCCGGGATCTGAGGTCATCGTCAACCTCCACAATGCAAGCCTGCGCAACTGAGTTGGTGGACAGAGTGACTGGCACCGCTTGCAGCGGTCGCATCAGTGCTCCGCCGCACCTCGGAAGCCCGTAGCGAGGCGTAGGCCGAATACTCAAGTGAGGGAGTATTCCAATGAGCACAATCGATCTCTACCGATCCAATTCGCGCATTTTTACGCGCTTTATGGGATCGTGTGTGTTCGTCGCAGTGGCCCTTTGGCTGGCTCTGACTCAGCCTAATGTCGGCACTGATACCATAATTCCTGGAAGCTTCCGGGATTATGAGATGCGCGTTGGCGTAGTGATCTTCGGCCTTGGCGCACTTGTGTGGGGCCTGAAGCTGTTCCAGCCCGACGTGGTCGTCTCCATTGGTCCTCAAGGGATTTATGACCGACGCCTATCGACGGATTGGATCCCGTGGAAGACGATCCGCGCCATCAAGCCTCTGCAATTCTGGATGAGCAGCTACTACCGGCTGGAGATTGATCCCGAAGCTGCTGCGCGGATTCATTGGACGAGACGGGCTCGCTTTACATCTTGGCTGAACATCATGTTCGGGCATTGCTACTGGATCAGCGGTGCCGAACTCATCGGCGGCTTCCCTGCATTGGCGGAAGCGATCGGACGTAGTCGGCCGGACCGCTGAGGAGAGGCGTACCCGCGCGTCCTCGGAAAACTTGCATCCAGACATCTGGAACGCTCCAGCGCAGTTGGCCGTGCCCGATGGTGCATAGCCCGCACACTAGTACGAGCGAACTCTTCTCGTGTCTTAGGTTCGTCAGTAAGAAGGAACCTCATATCCGACCAAACCAAAGGGACGAAGCCCGAAGATCTCACGTCGGATCGCCCTCGCCTCAACCCGCAGGGGCACGGCAGCGGCTCCGTCAGCGGTGAGCATAGCACAGGCATCAACGGAGGCGCCAAGCAGGACTAGCCCGACAAGACAGAAGGATGAGGGCTGCTTAGAATGGACCGCTGACAGAACGGTAAATTGAACACATTAGAAAAGTAATTCAAATACCGAATACGTGCTTTGATCCCCAATAAGGAGATCAGAGCCATGACAATCACCACCACTATAAATGCCATAGGACTGGTGAAGGCGACGGAGATGATCCAGTCGGCAAGGGCGGAAGCTGCGATCGAGCACAAAGCGGGGCTGCATACCGTCTCAATGCCGGCGCCTCCGCCGGACGACGCAGGCATCCAAAGGCAAAAGAATGACCCGAAACTTCTCGCATCGCAGGAGCGTGTGGTGGACATCACCGTCTGAGTCGGGAAGGCCTGCGCCGCTTCTAATCTGCGGCTTAAAAATTCTCTCCTCCACAACAAACGGGCGACGACCGATTGATTGGCTGATGAGGCTCTCGCCGTACTCGCCGATCGCTATAAGGGCGGCGCCATCAACAACACGCGCGTGGCAATCCGGAAGGTGCGGGGCACCCGTTGCGGGTACGAGATCTCTTTTGATCTGGAGGTCGTCACACTCGGCGAGAACTACGACCGCGAGCCGATCACTACCTGTGTCGTGAAGTGGCAGACGGACGGCACCTCCGCGGTAGCCGTCGCGGCTAGCAAGGAGCGCTGGCCGACTTCGTCAGAGGTGTTCCGACAAGCACTTCGGACGAGCGTCACCGACGATGGCATCCGCGCGTCACCGTTCGGCAACGAGGGCTCCGAGGTTCGTGCCGTCCCGCTGCAAGCCGCCAGGACGGCATTCTTCGTCATCTACCTGGCCGAAGGCGACGATGAGGCCAAGCGGACAGAGGCCGCCAGCAAGGTGTTTTTGCGAGCCGTCGAAGCACGCCTCGGCCGCAGCCTGATTGTCCCGGTCGCTCTCAACGGCGTCAACCACCGCTGGCTGATCGAGGTACCAGGATGAGTACCGCGACCGGACGTCGGACAAACGAGACGCTTGTCCGGAATATCCGGCGCGTCCGCTCACCTAGCGGCGGCCGCCACTGCTCGGCTTCGTGTCTATCTCAATCGCCCTCAAAGCGTTCTCGAAAGCCCTAACCTCGGTGGTGAACGCCCTGTCCGAGCGCTCGATTAGTTTACCACTTCGGCGCAATGCCCAACCGAAATGACCCTCCGGTTTCTTCAAGGGCTCGATGGTCACCGAGTAGGGGTGCGGTACGTCAGCTGTCATGGCCGAGCTATGCAGTGCCGAAGGGCCGGCTGCAACTGCAAGGCCTCACCACATCTCTTCGTAAATGAGGGCGCCGCCTCCATGGAAGGTGCCTCTCCAGCCTCGGTTCAGCAGGCGGACGGTCACACGTGTCTGGCCCGTGCCACTGTCATCGTCGATCTTGATCCGGGCATCGACGTGTCCCTGCCGCTCCATGCGCTTCAGGTAATCGGCATCCACACCGAGGCGTGGGCCAACTCACACGAATCAACGACCCAGTCGCCTTGCTGGCCGAGGGTGTGCCTGATGGGCAGGTCGTGCCGCTCACCCGATCACTAGCCGGATCAGCAGGCACGCCACGGCTGCACCCGAAAGCGCGATGCCGAGCAGGTATGGGCTGGGAAGCTGATCGCCGCTGTTGACGTCTACGCCAAGTCGGTGAGTCAACTTGTTGGCAGCCGCTCCGCTTGCAGAACTGGTGTTCACGTCCGGATAGGTGTGCGCGCTCATGGGCGTCTCCTGCCAGTAGGAGATACAACTCGCCGTGCCTCCGTTTGTGCGGCCGCAGTTACCAGACATGCTCAGCCACGAGCTGTCCGCTCTGATCGAACGTGCCCTGCCACCCACCGTCGTAGTGATGAACAGTGACGCGCGCGCCCCTCGCGTCCGCCCAGCTTCCGGGGACGATCAAGACCCTGGCGTTTCCCTCGATGACGGAACGCTTCAGCGTCGTTGCGCTCACGCCGATACGCTGCGCCACATACCCGGGATTAACGATCCAGCTACCGGGAAAATCGAGATTAAGCCTCATCGGAGAAGGCCTCCACCCAGACATCCGAGCGCGTTCTAGCGCTAAGGATTATCGCTTTCCTCATGCGAATGACGGAAGGCCGTATATGAAGCGCATTGCACTCGTGTTGCGTCCGTGACCTGAACCGCGAGTTGCAGGCCAAGCTCAGCCGCTCCCGCGATCAGCCCCTCGTGTTCCTCGCCTATCCTGGAAAGGTCGAGCCGACTAACAACAGCTCCGAGCGGCTCCTGCGTCCGGCTGTCGTCCAGCGGAAAGCGACCAACGGCTATCGCGACATGTGGCCAGCTGAGGGCGAGGCCGCCATCCGCACCGTTGTCGACACCGCGCGCCTGAGCGGTGCCAATCCATTCGGCTTCATCCTCAAAACCGTCGGCGCCTGACCCCTGCCATCAAAGGCCCGGGTAATTACCCTCCGCCGCTACGAAGCGCATCAACGTGACGTTGTAGCAACACAACCGATCACGTTTTTGTGTATCCATACCTGGGGGACAACTTAGGAGCGAAGCATGAACCGATCACGAGGCCCAACGTCGGATCGGAACCTGACTTGGCAGCACCTGCAGCCACGGGAGCAACGATGGAAGGCTCTTGGTCAGCGACCAGTCATTGCTTGGCTTACTGGCCTTTCAGGCGCAGGGAAATCAACGATCGCAAACGTCGTGGATCAAGCCCTGACCGCTTCAGGACGCGCAACAATGGTGCTGGACGGCGATAATCTACGTCATGGATTGAATAGTGACTTGGGATTTACCGACCGCGACAGAGCTGAGAACGTCCGCCGTGTGGCCGAAACAGCAAAACTGGTAGCTGATGCTGGTCTTGTAACAATTGTCTCGCTTATATCCCCCTTCTCAGCGGAACGGAAGGCCGCTAGGGCTATCGCAGGAGACGTCGCATTTATTGAAGTTTTTATAGATACGCCTCTACCAATTTGTGAGGAACGAGATCCAAAAGGATTATATTTTCGAGCGCGCGCCGGCACAATCCCGAATTTTACCGGCATCACAGCGCCCTATGAAGAGCCGACGAAGCCTGACTTAACGCTCGCAACCGTGGGTCAGTCCATTGCCGATACAGCACGGCCATTAATCGACATGCTCTTACAGCTGAGCGCAGTATCAGAACAGCCACTTTATGATCAGATTTTGCCTAAAAATCCGGAGTTAATGCGCAATATCTAACTATGACTCAACATTTTATAATACATATCGGCCCGCATAAAACGGGAACCACATCGATCCAAAACATGCTCTACGCACGCTCTATGCAGAGTGGCGCAAGTTTTGTTTACCCCTTCGCTCATGCCAATCAGACGGGGCAGCACGAGTTTGCTCGGACAGCGTCTGACCCTGATCATTCCAAACTTGGCGGCCTGCTGGAGATTCTTTCTGGCCTTGAGAAAACCTGTGTTCTCTCGAGTGAAGAGCTTAGCTTTCTTCCAGTCGCCTCGTTGCAAAAGATTCGCGCGGCTCTTCCCTCTTCCGAATTTACTATTGTTTATTACCAGAGGAATATCTTGACCCTTCTTCCTTCATGGTGGCAAGAATTAATCAAACATGGCGGGGTCGAAGATTTTACTAGGTTCATTCAAGATGCAATTGCGCTTCCTGGCAGACTACATCTACTGGTTCCAGATTTATTGTTGAGTAACTGGGCATCTGTTTTTGGAAGAAACGCGATTAAGATTTTCTTGTACGATCAAATTCCTGATGTGACACAACAGTTCGCCTCCGATTTACTCGGCTTGACGAGTCCCCCTGGCGAGCTAACAGACAACAACAAATCTTTCGAATACATCGAATGTGAGATGATCCGTCTGTGGAATGCATTTGGTTTCGTTGGCATAGATGCAATCCAGGCACAAGAATCTAAATTCTTACGCGCGTTAGTGGCGGAAAGAGCAGATAGATTCATGGAAAATATGACTATAGGTTATGATATAGAGGAATTTCTTAGCATAGAGAGCACCTTAATAACTCGGTGGGGAGATCGAATCGAGGGTTTCACTGGCGGCAAATTGTTTGCTCTACGGGAGCGAGCGTACTCGTACATCAATTCAGATTTTTGGACCGCCAATCCCGACCTTGTTTCTGCCATGTTCGTTTTTGCTGAAGTCACAGCTCGCCGAAAAAGCCAAAGTTCGTCAACATCACCGATCCTACGTGATCTTAGATCGTGCGAGAGGGATATGGACGCCTGGAACCAAATCGAAATTATTTTGGCTGCGGCGCGCCAGAGGGAACAGTTGCTTGAACGTCAATTGGCTAACGAGACAGAGCGGTCACATGCGTTAGAAATCGTCATATCGACACTGGTCTCCAGCATTACCTGGCGCGGACTCAATCGATCTAAATTCAAGAAAATTTTGACTGATGTAGCTAAGTCGACGCCCAGCGACGGAGCGACTGCACACCGTCATGAAGTATATCTATATCAAGCTCAAAAACTTTTAAATGATTGTTAATCATTGTTTTCCATGTCTTCGATTGTTGTCCAGATCAAATCAAGCCTGTCAGACCACGAGCCGTTGCCTACCGCGACCTTCTAATCGCCGCCGAGGAATGGCGCGCAGCCGGGATTAGGCTGAGCGGCGCTATCGCGGATCCGCGGCAGCACATCATAGCAGGCCGTCCGACATCGGCGCGGTCAGCGTCTTCCAGGCGCGGGTCATCTACTTCGAGAAGGCCAGCGCGGCAGCTAAAGCCTGCGCCTCGGACGGGAAGGTCCAGTCCGATTCGTTCACCGTCATGTGGGAGGCGTCGAGCAGCACCCAAGTCTAGAGGTGGCGGCCGGCCACGCGGATTTCGAAGTGCATGGCTGGCTCGGTACTCTATGATCTTCCTTCGGCTTTGCGGTTCTCCCGCACTTTGCGTGGAACGGTCGCGGTGACGAGGATGGCACGGGCTGGTTCACCAAGCGTTTGATCCTGTCCTCATCCCTGCCGGGCTGTACCATCGGGCGCGTCATCCGGACCGACGGTCGTCTTCGCCCAAGTGCGGCGTGCGCACGGGCAGTGTCCAACCTGTGATACGACCAGCTCTGTCGTTCACAGCCGCTATGAACGCCGTCCGGCCGATCTGCCGAGCATCGGGCAGCCCATGACGCTGCTCCTACGCGTCCGACGCTTCTACTGCTGTGAGATTGCCTGCCGCCGTCGTACCTTCGCTGAGTCACTCCCCCAGCTGATGCCGCCGCGAGCACGCTTGGCGCGCCAGCTGACCGTTACCGGTTTTCGCTCAGAAGTTGCCGCATATTGGCCATTGAGATCGTCATACAACCTCCCCGTTCTTCGAACCCGAGGGCGACACGTCGGGCCGCCTATCGCGGAAAGGTGCGCTCGTGAACCTCATCTTCCTCGTTCTATCGGCCTTCGTAGGCGCAGGACTTTCGATTGTGGCTATATGGCCGTCGCTGGGAGCGATTTCGATCTTTGTGGCACCGGTCGGGGCAGCCGTAGCATGTGTTTTAAGCGCTGCCTTGTTGTTCGCTCTGCGGCGCTCATCATCATCGAGCAGCCGCACATCTTCTGTCACCCCTATGCAGAGCCTCAAACCGCAACAGCAACCTGCTACTAGTGCTACGAACGATGATCAAACTGAGCTGAAGCGTTCGGCCTGATTCATCCTTCCTCTGATTCTTTGTAGTCAGAGACGCACTAGGCCCGGATAGCCGTTGCGGCTTAGCATGCGCAACTCGGGCTGCTGCCACGAAGCAGGGATAGGGTCAGTGCCGCACGGTCGGCACGACGCCCGCGAAAGATGCCATGCCGTCCGCTTCGACCGTCGCGGTGAAGGCCTCGTAAGCCTCACGGTCCGTCGTGAAGGTCTCCTGCCAAGCGGTGCAGCCGCCAGACGACAGATCGATCACCACTAACTGCCAGGGGTCCTGCGTGTCGGCGTAGCGGTAGATCTCGACGTCGACGATCGCACCATCGCGACTGAAAGAACCCGACAGCGGAGAGTGCTCGAATTCTCGGTCCTCATCGTCCACTGACCGCTTCCATTCGCTCTACGGCCTTGCCCACGGCCTCACGCAAGGCGGTCGGCCAAGCCACATCATGGTCGTGGAGAAATTGGGCGGCGCTGATGAGGGCCTTAAGCCTCTCCGGACGGGCGGACTCCTCAGCCTCAGACTGCACGAACTGCTCTGCCAACGCCGTCGCGAGCCGAAGGATTTCTTGGATATCATCGGGCTGGGCGTCAGTGTCGCTCACTTCAGGTAACCCTCCGCCTTCAGGTGCTCGGTAAGGGATTCGCCTATGGCGTCGTGCATCACGGCTTTTTTGCCTCAGCTTTGGCGGCGTCCCGTTCAAGGCGCGCGGCCTTCAGGCGTGCGGTGTTCTGGTCCGCCGCACTGACTGCCGGCTCATCAAAGGCCTTGCTGCCAAACCGGTCCTGCATCTTCGCTAAAGCTGCCTCAGCCTGAATACGCTCTTTGCTGTGGTTGTCTGCCATACGGCAATCCTCAATTCGCTCCCTCTCGAACGTCGCGCTACCACACGCGACGCGACCGGAGCACCAGTTAATGCGCGACCGCGTCGTCGCGGAAGCCGCGGGCATCGAAGATCCGCCGGACGATACCGGTGCGCTTCGCCTCGTCCAGCCACGCCGTAACGCAGGCGAGGGCGGCGGGGCGCCCCTTAGGCACGGCGACGGCGACCTGCGTCTGCTGGAAGCCGCCCGCGACGATCCGGGAACCTGGAACCTGCAGGACCACCGGCCGCAGCGTGTCGCGCGAGAGGGCAATGGCGTCCGCCTGCCCAGCGCGCATGCGCGCGACCGCCTCGGCCACGGACGGGACGGGGAGGGGTTGCGTCCGGGTCAGCGTGCGGGCGGAGGCGCGGAACGTCGTCGTGCCGTCGATAGCCACGACCCGGAGACCCGCCCGATCCACCTGCGCCACGTCGGTGATGCCCGACCCGACGCTAACCAGATAGGTGCTCTCCAGGTCGTAGTAGCCCGGCCCGAAATCGATCACCTGCCGCCGGGCCACGTCGACCGGCATGAAGCTGACATCGATCGCCGCGGCCTCGAGGGCGGCGGCCGCGGCGCCCGAGTTCGGGAACAGGGTGACGGCCAGCGGCAGGCCGACCTGCCGGGCGAGATCCGCGCTCAGATCGGCTGTCACGCCGTCGAGCGCTCCGTCGGCGGCACGGCTGACGAAGATTAGGCCAGCGGACGGCGCCTCAACGAGACCGACTCGGAGCATACCGGTCGGAGCGAGTTCCGCTTTCACGGAGGCATCCTGCACGGGGCTAGCTATCGTCATACCGGCGAGAGGAGCAGAAGCGAGCAGAGAAGTGACGCGCTTTGGGATCGCAGCGGTGACACCTTGGTGACACCGCTGCGATCCCAAGATCAGGGCTGACGCCTGCTAAGCCATTGATAATATTGGCGCACCCGACACGATTCGAAGGTGTGACCTTTGCCTTCGGAGGGTTAGCCTAACATGTTTTCCCGTGATTGCTAGAGTTTACTCGTTATTGCCAAACCGCTGCTGCCCCTTGTGAAATTGGCGCGCCGGGCATTTCTCTCGTCTCCGCCGGATGGGCTCGGTTTGCTTCCGCGTGCTTCCGCAGTGCTTCGGCAGAACCGGAGGGGAGGGCATGCCCAAGCTCAGCAAGCGCGCGGTCGAGGCGGCCGAGCCGCAAGGCCGGGACTACTTCTTCTGGTGCGACGAGCTCCCGGGCTTCGGGGTGCGCATCTTCGCATCCGGCCGGCGCAGCTACCTCGTGTAGTACCGCGCCAGCGGGCGGTCGAGGCGCTTCACGATAGGGCTGCACGGCGCCCTGACGGCTGACGAAGCCCGCCGTGAGGCGAAGGGGCTGCTGGGCCAAGTGGCGAAGGGCGAGGATCCGGCGGAGGAGCGCCCCACGCGGCGGGGCTCCATGCAGGTTGCGGGAGCGATGAGTGAGACCGGCCAAGCCTGAGCGATCAGATGGTGGCCGGGAACTCGGGCGCCCCAGCAATGACATGCCGACCCTGCAGCATCACGAACGGTCCCGACGGTACCGAGACGCCCAACGCATCCGGTCGGCTCGCTCACTGGCAGCTCGGCCTGTGCACGGCCCTCATGGACCGCTGCATCGATCGCTTGGGCGACGTCGCCGAGACTGCCCGCCGCGACGGCGAGGCCGACCTGCTCGCCACCGCCGCTGAAGCCCTGAGGACGAGGTTCTGAGACATGGGTGACGAAATTCGCTTCCAGATCCGCTCGAAGCCGGCTCGCATGGAGGAGCAGACGCGCGTCGCGCTGGCGCTCCTGCGGAGCAGGGGTGGGTGGCCCCAGGATTGGGCTCCATTCAATCCGGCGCTGCGTCGTGCCCTGGCGCGTGGCGATTGGGCGCCGTTGGGCGCTGGTGTGGCCAATGACGCGACGGCGCTCGAGCCGAAGTTGGTCAAAGGCCTGGACGGCAAGGAAGGCCTCGATCTCGGCGACGGCACGATGAAGATGCCGGACGGGTCGATCCGGTCAATCGTCCCGGCGGCGCCAGCTTGTGGGATCGGTGGCGGCCGCGGAATGTCCGAACTCCGTGAGCACGTGGCCGAGTTGGGCCGGCACATCGAGCGCTTTGGCCAGTCCGGCTTCCACGCTCAGATCGAGGTGACGGGGCTGCGGCAGGCGGGCCTGCGAGCCACTTCCATGAGGATCAAGGCCCGTGGCGGCCTGAGTGCCGACTTGGGGGTGACTGAGCCCGGCGCCAAGGAAGACATGAGCGACTGGACCTGAGGGCCTCGATCTCTCTCAGACATGTTCAGCAACTATCCTGGAAGCCGGCATATATCCAACGTTCTCCATCGTCCCAGCATAGATACGCCTTGACTAGGCGTCGTTGTTGCTGCGTGAGTCTCAGCCACATACGCAGGAGGCTTCAATGGACGACATTACATCAACCTCGGCTCTGGATCAGAGCAACCTAATCGAGCTCACGGCCGATATCGTGTCCGCTTACGTCTCGAAAAACTCTGTGCCTACGTCCGAAATGCCGGCGCTTCTGTCCGCGATCCACGGCGCGCTCAACGGCTTGAACAACCCCGCCGCTCCGGCCGAGGCTAAGGTCGACCGCGCCACTCCGAGCCAGATCCGGAAGTCGATCAGCAACGATGCGCTGATCAGCTTTGAGGATGGCAAGTCGTACAAGACCCTGAAGCGGCACCTCAAAGGAGTGGGCCTTACCCCGGACGAATATCGGGCGAAGTGGGGCCTGCCGGTCGACTACCCTATGACCGCCCCGAGCTACTCCGAGATGCGCTCGGCCCTGGCGAAGAACACCGGCCTCGGCAACCTGCGCAGGAACGCAGCCCCGAAGGCTGCCGTCACCGACGAGAAAGTTGCGGAGGCGCCCAAGGCCCGGGGCCGGAAGAAGGTGGCCGAGCCTGCGGTCGCGCCGGCCGAGAAGCCTGTCCGCGCTCGCAAGGCGAAGAAGGCTGCTGTCGCCGCGGAGTGAATCTGCCTAGCGCGAGAGCGGTGGGAAGCCGCCAGCCCGCGCGCGGGTCTACCCAGCAACCCCTGATGCGATGACCTCGAACCGCCCGGCTCCGGCCGCGGCGGCTTTTGCGTGTCGGTAGCCTCCCCCGAACGGGTGATGTCACGGCGCCCGCTACGCTGCTATCCCGTTACCGAGACTCACCACCTTCGGCCCCGCCGGCACCGCCGCGCGGGGCTTTTTCGCACTCTGCTCTGCTCTTCAGATGCGCTCTAATTGCAGGTCAACTTCCGGCCCTCGGCCATCCCGACCTTGCGGTAGTGTTCCAGACCGGACTTGATCGCCCGGCCTATGACCGCCCGGCGCACATCCGGATTGCAGCGCAGATACTCCTCCTCATTGAACGCGTAGTCACCACGCCCGCCCCGCGAGCCTCGGTCATAGTCCCGATCGTAGTCGCGGCGGTCACGATCGCCGTAGCCCCGATCTCCGTAGCCTCGGTCGCGGGGTCCGTAGTCGCCGCGATCGTAGCCGTAGTCGCGCCCGCCGTATGGCTGTGCGAAGGCCGGAGCGGTTCCGCTGAGTAGCGCCAGGCCGAGGACGGTCGCTGAGATCACCTTCATGTCGTGCTCTCCGTTGTTGCGGGGCGTGAACGCTTTCAAAGATGGGTAGTTCGATTTGCCTGGGCGGGCGTCGGGTCCTCGCTTCCAGCGTCACTACCGTTGGGGGGCTTGTCTTTCCCTGCTCCTAACCCACTCTCAGTTTCAGGTTTGGCGGGATTACTCCCTTGTCGGTGCCGAGCCTAAGAAGCCCGCCCGGTCCGCCGGCGCGGGCTTTTTCGTGCCTGGAATCCTGGCGCGGGACGGCTCGCCCGCCGGCATCCGCACGACACAGAAACCAAGGCCGGCCATTCTGTCGCCGGGCCGCGTTGCGTATCGGCTCCCGCAGGTGAGGCAATCGTATCCCATGCCGCCGCATAGCGAGCCGCTCGCTCCCACTACCCGAGGCGAAAAAGCTGGCCGGCTCGCAGCGAGCGAGATGATCAAGACGCTGAGCCCGCAGACAGGTAGCGTTCAGGGCCTCGTGCGCCGGGTCGAGGAGGTCGGCATCATCGTGGCCCAGGAGCATCTGAAAGCCGGCATGCTGCCCGCTGAAGTCCGGGCCTGGCACATCGGTTTCCAAGCGGGGATGAGCCTCGAGCTCGGAGATTTCATGCGCCGCTTTTGAACAGCCTCCTGACGCTCTCGAACTGATACCTGCAACATTCCTGAAAGTATCGTCACGCTCAGCTTCCCAGAAGAGTTTAGTCATGAAAGTTTCGAAGATATCGAGGCGTGGTTAGATTTTCAGAAAAACCGTCTTAAGAGGTGGGCGAATCCGAGTTAGTGCTCAGGTACTAACTGCTCAATGCATCCGGCGCCCGCTGGGATCACCAGCAGGCGCCTTTCCTGTGCGTGCCCGTTGTTGATAGTACGATAGGGCGCCTTGCTCTTATCTCGCCCCGTTACCCGCCGGTATGTCAGCAAGCCCCGCAATCGATCTTCCGCTCGCCGTCGCCTCCTGGCTTTCGCTCGATCGCTGGCTGCACGAGAATAGCCCACCGGTCTCGGGCGCCGCACGGGTCAGCCGAAACCCCTGACCGGTCTTTGCTTTCCGAACGTCGTCCACACCGCTCCACCACGATTCCTCGCGCCGCGGCCGCCGTCGGTTGAAGCGCATCGCCGCCTCAGGCTTGTTCCGTATTCGTTCGCGAGCGGAGGGCCACCAGAATGGGGCGCCTGGGGGATGCGGGGCCCGGTCGGGTCTTCGTCGACTGCGCGGCCTGCAAGCGCTCGGGCCGCTACACCGTCGCCAGCCTGATTGACCGCTATGGGGCCGACACCTCGACGCTCGACCTGCTCCGGCACCTGACAGCCTCGTGCCACTACCAGCGCGCGCCCGGGGCGCCGCCCGCGCGGAAGTACGAGCACCTGTGCCTCGCGGCGATCACGCTGCCGCCAGCGCTCAAGCAAATCCCGCCGGTGCCGCCGGGCACCCCCTACACGATCGAGATCTGGGACCGGATCGGCGGCAAGCTCGAGTTGCACCTCGCCACGATCTACCCGCTGACCGCGGCGATCGCCGCATTCGAGGCCGCCTGCCTGGAATGGCCGACGAACGAGGTCACCCTGCGGGATCGGGCTCGGATCGTGCGGAAGCGGGAGCTGCCGCCGCGGAGCGCCACCGGGTGACATTCCGGCCTCACACGCGGCCTCGGGCCGCGACAACGGCTTGCCGCCGGAGCATCTACCCTAGAACGGCCGTATGCCGACCGCCACCTACCTCGCGCCGCGCGCTCGCCGCCGAACTCATGATGAGCGAGAGCACCGTGGACGATTACGTCCGACGGGGCCTCCTGCCGCCGCCGATACGCATCTCGCCCAGCTGCGTGCGCTGGCGACCGCGGACGCCATCCTCGGCCCCTGAGAACCCGAGATGGTCGGTTGAGGATCCGAGCCCAGAGGAGCGTGCGGCTTGCGCGATCGAGGCGTCGCGGCAGCCTACGCTTTCGGATCGAGCAGCCGCGGAGGGTGTCGCTCGGATACTCGCCGCCTCGAAAGAGCGGTCTCGGCCGACGAGGAAGGCTAAGGGCCGTTCAGCCGCCTAGCGATCACATTTGCGGTAACGCGATTTGGGACAGCACCGGCTCGGAAGAACGCACGATGCTTCCGCAGCTGAACTGACCGGTATTTTGGACCGAGCCGAGTGAGAGGCTACTGCATGGTAGCGGTCATGGGTAGCCGGAAGGCCAGATCTGGGAAGCTGACCGGCGCGGGTGGCTGATAGCCAAGCGACGAATGCGGTCGGACGCGGTTGTAGGTGGATTGCCATAGACCAATCACGATCTGCGCCTCCTTCAGCGAGTAGAAGATCTCTTGGCGTAGGCACTCGTCGCGCAGCTTGCCGTTGAAGCTCTCACAATACCCGTTCTCCCACGGCGAGCCGGGTGCGATGTACTGGATCTGCGAGCCAGCTTTGGCGACCCACTTGCGCAGGGCCTTCGAGATCATCTCAGGGCCGTTGTCGCAGCGGATGTGCTCCGGGATGCCGTGCAGGCACATGGCGTCGGCCAGCGCCTCGATCACGCCGACGCTGTTGATACGCCGCGCCACCTTCAGCGCGAGGCAAGCCCGGCTATGCTCGTCGATCAGCGTCAGGATGCGCAAGGTTCGGCCGTCGTGGGTCTGAGCCTGCACAAAGTCGAAGCTCCAGACATGGTTGCGGTGGAGCGGACGCAGCCGCACGCACGAGCCGTCGTTCAGCCAAAGCCGGCTGCGCGGTCGGTGCTTCTGCGGGACCTTCAGCCCCTCGCGACGCCAGATGCGCTGAACCCGGTCCTTGCCCACCCGCCAACCGTCTGCCTGCAGCAACGCGGTGACGCGGCGATAGCCATAGCGTCCGTACTCGGACGCCAGGGCGACGACGGCTCGGGTCAGCCCATCCTCGTCGGCCGGCACCGTCGGCATGTAACGCTGCGTGCCCCGGTGCTGGCCGACGATCCGGCAGGCGTGACATTCCGAGAGGCCGTACTTCTCCCGGATCCCGTCCACTGCCTGTCGGCGTCGCTCGGGGGCTACAAGTTTCCCAAGGCGACGTCCGCCAACACCTGCTTTTCCAGGGACAGGTCCGCCACGAGCCGGCGCAACCGCGCGTTCTCGCGCTCCAAGTCCTTCATCTTCCTGGCCTGGTCGACTTGGAGGCCGCCGTACTCCTTGCGCCAGCGGTAGTAGCTCTGCTCGGAGATCTCCGCCTCCTTGCACGCCAGCGCTAAGCTTTTGCCTTGTGCCGTCTGCACCTCGATCTGGCGCAGCTTCAGCACGACCTGCTCCGCACTCGTCTTCTGACCTCGCCGCATGTCCGACTCCTTCAGTCCTGGCTGATCCTCTCAATCAGCCCGGTCCAAAGCCAGCCGGTCAGGTCACCGCCATTCCTAGAAACACTGGTTTCCACAAAGTAAGCTGATTTTCCCCCACGATTCCATGCCGAATAAAAATATATAAAACAAGGGTGATCCAAAACTGGGCAAGCAATAAATTGCTTGCCCAAAATAATATGACAATTTTTCGTCTCTGCCCGACGCTGATCCAGTCCACAAAATGATCTTTGAAACGAATAAGCATGAAGTGATCTTGCCGCTCTTCTTCGGTGAAACCGATGCGGGGATAGCTTATCAACTCCAACTGGAATTTCCAGACGGCTGACGAATGGCTGCTTCCAGGGTGCGATGGCGACTGTCGAAACGGCTTGGTTGGGTCGGGAGCAGCCAACTCATGGTGAGTCCGAATGTCGGATTTCGATCAGCGGAGCTTCGACGAGCTGCAGTGAGCTGATGACGAAAATTTCATCACCGAACGACGCCGCGACCGACGACGGCAGCGACAACCATGCACGTCAAGGATCGAGTCGGCACCTGCCCACCTCCGTTCGAAATCGACGTCAGCGGTCTATGGACGCTGTTGAAGCTCCCGGCCGGTGTGCGTCAGGCACGAAGGCCCACCAACGCCGGTCCCAAGCGAGTCGGACCCTTTGCGACCGAAACCGGCTAAGCGATAACGAGGGCTCCGCTCGGAGACCGAGACATGTCCTTTCTGTCACATATTCATGTGGGCGTGTCCGACCTGAACAAGGCTCGGCGCTTCTACGAGCCCTTGTTACGGGAGATGGGCCTCCAAATCCGAAACGTTGAGCTGACTGAAGGATGGATTGCCTGGAAGCCCACGGATGCTGAATGTCCCTTGTTCATCATCGGTTGGCCCTGGAACAAGCAACGATCCGACCCAGGCAATGGACCTATGACGGCGTTCCTAGCTCAATCGCGTAATGTGGTTGATCGATGCTACGCCTTGGCGTTGTCTTCTGGAGGCACGGACGAGGGACAACCTGGGCTTCGGTCGAACTATCACCCGAACTACTACGGAGCCTACTTCCGCGATCCGGACGGCAACAAGCTGTGCGTGGTCTGCCATGATCCCGTCTGAGAAGTCATTGAAGGTTCTCAGGTGAAGCTCTGCGCACCTTGACCACTGCAAGCAGACCATGACCTCATCGGCTTCATGGAACCGCCTGCCGACCCTGCCGAAAGCGCCCGCTGCTCCGGATCCGGGCATCTCTCAAAGCGGACAATGGAGCAACGAAAGCAGCCTGCCGATCTTAAACGTCGCGATATAGAAGAGTAGATTGAACGCCTCGTCAGATGGGGCGATGGCAAGCGCGGTCCCCTCAAGGCGGCCTCCTCATGTATAAGAGCGGATCAGGACTGAGCGATGACGGACGTTAAAGACGCATACAATTCTCGCGTGAATTTTGTTCAGAATCGCCAGCACAAAACATGGAGATCGGATAGAGAAAATTCAATTCCAATCTCCGTGCCGATCATGATGAAGCACTTTCTGACTGTTTAAGGCACTTCTGCTGCGAGGCGGCCACATCTGAGATGCTGTTTTTATGGGCCGCTCCGCTTTTCCTCTACTCGATTCCGTTCTTGTTGCTGTGCGCGATCTACGAGCGAAGGCTCTTCTCAATCACGGTTATGCTGGCGTGCTCCGCCATTTTGTACGTCAATCATGAGCTTACACATGACATGGGCAACGCTAACGGCCTAGCAGTTGCATTCGCCATGTTTTTCTTCAATTCAGTTGCGGCGGGAGCCGTCTTCGGGGCGGCAGCACGTTGCCTGATGTTCGTCTTCGGTTGGACGGCATCGAGTCACAGCGGCAGGAAGTCTATAGCGATCTGCTACCTGATACCCTGCTTTTGGCACGCCGCAACTCTCATAGGGATGAATTTCTCACCCGGAGCGCTAGCTTTCTGGTAGTTCTTCGTGCCAGGAACGACGGGCTCGGCGTCTTGTCAGCACGAGGAGCATCTTTATCGGGCTGCCGACCAATTCGAACCGCCCGGCAGAAAGCTTCGCGCGATCGCATGAAGAGTGTTTGAGGCCCTGATGTCAGGCGTGTATTGGATATCGTCGAGCTTCCAAGCTCCGTCTTGATTGACGAACAGAAAGTTTTGCTTGTTCAGATGAGCGACATCGTCGACGGTCACACGTAGAACGGCTTGCACCTTCGCAGCGCGGCCATCATTAGAGATCACCTTAATCTGCTGATACGTATTCGCCTTCGTCGTGCTCTGTCGCCCGCTGAAGACTTCGGCGTCGAGCACATTCTCCCCGGTGTTGCCAGCGGCAACCCAATCCTTGGCAAGTCTGGACGACAAGTGACGCCTCATAGCGGGCGTTATGATACGACGGTTGAAGATCACGTCGTTTCCACGATATCGATCGAACGCAATCAGCTCTCGGAATGCAGCCTCCGGCGTGTTCAGGCCGTTCGCCGCTGTAGCACCAGGACGCACAAGAGCTTTAGACGCCTCGGGCGTGCCAGGGCAGTCATTCGCCAATTTCCCGACGCCGATGTATTTGTAGATAACATCGTTGTAGTAGATCGAATCGTCTGCGCGAATCGCGAATTTCTCATTTAGCGTGACGACGCTTCCGCCGTTTGCATAACACTTCTTGGATCGAATCATTCCCTTGGAAAGCGTCACGCGCCCGCAGTCGAGGCCGTCGATACCGGCACTGCCGTCCTTCTGGAAGCTGATCGGAGCGCCGTATCCATAGGGAGCGCAATACAATCCCGCCTTCGGTAGCGCGTCAGCGACAGCAGGACCGGCCAGGGATGATGCGATTGCGATCGGAAGAAGTTTCTTCACAGGTAAAATCCTAGTTGAACCCGGGCGAACAATGCTGCCGTCGCGGTGAAGCAAAAACCCTTCCGTTTCAGAATACATCGCGGCGGTCCGGTTTCTGCAACTCGCCGTCCATGGCTTGCTGCAAAATCTCAAGCCATTTGACCATACGTCGCTGATCGGCATCGAGGTTGATTTTCACAATCGGCCTATCGATATCCGCAAGCTGGATTGTGAGACCTGCGCCATGGGCTACAGCGTAAATGTCTTTGACATTGTGAATTGCGAGACTCGTTGCGGCATCGAGCCCTATGGGTCCGAACGACTTGATCCGATTGGACCCTGGAATCTCCCACTTCACATGTCTCACTCGGCTGATCGGCCACTCATGCAGTTCGTTTCGTCCCCTGCCTCCGAATTCGATGATCAGCATTCCCCGGTCGACGTCGTAGCCTAAGACTTTTTTGTCTCGCTTTGAGGAACTAATGTAGTCCGCGCCGCGCGATATCATGCGCTGAACTTTAGAATCTTTTTCTTGTTTAGACAGCGAACTTTTGAGAGTTAGTCCCACCAACACAAACAGGACAAGCACTACAATTGCAGGCTTTGGATCCCGTGTAATGATGATCGTTCCGCCAGCCAATCCAAACGCAGTAAGCATCGGATTTGTGGCAAAAATATACTTTGCCATTTGGAAATTTAGCACAGCCAGTCATCCTGCCGTTCTGCGTTCTCTCCTTATCTAGTATTGGCCCATATAACGCGACGTTGCGAAAGGAAGTTAAATTATCACTGATCGAAATGCGACATTCGATCGTTTTGGCTTAGATCTCAAGTGTGGTGATGTGTGTTCTCAGCCACCCCACCGCGGCGCCAAAGGAGCTATGGCTGCAATTCTGTTTCCGCCATGGCTGACCATGATGCCAATAAGGCGGCTCTCGTTCGTAGGCCGGTTGGCACCGGATCGGCGCGACGATCTTGATCAAGGCGTGCGACAGCCAGCGTGCGCCTGCCTTTAGCGGCCCAACCCACGTACCAACCATAGCCACGCGTCCGGTCGATGCCACCGCTGACGTCGCGCGGATAGGCTGTGCCGGTCTTGCCATGCACCCGCCAGCCGTCACCTGCGGGACTGACCTCTACGACCTCCTCCGCCTTCGACATCGCCTGTGCCGAGACCGGCAATTGCTGCGTGACGAGGCGGCGCAGGAAGACCACCTGCTCGTAGGGTGACACCTTGAGCGAAGATGCGATCCAGGCTCGGTCCAGCCCGTTGTCCTTACCCGGATCGCCCGAGAGGTCCGCGTTGCCGAAGCCGAAACGGCGCGCGTAGTCCGTGACACGAGGCTCGCCGAGCGCGTGAGTGACTCGCTGCGAGTACCAGACGACGGAATACTTCAGCCAGCGCGTTGGATCTGTCGGCTGACGCCATGCCTCACCGCCCCAATCGGGATCGCCTGCCTTGTAGGTCAGGACAGGCGCATGAGCATCGGTGAGGAAGCCGCTGTCGAAGCCCATGACGGCAAGCGGAACCTTGAACGTGGAGGCGGGCGTTACCCGGGTACGGCAGTCTCCTCGTTCAAGCAGAATACGATCATCCGCGACGTCCATGATGATGGTGCAGAGCGTTTCGCCATAGGCAATACGGGGTGTCCAGGCTACTGCGAGAATGAAGGCGATGAGGTGGATCTGACGCATGCGGGCCTCCAACCAAGAAGGTGCTCATGAAC
This sequence comes from Methylobacterium sp. D48H, assembly GCF_053345715.1. NCBI lineage: Bacteria > Pseudomonadati > Pseudomonadota > Alphaproteobacteria > Hyphomicrobiales > Methylobacteriaceae > Methylobacterium > Methylobacterium sp. D48H. The sequence goes on from NZ_JBKFAP010000029.1 coordinate 60,230, forward strand.
CGCACCCCGTTTTGACCGGACAGGCGGCATAGCTCACGAAGGCATAGGCGTTGGCCTATGGGTAAGGCTATGTCATCCGATCCGACCGCCCCACCGGTGCACGGCGAGATCCTGTCCGGCGT
>NZ_JBKFAP010000003.1:0-334346 GCF_053345715.1 Methylobacterium sp. D48H
GCCGGCGGCATCAGCCGCACGTCGTGGCCGAGGCTCATGAGCTCCCGGGCCCAGTGGTGCGCTGTGCCGCACGCCTCCATGCCGACCAGGCATCGCGGCAGCTTGGCGAAGAACGGCACGACCTGCGCCCGCCTCAAGGCCTTGCGCACGACGACGTGCCCAACTGCATCGACGGCGTGAACCTGAAAGATGCTTTTGGCCAGATCGATGCCGACGGTGGTGATCTCCATGGGGATGGCTCCTGCATGAGCGTGGCTGCTGCTTTGACAGCAACCACATCTTGGCATCGAGATGCCGTCAGTCGGAGCGGGAGCCATCCACCCCATCTGCTTCCCAGATCTGGCCTCCCGGCTCCCCATGGCCGCCGGCATGCAGTAGTCTCGCAATCGGCTCGGTCCAAAATACCGGTCAGGTCAAGGAGACACCCGAGCCGAGGCTATGAAGATGGGGGCATATGCGGACGTTCCGCTGGCGACCCATGCCGGCCGCCCGGATCGCGGCCAAGCTTTCGCTCAAGGCGGTCATCTGCGACCAGCCGTGCACGGTCGGTAGCCATCGAAGTCGGCGGCGACTGTACCTGAGATTCCATGATCGAAGCAGTTCAACGCGGCGAACTCGTAAAGTCGGGCAGGTTGTGTCGCGAGCAACGTCGGTACTCTCGCCCCCCGGCGAACGCAGCCGTCGCCGTGAGTGCGCTCATCGACCGGTCCCCTGCTGCATCCGCTGGCGGGGCTTCGTATGCCGTCGCTTGCTCACCCTGCCGAAGGGCAGGCGCAACGTCGCGATCACCGGATAGACGGCGGGAAGAACGACGAGCGTCAGCAGCGTCGCGGTGATCAGGCCGCCGATCACCACCGTGGCGAGCGGGCGCTGCACTTCCGCGCCCGCGCTGGTCGAGAGCGCCATCGGCAGGAAGCCGAGCGCTGCGACAAGGGCCGTCATCATCACCGGGCGCAGGCGCCTCTCGGCCGCCCGGGTGGCCGCCTCCCGCGGGTCCAGGCCGGAAGCTTCGAGGTCGCGGATGGTGCTCGTCAGCACCACGCCGTTCAGGATCGCGATGCCGAAGGTCGCGATGAAGCCGATCGCCGCCGAGATCGAGAACGGCATGTCGCGCACAGAGAGGGCAAGGATGCCCCCCGTCGCGGCCATCGGCACGTTGAGGAAGATCAGCCCGGCGCGGCGGATGTCGCCGAACATCACGACGAGGAGGACGAGGATCCCCGCCAGCGCCGCCGGCACCACCACCGAGAGGCGGGCGGTAGCCTCCTGCAGGTTCTGGTACTGGCCGCTCCATTGCAGCGCGTAGCGGGGCGGCAGCTTGACCTGATCGGACACGGCCTTCTGCGCGGCGTCCACGAAGCTCTGCACGTCGCGGCCGCGGACGTTGGCCTGGATCGAGATCCGCCGCTGCAGCCGCTCGCGGCTGATCTGGGCCGGGCCGGAGGTGACCTCCACCGAGGCCACCATCGCGAGCGGCTCCGTCATGGCGGGACCGGTCTCCTTGCGCGGCCGCCCCACCGGCAGGGCGCGGATGCGCTCGATGTCGCTGCGGTCGGCCGGGTCGAGCCGGACCACGATGTCGGTGATGGAATTGTCGTCGCCGTAGACCATGCCGGCGGTGCGCCCGCCGATGCTCTCGACCACGTCGAGCACGTCCGAGACGTTGATCCCGTAGCGGGCGGCCTTGACCCGGTCGACCCGGATCGAGAGCGCCGGCATCCCGGCCTGCGCCTCGGCCTTCACGTCCGCCGCGCCCTGAATGCCTGAGACCACCCGCACGATGGAATCGGCCGTGTCCTTCAGGACCTTCAGGTCGTCGCCGTAGAGGTTGATCGCGACGTCGCCGCGCACGCCCTCCAAGAGGTCGTCCATCCGCATCTGGATCGGCTGCGAGAAGCTGTAGGCGACGCCCGGCACCTCCTCCCGGAGCCGCTTGTCGAAGGCCGCGACGAGCCCTTCCTGGCTGTCGGCGGTCCTCCAGGTCGAGGGGTCGGTCAGGGTGATGAAGCTGTCGGTCGATTCGACGCCCATCGGGTCGGTCGGGATCTCGGCGCTGCCGGTGAGGGAGACGATCCGCTTCACCTCGGGGAAGGATTTCAGCACCCGCTCGATGCGGGTCACGGTGGCGAGCGAGGCGTTCAGCGCGATGCCGGGCAGCTTCTCGGAGGTGATGACGATCGAGCCCTCCGACAGCTTCGGCAGGAACTCGCCCCCGAGACGCGTGGCCATCGCGCAGGAGCCGGCGAACAGGGCGACCGTCGTGAGCACGGTGACGAACGCGTGCCGCTCGGCCCAGCGCAGCACCGGCGTGTAGACACCCCGCACCGCGTGGACGAGGCGCGTCTCGCGCTCATTGACACCGCGCCCGGTGAGAAAGAGCGCCGCGAGCGCCGGCATCAGGATCAGGGTGACGACGAGCGACGAGGCGAGCGCCAGGATCACCGTGAGCGCCATCGGGGCGAACATCTTGCCGGCCACGCCTTCCAGCGCGAGGATCGGGACGTACACGATGATGATGATCGCCACCGCGAAGATCACCGGGCGGGCCACCTCGGCGGCGGCGTCGCGGATCACGTCGTGGGCCGGGCGGTCCGGGTGCTCGCCCCGGGCGCGGAGCACGTTCTCGATCATCACCACCGCGCCGTCGACGATCAGCCCGAAATCGATCGCCCCTAGGCTCATCAGGTTGCCCGACAGGCCGAGCAGCCGCATCCCGGCGAACGCCATCAGCATCGAGAGCGGGATCGCGGCGGCGACGATCAGCCCTGCGCGCAGGTTGCCGAGCAGCAGGAGCAGCACCACGATCACCAGCACCGCTCCCTCGAGGAGGTTGTGCTCCACCGTGCGGATGGTGCGGTCCACCAGCGCGCTGCGGTCGTAGAACGGGACGATCTCGACCCCTGGCGGCAGTTGCTGGCGCAGGGCGGCGATCGTCTTCTTCACCTCCGCGACCACGGCGCTGGCATTCTCGCCGTAGCGCATCATCGCGATGCCGACGACGGTCTCGCCTTCCGCGTCGTTGGTGACGGCGCCGAGCCGGACCTTGGGGGCCTCCTGCACCGTGCCCAGCGTGCCGAGCGTCACCGGCACGCCGCCGGGGCCCGTCGCGACGACGATGTTCGCGATGTCCTCCGGGCCCTTGGCGAGGCCGAGGCCGCGGATCGTCTCCTGCTGGTCGTTGTGCTCGATGTAGGCGCCGCCCCGGGCGGCGTTGTTCTCGGCGAGCGCCGTGTAGACCTGGGCCAGCGTCACGCCGTAGCGGCGCAGCGCGTCCGCCGAGACGCGGACCTCCTCGGTCGGCATCTGGCCGCCGTAGATGTTCACGTCGGCGATTCCGGGGGTGAGCTTCAGCTTCGGCGCGATGGTCCATTGCAGGATGCGCTTGAGCTGCATCGGCGTGTAGGCGGGCCCGCGCAGCTCGAACTGGTAGATCTCGCCGAGCCCGGTCGCCATCGGACCCATCTGCGGATCGCCGACTCCGGCGGGCATCAGGCTCTTGGCCTGGGGCAGGCGCTGGAATACCTCCGCCCGCGCCGCTGTGACCGACACGGATTCGTCGAAGGTGACGTAGACCGCCGAGACGCCGGCCCGGGACGTCGAGCGGACGTTGGAGAGCCCCGGCGCACCGGCCATCGCGTTCTCGACCGGAAAGGTGACGAGCCGCTCGACCTCCAGGGGGCCGAGCCCCGGCGACAGGGTGAGGATCATCACCTGCTTCGGCGAGATGTCCGGCACCGCGTCGATCGAGAGACCTCCGAGGTTAGCGGCTCCGCCCGCCGCCGCGGCCAGCGCGATCATCAGCACGAGGAAGCGGCGGCGGACCAGGATGGCGAACCAGCTCTTCATCGCCGGCGCTCAATCCGTCGAGCCGAGAAGGCTGCGCAGCAGGATGGCCTTCAGGCCGAAGCTGCCCGCGGTCGCAACACTCTCACCCGCCGCCACGCCTCGGTGCACCTCCACCCAGTCAGTGCGCTGGATGCCCAGCGTCAGGGCCCGCCGCTCGAACCTGTCCGGGGCCGTGCGCACGAAGGCGATGGGGCCGGTGTCCGTCTGCTGCACGGCCGCCGCCGGGATGGTCACGCCGTCGCGACCGAGATCAGCCCCGACCATCACCGAGACGAAAAGGTTGGCGCGCAGGAGATCCTGCGGGTTGTCGAGTTCGATCCGCGCCGGCGCCGTGTTCGTCGCCGGATCGAGGGCGGCGTTGACCGAGCGGACATGGCCCTCGAAGGGCGGATGGCCGGGCACCGGGCTCTCCACCGAGACCGCATCCCCGGCCTTCACCCGGGAGATGTCGGCCCCGTAGAGGTTCGCCAGCACGACGACACGGGTGGGATCGGCCACCGTGAAGGCGTCGCGCCCGGTATCGACGACCTCGCCCAGGGTGATGCCGACGCTCGTCACCACGCCGGCAATCGGCGTGACCACGGCGCTGGTGCCCGGCGCGGCGCCCTCGGCCGGGGCGAGGCGCCGGTACTGCGCCCGGTACATCTCCGCGTTCGCCTGCGCAGATTTCACCGCCGCCTGTGCCTTGGCGAGATCGACCTGCCGCCGCTCGACCTCGGCTTGCGCCACGCCCCCGAATTTCAGCTGCTCCAGCCCACGCTTCACCTGGAGCGCCGCCACCGCCTCGGAGGCCCGCGCCTCGCCGAGGGCGGCTTCAGCCGCCTGAAGCCCGTTGCGGGCGTCGAGGAGGCCGGCTGCATCGAGGGTCGCGAGCGTCTGCCCCGCCGTCACCCGGTCCCCGGGCTGGACGGCGAGGCTCAGTACACGTCCCTGCGTGCGCGGCTTGAGATGCGTCACCCGCCGCTCGTCGAAGGCGACGGTGCCCGGCGCCCGCACCGGGAGCACGATCCGGCGGGTCTCCGCCGTGCCGAAGGCTAAGCCGATCCGCGTCTGCCCCGCCCCGTCGAGGGTGACGAGATCGGGGTTCGCCGGGGCGTCGTCGGAACGGTCCGCCTTCGCCTCGGGGACCGCGGGCGGGGCGAGGCCAAGGCCGGCGAGGATTGGGCCGCGATAGGTCCAGCCCGCGAAGGCCACGGCGGCCAGCACCGCCAGGATGAGCAGCGCTCGCGGCGCGCGGCTCCGGCTCACAATCGGAGCCGGCGCGGAGGCATCCCCGCGCCCGAAGCCATCTGTCTCGGATGCCTCGGAGACCTCCGCGGGGCGCGCGGACGCTTCGGCGTTCAGCGACATGGACAGGCAGCTTGCCGACCGGTCGGGCCGGACGCCGCGCGGGTGAGGATGAGGTTCATGCGTCGAAGCCGGTGGGGAGCACCTCGTCGCTGACGAAGCGCCCGGTCTCGACCTCGCGGATCACAACCTCGAAGCCCTCGCCGCGCCATTCCCGCAGGCGTTCGACGGAGACATAGGTGCGAGTCTCGACGTCGTAGAGCCGGCTCTGGGCGTAACGGTTGATGAGGCGGCGGGGCCGCCGCTTCCGGGGCATGTGTGGACTCCCTCAGCGGTGGGGGATCGCGGCGGATGCGGGGAAGCGGCGTAGCAGGAACAACATCGGAGGAGCCCGCTGAGGATCGCGCCCAGCCGAACAGGGCCCGAGGTGCGCGCTAGAGTCATTCTAATAAATTGGACGAAGCCGATGGGGCGCCACTAAATTCTGGTTCACAGTCGCTTCCTCGCGCAGGCCGCAGGGCCGACATGCGACACACTGGCAACGCGGGAGGACCGGGTTCACGTGGCGAGGCTGCTGCTGATCGAGGACGACGGGGACACGGCCGGGGACGTGCGCGACGACCTGCGCGGGCGCGGCCACGAGGTCGCCTGGGCCGCGACCGGGCCGGACGGCGCTCGCTCGGCGCGGCAGGGCGGCTGGGACGCGATCATCCTCGACCGGATGCTGCCCGGCCAGGACGGGCTCGGCGTGCTGCAGGACCTGCGCCGGGACGGGGACCGGACACCGGCCCTCGTCCTCAGCGCGCTCGGCGACGTCGACGAGCGCATCCGCGGCCTCCGGGCGGGTGGCGACGACTACCTCGCCAAGCCCTTCGCGCTCGGCGAACTCGCCGCACGGATCGAGGCGCTGCTCCGCCGCCCGGTCGACACCCGCGAGACGCTGCTGCGGGTCGGAAGCCTGGAGATCGATCTGATCGCCGGGACGGGCCGGCGCGGCGCGCGCGACCTCGACCTCCTGCCTCGGGAACTCAAGCTCCTCGCCTATCTGATGCGCGCGCCCGGTCGGATCGTCACACGGGCGATGCTGTTCGAGGAGGTCTGGAACTACCGCTTTACTCCGAAATCGAACCTCATCGACGTCCATCTCGGCCGCCTGCGCCGCAAGCTTGAGGCGGCCGGGGAGGCGCCCCTGATCCAGAACGTCCGCGGCGTCGGTTTCACCCTCACGCCCGATGACTGACCTCCTGCGCTCGACCACCCTGCGGTGGGCGGTGGGGATCGCCCTGTGGTCGGTGCTTCTCGCCCTGACGATGTTCGCCTTCATCTACTGGCAGACGGCCTCCTACCTGCGGGAGGAACTCGCCGAGACCCTGCGGCTGGAAGTCCGCGCGGCCGCCGCCGACCCCGCCGCCACGGCGTTGCGGGTCGACACCTGGACCGCCATGGACCCGCATGCCCGGCACTATGGCGGCTACTTCGCTCCGGACGGCGGCCGGCGCGCGGGTAACCTCGATGCGATGCCGAAGGGGCTGCCGCGGGACGGGGATGCCTACCGGGTGAACGCCACGGTGGAGGTCGGGGGCCGCAGCCTCGCCGACGAGATCTGGGCCGCGGCCCTGGCGCTGCCCGGTGGCGGCACGGTGGTGATCGCCCACGACACCGACGACATCGACCGGGTGCGGGTCACGACGCTGCGGGCGCTCGGCCTCGGGCTACTGCCGATGCTGGCGCTCTCCGGGATCGGCGGCCTCGTCCTCGCCCGCCGGGGCCGCAGGCGGTTCGCCGCCACCGAGGTGGCGCTCGCCGAGGTGATGCGCGGCAACCTCGGCAAGCGCCTGCCGGTCGGAGGCCGGGGCGATGAGTTCGACCGCCTTGCCGCCAACGTGAACCGCATGCTCGACGAGATCGAGCAACTTATGGGCGAAGTCCGCAGCGTCGGCGATGCCGTCGCCCACGACCTGCGGACGCCGTTGACCCGCCTGCGGGCCCGGCTGGAACGCAGCCGGGCGCAGGCGCGAACGGTGGCGGAATTGCACGAGGCGATCGATCAGGGCCTCGCCTGGATCGACCAGACACTCGCGATGGTGACGGCCGTGCTTCGGATCGGCGCGATGGAGGAGGGCCGCCGGACCGCCTTCGCGCCGGTCGACCTCGGGGAGGTCGCCGCTGCGGCGGTCGACTTCTTCGAGCCCGAGGCTGAAGAGAGGGGCGTCCGGCTCGTCCTGTCGGCGGTGGGGCCTTTCACCGTCCACGGCGACCGGGACCTCTGCTTCGAGGCCCTGTCGAACCTCATCGACAACGCCGTGAAGTTCACGCCCCCCAGAGGGACCGTCCGGGTCGGGGTCGCCTGGACCGGCCAAGCGATCGAGGTGGCCGTGGAAGATACCGGCCCAGGCCTGCCGGCGAGCGAGCACGAGAAGGTCTTCCGCCGCTTCTACCGCGCCGAGATGTCCCGCCAGACCCCCGGCAACGGCCTTGGCCTCAGCCTGGTCGCCGCCATCGCCAAGATTCACGCCGCAAGCGTGAGTGTTCGCACGTCGGAAAAGGGTGGTTGCCGTTTCGCGATGACGTTCCCGAATTTGACCATCGAAGACTGCACGTCTTCTACTTATTGGACGGCTTCGAGAAAAGGTCCGCTTGTCAATTTTTGAATGAATTTCTGGCCCTGCCCGCTAAATGATCTGCCAATGGGCTCGCGTATCAAGAAGCGTCGCGGCACGTCTGCTTCCATGTCTATGCCAGTCGAAAGCGGGCCGTTTCAGATCCACCCATCTTGGACGTTCAGAAGAGCGCGTCGTGGTGGTGACCTGGCCGGTCACTAGGTCGAGCGGGGCGCGTTCGTGCCGGTCCTGCAGAGCTTCGCCACTGAGCGCTCTGTGTTCACGGCGCTGTGGCCGGAGAGCCGACGCGGCGATCCAAACGTGAAGGCTTTCCCGGCATTCCTCGGTGGTATGCTCCCATCCCCGACACCTTGGGACAAGCTGTTCGAAGGTGCGGCGAGGGCGTGAGCGGTCCCCGTGGAGATGTCCGCTTCGGGACATCCGCCGATCGGAAGCAGGCGGGCAGGAAGCCACCCGAAACAGTCTGGCAGATAGTCAGCAGAGCTTCCCAGAAACGGCCGTTCGTCGATCCGGCGCTCCGATCGTGTGCGTCCCGGGCGGCGAACTCTACGACCGAACGTGCTCCCACACCTTGGAGATGACGACCGATCCCTCGCCGACCGAGGCTGCGACCCGCTTGACGGAGCTGGCGCGGACGTCGCCGACCGCGAAGATTCCCGGATGCGACGTCGCGTAAGGCGAATGCGCGCCGATCGCGTCTCCGGTCAGGACGAAGCCGTGTCCATCGAGCTCGACGAGCCCCGAGAGCCAGCCGGTATTGGGGGCGGCGCCCACCATGACGAACACGGCGCAGGTCGAGATCCTGCGCGTCGCTCCGTCGGCGACGGTGCGGATCGTCACCGCGTCGAGATGGTCGTCGCCGTGCAGGTCGGTGACTTCGGCCCCGTACTCGATCGTGATCGCCGGGTCTGCCTCGAGCCGGCTCGACAGGTACCTCGACATGGAGGTGGCGAGCGATTGCCCGCGCACCAGGAGGCGAACGTGTCGCGCTGAGCGGCTGAGATACATCGCAGCTTGGCCCGCCGAGTTGCCGCCGCCAATAATGATTGCCTCGGCATTCCGGCAGTAGCGCGCCTCGATCTCCGTCGCAGCGTAGTAGATGCCGGCGCCCTCGAACGCTTCGAGGCGGTCGATCGGCAACCTTCGGTACTGGACGCCGGTCGCGACGACGACGGCCTGTCCCCGAACGCGCCGGCCGTTGTCAAACGTCGCACAGAACGATCCGTCCTCGAGCTGCTCCAACTTCGCCACCCGTCGCGGCATCGCGAAGCGAGTGCCAAATTTCATCGCCTGGATCTCGCCGCGCCAGACGAGGTCGGCGCCCGAGATCCCGGTCGGGAAGCCCATGTAGTTCTCGATCCGGCTCGATGTGCCGGCCTGACCGCCGATCGCCACATCCTCGATGACCAACGCGCGCAGCCCCTCTGCACCCGCATAGACGCCCGCTGCCACCCCGGCCGGCCCGCCGCCCACGATGAGGACGTCGAAGGCCTCGTCGTCGACGAGGTTGTAGTCGAGGCCGAGCAGCCGCGCGACCTTGGCGGGCGTCGGCTCGGTCACGACCACGTCCCGGCCGAAGATGACCGCCGGTCGGTTTGCCGAGATCGAGCAGGCCGTTGCGACGCTTGCCGCCTCCGGGCTGCCCAACGGATAGGTCCTGTAAGGAAGCCGGTTGCGGCTCGCGAACTCGGCGATCCGCCGCACGCTCCGGTCGTCGTCCTCGCCGATGAGCACGAGCGTGCCGTCGTGCGAGTCGAGCTGCCGCCGCCGCCGTGCGGCGAGGACTGTGATGATGATGTCCGACATCTCCGGGATCTCGGACATCAGTCGCAGCATCTCGGGGCGCGGCACCTCGGTGACGACCGTATCTGCGCTGGCCCGCATGGGCATCGACCAAACGCCGCCGTTCAGGAACGAGATTTCGCCCATGAACTGGGTCGGACCGAGGGTGGATGGGAGATGGCGCTCGTCTGTGAAGGGATTCACGACTTCGATCTCGCCGGCCTCGACATACACGAAGCGATCGGCTGGCTCACCGGCACGGACGAGAAAGGCGCCTGCGGAGTAGTGCTTCTCGGCCCCGATCGCCCGCAATGCGGCGACATGCGATGCAGCGAGGGGTATGCGCTGCATCTCCCGCAGGTCACGGCCGATCGTTTCCAAGGGTCGCTCCCGTCGTAGGCCATCCGCTGCGGCGCAGCATCGATGGCTCGGCCGCTACAGGCAAGACCCTCGATGTTTGATCCCGCGGTGTGGTGGTACGGTCGACCGTCATGCTGCGAGGGATGCCCCGACGACAGTCCAGAAGTGGCGAACGCGGCAGACGACAGGTGACGCCGCTATGGGGCCGAAGCAGCCCCGTTCGACGGTTCTGACCCCAGCGGAGGAGGTCATCATCGTCGCCTTCCGCCGGCACACCCTGCTGCCGCTGGACGACTGCCTCTACGGCCTACAGCCCACGATCCCGCACCTGACCCGCTCGTCGCTGCACCGCTGCCTGGAGCGGCACGGCACCAGGCGCCTACCGGACGGAAGGCGACAAGCCCGAGAAGAAGCGCTTCGCCGATCACCCAGTGGCTACATGCACATCGATATCGCCGAGCTCAGGACAGAAGAAGGCAAACTCGACCTGTTTGTGGCCATCGACCGAACCTCGAAGCTGGCTTTCGCCAAGCTGGAAGCAGAAGCGAACCGCTATACGGCATCGGACGTCCTGCGCGCGCTGACGAGACGGAGGGACTGGGTTGCCGCTGCGAAAGCGCAGCGATCCTGCTACCCTGCGCACAGCCGTCGCCGCTCGGTGGCGCACCTCAGCGCGAGGCAAGTCGATCATGCATAGCGCGGCGATCAGGTGGCTCGTTGTCGCGCTCGCGGGCTTCGTGAGCACCGAAGCTGTCGCGCGGCGTTCTCGAGCGAGCAGCCCCGTCCCGCGCGGCGCGACTGCGTTCTCCCCCTTCGCCTTCCCGCGGCCGCCCAATACCGCGCCGCGTCCCGCCGGCGACGGGATCATCCACTGGAACACGCCGAACAAGGACGGCAACCTCGGCGGACCCGGAACAGGGGGAGGGGGCGGCGGTGGAGGCTGACCCCGCTCAGCTTCGCCATCGGGCGCCCGTGGTCCCGCACCCCGTCGCGGAAGGGGCGTCTCGGGAGCAGCGGCGGCAACCCTCAGGCAGGGACGCCTGTCAGACCGCACTCAGGCCCATCAGCACGACGGCCATTTGCCAGCCGACCACCAGCATCGCGGCGATCCACACCACCGTCGCCACGCCGCCCGCGACCATGATCATCGTGAGGAAGCGATCCATCCAGGGACGCATGGATTGATCCTGAACCGACACCGTCTCGATGTGAGCCATGATTCACCGTCGCATCAGCGTACCGAGGCGATGTCCGCAAGCTTGGTTCCTGCGGCGGAGCACACAGCCCGCCCGCCAGTCAGGCATACAGGAGGTAGAGCACGGTCGCCGGAGCGATCACGACATTGGCTGCACCGAGGCACACGAGAATCGTCACGGCTGTCGCATGGAGGTTCGGCCTGTTCTTGAACATCCATTCTGCAGGGAATGCGAGTACTGTGATCGGCAGCATGCAGAGGACGATCGAGATCCACAGCAGTGCGCCCGGCACGAAAATCAGGAGACCGATCCGGCTTCTCGGCAACCACTCCGTCCGTTGATCGCGTGCAAGGATGGCTTCCGACATCTGACGCGCCGTCCCCTCTTCCAGATGGCTAATGCAACTAAAAGTGGTATATGCCGGATTAGCGTCACCTCAACGGGAAATCCCCCGGCGCCTCGGGTTCGGATTACGCAGAACCTGAGCAGCACCCGCCGTTGCGTTGCCCACCTGCCGATGGGCCTGTGAACACAGCAGGATGGCGGCGCCCGACAGGGTGACCGGTAACGCGTTCCAGCCTCAGCGGCGGCGTGCGACCCTCGCCGCGACCCAAGGTGAGGCGGGCGCGGGTCTCAGCAGCGCGTCTCCGGCCTCGAACCTCGCCACCTCATGGTCCGTGCCGCCCCCGGACCTGCTCTGAAGCGGGCTGTGGACCTCCTCAACACGGAGAACGCCCGATACCCGAAGACCGAAGACACGGAAGACCCGCGGAAGCTGCGTACGCTGCTGGGCGCGAGGCCCGCGTCGGTGCTGAGCGGCAGACCGCTCCTTCCGCCTGCTCCGGCTGCGGCAGGGCTTGGCTGACGTCCCGGCGGTCGGCCTCTCGCGAAGGACCGCGATGAGAGCGTCGTCGCGAAGCGGGAGACCGGAATCCGAGCGCCCCGGCTGGCGCAGGTCGATCCTGCCAGCCTCATGCAACAATCGGAGCAATCCTGGCGACATCCAGCTTGACCATAAGGCCGCCTCGGAACAGCCGAGCTGACGGGGCCACGATGACCAAGCCGATCACCCTGACGAACCGTCTCGTCGACGCCGTCGTGACGGCCGCCATGGCGTTCAGTCTCGTCGTGCACGCCCAGGTCATGATCCTGCCGCCGCACTTCGTGTGACGGACGATCGAACGTGGAGGATGCCGAATTGTCTCACCCGCTGTCGCGCGCGTGAGAAGGGGCCGTCGGCCCCGGCTCGGCAGTGCCGAGCAGCTGATCCCTCGCGAACCCAGCAGTTTGCCACATTGAACCATCACCGTTTCATGCACGTATGCGTTGTATATGGAGCTTGGAGGTTGTGATGCAGGCATCCGAATGCTGCATCATCCGGGTATCTATCGCCGCGAGCCTCGGCTGGCTCATCGCGATTACCCTGATGTGGAAGCATGGCGTGCTGGCCGCGCTGATCGTCAGCCCCTTGTTCGGGACCGCGGCGGCGATCGCCGCCATGACCCTGTTCTGGTTCGTGAGCCTGTTCGTCTCCTGCGAACCCATCGGGCCGCGGGCGTCTGACACCAACCGGTAGCAGGATCGGAGAAGGTCGCAGCGCCGAGCCATGTGCACCGGGATCGGCACGGCGCCGGCCGGCGCCCGATCGGAGCCGGGCGCGTCGGGGCGTGTCAGGTCCGCATCCTGCGGGGAGCAGGCGCAGCTGCTAAGACGTGGCCATGAAGCGGAGACCGCCTGACCGACTCACGACGATCGCGATCCTCGCGGTCACCGCCGCGCTCGCAGCCGTGCTCGTTGTGAGGCTTCGTGACCCCACGCCTCCGCACCGTGGCCCCCTGCCCAGTGCGTCCGCCGCCAGGCGATGATGCTCCACAGCCCGCGTTGAACAAATGCAGCGGGTGGAAGCGGAATGGCTTCTCGCATGCGCGCCGCCCGCGAAGGCGGACGTGCGTTGGCCGGTGCTTCCCCGTGCTCGGACCGGCGTTTCGCCGAGCGCGACACAGTCGGTCCTGTAGGGATCGGCTCCGCGATCTCGGCAGGTTCCGTGACCGTCCATGCGGGCGACCCGGCGGATCTTACTTCTCCCGGAACGCCCGCCGGGCTTGATCGACGAGCGGCTTGGTGAGGTAGGACAGCACCGTTCGGTCAGCCGTGCGGATGAAGGCCTCCACGGGCATGCCGGGCATCAACTTGGCCCCGTCCAGTCGCTTCATCTCCTCCTTCGTCACGCCCAGGCGAACGAGGTAGTAGAAGCTGCCGGTCCGCTTGTCCTCGCTCACATCCGCCGCGATCCGGGTCACGCGCGCGTTGAGTTCGGGTGTCGTCCGCTGGTCGAAACTCGGGAAGCGCAACCCCGCGGCCTGACCGGTCTGCAACCGGTCGATGTCCTGCGGCGCCACACGTACCTCCGCGACGAGGGAATCCGCGGTCGGCACGATCAGCATGATCGGCTCGCCCGGGGAGATCACACCGCCGCGGGTGTGGACCGCGAGTTCGTGCACGTAGCCGGTCTGCGGCGCGCGGATCTCGATGCGCTGCAGCTGGTCGAAGGCCGTGATCCGCTGCTCGGTCAGCGTCGCCGCCTTGGCGCGGTTCTCGGCGAGCTCCTTCGCGACGTCGCTGCGGAGATTCTGCTCGAGCTGGATGATCTGCAGCTCGGTCTCCGAGACCTTGCCCTTGGTCTGCGCGATGTTGGCGACGAGGACGCCGCGCTCGCCTTTCAGGCGGGACATGTCGCGCTGGAGGCTCGTGAGCCGGGTCAGCTGGATGAGGTTCTTCCGCCAGAGATCCTCGACGCCCTCGTACTCCCGCCCAATGATCGCGGTCTCCTGCTCCTTCGCGGCGGCCTGCTCGGACAGGCCTTTGATCTCCTCGTTCAGCTGCCCGACCCGCTCGCGGAGCTGCGCCTTCTGGCCCTGGAGCGCGTCCTGTCGGAAGCGGAACAGCTTGCGCTCGCCGTCGACGATCCGGGCCACATCCGGTCCGGCTCCCTCGAGTTCGGGGGCGATGGCGAGGCTCGCGCGGCCGTCGCGTTCGGCCTCCAGCCGGGCATTGCGCGCCGCGATCTCCCACAGGCTCTTGGTGACGCTGTCGTAGGTGGCCTTGGCGGTGGTCGCGTCCAGGCGGACCAGCAGGTCGCCCGCCTGGACGCGCGCGCCCTCCTGAACCGGCAGTTCGGCGACGACGCCGCCGGTCGGATGCTGGACCTTCTTGATGTTGCTCTCGACCACCAGCGAGCCCGTGGCGATGATGGCGCCGGACAATTCCGTCGCCGCCGTCCAGGCCCCCGCGCCCGTGGCGACCACGATCACGGCGGCGACGCCGGCGACGTGCCGCCGCAAGGAGCGGCGCGTCTCGTAAGTCGGATCCGTAGCCGGCCCGTCAGGCGTGCGATCCGTCGTCATGCGACCCTCGTGGGCGTCTGCCGCGTCAGGGCGTTCAGCTTCGACAGAACTTCGTCGCGCGGGCCGTGCAGCTGCACGCGCCCGTCCCCGAGGACCAGGATGCGATCGACCGCCGCCAGGGCGCTCGGCCGGTGCGCGATCACCACGACGATGCCGCCGCGGGCGCGCACGCCCTGCACGGCGGCGGACAGGGCGCGATCGCCGTCGACGTCGAGATTCGAGTTCGGCTCGTCGAGGACCACGAGGAACGGATCGCCGTACAGCGCCCGCGCGAGCGCGATCCGCTGCCGCTGACCCCCGGAGAGGCCCAGGCCGCCGGTACCGACGCGGGCGTCGTAGCCGCCCGGCAGCCGGAGCACGACCTCGTGCACGCCGGCGGCCCGGGCAGCCGCCAGCAGGGCCTCGGGGTTGGGCTCGGGATCGAAGCGCGTGATGTTCTCGGTGATCGTGCCGTCGAACATCTCGATGTCCTGCGGCAGGTAGCCGACCGCGCGCCCGAGGGCATCGGGATCCCACTGATCGATCGCCGCGCCGTCGAGGCGGATCACGCCGCGGTTCGGGCGCGCCAGCCCGACGAGGGCACGGGCGAAGGTGGACTTGCCGGAGCCGCTGGCCCCGATCACCCCGAGGGCGCTTCCGGGCGCGAGGGCGACGTTGACGTCGTGGAGCACCAGGGTGTCGGTCCCGGGCGCCGCGATCGACAGGGCCGTCACGCGCACGCTCTCCCGCGGCGCCGGGAGCGGCGTGAGGGCGGCGGGCTCCCGCCGGGGCAGGAACGCGACGAGGCGGCCCCAGGCCTGCCGGGCGCCCGAGAACGACTTCCAGTTGGCGATCGCCAGGTCGACCGGGGCGAGGGCGCGCGCGGACAGGATCGTGGCGGCCAGCATCACGCCGGCCGTCGCCTCCTCGCGCACCACGAGGAAGGCGCCCAGGCCGAGGATGCCGGATTGCAGCACCGTGCGCAGCAGGCGCGCCGTCGTGCCGAAGCCGATGGCCAGGTCGTTCCCGTACGCCGCGACATCGAGGTTCCGCCGGGCCCGGACCTGCCAGAGCTCCGCGATGCGGGACCGCATCCCGAGCGCCGAGAGCAGCGGTGCCGTCCGGTGCGCCATGTCGGTGAAGGACCGGCGCTCACCGGCCGTTCGGACGGCCTCCTGGGTGGACGCGGACGAGGCCCAGTCCGTGAGGATCGTCAGCACGCACAGGAACAGGGCACCCCCGGCCACCGCCGCGCCGAGCCAGGGATGGAACAGGAAACAGACCGCGACGTAGAGCGGCACCCAGGGCAGGTCGAAGAAGGCGCTGACCGCCATGCTCGACACGAAGCCGCGGACGGTGTCGAGATCGCGCAGGGCCTGGGGCCCGTCATCGCTGCGCGGCATCTCGGCGCCGCGGACCAGCAGGGTCCGGAAGATCCGCGGACCGAGGCGCTCGTCGACGAGGCGCGCGAAGCGCGCCAGGATCCGGGCACGGAAGATCTCGAAGACGCTCTGGATCACGAGCAGCATCAGCGTGATGCCGGCGAGACCGACGAGCGTCGCGATGCTCCGGCTCGGCAGCACCCGGTCGTAGACCTGCAGCATGAAGATCGGGGCCGTGAGCATCAGCAGATTGATCAGACCGCTGACGATCATCACGGTGATCAGGCACGTGCGCCCGGCCCTGACGGCGGACCAGAACTCGCGCCGCTTCGCGACACGCAACACGCGTTCATCGGTCACAGGTCGATCCCTCGGCTTGGCACGTCAGCGGAGCGGTTCGGGCCGAAGCGGGTCGGGCCCCGGCGTCGCGGAAGCCCCCGCCGCGTCGGCGGCGGGGGCCGCGTTTCACAGGCCGAGCAGGTGCAGGCCGCTCGTGGCCGTGTGAGAAGTCGGGTCCGTGTGCTGGACCTCGGTGTGGCCGCCGAGATCGATCGTGGCGACGCCGAGATCGACGCTCACGCCCTGGGCGGCGCCCGCCTCGGCCGGCGCGGCGGAGGTCCCCGACACCGCGTCCACGAGGTGGCCGACGAGGGAGTCGGCACCGCCGCCCGTCTGCGGCAGGTGGATGCTGTCGCCGCTGAGCAGGTTCGCCGTGGCCAGACTCGGCTGATCGGCGCTCACCGCGACCGCGCTCACGTCGACGGTGTGGGCCGGATCGGCAGCGGGCGTGAGCACGGCGACGTCCGCCACCGGCGTCGGGGTCGTCGGGCCCGCCGACACGTCGATCAACGGGTGGGTCTCGGCTCCCGGCTCGCCCGACGTGCCGCCGGTGAGCGTGCCGAGCAGGTTACCGACGGCGCTCGCCGCCCCACCGGTCTCGCCCCCGCCCAGGACCGTGGTCACGGTCGCGACGACGCCGTCGACCGGGGAGCCCGCCTGATGGCCGTCCCCGCCGGCCGCGGGAAGGATCCCCGCCACCGAGCCCACGACGCCGCCGGCCGCCTCCGTCACGGACCCGAGATCGCTCGCGACCTGCGCCACCGCGGGGCCTCCGTCGCCGTTCAGGACCGCCCCCGGCAGGTTGACGACATCGGTCACGAGGTTGCTCGACCCGCCGAGCTCCCCCAGGCCGACCGTGGTTCCGAGGTTGATCACGGCGTGGAGCGGGTCGTTCAGGACCGGCACATCGTGGCCGACCTGTTCCAGGGCCGCATGGACGCCGTCGATCAGCGTATTGGCGACGTCTCCGACCGGCTGCAACGGCGCGTTCGTCCCGAGCAGCGCGCCGGCCGCGCCGGAACCCGGGCCTCCGTTCAGGCCGCCCAGGAGACCGTCGAGGGCTCCGGCACCCTGGTCCCCCGTCAAGCCGCCGAGGGCGGAGGTGACCGGTGCCAGGAGACCGCCGCCCGGCAGGCCGGATCCGAGACCGCCGCCGGCCGAGTCGAGGAGGCCGGTCGCGGAGCCGACGACGCCGCCCAGCGCGCCCGCCACGTGCCCGAGGTCGTCGACGACCTGCGCCACGCCTCCGGGTGCGTTCCCGGTCAGGATCGCGCCGGGCAGGTTGATGGTGTCGGTGAGCAGGTTGTGGCTGTCGCCGAGTTCCCCCAGTCCGACCGTGTTGCCCAGCGCGATCACCGCGTGGAGCGGGTCGTTGAGGAGCGGCACGTCGTGTCCGACCTGCTCCAGCGCCCCGTGGACGGTGTCGATCAGCGTGTTGGCGACAGCGCCCACCGGCTGCAGCGGCGCGTTCGGCCCGAGCAGGGCGCCGGTTCCGTCCGGAGCGCCGCCGGTCACGGTGCCGAGCAGGCCATCCACCGCGGCGGTGACGGGGGTGAGGAGACTGCCCGCGCCCGGCGCGCCCGCTCCCCCCAGGTCGCCGACGATGCCGGTGACGCCGCCGAGCAGTCCGCCGGCCGCACCGGCCACCGCGCCGACATCGCCGAGGATCGGGGACAATGCGCCGAGCCCCTGGCCGCCCAGCAGGGCACCGGGCAGGGCCGCGGCGTCGGTCAGCAGGTTTCCGCCCTCGCCCAGATGGCCGAGTCCGAGGGTCTCGCCCAGATTGGTCAGGCCGTGGACAGCGCCGTTCAGCAGCGGGACCTCGTGCCCGAGATTCTCGAGGGTCATGTGGACGTCGAGGACGGCGGTGTTCGCGAGATTCGCGACCGGGGCGAGAAGGCCGCCCGACGCGAGCAGCCCGCCGGCCGTCGCGGCTCCGGTGACGGAGGTGATCAGCGTGTCGGTCGCTTCGAGGACGGAACCGAGATCCGCGAGGACCGGCGTGGCCGAGCCGAGGCCGCCGCCAGTGAGGAGCGATCCCGGCACGGCGAGCGTGTCGGTCAGGAGATTGCCCGCCTCGCCGATGCGACCGAGGCCGACCGTCTCGCCGAGGCCCGTGAGGGCGTGGATCGGCGCGTTGAGCACGGGGACCTGATGGCCGACATCCTCCAGCGTCGTGTGCAGGTCGAGGACGGCTTGGTTGAGAATCCCCACCGCCGGCGCGAGCGTGCCGCCGGAGCCGACAAGGCCGTTGCCGGCCACGGGCAATGCTGTGACAGTATTCAGCAAGGTTCCGGCAGCCTCGGCGACCTGCCCGGCATCGTTCAACACCGGGACGACGCTGCCGGCATCGGTCGGGTTGGCGACGGCGCCGGTCAGGTCCGTGATCAGGTTGCCGCCCTCGCCGATATGACCGAGCCCGACCGTCTCGCCGAGATTGGTCAGACCGTGGAGCGGGCCGTTCAGCGCCGCGACCTGATGACCCGCGTTCTCGAGCTGCGCATGGGTGTCGAGGACGATCTGGTTCGCGGTATCGGCCAGCGCGCCGGGAAGCGGTGATCCGCCCTCGTCCGCCGCACCGACGTCGACGGCACTCTCGATGAGCGAGGTAATCGGACCGAGACTCGTCAATTGGCCGGTCGACAGTGCGGTGGAGGACAGTAGCGCGCCGGACCCGACCAGCCATTCGAGCGAGCGTGACGACGGGTTGAGCGCGGCGAGAGGGGACGACGACATGGGCACCTCCGGTTTTGATGCGTAACCGGCAGTACAATTATGGGTTGCAGTGTCGAGCGTCGGTAAAGAATACCGAGCCTGCGGCCTGCCGTTGCTGCGTGCGGCCGGTCACGACACCGCCGAGGGAGGAGGTCCAACCGCGTCCGGCCTGGGTCGCGGACAGCAATATGCGTCGCAGAAATGACGTGCTCGAATGTTATTTATAGTAATATTGCGTGGATAAAAGCGGCAAAGGAGAGCAATGTTCGTTATAAATCAATAATCGCGGCGGATGACAGGGAATATATAGATAAATATCCGCTGTCGATCGGCTCCTCCGTATCGATCTGCTCGGATCGACGGCGGCATCCCGCGCGTCGTGCCATCGACCAGACGGTGCCCGGCAATCATCGTCAGGACCCAGGCGCCCTGTTTTCCGATGCAGCTTATGATTGTATTGTGCGGCGCGGCCACTTCAGTGCGTGGCACGAATGGGCAGGTGATCCGTGGCCATTGATCCGAGGAATCTCGCCCAGACGGCGACACTCACCTACAGCCAGGACTTCGACACCCTGCCGCTCTGGGACGGCACTTCGGGTCTCGACACGTCCGGCGGCCCGCAGTGGAGCATCCACGTCACGTCGACCGGGACGCGGCCCTTCAATCAGGAGCAGCAATGGTATGTCCGCGCCGATCAACCCGACGGCAGCGCGCTCCCGAACCCGTTCCGCGTCCACGACGGCATCCTCACCATCACCGCCGCGCCGTCGGATCCGTCTATGCTCCATGACCTGGGGGATCAGCCCTACACGTCGGGAATGGTCAATACCTTCCACAGTTTCAGCCAGACCTACGGCTATTTCGAGATGCGGGCCGAACTGCCCGCCGGTCAGGGCTTCTGGCCGGCGTTCTGGCTGCTCCCGGCGGACGGTTCCTGGCCGCCCGAGATCGACGTGATGGAGATGCTCGGGCACGATCCCGGCACGCTCTACACCACGGTGCACAGCCTGGCGCCCGGCCAGACACCCGGCAACCACACGATGAGCCAGGGGATCTCCGCAGTCGCCGACATGAGCGGCGGCTACCACACCTACGGCGTTGACTGGCAACCGGACACGTTGACCTTCTACTTCGACGGACAGGAGATCTATCGTACGCCGACGCCGGCCGGTCTGGACAAGCCCATGTACATGATCGCGAATCTCGCCGTCGGCGGCTCTTGGCCGGGTGACGCCGACGCGTCGACGCCATTTCCCGCGCAGATGAATATTGACTACATGCGGGCTTATCAGGCCAGTCCGGGCGCCGCGGCGCTTGAGCCGGTTTTTCACTTCTACGACGCCGCCTCAGGACGGCATTTCTACACGGCAAGCGTCGCAGAACGCGCGCAACTTGAGAGCACCCCGTCGGGCTACGCCTATCAGGGCGTCGGCTGGGCCGCGCCAGTGTCGTCGTCTGTCACGGCTGACGTCTTTCGATTCACCAACCCGACGACCGGCGACCACTTCTACACGACCAGCACCGCGGAGCGCGACGGGCTTCTCTCGGACGGTTCCGGCTACAACTATGACGGTGTTGCGTTCGACGCCTATGCGAGTTCGACCGCCGCGGGATCGCATGCGTTGACCGTCGAGCGGTTCGTCAACACCGAGAGCGGACGGCACTACTACGCTTCCAGCGCCGATGAGATCAGCTACATCGAGCAAGGTCACGCCGGAAGCGGCTGGATTGATGAGGGTCATGCCTTCACGTTGCATGCTCCGACTGCGAACATGTTCGGCATGTAACGGCCTTTTCGGAAGACCTGCTCCGAGGCAGCCAGTCCCTCTTCTCGTCGCGTCAGGGCCGCTTCCCGCCCGTCGGCACGGGCGGTTCGGTCCCTCGACTGCTCCACCAGGGTCGCGTTCTCGGCGCCTGTCCGCCCACCCTGAGGCTCGCAGGCCGCGGTGCGGCGACAGGGCCGCGATCAGAAGCTGTACCCGACGCGCAACCGCATCTGATGGCGGTCGAAGCTCGACAGGTCGAGCGGGCCGGGCTCGCCCGTCGCCTGGCCGGCGACCTGGAAGCTCCAGGTGAACGAGGCCCAGGCCTGGGGTGACAGGGTCATGTAGGCGGTTGGTCCGAGATACACGGCCTCGCCCGCGAACCGGTCGAGCGCCAAGCCGTCGTAGGTCCGGGCATAGCGTGCCTCGCCGCCGAGGAAGAGGCCGGGCCGGACGCAGTAGGCCAGCGCCCCCGCCACCTCGATCCCCGATCCGCGCACGGGCGCGTCCATCACGGTCAGCCGCGTCGTCGAGAGCGCGAAGCCGACATTGACGGCGGCGATCAGCTTGCCGGGGATGATCTCGCGATCCGCCAGCAGGCCGATCTCGGTGGCGAAGCTGCGCGCCGGCACGCCCGTCCCGCCGTCGACGGTTCCGTAGCCCGGCACGATGTTGAGGGTCAGGCCGAAGGGGGCCGTCCGGCGATCCATCAGGCGCACCCGGGTCTCGAGGAAGCCGCCGTTGAAGCCGCCCGTGGTCCGGGCCGGGGTGCCCGGCGCGCCGATGTCGTAGGCGTTGAAGGTGACGCCCGGGGCCAGGCGGAAATCGTTGGTCAGCGGCACCTTCAGGGCCAGGGAACTGTCCACGGTCAGGAAGCGGGCGACGCGCCGGCCGAGGCGCCCGCTCGTCTCCCACTCCAACTCCGCCTCCTCGGGAACGCCGAGGTCGCTCCCCTCGGTGAAGCCGAACAGATGCTCGCTGTCGAGGTCGCCCGGCGTCAGGTTCTCGGCGGCGGTGGGCAGGGACTGGGCCAGTGCCGGCCCGAGCGCTGCGGCCACCCAGAGCGCCGCGGCCAACCCGAGCGCCGCGGCGAGGCTGCACAGGACCGATCCTGGAGCCGAGAGGCGACGCGGAGCGCCGGTGTGCGTCATAGCCCTGACCCATCATTATAGCTAATGCTATATCTAATAGGGTGGGCGATGTAAGGCCGTCAACGGTCGAGCATGCCGGACGCGTGGTCTTTGGAAGTCCGGTCGCGGATCCGGCGCCGCGCGTCGGAGGGAACGGCGTCGCGCGGTGACGGAGGCGCGGGGCGTGAACCGCAGGGCGCGGAGCAGCGCCGCGTCAGCGCTCCGGCTCACGCCGGTCCGGTCTCGGGGGTTGTCCCGGCCGGGGGCGGGGACGCGACGGGCCCGGGCTGCCCCCGGTGCGCGCGGCGCTCCTCGATCCGCTGCAGGATCACGTAGAAGGACGGCACGAACAGCACCGCCAGGCAGGTCGAGGCGAGCATGCCGCTGAACACCGTGATGCCGATCGATTTGCGCGCCGCGGCCCCGGCCCCGGAGGCGGTGACGAGCGGCAGCACGCCGAGGATGAAGGCGAACGAGGTCATCAGGATCGGGCGGAAGCGCAGCCGCGCCGCCTCCACGGCGGCGGCCGCGATGTCGAGGCCGGCCTGCCGCTTCTCGCGGGCGACCTCGACGATCAGGATGGCGTTCTTGCTCGCCAGCGCGATCAGCAGGATCAGGCCGATCTGCGTGTAGAGGTTGTTGGCGACGCCAAGGAGCAGCAGCGCCCCGACCGTGCCCAGCAGCGCCAGGGGCACGCCGAGCAGGACCGCCAGCGGCAGGATCCAGCTCTCGTACTGGCCGGCCAGAACCAGGTAGACGAGGAGGATGGCCAGCGCGAACACGAGGTAGATCTGCGCGCCGACCGCCTTCTCTTGGTACGACATCGCCGTCCAGTCGTAGCCCGTGCCCGGCGGCAGCACCTTGGCGGCGATCTGCTGCATCAGGTCCAGCGCCTGCCCGGAGCTGAAGCCCGGCGCCGCCCCGCCCACGATCGTCGCCGTCGGGTAGAGGTTGTACAGGCTGATCAGGGACGGCCCCTGCACGGACTTGATCTCCACGACGGTGCCGAGCGGCACCATCACGCCGTTGCCGGCGCGCACCTTCAGGTTCTCGACGTCCTCGGGGCGGAGCCGGTAATCGGGCGCGGCCTGCACGTAGACCTGAAAGGTCCGGCCGAACTTGTTGAACTGCGTGACGTAGGACGACCCGACGTAGCTCGAGAGGGTCGAGAAGACCTGCCCGACCGTCACGCCGAGAGCCTCGGCCTTGACCCGGTCCACCGCGATCGCGATCTGCGGCACGCCGGCCCGGAACGAGGTGTTGAGCTTCCGCAGCCCGGATTGCGAGTTCCCGTCGGCGACGACCGTCCGGGCGACGCTCTCCAGCAGGGGGTAGTCGAAGTCGCCGTTGCGCAGCTCGATCTGCATGGTGAAGCCGCTGGCGTTGCCGATGCCCTGGATCGGCGGCGGGATCAGCACGAAGGTGTCGGCGTCCTCGACGCCTTCCAGCATCGTGTTGAAGCGCTCATAGAGGCTGCGCAGATCCTGGCCCTTCTCCTTGGCCCGGACATCCCAGTTCTTGAGAACCACGTAGGCGACGCCGGCATTGGGCAGGCTGGCGCTCGAATCGAGGACCGAGATCCCGCTGATCGAGAGCACGTTGTCGACGCCCGGCGTCGCCTTCGCCTGGACGCTGATCCGCTGCATTACCGCGTCGGTGCGCTCCTTCGAGGCCCCGTCCGGCAGCTGTGCGCCGATCAGGACGTAGCCCTGGTCCTCGGTGGGCAGGAAGGCGGTCGGCAGGCGGGTCAGCCCCCATCCGGCGAGCCCGATCAGCAGGAGCGCCACGGCGACCATGAGGCCGCTGCGCCGGACCATGGTGGCGATCAGCCGGGCGTACCAGCCCTCGAGGACCCCGTAGACGCGGTTGAAGCCGCGGTAGAACACGTTCCGCTTCTCCGGCGGCACCGGCTTGCGCAGCCACAGGGCGCACTGGGTCGGCTTCAGGGTGGCGGCATTGATCGCGCTGATCAGCGCGGTGGCGGCGATCACCAGGGCGAACTGCTTGTAGAGCTGCCCGGTCAGGCCGGGCAGGAACGCGGCCGGCACGAACACCGACATGAGCACCAGGGTGATGCCGATGATCGGGCCGAACAGCTCCTCCATCGCCTTCTCGGCCGCCGCCCGGGGCGAGAGGCCCTCGTCGATGTGGTGGGAGACCCCCTCGACGATCACGATGGCGTCGTCCACCACGATGCCGATGGCCAGCACGATCGCGAACAGCGTCGAGAGGTTCACGCTGAAGCCCATCGCCGCCATGGCGGCGAAGGCGCCGATGATCGTCACCGGCACCGTCGTCGCCGGCACCAGCATGGCGCGCCAGTCCTGGACGAAGACCAGGATGACGATCAGGACCAGGACGGCCGCCTCGAACAGCGTCATGTAGACCTCGTGGATCGAGGCCTGCACGAACTCCGTCGTGTCGAACGGGATGGCGTAGACGAGGCCCGACGGGAAGGTCTTCGCGAGCTCGGCCATCCGGGTGCGGACCGCGTTCGCCACCGTCAGCGCGTTCGCCTCGGGCAGCTGGTAGATGCCGATGCCGGCGGCGGGCTGCCCGTTCAGGGTGAAGGACTGGCTGTAGGTCTGCGCGCCGAGCTCGACGCGGCCGACGTCACGCAGGCGGGTGATGCGGCCGCCGTCCTGCGCATCCGCCTTGACGACGATGTTCTCGAAGTCCGGGGCGTTGTTGAGCCGCCCGTTGACGTTGAGCGTGTACTGGAAGTCCTGGCCTGCCGGGACCGGCGGCATCCCCACGGCGCCCGCGGTGACCTCCTGGCTCTGCTGCTGCACGATGTTGATGATGGCGTCGGGGGTAAGGCCCCGGGCCTGGACGAGGTCAGGGTCAAGCCAGATCCGCATCGCGTACTGGCCGGCGCCGAACACGGTGACGTTGCCGACGCCGGGCAGCCGGGCCAGCTCGTTCTGCACGTTGATGACGCCGTAATTCGACAGGAACAGGCTGTCGAACTTCCCGTCGCTGGCTGACAGCGTGACGAATTGCAGGACCGCGGTGGATTTCTTCTGGGTCGTGACGCCCTGGACCTGGACCGCCTGCGGCAGCGACGACATCGCGATCGCGACCCGGTTCTGCACCAGCACCTGGGCCTGATCGCCGTCCGTCCCGATCGCGAAGGTGACCGTGAGGGTGTAGGTGCCGTCGCTCGCGCTGGTCGACTGCATGTAGAGCATGCCCTCGACGCCGTTGACCTGCTGCTCGATCGGGAGCGCCACCGTGTCGACCACCGTGCGGGCGCTCGCACCCGGGTAGCGGGTGGTGACCTGGACCGTCGGCGGCACGACGTTGGGATACTGCGACACCGGCAGGTTGAAGAGCGACACCGCGCCGATCAGCACCATGACCAGGGCCAGCACGTTGGCCAGGACCGGCCGCTCGATGAAGAAGCGCGAGATCATGCCGTTGGCCCTCGGTGCCGGCGTCTCAGGGGCGGCCCGCCGCCAGGGCGGGACGCGGGGTGGCGGAGATCACTGTCCGATCGTCGGGCGTGTCGGCCTCGTCGGCAGCGCCGGGACTTCCGGACGACGGCTCACCGCGGGAGTGGCGCCGGGTCGGGCAAGGCTTCGGCCACCGCCACCTTCTGGGGCGCGACCTTCGCCCCGGGGATTGCCCGCTGGATGCCGTCCGTGACGACCCAGTCGCCGGGTGCGAGCCCGGCCTCGATCACCCGGTAGCGCCCGTCCCGGGGCCCGAGCGTCACCACCCGCTGCGAGACCGTGTCGTCGGCGCCGACCGTGAGCACGTAGCTGCCCTGCTGGTTGGTCCCGATGGCGTCGTCGCGCACCAGCAGGGCCTTGTCCTGGCGCCCGACCGGGACCCGGACCCGAACGAACAGGCCCGGGAGGAGCGCGTGGTCGCCGTTCTCGATGAGCGCCCGCGCCATCAGCGTGCCGGTGGACGGGTCGACCTGCGGCGCGAGGTAGTCGAGCTTGCCGGCATGCGGATAGCCGGTCTCGGTCTGCAGGCCGATCTCCACCGGGATCCTGGATAGGTCGCCCAGCGTCCGGTGCGTGGCGAGCAGGTGCTCCTTGACCAGCAGCACCTGCTGCTCGCTGATGTTGAAGTAGACGTAGAGCGGATCGATGCGCACGAGCTGCGCCAGCTTGGTCGGTCCGCTGATGCCGACGAGCGCCCCGACATCCGCGAGGTGGTTGGTGACCACGCCGTCGAACGGTGCGGAGACTTGCGTGTAGCCGAGATTGATGGCGGCGATGTCGAGGTTGGCCTGCGCCTCCATGACGGCGGCGCTGGCTTGGTCCTGCTTGGTCTTCGCGTCCTCGACGCGCGCCTGCGAGGCGAATTCCTGCCGGCCCAGCGTGGACTGGCGCTGATACTCGGACTGGGCATTTGCCAGGGCGGCCTGCTGCGCCGCCAGGGCGCCCTGCGCCTGCTTGAGCTGCGCCTCGTAAGTGTTGCGCTGGATCGAGAAGAGCGGCGTGCCCTTCTTCACGACGGCGCCGTCCTTGTAAGTGATCGCCTCCAGGAAGCCCTGGACCCGTGCCTCGAGCTCGACGGCCGCGAACGCCTTGGTGTTGCCGGTGAGCTCGAAGTAGCGCGTGACCGTGCGCACGAGCGGTTGCGCGACCGAGACCGTCGGCGGCGGTGGGGGAACGTACTGGTTCGCATCGCGGCAACCGGCGGCGAGGCCCGCGATGGCCGCCAGGGCGAGGAGACGGAGGGATCCGGGAAGCTGCAGCACGATCGGCACGGTCGACCCTCAACCTGAGAGCGTTACGGGACGGTCTTCGGTCTCGGTCCTGACGCGGCTACTGATCGTCCTCGGCCTTGGCTTCCCGGGCGAGGGTCAGGCACTCCAGCAGATCGACGTAGCTGGGCAGGCCGTCGAGCTGGGCCTCCGCCGCGCAGCGCGTCCGGTCGACCGCCGGGAAGCTGGACCACTTCTTCGCCACCTCGGCACGGGCCGACCCCTCGTCCTGGAGGCAGAGCTTCTGCCGAACGGGATCGAGGGTCATCGCCGTCGTTGCCGCTCGGCAGCTGCCGTGAACGTCGAAGACCGGCATCTTGTCCGAGACCGGTGTCGTCAACGCCAACTCCAACAGCAGGGCGGGGACAGCAAACATCATGATCGGCACACCCGCACGTCGCGTCGACCGGACGGCCCGGTCGATCCTTGTTCTGGCGGCCCCGCACGGTTGCCGTGCCCTGCAGCAATACAGGTTCGATATTAAAGACCGGCCCGATTCGGACGCCTATCCTGTATCGATAGCATATGTCGCGGTTAAGTTGTTGCAACAAAAATTGTTATCAACCACGGCGCACTACCTAAACCGGTCTGCGCCCGGCAAAGCGGCAGTGTGATTTCTCCGATGTCCGTCAAGTGAGTAAAATCGAATGAAAAACCGGAATGTTTGGTGAAGCAACGGGAGCTTTCCCGCGTATGAGGTCGATTTAGCGAGTGCGCAGAGCACCTATACAAATGTTCGCGTCGGGGGCGCCGGCGCCAGTCCGCCCGGCGCGGCCGGCGGCTTTGGCATCGGGACCGGCTGAGGCGTCGACGGCGCAATGACGCACACGTACCGAATCGCCGGGCCGGCAACCGGTATGGCACCGGTCCGCCGGTTCGAGCGTGTCCCGTGACGCGGACGGCCCTGCGCGGCCGAGATCCCGGCGCGGGGCCGGTCAGGCGGCGGTCCGGAACGCCGCGCGCCCGTTGCGGAGGATCGAGATCAGCGCTCCGGCGAGGCCGGCCAGGATCACCCCGTCGATCGCCAAGAGGGTGATCGCCCGGTTCCACAGCCGGTCGAGGCCGAGATCGGTGGTGACGGCTTCGGGATGCGCCGGGTCGGCCATCACCCCGATCGTCCAGTCGCCCGCGTGCAGGCCGGTGAACACGTAGTTCACCCGGCGGGTCACGCTGCCCGCGGGCGTCCGCAGCGAGAGCGTCGCGTCGCAGATGTGGAACACGAGCTTGGTGCTGCACTTGCCGTCGCTCACGCGGGCGTTCGGGACGGGCCGGGCGGCCTCGCGGACCTGCCAGTCCGAGATCAGCACGGGCGCCGTGTAGACGGCGCTGGCTGCCAGGAGGCCGCCGAACAGCACGAAGCCGAACAGCACGCCCAGGATGACGGTCCAGCTCGCGCGGTCGGGCGGCAGGCGCAGGGTCTCGGCGGTCTCGGGCTTGGCGGTCTCGGGCTTGGCGGGCGATCCCATGCGATCCTCAAGCAGGCAGGGCTTCGGGAGAAGGGGTGCCGGCGGCGACGGTCGCGCGCGCGGCGCGCTCGGCCAGGGCGCGGCGCGCGTGGTGCGCGGCTTGGTAGCGGGCGATCAGGTCGGCGAAATCCTGCGGCTTCATCCCGCGCGGCAGTCCGACCGTGAGGGTCACGATGCGGCGCTTCGCGTCGAGCTTCACGGGGTGCCGCCCCGGGGCCCGCTCCGGCCAGTCCACGCCCGGCGGCAGCAGCAGGCGGGTGACGATGCCGCCGCGGCTCAGCGACATGTCGAGATCGGCGACGGCCTCCCAGGGTATTACCCTGTCGAGACCGGGCGCCGTCAGCCCCGCGGGGCTCAGGATCAGGGCGATCGGCTCGCCCCGTGACAGGACGAAGGCGCCCGCCCCGCCGAAGGCGGCCGCGAGGGCCAGGGCCACGGCCGCCACGATACGGGCCTCGTACGGCGACAGGCCCGGGATCCGGAACAGGGCGAGCGCGAGCGCCGCGGCGGCGAAGAGGCCGGCGCTGGCGGCCAGCGTGAGGCCGCGGGCGCGGTGGCTGGCGCGCAGCACCCGTTCCTCGGTTCCGATCTCCGCGGCGGTCGCCTCCAGATGTGCGCGGGCGGCGGTCTCCCGCGCGCGGACCGCGCCGAGGAAGTCCCGCGTCGCGGCCCGGCACAGGCCGTCGGGGTCGGCGAAGTAGGCGGCGAGCTGGTCGCGGGCCCGGGCCGGCGGCGCGGCTCCCGCCGCGGCCAGCAGGTCCGCGTCCATCGCCAGCCCGAGGGCGGCGACGCGGTCGCGGGTCGGCGGGTGGGTGTCGGTCGGGTGGGCCTGCTCGTCCTCGAGGCGCGCCGCGGGATCCTCGAGGCCGCGCGCGATCGCGCCGTCGAACGCCGCCGCCACGAGGTCGGCGGCGGCCGTCTCCGGCGCGTCGGCCGCCGCGTCCAGGGTCTCGACGACGCGCGGGCGCGCGGCGCCGTAGCGCAGGAGCGCCCGGGCCGAGGCGTCGGGGGAGGTCACGGCGGCGCCGGCCGCGTCGGCCGCGAACTCGCGCACCCGGCTCCAGTGGCGCACGGCGAGGTGGAACTGCTCCATCACGAACAGGCCGAGGCGGATCGACGGCCCGAGCACGCCGAGCGCGCCGCGCTCGCGCTCGGCCATCGCGTCGAGGGAGCGCCCGACGCCCGCGTAGATCGGCAGGAAGCGCTGGCTGTAGGCGGTGTCGCCGCCGGCGTAGTGGGCGAGTTCGTGCCCGAGGATCGCCGCCGTCTCGTCGACGCGCAGCAGGGCGAGATAGGGCAGGGGCACGTAGAGGATCCGGCCGTCGAGCCGCGCGCCGCCGGGCTCGAGCACGGCCGGGCCGGCGCTGACGAAGAAGCCCTCGGTGAGGCCGACGACCAGGGCCTCGGGCTTGAGCGCGCCCATCCGGTCGGCGAGCGCCTCGACGAGGCGCCAGAGACCCGGCGCCTCGGCCGGCGCGATCCGCCGCCCGAGGATCGGCAGCGGCTCGGGCGCGAAGGCGACGAGGGCCCGGCGCAGGCCGATCAGGGCGCCGCACGCGGCGAGGATCGTGGCGCCGACCGCGCCGGCCGCGATCGCCAGGAGCTTCACGCCGCCGCCGCTGAGGCCGCCGTCGACGAGCAGCCCGGCCTCGAACAGGACCACCGCGACGAGGCCGGCGGTCGCCGCCACGATCTGGGCGGCGAGGGCGGGCGGAAGCAGCCGCCGCACCAGCGAGAAGCCGCGGACCAGGGCGTCGCGCGACCCGCGTCCCAGCTGCCCGAGCAGGCCGCCGACGAGCAGAACGAGCACGGAGAGCGCCGCCGCGATTCCTCCGCCCGCGACCGCGACCGCCGGCAGCCTGCGCCGCCAGTCCATCACGGCGGCGAGGGTCCCCGCGTGGTCGCGGATCTCGCGGGCCTTCACCGCGGCGTAGGGGCCGCCGTAGAGGCGGCCGTCGTGCCGGAACTGCAGGCTGAAATCGGGGCGCCCGTCCCGCGGAGACCGCGCCTCCAGATCCGCCACGACCGCGCCGAGGCGGTCGCGCTCGGCCGCGAAGGCCCGCCAGTCGTCGAGGCCGCGCTGGCCCTGCCAGAGCCCGATCAGCAGGATCGCGAGCGGCAGCAGCACGGTCGCTGCCAGGAGCCCGGCGAGGGCGCGCGGTCGCGAGCGGTCGCGCGGGGGCGCTGCTTCGGCGATGGTCGGCTCCTGATGGCGAGACGCGGGCGCGGCAGGGCGGGCGTGGCAGGATTGCGGTCGGGTCGGCGTCCCGGTATCGAGCCGGCGCAGCGAACAGTCTCGGTCCAGGAGGCTATAGATGCGGTCGAGCTACAGCTTCCGAGCGACAAAGATTGGGCGCAACCGGATCGATAACCGATTCGACGGCCGGTTTTCTAACCGGCCGAACGGCCACGTCAACCGAATGCTGCGATCCGGCCTCCGAGGGCTCCGGGCGCGGCGCGCCTTGCCCGGCCGGTGCGCCCGCCCCACTCTGGGCGCGCCCGCTTCCGCGCTCGCGCGCCCGGCGCGACCGGGCCCGGTGCGGATGCCGGCCTCGGAGGCGCCGCTGCGCGGGAAGACCGGAAGGGAGAGACCATGAATCTGCTGAAGCGGCTGTTCGGACGCGCCGATGCGGCACCGGCGGAGGCGGCGCCGGACGAACCGCTTCTCGTCAACGCCTACGCGACCGTGCGCGACCTGCCCGCGCTCCCCTTCGACCACGCGCTGAACGGCCGGCGGGACCTCTCCGACCCCGAATTGCAGCCGCATCTCGACGGGTTCATCGGCTACGTCATGGGACGGGGCGACGGGCAGATGACCGCCCTCCGCTACCATCTCTGGCGCCACTTGCAGCGCGTCCGCAACCACGTCAGCTTCGCGGTCGCCGCGTCCGACCTGCCGCGCGTGGAGACCTGGGCGCTCGCGGCGAACGCCGTCCTCTTCCTGCCCGACGGCTCCGTGCGCGCGCCCGACATGGCGCTCCTCCTGTCGGCCGCGGGCGAGACGGATCCGGCCGCGCGTCTGCCCTACCCGCCCGACGCCGTCGCGCGCCGCGCCCGGACCCTGGAGCGCCTGGAGGATCTGGACCCGAAGCCGCCCGCCGGCATGCCCCCCGCGCTCGGCGAGGCGGAACTCGCGCTGCGACCGCCGGCGGAGGTGCTCCGGCGGGCTCTGGCCCTGCTCTACATCGCGGCCTGGGGGCAGGCCTTCGGCGCCGGCACGACGCTGCGCGAGCCGGGGCAGAGGACGCTGAATCCCACCGGCTTCGCGGCCCTGTCGCCGGCCGAGCGCGCCCAGATCGAGGCGGCGGACCCGAAGGACGCCGCGGCGGCGTCCTGGCGCTACGAGGCCGCGAACACCCTGCTGTGGGCGCTCGGCGTGCGCGCGGCCCGGATCGCCGACAGCGACGCCACGGTCGACGTCGACGCGCTCTGGCGGGCGGTCGCGCCGCTCGCCCGGGACGCGGGCGCGGCCGACGCCGCGCGGCTGCGGCCGCCCGGCGAGATCCTGGAGGCGCTGGACCGCGCGTGGCGGGCGCACTGGGTCGTCCGGCAGGCGCGGCAGAAGGGGACAGCCCCCGCGGGGCTCAACGGCGACGTCGTGGCGGAGCGCCACGTCGCGCTGAACTGGCTGACCGGATTCCAGAACGACCGCGACACGCCCTGGGACGCGACCGACACGCCGACGTGACCGCGCCGCGGCTCAGCGGAGACCGTCGAAATAGTCGAAGAACACGCGGTCCGGATCGTGCTCGTCGCGCAGCGCGCACAGCCTCTGCCACTTCTCGGGCGTGAACGCCTGGGCGACGATCTCGGGCTGCTCGACCGTGTTGGTCTCGCCGATGTAGTAGCCGATGTTGAGCGGCTTCAGCGCGGCGATCACCGCCCGATGCCAGGCGGCGTTGGCCTGATCGTCGTCCGCCTCGTGCCACATGGTCCAGGGGCCGCCATAGACCTTCGAGGTCATGGAGCGGGCCATGTTCCGCTGCGGCCCCGGGACGTCGGGTCCGCAGAAGATCGTCGACAGGAACACCGAGGTCGCCGAAGGCGCCCGCTGCCACAGGGGCAGGATGGCCGCCATCACCGCGCCGGGGCTGTGATTGGAGAAGGTGGCCTCGACCCGGGATCGCACGCCCTCCGGGAAGAGCGCGCCGGACGCGTCGAACAGCTGCTCGAAGTCGAGGGGCGTCACCCGCGCGCTCGACAGGGGCGCGACCGGTGCGTCATCGAGCGGCGCCAGCGCGCGCCGGGCCGCCTCCGGGGTGTCCTCGAAGGCGGTGGCGGTGACCATGCAGACCCAGCCGTTCCGGTCCGCCGCCGCCTCGGCCAGCGCGGGCGGCGCCTTCACGAGGAACTGGGTCAGCTCGACGCTCGGCGCGATCGTGGGCGCCGCCTCGCCGAGCCACGTGCCGACGGCCGGCGCATCCTCGAGGCGATAGAAATACTCGCTCCCGTGAATGGCCTTCGGCAGCGCGTGGAGCTTGAGGAAATACTTGGTGACGATCCCGAAGAAGCCTGGGCCGGCGCCGCGCGCGGCCCAGAAGAAGTCCGGGTTCTCGGTCTCGCTGGCCCGGATCCGCTCGCCCTGGGCGGTGACGAGCTCGATCGCCTCGAGGCTCTCGGTGCCGTAGCCCCAGACCGTGGGGTTCCAGGCCATGCCGCCGCCGAGGAAGTAGCCGCTCGCCTTGACCTGGGGGCAGTGGCCGGTCGGGAAGGCGAGTCCGTGGGCGTTGAGCGCCTTCTGGATGTCGCGGTTGCTGACGATCGGCTGGATGACGGCCCGGCGCTGCGCGACATCGATCGCCAGGATCCTGTCGAGGCTCCCGAGGTCGATCAGGATCCCGCCGTTGCGCAGGGTCGGCTGGCACCAGTTGTGGCCTCCGCCGCGGACGACGACCTTGAGGCCGTGCGCGCGGGCGAACTTCACGGTGGCGACGATGTCGTCCTCGTCGGCGGCCCTGACGATCATCTGCGGCGCCCGGTCGGGGATCAGCCTGTTCCACAGGTTCCCGTGAAGCGCCTCCCGGAACTGCGGGTCGCCCGCGTCGATGACCGGGCCCTTGCAGGCCGTCCTCAAGGTCTCAGCATTCATGACTGGGCACTGCGCGGGCGTGGAGGCCCGCTCGGGCGACGCGGCCTGAGCGGGCGGAGCAGGACGGCCGGTCTCGCGATCCGGCCCTCAGTAGGGGACGCGGTCCGCCTTCTGGGCGTACTTCTTCCAGACCTCGACGGCCTCCTCGCGCATGATCTGCTGGGTCGGGATAGAGCGCTCGCCGACATCCTTCTTGAGCTCGGCGTAGATCATGCTGTCGTCGAAGCCGCCGTATTCCAGTGCGTCCTCGACCTGCGCCGCGTAGTAGACGTTCTTGACGCCGGCCCAGTAGGCGGCCGCCATGCACATCGGGCAGGGTTCGGCGCTGGTGTAGAGCGTCGCGTTCCGGAGCTTGAAGCTGCCCTGCGCCTTGCAGGCCTTCCGGATCGCCTCGATCTCGCCGTGCCAGGTCGGGTCGTTCTCGGCGACGACGCGGTTGGCGCCCTCGGCGATGATCTCGCCGTCCTGGACGATCACGCAGCCGAACACGCCGCCGGCACTGTCGACCAGCGACGTCTTCTCCGACAGGGCGATCGCCCGGGCCATGAATTTTTCGTGGTTGTCAGACATTGGAACCTCTGTCGTCGCGAAACGGGTCGGTTGGTCGAGACTATGAACCGCGGAGATTTCTTAATCGAGGGGCGGTCCCGATTGTTGTGTCGGACCGCACTAGACTTCGCGCGGCGTGCTTAACAACTCCGGGTCGGCCGACCGGCATTGGCTTCGAGTTGAGCGATGTCGCCGCGCGGTCCGGCCGAGCGGTGCGGGGTGTCACGGAGCGCGACCACCGTCGAGCCGCGCGGGCAGGATCGGCGACGGGGCCGCGCGCGGATCGGGACGTTCCGCTGAAACCGTGCGTCCTGCGAACGCATGTTCGTCAGCCAGTAACGAGCGGCTACCCGCGGCTTGGCGACAGAATAGACAGGGGCGGAAGTGCCGCGTCAACGCCGGCCCGCGATCGTCGGCAGTCGAATTGTAAATATAGGGAAATGCAATAAAACGACCGTGAAGAGATGATCGATCAGGCTCTCCGGCCCGATCCGAGCAGCACATATGGCGCGTCGCGGTCGCGGCGGCGGCTCCTGATCGGGACGGCGGCGCCCCGCCTGAGACGGACGGACAAGAAATAATCCGTCCCGTCATGGCAGGGCGCCCCGACCCTGCGCCACACCCTGCGCCACACCCGGCGCCACACCCTCCGCCGCGCCCGGCGACGATCGTCTCCGCCCCGTCTTTTCATTGTCGCTCCGTCCCAGCTCGGCGGGGCTCGGGCGGAGCGGGCGCCGAAAAAGTCCGGCATTCCGGGCCGCGCGCGCGGAAGATAAATATCGTGCAAGCGTTTCCGCTTAAAAGACGATCGCCGTAGAGAACGAGCTGTATTTACAATTAAAATATTCGACCTCCGCGCCGAGGTCTTGACTCCGGTCGTAGATTGCCCGCTGATGCAGGCATGCAGAGCAGTGCTGCCAATGGAGTGGCGGGCGCTCGATGCAAGATCAATTTTCGGTTGTTTATCCTCGTGTTCCGCGGCGCGGCAGATCCCTGCGGGTCCGCCGCCGCCTCGGTGCCGCGGTCCACGGACCGGCCGTCCGGGTCGCCGGAGGTGGCGCCTCTCGGCACCGCCCCGGACCCGCCGGGCGGTGACCGGGCGCGGCGCCGGGGGCCGGGCGAAGCCAACGCGCGAGTGCAGGCAGCCGTGCAACGGAAGCGCGTCGGTTCATGAGCGGTGCCACATCGTCCGTCAGCATCGTGACGCAGACGACCATCCGGCCGGAGAGCGCGGACGCCTTCGCCCGCTGGCAGGTCGACACCAGCGCCGTCGTCGCGGCCTTCCCGGGCTTCATCGAGCAGCAGCTGATCCCGCCGCGCCCGCCGCTGCAGGTGGACTGGGTGATCGTGCAGCGGTTCCACAGCCTGGAGCAGGCCAAGACCTGGATGGCCTCCCCCGAGCGGCAGGCCCGCATCCAGGGCGCCACGCCGATGCTCGTCGGCCGCGACGACGTCCACATCGTCAAGGACGACGCCGGCGCGGCCCGGACTTCGCCGGTCAGCGCGGTGATCAGCACCCGCGTGAAGCCCGGCATGGAGGCCGCCTACCTCCGGTGGGAGCAGAAGATCGCGGCCGCGCAGTCGCGGGCGCCCGGCATGCAGGGCTACCGGTTCGAGCCGGCCGTGCCGGGGGTGCAGGAGGACTACGTCGCGATCCTGCGCTTCGACAGCGAGGCGAACCTGCGCACCTGGATGGACTCGCCCGAGCGGCGGGCCCTGGTCGCCGAGGCGGCGCCGATGACCGCGGAATTCCACACGCGGACGGTGCAGAGCGGCTTCGAGCAGTGGTTCCGCAACGTCGCGCCGCCCGGAGAGGGCGCGCCCGCGGCGTGGAAGATGAACATGATCGTCGTGCTGACCCTCTACCCGACCGTGTTCCTGTGGGGCGTCCTGGTCGGCGCGCCGATCCTGGCCGGCATGCTGAAGGTGGATTTCCCGGTCGCCCTGTTCATCAGCAACGTGTTCAGCGTCCTGCTCACCTCGCTGATGGTGCCCTGGACGGCCAAGCGGCTGGGCTGGTGGCTGACGCCGGATCCGGCGCGGCGGACCCGGGTCAACCTGCAGGGCGCCGCGCTGCTGATCGCCGCCTACGGGCTCATGATCCTCGTGTTCTGGAAGCTGTTTTGACCGGCGGCGCGCCCGGGCGGTCGCGGCCCGCGCGGCGCCGTCGCGGGCAGGGGCCGGGCGCGGGGACAGGGCGCGCGATGCTCCGGTCGGTGTCCCGGGCGAGCCCGCACCCGGCGGCCGGCCTGCTGATCCTGGCCTGCGGGGTCGGTCTGGCCGGGCCCGCCCGCGCCGAGCCGGCGCCCGCTCCGGCCACGGCCGCGGCCAGTTCCTCGGCTACGTCGGGGACGGGTGCGGCCGACGGGACGCCCGTCGCGGCCGCGGCCCGCGCGCGGCGCCAGGAGGCCTCCGTTGCCGTCGCGGCCGCCACCGTGATGGCGGCGCCGCCGCCGTCCTTCTTCAACTTCTCCGACACTGTGGTGAGCTACCGCTTCCAGGGACCCTCGGCGGAGCCCGGCCTCCGGGTCCAGCGTCCCGACGGCCAGTTCGTGGGGCGCG
Source organism: Methylobacterium sp. D48H (assembly GCF_053345715.1). Taxonomy (NCBI): domain Bacteria; kingdom Pseudomonadati; phylum Pseudomonadota; class Alphaproteobacteria; order Hyphomicrobiales; family Methylobacteriaceae; genus Methylobacterium; species Methylobacterium sp. D48H. The sequence goes on from NZ_JBKFAP010000003.1 coordinate 36,194, forward strand.
AGGTCCCCAAGACCGTCATCAACCTGTTCCACGCCAACGCGTGGGCCTACGGCACCAACCTGCTCTCCCTCGACATCCTCCGGTCCGGATCCCAGGATCCGGCCGGCAATCAGGTTGGCCGGTTCGAGGGCGTCGGCGCCACCGAGTTCTACCTGATCTACCGGGGCGTCCTGAGCTTCAACAAGGTCTTCGACACGCAGGCTCTGGCCATCCCCGGCTTCGTGAAGGATGTCGGCCTGTCGTTCGGGGCCGACGTCAACACCAAGGACACGACCTTCGATTCCGAGAAGCGCGCGGCGACCTTCGGGCTGAGCTTCGCCTTCGACGTGCCGGCCGGGTTCGTGAACCTGAAGGTCCAGGGCTACAAGGAGTTCTCCCGCAACGGCTTCGCCGGATACGGGCCGGTGCCGGGCTTCGACTACGCGCACTTCCGCAGCGTCGAGTTCAAGATGACGCCGGAATTCGAGATCACCTACACGATCCCGCTGCCGTTCACCGGGCTGCCGCTGTCGCTCGCCGGCTTCAACACGATCGTGCTGCCCAAGGGGCGCTACGGTCGATTCAACGAGAACGACACCCAGCTGGAATTCGTCTCCCAGACCAACCTCGTGCTCGATGTCGGGCAGCTCGTCGCCGGCACGCCCAACCGGGTCGAGGTCTTCGCCGGGTTCCAGTACTGGCACAACAAGTTCGGGGGCGACCCGCGGCGCACGCTCAACACCGAGGAGAAGGCGCTGATCGCCGGGGTGGCCTACCACCTGAAATGAGCCCGCCGGATCGGAGCGTCCGCGACGGGGTCATGACGGGCCCTGCGAAGCGGGGCCTCGGTCGCGGCCTCAGGCGCGGACGAGCTTGCCCACGACGGCGAGCAGCTGCTCGGGCTTGAACGGCTTGGTGATCCAGCCGGTCGCCCCGGCCGCCTTCGCCTGCTGCTTGATCGCCTCGTCGGATTCCGTGCTCAGGAAGAGGATCGGCACGCCGGTGCAGCTCGGCAGCGTCCGCAGCTGCTTGATCATCTCCAGCCCGTTCATCACCGGCATGTTGAGATCGGTGATGACGAGGTTGACGCTCTCGCTCCTGGCCTTCGCGAGGCCTTCGGCGCCGTCGCCGGCCTCGATCACCGTGTGGCCGGCCGGGCCGAGTACCACCTTGATCATCTGCCGGATGCTGGGCGAATCGTCGACGGCGAGGACAGTGGCCATGACACGGATTCCGTTCTTGTGCCTGACGCGCGCCTAGAGGAGCGGCGCGCTGGGGTGTTCGATCGCGGCGCGCCGGAACGCGCTCTCGACCGCCGGGGGGACGTTGACCAGCGCGATCCCGGCGGCCCGACCCCGCGCCGTCCGGTCGGCCGCGAGCACGACCTGGACGAAGGTGACGTCCGCGCGCTCGACCGCCGCGCAGTCGAGGGTGAGGCGCGCCCCGCCGGCGAGCGCCGCCGCCAGCGTGTCCTGCAGCGCCCGGACGGTCCGGATGGTGCAGTCGGGACCGAGCGTGAGGACGGGAGCCTCGGACATGCGGGTTCGTGACCTCGACGACGGATGTGCGGGGCGACGCGCCGCCGCGCCCGAGTCAACACCGCGGCGGGTAAATTCTTCCTGAAGGTTCGGCCAATCGCGGACGGCCGACGCGGCCGCAGACGCAGCACAGGACGGAGGTCTGCCCGGCCTCGGACAGTGTTGATTGGCTAATACTGTGATCTCTGACGGCCGCAGCGGCCATCGGCCGGGCGATAACGCTTTCTTCAACGGCGATCCTTAGCCTCGGTCGGGTGCCGACCGTGGGATTGTTGCATGACCCGCGCGCGTCGGACGACGCCGAGAGACCCGCCCGCCGATGGCCTTCCAAGTCGCCCACGACATCCTCAGGCAGGTCCCGGACCGGTTCCGCCGGCCCGGGATGCGGCCCGAGGTGGGGTCCGAGGTGGGGCTCGATGACCGGCGCGGATCGGGCGCGGCGATCCCGGCCGCGCCGCTCCCGGAGGCGGCCGCGTCGTCCAGCGAGCCCGCGCCGCTACCCGCCGCGATCGTGGCCGAGCCGGCGCCCGCCGCGCAGGCGGCCGACCTGCTCCAGGCCTGGCTCGGCCTCTCGGCGCAGCAGCGGACGCTGCTCGACGCCCTCGTCGCCGAACTCGGGATCGTCTCCACCGACGTGGAGGCCAACGTCCACGGCCTGTCCAACCGCTTCCAGAGCATCGCCGCCACGACCTGCGAGCAGTCGGAGATCGTCCGGGGGCTCGTCGCCTCGGTCCAGACCGTCCGGATCGACGACCGGACCCTGCAGCTCGGCGACGTCGCCGCCGGCCTCGGCGAGACGCTCACCGCCCTGATCGAGCGGATCACCCTGATGTCGTCCCGCGGGTCGACCCTCGCGCAGGGTCTGGCCGGGGTGCTCGAGGGCCTGTCGTCGGTCGAGGGGAGCGTCGCGCAGATCGAGCGGATCAACCGTCAGACCAACCTGCTCGCCCTGAACGCCAAGATCGAGGCGGCCCGGGCCGGCGCCAGCGGCGCGGCCTTCGCGGTGGTCGCCGACGAGGTGCGCGGCCTCGCCACGACGATCAACGCCCTGTCGGACGTGATCAAGCAGCAGATCGGCACCATGGCGGCCGGCCTGCGCGGCAGCCATGCCCTGCTGGGCGACATCGCGGCGATCGACATGTCCGAGGAGAGCCGGACCGCCGAGACGCGCGTCCGCATGGTGATGCGGGCGCTGGTCGAGCAGAACGCGCAGGTCGCGGGCATCCTGCAGCAGACCGCCGAGACCACGCAGGCCATCACGCAGGACGTGTCGGCGGCGATCGTGGCGATGCAGTTCCAGGACCGGGCCAAGCAGCGCATCCAGAACGTCGAGGGCCTGCTGCGCTCGGCCGGCGCGGAACTCGGGCGGCTCGCCGACCACAGCGCGGACCGCGTCGCGGCGCCGGAGGCCGCGGCCGATCCGGCCTGGATCGCGGCGGCGATCGCCGGCTGCACCCTGGGGGAGGTTCGCGCGCGCCTGACCGAGCGCCTGCTCGGGGGGGCTCCGGCCTCCGAGACGCCGGCCGCCGACGCCGCCGACGATCTGGACGGCATCGACCTGTTCTGAGCGCGCCCGCCGCGCCGGCGCGCGCCGAGGGCAGCCCGTTCGGGCCCGGTCGGCGGTCGCGCCGCGGCCGGGCCTTCCCGCGCCGGACCGGCCGCGACCGGCCCCGTTCCCGGTTCAAGTCCCGTCGCGATCCGCGCGCCGCCCGCAGGGACCTGCCGCGGCCCGCATCCGCGCGGCTGCGCGCCGGTGGGCGTCGATGTTCGGCCACGCCCGTCCGCGTCCGTCCACGTCCGACCGAGTCCATCGACGTTCGTCGACGCGCGTCGATGCGCCGTGATGGCCGGAGTCGTGCCGCACCGCGCGCCCGAGATCCTGTGATCCGCGTCTCACACGATCGCAGTATCCGATAATCAATGTCTTCAAACTCGATGTGGATATACTTCCCGTTCCGGACTCAAATCTGTTCGTTAACCGAAAATTTCTGGTCCGATTATATACAACCCAGGAAGTCAGGCGGTGGCTTCGCGTCGTGTCCCGTCACCGCGCGGTCGCCGCGCGCCGGGACAGTCTGTTCGACTGCCTGATCGCGAAGGACGCGGCCGGTCTCCGGTATCGGCGCGTCCGTTCGCGCTCAGGATCGGGCGGTTGGTTCTGTATCTGCGTTCTGTGTCCGGGGGTCCGTTCGTCCCATGACTGCTCTCGATCCCGCGGAGATCTTCCGCGCCGAGGCCGCCGAGCTGCTCGCCCGCCTGGAGACGACGCTGCTCGACCTCGGCGACCGGCCCGAGGACCGGGCCCTGATCGACACGGCCTTCCGGGCCCTGCACACCATCAAGGGCTCGGGCGCCATGTTCGGCTTCGAGCAGGTCGCCGCCTTCACCCACGATTTCGAGACCGCCTTCGACCGCGTCCGGCGCGGCGAGGTCCCGGTCGGCCGCGACCTCGTCAACGTCTCCCTCTCGGCCAAGGACTACATCCGCGGCCTCATCGAGGAGCCCGAGGCGAGCGCCCCGATCATCGGCGAGGCCATCCTGGCCGAACTCGAGCAGCTGCTCGGCGCCGCGTCCCGCCCGGCCGCCCCGTCCGCGCTCCTCCCGGAGCCGGCCGCCGGGCCCGCTGCGGCGGGGGAGGGAGGCTGGCAGATCGGCATCGCGTTCGCGCCCGAGATCCTCCGCAACGGGACCAATCCCCTGGCGCTCCTCGACGAGCTGCGCGACCTCGGCGCCTGCACGATCGTGCCGCGCCTCGACGCGCTGCCCGAGCTGCCGGCCCTCGACCCCGAGAGCCTCGCCATCGGCTGGGACGTCACGCTGCGCGCGGCCGTGCCCCGCGAGGCGATCGAGGACGTCTTCCTGTTCGTCCGGGACGAGATGACCCTGACGCTCGTCCCGGTCTCGGCCGCGCCACCGGACGCCGCGCCCGAGCCGGCCGAGGCCGCACCGTCGCCGTCGGGGCCGCCGTCGGGGCCGCCGTCCGGGCCGCCGTCCGGCGCGGTTCCGGCTGCCGATCTCGCCGCCCGCGCGTCCGGCGAGACCGGACCGGCCGGACCGGGGGCGGTCGAGCCCGCGGCCCGGGCCACCGAGCGCGTCCCGGCCCGGCGGGCCGAGGAGCGGCCGGCCAGCAGCGTCCGGGTCGAGGCCGAGCGGCTCGACGAGCTGATGGACCGGGTCGGCGAGCTGGTCATCGCCCAGGCGCGGCTCAGCCAGCTCGCCGGCCTGCATGCCGATCCCGGCCTCAAGGCCATCGCCGAGGAGATCGAGCGCCTGTCCGCGCGGCTGCGCGACACCACGATGAGCATCCGCATGGTCGCCATCGGCGCCCTGTTCGGCCGCTTCCGCCGCCTCGTCCACGACCTCTCGCGCGATCTCGGCAAGCCGGTCGAGTTCGTCACCGCCGGCGAGGAGACCGAGCTCGACAAGACCGTGATCGAGCGCCTGGCCGACCCGCTCGTCCACCTGATCCGCAACGCGATCGACCACGGCATCGAGGCGCCCGAGCGCCGCGCGGCCGGCGGCAAGGCCGCCACCGGGCGGATCACGCTCACCGCCGAGCATGTCGGCGCGCAGGTGCTGGTGAGCGTGCGCGACGACGGCGCCGGGCTCGACGCGGCCCGCATCCGCGCCAAGGCCGAGGAGAAGGGCCTGTGCGCGCCGGGCGCGGTGCTCACCGACCAGCAGATCTACCAGTTCCTGTTCGCGCCGGGCTTCTCGACCGCGCAGGAGATCTCGGCCCTGTCGGGGCGCGGGGTCGGCATGGACGTCGTCAAGAAGACGATCGAGAGCCTGCGCGGCACGATCGACATCGCGACCGAGCCGGGCGGCGGCACCTGCGTGGCGCTGCGCCTGCCGCTGACGCTGGCGATCATCGAGGGTCTGCTGATCCGGGTGGGGGAGGGACGCTACGTCATCCCGCTGGCCGCGGTGGAGGAATGCGTCGAGCTGCCCGCCAGCGAGCGCGGCGGCCGCGGGCGGGACTTCCTCAACATCCGCGGCGCGCTGGTGCCGTTCCTGCGGCTGCGCAGCCTGTTCGGGGCCGCGGGCGAGCCGGACCTGCACCAGAAGGTGATCGTGGTGGCCGCCGGTGAGGCGCGGGTCGGCCTGGTGGCGGACCAGATCATCGGCAACCACCAGACCGTCATCAAGTCGCTGTCGAAGCTGCACGCGGACGTGGCGACCTTCTCCGGGGCGACGATCCTGGGTGACGGCACGGCCGCGCTGATCATCGATGTCGGCCGCCTCGTGAGCGGCGGGCGCGCCGAGGGCGTGCGCGAGTACCAGGAGGTGGCGTGATGAGCGGCGGCGTGGCGCGCGGAGTCGTCGAGCCCGGCCCGCAGGCGGCCGCCGACGGCGGCCAGCGGGACGGTCGGCAGGGCGGCCAGCAGGTGGTGATGTTCCGGATCGGCTCGGAGAGCTTCGCGCTGGAGGCCGGGATGGTGCGCGAGATCATCGATCCGATCCCGGCGACGCGGGTGGCGGGGGCGCGCCCGCATATCGATCGGATCGTGAACGTGCGCGGCAACGTCGTGCCTCTGGCCGACATCCGCGAGCGGTTCGGGATGCCGGCGGCGTCGGCGAGCCCGGACACGCGCTTCCTCGTCCTGGAGGTGCCGGTAGCGGGCGACCCCGTGGTCGTCGCGCTGGTGGCCGACAAGGTGTTCGCGGTCACGGAGGTCGATCCGGCGCAGTGCGAGGCGGTGCCGCCCGTCGGCACGACTTGGCGCCCGGAGTACATCCGCTCGATCGTCAAGGCGGGGGACGAATTCATCATCGTCCCCGAGCTCGAGCAGATCCTCGACTGAAGTCTTTCCGAAGTATTTCCGAAGTCCCGTCAGAATCTCGTGTTTGCGTAGGGGTAAAGGGCGATGCGTTTCTCGATCAAGGCCAAGCTCGGGGTCGGCTTCGGCGCGATCCTCGTTCTCCTGGGGACGGCCAGCGGGGTCGGCTACCAGAGGCTCACGGCCGCCGACGCGACGATGAAGTACGTCCTGAGCCGCGCCGAGATCCAGAAGCAGGTCCTGGAGGGCAAGGCGCACGCCATCCGCAGCGCGTTCAACGTCCGCGGAGCCCTGATCAGCCCGGACGAGGCGCAGATGACGGAGTTCGCCAAGCGCTCGGCGACCAACCACGGTGACGCCATGGCGTCGCTGGCCAAGGTGAAGCCCCTGCTCATGACCGACGAGGGCAAGCGGCTCTACGAGGACCTGTCGGCCAAGTACGAGAAGCAGAACGCGCTGGGGAACCGGGCTCTGGAGCTGACCCGCGACAATTCCAACGGGAAGACCTGGGCCGAGATCAATGCGGCGGGTCGCCCGGCGCTGGCCGCCCTGCGCACGGACCTCGACGCCCTGATCAACACGGCGACCGACGCCCAGAGCCCCGCCGGAGAGCGGCTCGCCCGGGTCGCCGCGGTGTTCAAGAGCCGGGTCGAGCGGGCCTGGGGGCAGCTGACCTCGGCCACCGGGACCACGAGCGTCGAGGCGCTCCAGCAGCGCGTGGCCCTCGCCAAGCAGTCGCGCGAGGAGATTAACCGGTCGGTGGACGAGCTCGCGGCGGCGTCCCAGGCGGCGGGAATCGCCGTGACGGCTGTCCGCGAGCGGTTCGGGACCTGGGCGTCCTCCTTCCAGCGGGCGCTCGCCCTCGTCGAGATCGGCAGCTCGGTGAAGGCGGCAGAAGTCGCCTCCGGCGAGTACGCGACGGTGAGCACGACCGCGATCAACGCGTTCGAGGCGCTGGCGGAGCGGCAGAAGCGGTTCATGGACGACGCCGCGGCCCAGGCCACCGCGGAATCCGCCCAGGGTCAGACGATCCTGCTGAGCGTGGCGGCGGCCGCGCTCCTCATGGGCCTCGGCATCGCGACCTGGCTCGCTCTGTCGATCTCCCGTGGCCTCGGCCGTGCCGTCTCGCTGGCCGATGCGGTGTCGATGGGCGACCTGAGCCAGACCGCGACGGTCACGACCAACGACGAGCTCGGCGACCTCGTCGGCGCCATGGGCCGCATGACCGAGAACCTGAACGCGACCGCGGCGCTCGCCAACGCGATCGCCCAGGGCGACCTCACCGTGGAGGCCCGGCCGCTCTCCGACAAGGACACGATGGGCCTCGCCCTGCAGACCATGCTGACGAAGCTGCGCACCGTCGTGGCCGAGGCGACCGCGGCGGCCGGCAACGTCTCGGCGGGGTCCCAGGAGCTCTCGGCCTCGGCCGAGCAGCTGTCGCAGGGTTCGACCGAGCAGGCCTCGTCGACCGAGGAAGCCTCGGCCTCCATGGAGGAGATGGCCGCCAACGTGAAGCAGAACGCCGAGAACGCCAGCCAGACCGAGACGATCGCCCGGCAATCGGCCCAGGACGCCGAGGCGAGCGGCATCGCCGTCGGCCGCGCCGTCGAGGCCATGCAGACCATCGCCCAGAAGATCACCATCGTGCAGGAGATCGCCCGCCAGACCGACCTGCTGGCGCTCAATGCCGCCGTGGAGGCGGCCCGGGCCGGTGAGCACGGTCGCGGGTTCGCGGTGGTCGCCAGCGAGGTGCGCAAGCTCGCCGAGCGCAGCCAGGCGGCCGCGGCCGAGATCGGCACGCTCTCGTCCGACACCGTCAAGGCCGCCCAGCAGGCCGGCGACATGCTCGGCAAGCTCGTGCCCGACATCAAGAAGACCGCCAGCCTGGTCGAGGAGATCACCGCCGCCTGCCGCGAGCAGGATGTCGGCTCGGGCCAGATCAACCAGGCGATCCAGCAGCTCGACAAGGTGACCCAGCAGAACGCCAGCGCCTCCGAGCAGGTCTCGGCCACCTCCGAGGAGCTGGCCACCCAGGCCGAGAAGCTGCAGGCGACGATCGCCTACTTCCGGATCACCGAGGCGGCCGCGCCGGCGACCGGTGTCGACCAGGCGGTGACGCGGCTGCGCGCGACCGCGGCGCGGATGGGCACGCCCTCGGCGGCGATCCGCTCCCCGAGCCCGAAGCGGGCGGGCGCGCGCGGCCCGGCCGGGGGCGGCGGCTTCGCCCTCGACATGGGCGAGGGCGACGCGCAGGACGCCGCCTTCACCCGGGTCGCCTGACACCTCGCCCGAGGCCCGGATCCGCGCGGTGCCCGTGCCCGCGCGGATCCCGCCGCCGTCGTCAGCCGCCGTCGCGCGCCGCGCTCCAGCCGGAGATCCTGCATGTCCAGTGTGTGGCAGTACCTGACCCTCGGCCTCGGGGCCGAGACCTTCGGGATCGACGTCGAGCACGTCCACGAGATCCTCGACTACCGGGTCCCGGCCGCGCTTCCGCAGGCGCCGGCCTTCCTGCTCGGCATGATCGACGTGCGCGGGCAGAGCTACCCGGTGGTGGACCTGCGGACCAAGCTCGGCCTGCCGCCGGTGGCGCGCACGCCGGCCACCCGGATCATCCTGCTCAACGTGCCGATGCCCGGCCGGCCGCTGCGGGTCGGGTTCGTGGCCGACCGGGTGATCGAGGTGACCGAGCTCGACCGGGCCGAGATGGAGGTGGCGCCCGAGGTCGGCGGGCGCTGGAACGCCCGCTACATCGCGGGGATCGGCCGCCGGGGCGAGGCCTTCGTGGTGGTGTTCGACCTCGTCGCGCTCATGGACGGCGACGGCCCGGCCCTGGTCGCGACCCCGCAGGCCGCCTGAGGGATCCGCCACCATGGAGGCCGATCCGGGTCACCTGAGCGACCGGCACTTCCGCTCGGTCGCCGACCTCGTCCAGCAGCATGCCGGCATCCAGCTCCCGCCGGCCAAGCGCACCATGGTCGAGGGGCGGCTGCGCAAGCGCATGCGCGCCCTCGATCTCCCGACCCTGGAGGCCTACGGCCGCCACCTGTTCGAGGCCGGCCACCTCGCGGACGAGTTCCCGCACCTCGTCGACTGCGTGACGACGAACAAGACCGATTTCTTCCGCGAGCCCGCGCATTTCGACCTGCTGCGCGAGACGATCGTGCCGCGGCTGGCGGCGCGGGGCGACCGGCCGCTGCTCAAGGTCTGGAGCGCGGCGGCCTCGACCGGGGCCGAGGCCTATACGCTGGCGATGGTCCTGCACGACATGGCCGCCGACCGGTTCCGCTACGCCATCCTCGGGACCGACATCTCCTCGGAGGTGCTCGACCGTGCCCGGACGGCGATCTACCCGGCCGAGATGCTCGACGCCGTGCCGGCGGACCTGCGCCGCCGCTACGTGATGGTCGCGCGCGATCCGGCCCGGCGCGAGGGGCGGATCGTGCCGGAGCTGCGCGCCCGGGTGCGGTTCCAGCGGCTCAACCTGATGGACGAGACCTACCCGATCGACCGGGACGTCGACCTCATCTTCTGCCGCAACGTGCTGATCTACTTCGACAAGCCGACCCAGAGGGCGGTGGTCGCGCGCCTGGCCGGGCACCTGCGCCCCGGCGGCTACCTGATCGTCGGCCATTCCGAATCCATGGCGGGCGTCGGCGTGGCCGGCCTCGACCAGATCTCCTCGACCGTCTTCGGCAAGCTGCGGGATTCCGGCCGGTGAGCGCGTCCAGACCGATCCGCGTCCTGATCGTCGACGACTCGGCCTCCGTCCGCCAGACGCTGTGCAGCATCCTGGGGACGGCGCCCGACATCGAGATCCTGGGCACCGCCGCCGATCCGTTCATCGCGGCGCGCCGCATCCAGGAGGAGATCCCGGACGTCATCATCCTCGATCTCGAGATGCCGCGCATGGACGGCCTGACGTTCCTGCGCAAGATCATGGCGCAGAAGCCGCTCCCGGTGATCGTCTGCTCGACCCTGACCGAGGCCGGGTCCCGGATCCTGTTCGAGGTGCTGGAGGCGGGCGCCGTCGACGTGCTGCCGAAACCGCGCGTCGACACCCGCCAGTTCCTGCTCGAATCCACGGTCCGGGTCTGCGACGCGGTCCGGGCCGCTGCCCGGGCCAAGCTGCGCGGGAGCCGGCCGTCCCGGCCGCTGGTGGAGGCGAAGCTCTCGGCCGACGTCGTCCTGCCGCCGCCCGTGCCCGGGCGCGTCGTGGCCGGGACCGACCGGATCGTCTGCATCGGCGCGTCGACGGGCGGCACGGAGGCGCTGCGCGACGTGCTCGAGGTGCTGCCCGCCGAGTCCCCCGGTCTCGTCATCGTGCAGCACATGCCGGAGCATTTCACGGCGGCGTTCGCCAAGCGGCTGAACGGCCTCTGCGCGATCGCCGTCAAGGAGGCGGAGGACGGCGATCCCGTGGTGCGCGGCCGCGCCCTGATCGCCCCGGGCGGGCGGCACCTCATGGTCGAGCGCCGAGGCGGCAGCTACGCGGTGTCGGTGAAGGACGGTCCCCTCGTCGCGCGCCACCGCCCGTCGGTCGACGTCCTGTTCCGGTCGGCCGCCCGGGCCGCGGCCGCGAACGCGCTCGGCATCCTGCTGACCGGCATGGGCGACGACGGCGCCAACGGCCTGCTGGAGATGCGTCGCGCCGGGGCGCAGACGGTCGCCCAGGACGAGGCGAGCTGCGTCGTGTTCGGGATGCCCAAGGAGGCGATCGACCGCGGTGCGGCCGCCAAGATCCTGCCGCTGGAGCAGATGCACCTGGAGATCCGGCGCTTCGGCCTGCCCGCGGCGCGCTGAGGCCGGGGCGAGCGCCGGGGCCGGGTTCAGGACTGGTCGCGTTGCCCGGGCTGCGCCTCGGCCACCGCCTGGCGCCCTCGCGTGCGGCTGGACGGCTGGTCCGCTGCGCGCCGCGTCCGGCCGGTACCCGTCTTCACCGACCGGCCTCGAGGAAGCTTCTTGCTTCCGCCGCGCCGCGCGCTGCGCTGCGTGATCTGTTCAGGGTGGGGACCCTGTTCCTGCGTCCCGGAATCCAGCAGGTGCTGAACACCGGGCGGATGCTCGGGCACGCCGAACAGGCGGGCCAGCCCGTCGGCGACGCCCCGAAGAACGGCATCGGCCTGCTCGTGATCGTCCTGGCCCTGTACGACGATGAAACTCATCTGCGCACCCGGATCGTTCGTTCAGGTCCTCAACTCGACACGCTGCGAAGGGTTGCCTGGGCCTGTCGGAAGTCATCCGACGATTATGCGAATCCGCACGTCATGAACGTCATGTAATCAACCGGTGGTCGTATCTCGGTGAATCATGAATGATTGTGCCCGGTGGTGACGGCGACTCGCCACGATTCCCGGAGTCTTGCTCAACGCACGGTCGGATCGCGTTCGGGGCGATACCGGGCAGAGTTGTGCTGGTGCGCCACGGCACGCGCTGCGCAGCGCGACGGCGGTTCAGTGACCGGGCGACGGGGAGTCGGACCGGTCAGGGCCGATCCGGCCGGCCGGCTCACGCGGCGTAGCGGTCGAGGGCCAGATCGTCGCTCGCGATCTCCGGCGCCCGTCCGGACACGAGGTCGGCGAGCAGGCGGCCCGATCCGCAGGCCATCGTCCAGCCCAGCGTGCCGTGACCGGTGTTGGTGAACAGGTTCCCGATCCGCGTGCCCCCGACGATCGGCGTGCCGTCCGGCGTCATCGGCCGCAGGCCGGTCCAGAACGCGGCTCGGTCGAGGTCGCCGCCGGCCGGGAACAGGTCCTGCACCGAGCGCGCGAGGGTCTCGCGGCGCGGCCCGCGCAGGGCGCTGCTGAACCCGGCGAGCTCGGCGGTGCCGCCGACGCGGATGCGGTCGCCGAGCCGGGTGATCGCGACCTTGTAGGTCTCGTCCATCACCGTCGAGACCGGCGCGGCCGCCGGATCGGTGATGGGGAGCGTGAGCGAGTAGCCCTTCACCGGGTAGACCGGCAGGGCGATCCCGAGGGGGCGCAGCAGGGCCGGCGTGTAGCTGCCCAGCGCCGCCACGTAGGCATCCGCCCGCAGGAGGTCGCCGTCGGCGGTCTCGACCGCCGTCACCCGGTCCCCGACGTGATGCAGGCGCGCGATCGCCGTGCGGTAGCGGAAGGTGACGCCGAGGCCCTCGCAGATCGCGGCGAGGCGCTGCGTGAACAGGTGCGCGTCGCCGGTCTCGTCGCCCGGCAGCCGCAGGCCGCCGACGAAGACGTCGCGCACGGCGGCGAGCGCCGGCTCGGCACTGACGCAGCCGGCCGGGTCCAGCACCGTGTAGGGCACGCCGTAGGCGTCGAGGACGCGGGTGTCGTCGCCGACATGGTCGAGCTGCTTCCGCGTCCGGAAGAGCTGGAGCGTGCCCTTCTCCCGGTGATCGTAGGCGATGCCGGTCTCGGTGCGCAGGTCGCGCAGCGCGTCGCGGCTGTACTCGGCGAGTCGGACCATGCGGCCCTTGTTCCGCTGGTAGGCCTCCTCGGTGCAGTTCGCGAGCATGCGCGTGAGCCACGCGTAAAGGCGGGGCTCGAGCCGCGGCCACAGCACCAGGGGGCGGTGCCGCATCATCAGCCACTTGAGCGCCTTCACGGGGATCCCGGGTGCCGCCCAGGGGGCCGAGTAGCCGGGCGAGACCTGCCCGGCATTGGCGAAGCTGGTCTCCAGGCCGGAGCCCGGCTGGCGCTCCAGCACGGTGACCTGATGGCCGGCCCGGGCGAGGTAGTAGGCCGAGGTGACGCCGACGACGCCGCCGCCGAGGATGATCACGTGCATGGCTTGCCTCAGGCTCCGAGATAGATGCGGTGGAAGCGGTGGCCGAGGCTGGTCAGGACCTCGTAGCCGATCGTGCCGGCCGCCGCGGCGACGGCGTCGACGTCGCGCTCCGGCCCGACGATGTCGACGAGCGCCCCCGGCCCGAGGGTGCCGGGCGCCACGTCGGTGACGTCGAGGACGAGGCTGTCCATCGAGACGCGCCCGACCACGGGCAGCCGGACGCCGCCGAACCACGCCGCGCCGCCCGCCGTGCTGCGGAAGAACCCGTCCGCGTAGCCGATCGCGACCGTGGCGAGGCGGCTGTCCCTGTCGACTCGGGCCGCGTGCCCGTAGCCGACCGGCGTCCCCGCCGGGACGCCGCGCGTCTGCATCACCCGGGCCCGCAGCCCGATCACCGGCCGCATCGGGTTCGCCGCGCCCTCCTGCGGGGCGATCCCGTAGAGGGCGGCGCCGGGGCGCACGAGGTCGAAGTGGAAGTCCGGACCGAGGAAGATCCCGGACGAGGCCGCGAGGCTCGCCGGCACCGTCGGCAGGCGCTGCCGGACCGCCCGGAAGACCGAGAGCTGCGCCGCGTTGACCGGGCTGTCCGGCTCGCCCGCGCAGGCGAGGTGGCTCATCACCAGCCGCAGGTCCAGGCCCGCGAGGGCGTCTGGGTCGTCGAGCAGCGCGCCGACCTCCTCCGGCGCGAAGCCGAAGCGGGCCATGCCGGTATCGACCTGGAGGATCGCCGGCAGGCGCCGCACGCGCCGCCGGGCCAGGCCCTGCCAGCCGTCGAGCTGGGACCGGTCGTTGAGCACGGGCACGAGGTCGTGGTCCGCGCAGGCCGCCTCGCTGCCCGGGGCGGCGCCGTTGAGCACGGCGATCGCCGCCCCGGGGCCGAGGATGGACCGGAGGGCCACGCCCTCACCGACCTGGGCGACGAAGAAGTGCCGGCAGCCCGCGGCGGCCAGGACCGGCGCGACCCGGTCGGCGCCGAGGCCGTAGGCGTCCGCCTTGACGACGGCCGCGCAGGCGGCCGTCCCGGCTCGCGCGGCGAGCAGGCGGTAATTCTCCGCGATGGCCGCGAGATCGATCGTGAGGAGGGCGGAGGCCGTCCCGGCCGGGCCCGCATCGGGCCGGAGCTCGCGGTCGATCATGCTCATGGCGGCCCTCGGAACGGCGCTCGGATGCAGTGCCAAAAGGCTACACGAAGGATCGTCGAACGAGCGTGCATCCTGTCGAAGAGATTTGAATTTCGAGCTTGGCCGTGGAAATATCTGCGGCGAGTTCGAAGATCCTGCGAGGCGCGCGTGGACGCGATCGACCGCCGCATCATCCAGGCCCTGCGCGGCGACGGCCGGATCAGCAACGCGGATCTCGCCGCGGCGGTCGGCCTGTCGGCGTCCGCCTGCCATCGCCGCGTGCGGCTGCTGGAGGAATCCGGAATCATCCGGGGCTACACCGCGCTGATCGGCGGCGCGGTCGACGGGCCGGGCCTCGTGGTCCTCACGCAGTTCACCCTGGACCGCCAGACTGAGGACTATCTCAACCGGTTCGAGGCGGCCGTCCGGCGCTGTCCCGAGGTGCAGGACTGCTATCTGATGACCGGGACGGCCGATTACCTCGTGAAGCTCAAGGTGATCGACGCGGCCGACTACGAGCGGCTGCACAAGGATGTCCTGTCGCGGCTGCCGGGGGTCGCCCGGCTGCAATCGAGCTTCGCGATCCGGACCGTCGTGGCCGCCGGCCGGCCGCTCTGAAGGAAGCCCCGTCATGACGCCGAGCACCGAACCGCGCTGGGACGCCCCCTGCGACCTGCGCCTCCACGACGCCGCGCTCGCCGAGGGAAGCCGGGCGACGATCGACATCCGGGGCGACCGCGTGTCGGCGCTGCGGGATCCCGCCGCGCCGCTCCCGCCCGCCGGCCGCACGATCGATCTCGGCGGCGCCCTGGTGCTGCCGGGCCTGTCGGACGGGCACGTCCACCTCGACAAGTGCCTGCTCGGCCTGCCGTGGCGCCCGCACGCGGCGGCGGGGTCCGTCCGCGCGATCATCGACGACGAGAAGGCGTTCCGCCGCGCCACGCGGATCCCGCTCGCCGAGCAGGGCGCCGAGGCGCTGCTCGAACGCATGCTCCGCGGCGGCACGACGAGCCTGCGGACCCATGTCGACGTCGACGACGTCACGCGGCTCGACCACCTCGCCCAGATCCTCGACCTGCGGGCGCGCTGGGCCGACCGCCTGCAGATCCAGATCGTCGCCTTCCCGCAGAGCGGGATCCTGGGCTGCCCGCCGGTCGCCGACGACCTGGGCGCGGCCCTGCGGATGGGCGCGGACCTCGTCGGCGGCCTCGATCCCGTCGGCATCGACGGAGACCGCGACGGTCACCTGGACATCGTCTTCGCCCTGGCCGAGCGGCACGGGCGGGGCATCGACATCCATCTCCACGAGGGCGGCGCGGCCGGACTCGCCACGATCGCGGCGATCGCGGCCCGGACAGCGGCAGCCGGGCTCGGCGGGCAGGTCACGATCAGCCACGCCTTCGCCCTCGCGGAGGCCGACGACCTGGAACTCGGCCGGATCGCCGAGGCCCTGAACCGGGCCGGCGTCGCGATCCTCAGCAGCGTGCCGGGCGGGGCCCGATGCCCGCCGATCCCGCGGCTGCGCGCGCTCGGCGTCCCGGTCTGCCTCGGCACCGACAACGTCCGCGACTGCTGGAATCCCGCCACGGTCACCGGCATGATCGCCCGCGCCCAGCTCGCCGCCTACCGGTTCGACCTGCGCACCGACGCGGACCTCGCGGCGTTGCTGGCGCCGATCACCGCAATCCCGGCGCGGGTGCTGGGCCTCGGTCCGGGCGCGGTGGCGCCCGGCGCGCGGGCCGACCTGATCGCCTTCGCGGCCGGCGGCGTACCGCAGATGATCGTGGAGCGCCAGGAGCCCGTGCTGGTCGTGGCGCGGGGCGCCGTCGCGGTCGACCGGCGCGGCGCGGCCGCCGGGGATCCGCCGCCGTGAACGACCGCGCGCTGCGCTACCTGCTGGCCGTCGTGCGCGCGGGCTCGGTCCGGGCGGCCGCCGATGTCCTGAACGTCGCCGCCTCGGCGGTGAGCCGGCAGATCATCGAGCTGGAGGCGCAGGTCGGCGAGACCCTGCTCGAGCGCCTGCCCCGGGGCGTGGTGCCCACCGAGGCCGGCCGCCTCGTCGCCGAGCACGCGCAGCGGCAAGCCGACGAGGCGGCCCTGCTGGAGGACCAGCTGAAGCGCCTGCGCGGGGTGCAGCGGGGCACGGTCAGCCTGCGCTGCGGCGCCGGCTTCCTGATCGACCTCCTCGACAACGCCCTGGCCGGCTTCGCCCAGGACCATCCGGGCATCGCCTATCAGGTCGAGATCGGAACGACCGACGGGATCCTCGCGGCGATCGCCCGGGGGGACGCGGATATCGGCCTCGTCTACAACCCGCCCGCGCACCCGGACGTCCGCGGGATCGTCTCCGCCCGGCAGCCGCTCCTCGCCGTCCTGCCGATGGGGCATCCCCTCGCCGACGGGGCGGCCCCCGTCCCGCTGCGCAGCTTCGCCACCGAACCCGCCGCCCTCCTGCCCCCCGACCACGGGGTCCGGCAGCTGATCGGCCGCGTCGAGGCCGACGGCGGATTCCGACTGGTGCCGCGGCTGGAGACGGCGTCCTTCGAGCTGCACCGCCGCTTCGTGATGGCCGCCATGGGCGTCGCGTTCCTGCCGCGCTTCGTGGTCGCGGCCGAGCTGCGCGACGGCCTCCTCGCGGCCTTACCGCTGCGCGACGCGATCCTGTCGGAGGCGAGCGCCCACCTCGTCGTCCGCGCGGGGCGGCGCCTGCCGGAGGGCGCGGCGCGGCTGCTCGGCTGGCTGGCCGACCACATGGTGGCGTTCCGGCCGCCGCCGGCATGACGCGAGCGTGCGGATTTTCCGCACGCTTCGTGCAGAAATCGGTTGTTGTCGCAACGCTCGTTTGCCGGAACTATCGTGCCGCTTCGTGAGGACGGATCGGCATGACCATCGCAACGGTAGGCGTCGTCGGGCTCGGCAACATGGGTCTGGGCATGGCCGCGACCCTGGCCCGCAAGGGCTTCGCGGTCCTGGGCTACGACCTCAGTCCGGCCCGGCGCCCCGCCGCCGAGGCGGCCGGCGTCACCGTCCTCGACGCCCTCAACGACGTGCTCGGCCGGGCCGACGCCCTGGTGTTCTCGCTGCCGCTGGCGCGGGACGTGGAGGCGGTGGTCACCGCGGAGGGCGGGCTCCTGTCCCGGACCGACCGGAAGGTGGTGGTGATCGACACCTCGACCTCGGATCCCGGCACGACCCGGCGCCTCGCCGAGCGCCTCGCCGCGGCCGGTCACGCGCTCCTCGACGCCCCCGTGAGCGGCGGCCCGTCCGGCGCCGCCGAGGGCACCCTGACCATGATGATCGGCGGCGCCGAGGCGGATTACGAGCTGGCCCGGCCGGTCCTGGAGGCGATGTCGGCCCGCGCGCCGCATGTCGGGCCGTCGGGCGCCGGCAACATCGTCAAGCTCGTCAACAACCTGCTGGTGGCGGCCCATCTGGTGACCACCGGCGAGGCCCTGCGCCTCTCCGAGGCGGCGGGCCTCTCGGCCGAGGAGGCCGTCCAGGTCGTCAACACCGCGACCGGCCGCAGCGCGATCAGCGAGGTCATGGTCCCGCGCTGGGTCCAGTCCGGCACCTTCGACAGCGGCTTCTCGGCCGGCCTGATGCGCAAGGACGTGCGCCTCGCCCTCGAACTCGCCGCCGAATGCGGGATCGACCTGCCGCTCTCCGCCGAGGTGAAGCGGATCTGGCAGGCGACGCAACCCGCCATCCCCGACACGGCCGACTTCACCCGCATGGCCGATTACCGCGATCCCAAGGGAGCCCACTGATGTCCGGCACGCCGCACTCGCCCGCCGCCGACCGGGTCGCCGCCCTCCTGGCCGACCTGCTGCCGGGCGGCCGCATCGGCAGCGTCGTGGCCGGCGAGATCCTCGCCGGGACCGGCGCCGCCCTCGATCTCACCAACCCCGCCGACGGCGGCGTGCTCGCGACCTTCGCCGATGCCGGCCCGTCGGTCGTCGAGGCCGCCATGGCGGCGGCAAGCGACGCCCAGCGCGCGTGGTGGGGGATGACCGCTGCCGCCCGCGGCCGCGCGATGTGGGCGGTCGCCGCCCTGGTCCGGCAGCACGCCGGCGCGCTCGCCGAGCTGGAGACCCTCTCGGCCGGCAAGCCGATCCGCGACACCCGCGGCGAGGTCGCCAAGGTCGCCGAGATGTTCGAGTACTACGCCGGCTGGTGCGACAAGCTGCACGGCGACGTCATCCCGGTCCCGACCTCGCACCTGAACTACACCCGCCACGAGCCCTTCGGCACCGTGGTGCAGATCACCCCCTGGAACGCGCCGATCTTCACGGCGGGCTGGCAGATCGCGCCGGCGATCTGCGCCGGCAACGCCGTGGTGCTGAAGCCCTCCGAGCTGACGCCGCTAACCTCGCTGGCGCTGGGCCTGCTCTGCGACCGCGCCGAGGGGATCCCGCGCGGCCTCGTCTCGGTGCTGGCCGGCGCCGGCCCGACCACCGGCGCCGCCGCGGTCGCCCATCCCGAGACCCGGCTCGTCGTGTTCGTCGGCTCGGCCGAGGCGGGCGCGCAGATCGCCGCCGCGGCGGCCCGCGCCATCGTGCCGAGCGTGCTGGAGCTCGGCGGCAAGTCGGCCAACATCGTGTTCGCCGACGCCGACCTCGACCGGGCGCTGATCGGCGCGCAGGCCGCGATCTTCGGCGGCGCCGGCCAGAGCTGCGTGGCGGGCTCCCGGCTCCTCGTGCACCGCTCGATCCACGCGTCCTTCGTCGAGCGCCTGTCCCGCGCCGCCGCGCGCATCCCCGTGGGCGCGCCGACCGACCCGGAGACGCAGATCGGCCCGATCAACAACCGGCGCCAGCGGGACAAGATCGCCGACATGGTCGAGGCCGCCGCAGGGGCGGGCGCCACGATCGCGACCGGCGGGGCCTGCCCCGCCGCCTTACGCGACACGGGCGGCTTCTACTACGGCCCGACCATCGTGGACGGCGTCGCGCCGGACGCGGCGATCGCCCGGGAGGAGGTGTTCGGCCCGGTCCTGGCGGTCCTGCCGTTCGACGGCGAGGACGAGGCGATCGCGCTGGCCAACGGCACGCCCTACGGCCTCGCCGGCGCGGTCTGGACCGGCGACGGCGGGCGCGGCCACCGGGTCGCGGCGGCCCTGCGGGCCGGCACCGTCTGGGTCAACGGCTACAAGACCATCAACGTGGCCTCGCCGTTCGGCGGCTTCGGCCGCTCGGGCTTCGGCCGCTCCTCGGGCCGCGAGGCGCTGATGGCCTACACCCAGACCAAGAGCGTCTGGGTCGAGACCGCCGCCGCGCCGGCCGTGACCTTCGGCTACGTGGGCTGAGCCCGACGCCACGGGCGCAATGACCGAGACGATCTAACGCCAAGCCGGCGCTCAAGACCGGCAGGCGGAGCAACGGGCAGCCCCGAGGGGGGCCAAGGAGGATGACGATGGCGGGGGAACTGTTTGCGACGAACACGCGGCCGGTCGCGCCGCCCGTCTCGGGCGGGGGTAAGCTGACGCTGTTCCTGCTCGCCCTCGTCATCGTCGTCATCGCGGAGGCGATCGGCAACGTCAGCATCCCGGTGGGCGCCGGCAAGATCGTGCTGCTCCCGCTGCTCTGGGCCCTGCTGCTGGGCGGCGCGCTGGGGCTGATGAGCCCGCGCCTGCCCGCGCCGCTGCGGCTGTCGGGCGCCCTGCAGAACGCGGCCGGCGCCTACCTGCAGCCGGCGCTCCTGATCTTCATCGCCAAGCTCGGCCTGCTCGTCGGCGGGTCGCTGCCGAAGATCCTCGCCTCGGGCTGGGCCCTGGCCTTCCAGGAATTCGGCCACTTCTTCGGCACGATGGTATTCGGCCTGCCGGTGGCGCTCCTGCTCGGGATCAAGCGCGAGGCGATCGGCGCGACCTTCTCGGTCGGCCGCGAGCCCAGCCTCGCCATCATCGGCGAGCGCTACGGCATGGACTCGCCGGAGGGGCGCGGCGTGCTGGCCGAGTACCTGACCGGCACGGTGTTCGGCGCGGTGTTCATCGCCCTGCTGGCCGGGCTGATTACCAGCCTCGGCATCTTCAACCCGCTGGCGCTGGCGATGGGGGCCGGGGTCGGCTCCGGCAGCATGATGGCCGCGGCCTCCGGGGCGATCGCGGCCCAGCAGACGCCCGAGGTCGCCAAGGACGTCGCCACCTTCGCGGCCGCCAGCAACCTCGTCACCACCACGATCGGCACGTACTTCACCCTGTTCCTGTCGCTGCCCTTCACGATCTGGGCCTACGGCAAGCTGGAGCCGATCCTCGGCCGCAACCGGCCGGACGCCGCCCGCCCGGCGGCCGCCGACCCGCAGGCGCCGGCCCATCAGCCGGCCCACGGGGAGGTGCGGATCGGCCTCGGCGAGACCGTGCTCGCCTGGATCCTGATCGGCGCCTACGGGCTCATCGGCAACTGGCTGACCTACGGAATCGTCCCCGACGCGAGCGTCGTGGCCGGGATGGCGATCATCATCGGCACCGTGCTCGCCGGCTGGGGCCTCTACCTGCTCCTCGGCCGGCGCCTGCCCGCCGTCCTCTGGGTGTCGATCATCGGCATGGCGCTGACCTATCCCGGGACGCCCTACGCCGCCGAGATCGCCGCCCTGACCGGCAAGCTCAACTTCCTGGCGCTCGCCACGCCGATCCTGACCTTCGCGGGGCTCTCGGTCGCCAAGGACGTGCCCGCCTTCCGCCGCCTCGGCTGGCGGATCGTCGTGGTCTCGTTCATGGCCAATGCCGGGACCTTCCTCGGCGCGGCCCTCATCGCGCAGTTCTTCATGCACCCGCCGCTGGGGTGAACCGCCGCGCCGATCGGCGTAGGGTCCGGGCGGGGGATCGAGGCGCTCCGGCAGCCTCCCGTATCTGAGAGAGATCGCATGCGCATCGAGGCGGAGACCGTGGAGCGGATGGTCGCGTGGCGGCGCGACCTGCACGCCCATCCCGAGCTGGCCTTCCAGGAGGTCCGCACGGCGGATCTCGTCGCCCGGGAACTGGCCGCCTGCGGCCTGTCGGTGAAGACCGGGCTCGGTCGCACCGGCGTGGTCGGGACCCTGAGCCGGGGCGACGGCCCGACCATCGGCCTGCGCGCCGACATGGACGCCCTGCCGATCCAGGAGGCGACGGGCGCTGCTCACGCCTCCCGGACGCCCGGCGTGATGCATGCCTGCGGCCATGACGGCCACGTGGCGATGCTGCTCGGCGCGGCCCGGCACCTCGCGTCGCGCACCGACCTGTCCGGGACGGTCCACTTCATCTTCCAGCCGGCGGAGGAGTGCGAGGGCGGCGGGCGCGCCATGGTCGAGGACGGCCTGTTCCGGCTGTTCCCGTGCGATTCCGTCTACGGCCTGCACAACTGGCCGGGTTTGCCGCTGGGGACCTTCGCGACCCGGGTCGGCGCCATCATGGCCTCCCTCGACACGTTCGAGATCGCGGTCGCCGGGTTCGGCACCCACGCGGCCATGCCGGAGCGCGGCACCGACACGCTCGTGGTCGCCTCCGAGATCGTCCTGGCCCTGCAGACCATCGTGAGCCGCCGGATCGCCCCCACGGACCCGGTCGTGCTCAGCGTCACGCAGATCCACGGCGGCGACGCCTACAACGTCATCCCCGAGCGCGCGGTCATCCGCGGCACGGTCCGCTGCCTGGACGAGGCCGTGCGCAAGCGCGTGGCCGAACTCGTCGAGGCGATCGCGGGCGGGACGGCCGCCACGCACGGCGCCCGCGCGGAGGTGGACTACCGGTTCGGCTACCCCGCCACCGTCAACACCGCCGACGCCGTCGGCACCGCCCTGGAGGCGGCCGGGGCCGTCCCGGACATCACCGCGCGCCGGGGCGAGGTCGGCCCCTCTATGGCGTCGGAGGATTTCGCCTACATGCTGGAGGCCTGCCCCGGCGCCTACGCGTGGATCGGGACCGACGGGACGCGCAAGAGCCTGCCGCTCCACAATCCGGGCTACGATTTCAACGACGAGGCCCTGCCGGTCGGCGCCGCCTACTGGGCCGCGCTGGGGGCGCACAGCCTCAGGCCGTGACGCGGCGCGCACCCTGGGCGATCCCGATGGCGGGCGTCAGGCCGCCATCGGCCCGTAACGTCGGTGACCCTTCACGTCGAAGCGGTCGAGCATCATGACCTTGTCCCAGGCCTTGACGAAGTCCGCCACGAAGCGCCGCTGGCCGTCGCTGCCCGCGTAGGCGTCGGCGATGGACCGGAGCTGCGCGTTCGAGCCGAAGACGAGGTCGCTGCGGGTCGCCTCGAACTTCGTCTGCCCGCTCGCGCGGTCCTTGAGCGCGAAGGTCATCCCCTCCGCATCCGCCTTCTCCCAGACCAGATCGACGTCGGTCAGGTTGCGGAAGAAGTCGGTCGTCAGCGCCCCGACCCGGTCGGTCAGGACGCCCCGGCTCGACCCGTCGTGGTTGGCGTTGAGCGCGCGCAGGCCGCCGGTCAGGACGGTCCATTCCGGGGCTGTCAGCGTCAGCAGGTTCGCCTTGTCGAGGAACATCTCCTCCGGCGAGACGCTGCGCGTCATCTGCCCGAAGCCGTCGTCGACGTAGTTGCGGAACCCGTCCACCACCGGCTTCAGCCACTCGAACATCTCGAGGTCCGTGAGCGCCTGAGTCGTGTCCACCCGGCCCGGCGTGAACGGGACCGGCGTCTCGACCCCGGCATCGCGGGCCGCTTTCTCCACGGCGACGCAGCCGCCCAGCACGATCAGGTCCGCCAGCGAGATCTTCTTGCCGTCGCTGCGGCCGCCGTTGAAGGTCGCCATCACGCCGCGCAGGGCCTCGACCACGGGCGCGGCCCGCCGGTTGACGGCCCAGTCCTTCTGCGGCGCGAGGGCGAGGCGGCCGCCGTTGGCCCCGCCGCGCTTGTCGCTGTCGCGGTAGGTCGAGGCCGCCGAGAAGGCCGTGAAGGCGAGATCCGAGACCGACAGGCCCGTGCCGGAGATCGCCTGTTTCAGCGCGGCGATCTCCGCCTCGCCGACGAGGGCGTAGTCGCGCTCGGGCAGCGGGTCCTGCCACAGGAGCCCGTCCTCGATCACGACTTCCGGGCCGAGGTAGCGGTGCTTCGGACCCATGTCGCGGTGGGTGAGCTTGTACCACGCCTTGGAGAAGGCCTGGGTGAAGGCGTCGAAGTCGTTGAGGAACTTCTCGCAGACCTTGCGGTAGTCGGGATCGACCTTCAGGGCGATGTCGGACGTCATCATCATCAGCGGGTGCATCTGCCCCGCGACGTGGGCGTCCGGCGTCTTCGGCGCGGCGGGATCCTTCGGCGTCCACTGCAGGGCGCCCGCCGGGCTCTTGGTCTGCTCCCACTCGAACTTGAAGAGGTTCTCCAGGTAGGCGTTGTCCCACTTCGTCGGATCCGGGGTCCAGCTGCCCTCGATGCCGTTGGTCATCGTGTCCTTGCCGGAGCCGGTGCCCTTCGGGTTGTGCCAGCCCAGCCCCATCGCCTCCATCGGCGCCATCTCGGGCGGCGGCCCGATCTCCTTGGCCGGCACCATGCCGTGGCTCTTGCCGAAGGCGTGGCCGCCCGCGATCAGCGCCACGGTCTCCTCGTCGTTCATCGCCATGCGGGTGAAGGTGATCCGGATGTCGCGCGCGGAGGCCAGCGGATCGCCGCTGGCGTAGGGGCCCTCCGGGTTCACGTAGATCAGCGCCTGGTGCGAGGCGGCCAGCGGGTTCTCGAGGTCGTAATCGGCGTCGCCGTTCTTGCCCCGCCAGCGCTTGTCGCGGTTGACCATGTCGTCGAAGCTCGAGACCGAGCCCATCTCGACGACCTCCGGTCCCCAGTAGGTCGCGTCGTCCGCCTCCCAGGCGTCGAGGCGGCCGGCGGCGAAGCCGTAGGTCGGCAGGCCCATGATCTCGAGGGCGCAGTTGCCGGTGAGCACCATGAGGTCGGCCCACGACAGGGCGTTGCCGTACTTGTGCTTGATCGGCTGCAGGAGGCGCCGCGACTTGTCGGTGTTGCCGTTGTCCCACCAGCTCGAGATCGGGGCGAAGCGCTGCATGCCGGTGCCGGCGCCGCCGCGCCCGTCGGCGATCCGGTAGGTGCCGGCCGAGTGCCAGGCCATGCGGATCATCTGCGGGCCGTAATTGCCGTAGTCGGACGGCCACCACTCCACCGACGAGGTCAGGAACTGCTTGATGTCGCGCTTGAGCGCGTCGAAGTCGATCTTGGCGAACTCGGCCGCGTAGTCGAAATCCGGGCCCAGGGGATCGGCCGCCAGCCCGTTCTGGTGGAGCACTTCCACCCGCAGGCGATGGGGATACCAGTTCTCCAGCGTCGGCCGGTTGCCGTGGGCGCCGCCGATCCGGTCGCCGCCGAACGGACACTGGCCTGCCATGTGAAACGACGTCGTGTCCGTCTTGTCGATCGTCTCGCTCATCGGGTGGTCCCCCTTGGTGTTGCGCGACGGCCGGGCGCGCGGGGCCCGGACGTCGAAGGCGGTGGGCGGTGCAGGCGGTCCGAACCCTCAGGCGATTCCCGTCGCGCTCGAGACTCGTGACGAAATGAGGCGGTCTCCGGCTGGATCAAGCGCGGGGCGTCGAAGTCTTGCCGGGCTTGCGGTGGAGGCTCCCGCAGAGACCGCGATGACGTTGTCGCGATCTGCCCTGTCGCCGCCGTCGCGGAGCGCCGGCATCGACTCGACGTCGACAACGGCTTGCGCCCGGGCATTGCCCTTCGTCTTGGAGCTGTGGGCCGACCGTCATGATGGTCGTCTCGCGGGGGGAGGTCCTGTCCCCGCGCGGACCGATCGAGACGGCCGGCGCCGGTCGACGTCGGTCAGGGCGTGGATCGCGTCCCGGCCGGCGGGGCGCTGATTGATCCGCTCTCGGAGCCGGTGACGACCTTGCGGGCGGCGGCCTGACTCTGGCTGGCGTAGTCGGGCGGCGCGGTCTCACCCTGCCAGATCATCAGGCCGGCCAGGGCGGCGACCATCAACCCCACACTGACGAGGAGCACGATAAGAACCGGCCTGCCGCGCCGACCCTGACGGGTCTCTCGAGACGTACGATATTCGACCATCCGCGCCTCGCTGGACCATGATCCCGGGAAATCCCGGCGGAAACCCGCGGCCCGGCGAATGGGTCCTGTACTGCGACGCTGTGGACCACGGGATCGGCGCGCGCCGGCACCACTCCGTCGCCCATTGGCGCCTGCCGGCGATAGTCATACAGTCATACACATGACCGTCGTGACCGCACCCCAGCCCGATCTCCGCTTGCCGCTCTACCAGCGCCTGCGGGACGAGATCGCCTTCCAGATCGCCCGCAACGTCTGGCGGTCGGGCGAACCGATCCCCACGGAGGCGGAACTGGCGGCGACCCACCGCGTCGCCATCGGCACCGTGCGCAAGGCGATCGACGTCCTCGTCGCCGACGGCCTCGTCGAGCGGCAGCAGGGCCGCGGCACCTTCGTGCGGCGGCCGCGCTTCGACCGGTCCCTGTTCCGCTTCTTCCGGCATCTCGGCCCGGACGGAACCCAGGCGGTGCCGGAGGGTCGGATCCTGTCGCGCGAGGCCTGTCCGGCCCCCGCGACCGTCCGCGAGTCCCTCGGCCTGGACGCGCGCGGCGACGCGATCCGGCTGATCCGGACACGCCACCTCCAGGGCCGCCCGATCCTGTCCGAGACGATCTGGCTGCCGGCCGCGCGGTTCGCGCCGCTCCTCGAAGCCCCGCTGACGCAGATCGGCGACCTCCTCTACCCCGCCTACGAGCGTCTCTGCGGCGAGATCGTCGCCCGCGCCGAGGAGACCCTGACCGTCGGCATCGCCGACGCGACCGACGCGGGGCGCCTCGCGATCGCCGACGGGGATCCGGTCGTCGTCATCGAGCGCCTCGCCTTCGGCTTCGATGCCCGCCCGATCGAGTGGCGGGTGACGCGCGGCGCCGCCCGGGACTTCCGGTATCAGGTCGACATACGCTGAAAGGCGGGCGCCTTGACGTGCCAGCCCTCGCGTGCTCATCTATTCATATAAATGACTAGTCCTCTTCGGAGGACGGAGGAAAGCCCGTGTTCCGCTGGTACCGAGAGGTCGGTCCGGTCGAGCGTCGCACCTTCTGGGCCTGTCTGGGCGGGTGGTCGCTCGACGCCCTGGACGTGCAGATGTTCAGCCTCGCCATTCCCGCGCTGGTCGCGAGCTTCGGCCTGAGCCGCTCGGAGGCCGGCCTGATCGGCGCGGTCACGCTCGTGGCGGCGGCGATCGGCGGCTGGCTCGGCGGCCTCGCGGCGGACCGGATCGGCCGCGTCCGGGCCCTCCAGATCACGGTGCTGTGGTTCGCGGTCGCGACCTTCCTGGCGGCCTTCGCGCAGAGCTTCGCCCAGCTGCTGACCCTGAAGGCGCTGCAGGGGATCGGCTTCGGCGCCGAGTGGGCGGCCGGCGCCGCGCTCATGGCGGAGGCGATCCGGCCCGAGCACCGCGGCCGGGCGCTGGGCGCCGTCCAGGGCGGCTGGGCGCTCGGCTGGGGCGCGGCCGTGCTCCTGTCCACGGCGGCGTTCTCGGTGCTGGATCAGGAGACGGCCTGGCGAGCCCTGTTCGCCTGCGGCCTCGCGCCGGCACTCCTCCTGCTCTACCTCCGCCGCTCCGTCCCGGAACCCGCGCGGCCGGTCGGAAGGACGGCCGGGCCGCCGGCCGGATCGCTCGCGATCTTCGCGCCCGGCCTGCGCCGGATCACGGTGCTCGCGACGCTGCTCGGCCTCGGCGCCCACGGGGGCTTCCACGCCCTGTTCACGTGGCTGCCCACCTACCTGAGCGTCGAGCGCGGCGCCTCGGTCCTCGGGACCGGGCTCTACCTCGCCATCATCATCGCGGCCTTCGGCCTGGGCTGCCTCGTCGCCGGCGGCCTCGTGGACCGGCTCGGCCGCCGCCGGACCGTGGCGCTCTACGCCGCCGGCTGCATGGCCCTGGTCGTCCTCTACCTGCTGCTGCCGGTCGGCGGCACGGGCCTGCTCCTCCTCGGGGCGCCCCTCGGCTTCTGCACGGCCGGAATCCCCGCGAGTCTCGCGGCGCTGTTCAGTGAGCTCTTCCCGGACGGGCTGCGCGGGACCGGGATGGGCTTCTGCTACAACGCCGGCCGCCTCGCCTCCGGCCTGCTGCCCCTCGGCGTCGGCCTGCTCAGCGAGATCTGCGGCCTCGGCCCGGCGATCGGCCTGTCGGCCCTCGGCGCCTACGGGCTCGTCCTCCTCGCCGTCGCGCTCCTGCCGGATCGGCAGCCCGGCGGCGCGCTGATCCCCCAGACCGTGAGATGATCCGATGAACCGGCGCCACTTCTGCCGCACCCTGCTCGCGGGCAGCGTCACGCTCGCGCTTCCCGCCCGCGGCCGCGCGGCCGGGACTGGCTCCGCCGCCGACGCCGACGCCGGCGTCGCTGCGGTGGACACCCACGCCCACGTCTTCACCCGCTCCCTCACCCTCACGGGCGACCGGCGCTACGCCCCCGACTACGACGCGAGCATCGCCGATTACCGCGCCATGCTGGACCGGAACGGCATGGCCCGCGGCGTGCTGATCCAGCCGAGCTTCCTCGGCACCGACAACGGCTACATGGTCTCGGCCCTGCGATCCGCGCCGGAGCGGCTGCGCGGCATCGCCGTGCTGGCCCCGGAGGCCGAGACCGCGACCCTGCGCGACCTCGCCGGGCAGGGCGTCGTCGGCCTGCGTCTCAACCTGATCGGCCGGCCGGACCCGGATTTCGCCGGCCCGGTCTGGCGCGCCCACCTCGCGCGCGTCGCGGATCTCGGCTGGCAGATCGAGGTCCAGGCCGAGGCGCGGCGCCTCGCGCGGCTGCTGCCGCCGCTGATCGCGGCGGGCGTCCCCGTGGTGGTCGACCATTTCGGCCGGATCGACCCCGCCCTCGGCATCGCCGATCCTGGCTTCGCCGACCTGCTCGGCTTCGGCCGCGGCGGCCGCGTCTGGGTCAAGCTCTCGGGCGCCTACCGCATCGGCAGCGGCGAGGCCGGCCGGCAGACGGCGGTGCAGGCCGCCGAGCGCCTGCGCGGCGCCTTCGGGGCGCGGCGCCTGCTCTGGGGCAGCGACTGGCCGCACACGCAGTTCGAGACCCAGGCCAGCCCGGCCGAGGCCCGGCGCGACCTCGACGCCTGGGTGCCGGACCCGGCCGAGCGCCGGATCGTCATGGCCGAGACGCCCGCCGAACTCTTCCGCTTCGACCGCTAGGCCGAGGCGGGCCCGCCCGAATTCCAGCGAGGACAGGACCATGGCAACACCGACCACGCCACACGCGGCGGACGCGGCCGCCTTCGAGAGCCGAACGATGCGGAAGGTCGGCCTGCGCCTGATCCCCTTCCTCGTGCTCTGCTACTTCATCGCCTATGTCGACCGGGTGAATGTCGGCTTCGCGGCGCTGACCATGAACCACGATCTCGGCCTCTCCGCCGCGGCCTTCGGCCTGGGCGGCGGCCTGTTCTTCGTGGCCTACGTCCTGTTCGAGGTGCCGAGCAACCTCGCCATGGAGCGCGTCGGCGCGCGGATCTGGATCGCGCGGATCATGATCACCTGGGGGCTCGTCGGCATCGGCTCGGCCTTCGTCACCGGTCCGCTGAGTTTCGCCACCGCCCGCTTCCTGCTCGGCGCGGCCGAGGCCGGGTTCTTCCCCGGCGTGATCCTGTACCTGACCTACTGGTTCCCCAAGGCCTACCGGGCGCGGATCGTGGCGATGTTCATGGTCGCGATCCCGCTCTCCAGCTTCTTCGGCTCGCCGCTCTCGGCGGCGCTCCTCACCCTCGACGGCGCCGCGTCCCTGCGCGGCTGGCAGTGGCTGCTGATCATGGAGGCGGTCCCGGCCGTCATCCTCGGCGTCGCCGCCCTCGCGCTGCTGCCGAGCCGGCCGGCCGAGGCGACCTTCCTGAGCCCGGCGGAGCGCGGCTGGCTGACGGACCGGCTGGAGACCGAGCGGCGCGCCGCCGAGGCGGGCGCCGGGCACCACGCCCACGGCCTCGCGGCGGTCTGGGCGGTGCTCGCCAGCCGGCAGGTCTGGCTGCTCGCCGTGATCTACGCGGGCAGCTCGGCCACCAGCAACACGCTGTCGCTGTGGATGCCGCAGATCCTCAAGGGGTTCGGCCTCAGCAACCTGCAGACCGGCCTGCTGAACATGATCCCGTTCGGCATCGCCTCGGTCTTCATGATCGTCTGGGGCCTGCGGGCGGACCGCAGCGGCGAGCGGATCTGGAGCACGGCCCTGCCGCTGGCGCTGACCTCGGTGAGCTTCGCCCTGACGCTGCTGACCGGCTCGCTCTGGATGACGCTGGTCCTGCTCTCGCTGGTCCTGCTCGGCAACTACGCGATCAAGGGCCCGTTCTTCGCCCTGGCGACCGAGACGCTGCCGCCGGCCCAGACGGCCGCCGGCATCGCGGCGATCAACACCCTGGCGCATCTCGGCACCGGGGCGATCACCTCGCTGATCGGGGTGCTGCGCGAGCAGACCGGCAGCTTCCCCGTCGCCCTGCTCCCGCTCTGCGCCCTCACCGGCGCCGGCTGCGCCCTGGTCTTCTGGATCGGCCGGCACCGGCCGCGGGCAGCGGCCGTCGGGGCGGCCCCGTCGGCGGCGCGGGGCTGACGCGGCGGCGACGCTCAGGCCGGCTGGCCGAGGATTCCCAGGATCTCCCGGCGCAGCCGCACGATCTCGGGATCGTCGCGGTGGCGCGGATAGGGTACCGCGACCGGCAGCGCGGCCCGGATCGCGGCCGGGCGGTCGGAGAGCACGATCACGCGCTCGGCCAGGACCAGCGCCTCCTCGACGTCGTGGGTGACGAGGAGCGCGGTGAAGCGCTTCTCCTGCCAGAGCCGCAGGATCTCGGCCTGCATGGCCAGCCGCGTCAGGGCGTCGAGCTTGCCCAGCGGCTCGTCGAGGAGCAGCAGGCGCGGCTCGTTGACGAGCGCCCGGGCGAGGGCCGCCCGCTGCGCCATGCCGCCGGAGAGCTGGTGCGGGTAGACATCCGCGAAGCCGGACAGGCCGACGAGCCCCAGCGCCCGGTCGACCCGGGCCGCCCGCGACCGCCCGACGCCGCGGGCCTCGAGCCCGAGGGCGACGTTGCCGCGCACGGTCCGCCACGGATAGAGCGTCGGGTCCTGGAAGACGAGGAGCCGGGACGGGTCCGGCCCCTCCACGAGGTCGCCGTCGACCCGGATCGCGCCCTGGTCGGGCGGCTCCAGGCCGGCGACGAGCCGCAGCAGGGTGGACTTGCCGCAGCCCGAGGGGCCGAGCAGCGCGACGAAGCCGCCGGGCTCCACGTCGAGGCTCACCCGGTCGAGGACCGGCAGGGGCGCGCCGCGGATCGCGAAGGCGTGGCTGACGGACTCGACCGCCAGGCGGGCCCCGGCGCTCTGGGCGGCGGGGCGTTCGAGGGTTGCGGCGGCTACCATTGCACCAGCCCCTTCTGCCACGCGAGCAGGCGGTCGCGCAGGCGGAACAGCAGCGTGATCAGGGAGGAGCACATCAGCGCCATCACGATCAGCGCCGCGTACATGTTGGCGTAGGCGGCCCAGCCCTGCGCCCACTGGAGGTACCAGCCGAGGCCGGACTTCACGCCGAGCATCTCGGCGACGACCAGCACCGCGAAGGAGCCGCCGAGCCCCATGAACAGCCCGACGAAGACGTGCGGCAGCGCCGCCGGGATCGCCACGCGCAGGATCAGGAAGCCGCGCGAGGCGCCGAGCGTCCGCGCCACGTCGAAATAGGCCTTGTTGACGCCCGCCACCCCCGACCAGGTCAGCACCGTGACCGGGAAGCCGGTCGCCAGCGCCACCAGGAAGGTGCTGGCCGACCACGAGGACGGGAAGACGAAGAAGGCGAGGGGCAGCCATGCCGTGGCCGGCAGCGGCCCGACGAAGCGCAGAACGGGATGGGCCCAGTAGCACACCGCCCGGAAGGTGCCGATGGCGACGCCCAGGACGAAGCCGGTCGCCGCCCCGATGGCGTAGCCGCCGGAGAGGAGGATCAGGGAGTTGAGGATGCTGCCGCCGAGCTTCGGCCAGTCGTCGAGGAAAACCTCCAGGATCGCCTGGGGCGAGGGGAAGAACGGCATCGGCAGCAGGGCGAGCTTCGCCGTGACCGCCTCCCAGGCGATTAGCGCCAGGGCCAGCGCCGCGAGCCAGGGGCTCCCGTGCCGCAGCCGCGACCCGAGGGCGCCGAGGCGGCCGGCCACGGGCGCGAGGGCCAGGAGGGCGAGACCGAGCGCCGCCGCGCCGGACCCGAGGGCTGCGGTCTCGGGCAGGTCGTCCGCCTCGGGCAGGCCGAGGGTCACGCCGGCCAGGGCGAGCCAGGCGCCGCCCGCGAGGACGATCCGCCAGGGCGGCCGCGGCAGCCTTCGGGACGGGGCGGCGGCCCGCGGGGCGACGCCGGCGGCGATGCTTCCGGACATGGCGCGCCTCAGCTCAGCACGTCGGCGTAGATCCGCTCGGCGAACTTCGCCGTGTCGGTGGACCGCCGCAGGACGTTCACCTGCTTCAGCTCGTCCCCGTAGAGCGCGAGCTGCTGCTTGAGATCGCCGCCGACCGGGCTGTCGCCGTGCTGCTGGCTGCGCAGCATCGCGGCGAGATCCGCGATCGAGCCCTTGCCGCCGTAGCCGGAGAAGGCCCGGGCCGCGGCCTCGGGATCCCGGTGGACGGCGTGGCCGCCCTCCAGGATCGCCCGGGTCAGCGCGGCCGCCACCGCGCGGTCGTTCCGGATCAGGCTGCCGCGGGCGGCCACGACGCAGCAGGTGCGGGTGGCGAACTCGCCCGACAGGTTGGTGGCGACCTCGGTGAAGCGCGGGTCCTTCAGCCAGATCCAGGTCCGCGGGTCGGAATCGGCCAGCGCCTGCGCCTCGCCCTTCTCCACCGCGAGGTTGAGCAGGTCGGCCGGGTACTGCCGCCACTCGACCCCGCTCTCCGGATCGATCCCCGCCTTGGCGAGCAGCAGGCCGAAGAAGTTCTTGGCCGGGCTCGCCTGGTCGCTGATCGCGATCGTCTTGCCCTTCAGCCCGGCGATGTCGGCGATGCCGGAGGATTGGGCGCTGAGCAGCCGCAGGCAGCCGCCGTGCAGCCCCGCGGTGATCTTCACGTCGAAGCCCTGTTCCAGGGGCTTGAGCCAGCGCAGGGCCATGCCGATCCCGGCATCGGCCTTGCCCGTGGCGATCGCCTCCAGCAGGGCCTCGGTCGAGCCGCCGAAATTGACGAACTCCACGTCGAGGCCGTGCCGGGCGAAGATTCCCTGCTCCTTGGCGAGCGGCGCGGCCGCCGTGCAGATGGCCGTGGCGTTCCAGGCCAGCTTGACCGTCCGGAGCGGGCCCGCGGGCGCCTCCGCGGCGGCGGGTCGGCAGAGCGGGCCGGGGTCGAACGGCGCCCCCGGTCCGGGTGCCCAGGCGCGGCCGGTGCCCATGCCGAGGCCGAGCGGCAGGGCGGCGGCCGCGGCGCCCACCTGGAGCAGGCGCCGCCGGGAGGGCGAGGGATCGGAGGAGGGGCTGCCCGGTCGGGAGGGCGCGTCGGTCATCTCGGGTCTCCGGGCCGCGCGACCGCGCGGCGGGAACGGCGCGCGTCACCGCACCGGTGGCGCGACCGGGCGGATCTGGCGTCCTCGTCTTCGGGAATGATCCGTCGAGGGATCAGGGTGCCGAGTATTCGATCGCTACAGGACCGAGTCAACGAAAGCGTTTTCTCTATTTTCGCGCGATCGGGTAAGATCATTCACGGATCGGTGCCGTCGCGCGGCGCACAGGCGCCCCGTCTCATCGGCGAGGGGCGTCGTTCGTCTGTCTCTCGATGAGGGGATCCCGAACTATGACCGGGTAACGATCGATTCCGGTTTCCAGCGGGCGGAAACACGTTCTTCTTCACCGTCCGATGACGCGGCAACATCCTCCTTCCGATCCATGAATATTCGGAACGGCATTCCGTTGACGCGACCCGGGTCCCGGCGGACCATCGCGGCTCCCGGGATGGCGCCGCGCGGCCGCCCGCCGATCACGTCGCCGAACACCCCATGACCGTCGCCGTCCCGCCCCCCGACATCGTCAGCAGCCTCGCCGGACGGCTCGCCGCCCGCGCGGCCGACCACGACCGCGCGGGGACCTTCCCGCACGACTCCCTCGCGGCGCTCCGGGAGGCCGGGCTCCTGGCCGTCACCGTGCCGCGGCGTCTCGGCGGCGGCGGTGCGGGTCTCGCGCGGGCCGCCGCTCTGGTGCGCGCGCTCGGCGCCGCCGACCCGGCGACCGCCCTGGTCGTGGCGATGCAGTACCTTCAGCACGGGCTGATCCACCGGCCCGACACCCCGTGGCCGCGCGCGCTCGCCGACGCGGTCGGCGCGGCGGCGGTGGCGCGCGGGGCGCTGATCAACGCCCTGCGGGTCGAGCCCGAACTCGGGACGCCCTCGCGGGGCGGCCTGCCGGCCACGGTGGCCCGCCGCGACGGCGCGGGCTGGCTGATCTCCGGGCACAAGATCTACGCGACCGGGGCGCCGGGGCTCGCCTACGGCCTCGTCTTCGTCCGCACCGACGAGGCGGAGCCGCGCACCGGCACCGTCCTGGTGCCGTTCGACGCGCCGGGCATCCGCATCGCGGAGACCTGGGACCATCTCGGCCTGCGCGCCTCCGGCAGCCACGACGTCCACTTCACGGACGTGCCGATCCCCGGGGACCACGCCGTCGACCTGCGGCCGCCGGGCGGCTGGTCGGGGCCCGATCCCTGGCAGCAGGCCTGGAGCTGCACCCTGCTCGCCGCCCTCTACGACGGCGTGGCCCGGGCGGCGCAGGACTGGTTCACCGGCTTCCTGCGGGCGCGCCGGCCCGGCAGCCTCGGGGCGCCGCTGGCGAGCCTGCCGCGCTTCCACGAGGCGGTCGGCGAGAACGAGCGGCTGCTCGCCGTCAACGCGCGCCTCGTCGCCGGGCTCGCCGCCGAGGTCGATGCGGGACATCCCCCGCCGCCGCGCGAGTCCGGCTTCGTGAAGCTCACCGCCACGGAGAACGCCGTCGCGGCGGTCCAGCGCGCCGCGGAGCTGTCCGGCAACGCCGGCCTGTCCCGGGCGAACCCGCTGGAGCGGCACCTGCGCGACGTCCTGTGCGCGCGCATCCACTGGCCGCAAGGGGACGCCGTCCGCGCCGCCGCCGGCAGGGCCGCCCTCGGCGCCTGAACCCGCCCTCGACCCGGAGATCGCACCATGAGCCTGCTTCCCCCCGATGCCGTCGAGTTCATCGGCTTCGTCGCCCCCCGCCACACCTCCGAGATCCACCCGGCGGCGGGGCCGTCCATCGACCGCGACTACCTGAAGCTCCTGGCGCAGGCGCACGAATGGGGCGGGTTCGACCGGGTGCTGGTGGCCTTCCACGCGACCACGCCGGACGCGCTCCTGCTCGCCGGGCAGGTCGCCGCCGTGACCGAGCGGCTGGGGCTGATGATCGCCCACCGCACCGGATTCACGGCGCCCACCGTGGCGGCGCGGCAATTCGCGACCCTCGACCAGCTCACCGGCGGCCGGGTCGCGATCCACGTGATCAGCGGCGGCGACGACCGGGAACTCGCCCAGGACGGCGACCACCTCACCAAGGACGCGCGCTACGCCCGCACCCGGGAGTTCCTCGACATCGTCCGGCAGAGCTGGACCGCCGCGGAGCCGTTCGACTACGCGGGCGATCACTACCGGGTGGAGCGCGGCTTCTCCGAGGTGAAGCCGGTCAACGCGATCCCGGTCTATTTCGGCGGCGCCTCGCCGGCGGCGCTGGCGGTGGCCGGCCGCCACGCCGACACCTACGCCCTCTGGGGCGAGACCCACGCGCAGGTCGCCGAGCTGATCGGCCGGGTGCGGGCGGCGGCCGCGGCCCACGGGCGGGCGCCGCGCTTCAGCCTGTCGGTCCGGCCGATCCTCGCCGAGACCGAGGCGCGGGCCTGGGAGCGCGCCGAGGACATCCTGGCCCGGACCCGGGCCGTCCGGGCCGCCAAGGGCCTCGGCCCGGCGGCGACGCCGCAGAACGAGGGCTCCCGGCGGCTCCTCGCGGCCGCGGCCGCGGGGCCGCGCCACGACAAGCGCCTGTTCACCGCCATCGCGGCCGAGACCGGGGCGGCGGGCAACTCGACCGCCCTGGTCGGCACCCCCGAGCAGGTCGCCGACGCCCTGCTCGACTATCACGACCTGGGCGTGCGGACCTTCCTGATCCGCGGCTTCGACCCGCTGGAGGACGCGCTCCAGTACGGCCGGTCGCTGCTGCCCGCCGTCCGCGCCGCCCTCGGGCGCCGCGGCGCCGCCGAGGCCGCCTGATGCGCGCCGTCATCCTCGCCCTGCTGGCGCTCCTGGCGGTCCGGCCGGCGCACGCGCAGGAGGTGCTGCGGGTCGGCGACCAGCGCGGCAACGCCCGCGCGCTGATGGAGGCGGCCGGCGTGCTCGACGGGCTGCCCTACCGGCTCGACTGGAGCGAGTTCCCGGCGGCCGCGCCCCTGCTCGAGGCGCTGAACGCCGGCGCGATCGACGCGGGCGGCGTCGGCGACGCGCCCTTCACCTTCGCGGCCGCCGCCGGGGTGCCGGTGAAGGCCTTCCTAGCCTTCCGCAACCGGCAGGACGGGCTGGCGATCCTGGTGCTCAAGGAATCGCCCCTCCGCACCGTGGCCGACCTGAAGGGCAAGCGCGTCGCCACGAACCGCGGCTCGATCGGCCATCAGGTGGTCCTGGCGGCGCTGGAGGAGGCGGGCCTGCCCGCCGACAGCGTGACCTTCAGCTTCCTGCCGCCGGCCGACGCCAAGATCGCGCTGGCCTCCGGGGCGGTCGACGCCTGGTCGACCTGGGAGCCCTACACCTCCACGGCGGAGCTCGCCGGCCTCGTCCGGGTGATCCGCGACGGCAACGGCATCACCCCGGGCCTGACCTTCGCGGTGGCGAGCGACGACGCGATCCGCACCAAGCGGGCGCTGCTCGCCGATTTCGGCGCGCGCCTCGCCCGCGCCCGGGAATGGGCCCTGAAGGATCCGGCGCCCTACGCGTCCGTCTGGTCGAAGCTCATCGGCCTGCCGGAGGCGGTGCCGCGGCGCTGGTTCGGCCGCGCCGCCTACCGGGCCGTCCCGATCGACGCGTCCGTGATCGCCGACGAGCAGCGCAACATCGATCTCTACGTCCGCGCCGGGCTGATCCCGAAGGCCCGCGCGCCGCGGGCCGAGGCGATCCTCGACACGAGCGTCTCGCAAACCGCCGCCGCCGTGCAATGATGGCGCGGGAGGACCCGACATGCACGACCACGGCGACGACCACGGCCACAGCCACGATCATGGCCACGCCCACGATCACGCCCACGATCACGCCCACGACCACGGCGCGTCCGAGCGCTGGAAGCACGACGGCGTTCGGGTGATCCCCGGCGACCGGCTCGACGCCAACACCGCGCAAACGCCCGGCATGTACCGGCAGGCCGCGATCAACGCCGCCCGGGTCGGCGCCCAGAAGATCTGGGCCGGCACGGTGGCGATCCAGCCCGACGCCAAGACCGGCGTGCACCACCACGGCGAACTGGAGAGCGTGATCTACGTGGTCTCGGGCCGCGCCCGGATGCGCTGGGGCGACCGGCTCGAATACGTCGCCGAGGCCGGGCCGGGCGACTTCATCTTCGTGCCGCCCTTCGTGCCGCACCAGGAGATCAACGCCTCGACCGACGAGCCGCTGCACTGCGTGCTGGTGCGCTCCGACAACGAGGCGGTGGTGGTCAACCTGCCCGACGTCGAGGCCGCCGAGGCGCCCGAGACGGTGTACTGGGTCGACCCGATCCACAAGCATCCGTGAGAGACTGGAGACGGCAGCGATGAGCCGGGACCGCCAGCTGCATCTCGGCGCCTTCATGCGCCCGGTCGGCATCCACACCGCGTGGTGGCGCTATCCGGGCGGCTATCCGGACGCGAACTTCAACTTCGAGCACCTGGCGCACTTCGCCCGGCGGCTGGAGGCCGCGAAGTTCGACGCGTTCTTCATGGCCGACCACCTCGCGGTGATGAACATGCCGGTGGCGGCGCTCCGCCGCTCGGCCACCGTGACGTCGTTCGACCCGCTGACCCTGCTGCCGGCGCTCGCCGTGCTCACCGATCGGATCGGCCTGATCGCCACCGCGTCGACAACCTACAACGAGCCCTACCACGTCGCCCGCAAGTTCGCCTCGCTCGACCACATCTCGAAGGGGCGGGCCGGCTGGAACCTCGTCACCTCCGGCAACCCGGACGAGGCCCTGAACTTCGGCCGCGACGCGCATCTGGAGCATGCCACCCGCTACGCCCGCGCCCGCGAGTTCTTCGACGTGGTGACCGGCCTGTGGGATTCCTTCGCCGACGACGCCTTCACGATGGATCCGGCGAGCGGCCTGTTCTTCGACCCGGCGAAGATGCGCGTCCTCGACCACCGCGGCGACTTCCTGAAGGTGAAGGGGCCGCTCAACGTCGCCCGGCCGGTGCAGGGCTGGCCGGTGATCGTCCAGGCCGGCGCCTCCGAGGCCGGCAAGCAGATCGCCGCCGAGACCGCCGAGATGGTGTTCGGCGCGGCCTCGACCCTGGAGGCGGCGCGGGCCTTCTACGCCGACGTGAAGGGGCGGATGCCGGCGGCGGGGCGCGACCCGGACCAGCTCAAGATCCTGCCCGGCTGCTTCATCGTCCTGGGCGAGACGGAGGACGAGGCGCAGGCCAAGAAGGCGCGCCTCGACGACCTCGTCCATCCCGACAGCGGCCTCGCCAACCTCTCGGTCCGCCTCGGCGTCGACGCGACGGGCTTCGCCCTCGACGCGCCGCTCCCGGAGCTTCCCGAGAGCAACGCCAGCAAGAGCGGGCAGGCCCAGATCGTCGACTACGCCCGCCGCACCGGCGCGACCGTGCGGGAACTCGCCCGCAAGGTCGGCGGCTACGGCGGCCTGCAGATGGTCGGCACGGCCGCGCAGGTGGCCGACCGCATGGAGGAGTGGCTGGAGACGCGCGCCTGCGACGGCTTCAACGTGATGTTCCCGTTCGTGCCCGAGGGTCTCGACGACGTGGTCGACCGGCTGGTGCCGGAGCTGCAGCGGCGTGGGCTGTTCCGCCGGGACTACGCCGGAACGACGCTGCGCGACCATCTCGGCCTCGCGCGGCCGGCCAACCGCTTCTTCCCGCCCGACGCCCCGGCTCGGCCAGGGGGCTGATCGACCCGCCGCGCGGGCCGGCGCTGTCCCGCGCCGTCGGGGTTCGTGGCGGATCATGCGAACGGCGCGAACCTCCGGTCGTGTCGCGCGGTTATTCTCGGATCGTCGCGCGCCGATGGGAGGGGATCGTGCCCGAGGCTGTTCCGCCCCTGTCCGGGTGCCGCGTCCTCGTCGTCGAGGACGAGTATCTCATCGCCAGCGAGGTCAAGCGCTGGTTGCACAGCGCCGGGGCCGAGGTGATCGGCCCGGTCCCGCGCGCGGATCTCGCCCTGGACCTGATCGCCGAGCAGACGCCCGACGCCGCGGTGCTCGACGTGAATCTGGGCGACGGGAACAGCGTCTATCCGGTCGCCGAGCGTCTCGGCGTCCTCGGCGTGCCGTACCTGTTCGCCACCGGCGACGTGCGGGTCACCGGCGCCTCGGCCCAGGCGAGCCGGCCCATCCTGGAGAAGCCGTTCGTGGCGGCAGAGCTGGTCCGGGCCTTGACCAGGCTCGTCGCGGCCGCCTGAGGCCGCCGCGCCGCCCGCGCGGCCTCAGAGGGGGCCCGGCCCGGGATGCGGGCCCATGCGCCGGCGGTCGTGCTCGATGGCGAAGACGTGGGCGTAGAGGTTCGCGACCCAGCCCCGTCCCTCGACCGTGAGGTCGAGGAACCGGATCGCGTCCCCGATCACGGGCTCGATCTTGCCCCAGAAGAACGACGGGTAGCGCTCCGCGAGGTCGGCCGGGCTGTCGTAGCCGAGTTCCGCGTTGACGCCGATCTCGGCGAATTCGTGGAATAGGGCGTTCAATTTGCGCGGGTAGAGCGGGTCGCCGAGCTGACCGATCAGGTCGGCCGCCCGCAGCAGGCCGG
Organism: Methylobacterium sp. D48H; assembly: GCF_053345715.1. NCBI lineage: Bacteria > Pseudomonadati > Pseudomonadota > Alphaproteobacteria > Hyphomicrobiales > Methylobacteriaceae > Methylobacterium > Methylobacterium sp. D48H. Next base: position 75,335 of record NZ_JBKFAP010000003.1, read on the forward strand.
CCTCGGTCCCGGTCTCGCGATGGGAATCGTCCTCGGGGACCGGGAAGCGGGTCAGCTCGATCGCCCGGATGACCCGGGACGCGTCGACGAGATCGTGCGTGCCGAAGCGCTCCTGCACGGCCAGCTTCGAGCGTTCCACGTGGTAGGGCGCCAGCGCCGCGTCCGAGGCGCCCCGGGGCAGGCTGACGGTCGTGCCCTGCGCGTCGATGACGAAGGCCTGCAGCCGGTCTCCGGCGCAGACGCCGCGCACGTAGCCGATGTCGTGGTAGAGGGCGGCCAGGATCATGTGCAGCCAGTCCTCGGGCGTGATGCCCTGCTGCAGGAAGCGGCCGCGGAGGATGTCCTGGGCGACCAGGGTGACGAGGGCCGTGTGGTCGCCGTCGTGGTAGAGGGCGTCGCTCCCGACGATCCGCTCGATCGTCAGGCGCGCCGCGGCCTCGATGATCTCGGCGTAGCGCGGCTCCCGGCTGCCGAAGGTCCGCTGGTAGGTCAGGGCCAGGTGCTCGCCGAGGGCGTCGGCGAGCATCTTGGTCGCGTCGAACATGGGATCCTCGCCGTCAGCTGCGTCGGGCGGCGCCGCGCCCGGCCGGGTCAATGGAGATCACGCGGATCGCCCCCCGCGATCGACGAGCCGCTCCTCGAGATAGGCCGCCGCGTCCGCGTAGAGTTCGTAGCGGCGCAGCAGCACCGCCCGCTTCTCGGCCTTCGTCGCCGCGTCGAGCTTGGCGCGGGCCCTGTCGGCGCGGGCGCGCAGCTTCCCGGCGAGCTTCTCGAAGGCGGCATCGATGCGCGCGCCGACCTTCTCGCCCTCGGCGCGCGCCGGATCGGGGTCGTCCTGCCGGCGCTTCGGCCCGGCCCTCTTCGCTTCTCCAGCCATGACGCATCTCCGGTCGCCCCGATCGGTGGCGGAACCGTATGACGGAACGATCACGGGCGCGACATGGGATCGGCCGCCGCGGGCGCGGCGCTTTCTCAGGCGTGTCACGGAACGCTGCTCTAGGTCGGCCCCGCGACGCGCAGGAGAACCGGCGATGCGGCCCGACGACAGCTCTGCCCCGGATGCCACCTTGAACGCCAACTCGGATGCCACCCTGGAGGCGATCCGGCGTGACCTCGCCGACAGCTACGACGAGGAGCTGGAACTCGGGCTCGAGGAGGATCGCCTCGACCGGCTCGCGGCCGAGCTCGGCGGCGCGCCGCCCGATCATCTCGACCGCAAGGTCTATTTCCGCGCGCTGCTCCGGCTGCAGCACGAGCTGGTCCGGCTCCAGGACTGGGTGCAGGACCGGAAACTGCGCGTGGTCGTGCTGTTCGAGGGCCGCGACTCGGCCGGCAAGGGCGGCGTGATCAAGCGGATCACCCAGCGCCTCAATCCCCGCGTCTGCCGCGTCGCCGCCTTGCCTGCCCCGAGCGAGCGCGAGCGGACGCAATGGTATTTCCAGCGCTACGTCTCCCATCTGCCCGCCGGCGGCGAGATCGTGCTGTTCGACCGCTCCTGGTACAACCGCGCCGGCGTCGAGCGGGTCATGGGCTTCTGCACCGAGGCGGAGGTCGAGGAGTTCTTCCGGTCGGTCCCCGAATTCGAGCGCATGCTGGTGCGCTCCGGCATCGTCCTGGTAAAATACTGGTTCTCGATCACCGATGCCGAGCAGGAATTCCGCTTCCGGATGCGGATCCACGATCCGCTCAAGCAGTGGAAGCTGTCGCCCATAGACGTCGAGTCGCGGCGCCGCTGGGAGGACTACACCCGGGCCAAGGAGGACATGCTGGCGCGGACCCATATCCCCGAGGCGCCCTGGTGGGTGGTCGAGGCGGTCGACAAGCGACGGGCCCGCCTGAACTGTATCAGCCACCTGCTCGACCAGATCCCCTACGGCAGCGTGGAGCACCCGGCGGTCCACTTGCCCGAGCGCTTGCGGCACGCGGACTACGTGCGCGGCCCGGTTCCCGCCGCGATGATCGTTCCGGCCGCGTTCTGATCGCGGCGCGGAGACGGCGCGGGAGTCGTGATCCTGTCGCGGTGGCGCGGCTATAGCGCCGCCATGGCGAAGCGCCCCATGACTCTCGACCTGTTCACGACCCTGGATATCGTCGATGACGACGTCTCGGCCGTCGTCGACGCCTATCTGGCCGATCCCACGCCCGGTTCGGTGGCGTTCGGGGACGGCTTCCGCATCGACCCCGCGGCCGCGGTGGCCTCGCATCCCTTCGCCCGGACGCTGATCGATCAGCCCTGGGCCGATGCCGGGCTGCGCCGGGCCGCCATCCGCGCCGCCATCCTGCTGGCGGAGCCGGAGCGGGTCTGACCGGATCGGCCACCTTTCGCGCGACGGTCGCGCGATATTCGTTGGGCTGGCATGCGGCTGTCATCGCGCTGGCATACCGCTGTCATGCGGCCGTCATGGGCGGGATGGCAGGTCGCCGCCACGGCGAACCTCCCGACCCTATGCCGCCACTCCGCCCGCCCGGTCCTGCCGTGGCGGGCTTTTGTATGCCCGCGGCTCGGCCATCGCGACGACGCGCGTCGGATCCTACGCCTAAAACGGTAGGTGTGCCGACCTCCGACCACACGACGCCCGGTTGTAATCTGGGGCGGAGACGGCGCGGATGAACGGCGCGCCTTCACGGTGAACGATCGGTTTACCCAAACCGCACAATTGCGCCGACCGCTCCGATCCGGGCGCGATCGGCGGGCGTTCTACGGGCAGGTCCACCGGAGACGTGCTGACATGCTGATCCTCAACCCGATGACCGGCCAGATGGTCGAGGTGCGCGTGCCCCGGCCGAAGCCGAAGGCCGCCTGAGCGCGCCAGCTCTCCGTCCGCTCCCCCGCACGCCCGCGGCCCAGGCGGCGTGCCCCTCCAGCCCCGCACGACCCATGCTGCCGACCGATCTCGACCGACCCGCCGAACTGACCCTCTGGCCGGGCTATGCGCCGGCCCGGGTGGCCGTGTCGCACAGTTTCCCGACGCTGCGGGCCGCCCTCGCCGCCGCGGTCGCGGCGATCGATGCCGAGGATGCCAATCCCTGGATCATCACCGAGGGCGGCGACATCCTCGCTCCGGGATGGATCCGCGCGAACACCGCGGGCGCCGTCCTGCAGTAGCCGGACGTCAGCCGGCGAGCTGGTCCGCGCCGCGGTTGCGCCACCGGTACTCGCTCGGCGAGATCCCGTAGCTGTCCTTGAAGCGGCGGCTGAAATGGCTCTGGGTGCAGAAGCCGCAGCTGTAGGCCAGCTCTCCGACGGCCAGATGGGCGAAGCCGGGATCGGCGAGACGCTGCGCGGCGGTCTCCAGCCGCCGCCGCCAGATCCAGTCGGCGATGTTGCGGTCATGCTCGCGGAACAGGGCCTGGAGGTGGCGCAGCGACACGCCGACGGCCGCCGCGAGCCGGGCGGGGTCGAGGTTCAGGTCGCCGAGATGGGCCTCGATGTGGGCCAGCGCGCGCTGGAAGATCAGGACGCCCTGGATGTTCTTGGGGGTCTCGTGCGCGAGGCGTTCCGCGATGCTCGCGACGATGAGATCGACGCCGACCGACGCCATGCGGTTCGACATGTCCGGCGTCAGGCGCTCCGCGTTGCGGACCAGTTCCTGGAAAAAGGTCGTTACCATCGACGTGCCGACTTGATCCGCGCCGATCGTGAGGCACGTGAACCGGCGCGTCGAGCCGAGGGCGCGCTCCAGGGCCGCGCGCGGCAGCTCGACGAACAGCGTCTGCGTGTCGACGTCGGAGGCCATCGTCGCCGGCCGACGGTCCATCACGACGATGTCGCCGGGATTCTGGATCGCGGTGCGGTCGTCCTGCGCGCTGAACACGCGGCCCTTGAGCGTGATGGCGACGTTCAGGGTCTCGTACTTGCCGTGCCGGCGGATCGTGTCCGGGGTCGCGACGGTGGTGACGGCGCTCTGCGTCACGCGCGTGATCAGCAGCGGCCCGACCTCCGCGGCCTCCAGCGTGCCGGTGAAAGCGTGCGCCACGGCAGGCGTAAGTTCGACCGGCACGATCCGCTCGAAGATCGTCTCACGCCAGAGGCGGAAACTGTCTTTCGGCTTGAAATCCGCCGTCGAGAACAAAGTCCTCATCGTAAATTCTTGTATTCATGCTTCGCCGCGCGCGCTCGGGAAAACGGTAGCACGCTTTCAGGCAAGCGCAACGGCGCCGACCAACCTAAGAAGGTTCTCGACCTTGTCAGGAGCCCATAACGTGTCCGATTCGTCCCTCGTCAGCCCCCAATCCAATATCGTGCTGACGGCAGGGCTCGTCGCTGCCTATGTATCGAACAATCGGGTTCCGACCGCCGACCTCCCGACCCTGATCGCGCAGTGTCACGACGCGATCACCGCGCTGGCCGCCAACGGGGCGGCGTCGATCGAGGCTTCGGGGGACACCGACGCGCTGCGCGACCGGCCTACCGCCGCGCAGATCCGCAGCTCGATCCGGCCCGACGGCATCGTGAGCTTCATCGACGGGCGCCGGTACAAGACGCTCAAGCGCCATCTCACGGCCCACGGCCTGCACCCGCAGAGCTACCGCGAGCGCTACGGTCTGCCGGCCGACTATCCGATGGTCGCGCAGGAATATGCCGAGCGCCGGTCCGCGCTGGCGCGCTCCATCGGCCTCGGCGTGCCGGGCGAGCGCGCCGCCTGAGCCGACCCGCCTCGGCAGGCCGCGGCCGATTCGTGGCTGGCGCTCCCGGCCTCAGGCGGCCGCGTGCCGCCCGTCGGGCAGCAGATCCCGGCTCGCCTGCTCGATCCGTTTGAGCCAGTCCTCGGCCGCCGCCGCCCGCAGGGTCGCGGCCTCGGCCCGCGCCTCGGCCTCCCGGACGCGCCGGTCGGCTTCCGCCTCGCGTTCGAGGATCTGCCGCGCCGCCTGCGCCCGCGCCTCCTCCAGGAGCGCCCGCAGGGTCCGGATCTCCTGCTGGGCGGCCTCCAGATCCGCGGCCAGGGTCTCGCAGGCGGTCGATTGCTGGTGCAGGCGCTGATCCTGCGCCTGCTTCGCGACGGTCGCGGCCGACAGGGTGTCGAGGATCTGGCTCCAGTCCGCCACCGGCCGCGACAGCGTCTCCGAATCGGGTTCGGGGGACGCTTCGGAACGCGCCGCCGGGCTCGGCGCGTCGGCCGTGCGGGTGCCGTCGGCGATCCCCGGAACCGGCTCCGTCGGTTCTCCGCGCTCGCGCGCGATGCGGGCGTCGAGCTGGGCCCAGAACGTCGCGTTCATCGCCGTGGCGGTTCCGCCGGGTCCGCGCCGGTCACGAAGCCGCCCGCGTCGCGGAGGTCCGGGCGCGGGCGTCCTGTGTGCTGCCCGCCTGGCCGGTCACCTGTCCGCCCGGCTGCATCACGAATTCCGCGTCGATCGTCTCGGCGATGCGCTGGAGCATCTGCTCCGCCGCCGCGGCCCGCTCCTCGGCGGCCGCGGCCCGGTCCTCGGCGGCCTGGATCAGCTTGATCGCCTGCGCGTGGACCTCGTGGGTCTCCCGCTCGGCCGCCAGCACCTGGGCGCGGGCCGCGTCCATGTCGGCGCGCACCTGCCGCAGCAGGTCCTGGACGTGCGTCTCCTGCTCCTGCGCCCGGTCCTCGACGTCCCGGATATAGCGCGCCGCGCCCTGCACCCGCTCCAGCAGGTCGGGCCACCGCTCGACCGGCGACGGGTTCTGGTTGCGCCCCTGCGCCGAGACGCGCTCGTCCGCGGCGAGCAGGACGAGGTTGCCGGTGCGGATCCGGGTCGTCGGCTCGCGGGCGTCGCGCGCGACGGCATCGATCTGGTCCAGCGCCTCGACCTTGGGGTGCTTCGTCTGTTCCATCACGCGTCCTGCCGACAGGGTGCAGCGCAAGCCTTCGGTGAGGCATCGGCGTCCGCCTCACACCGACGGAAAATGGTTAACAACTCCTTAATGTTCGCGCTAGGGTTGCGCTGCCGCGGCGATACCCGCGCGACGTCGCGCGGGACCGCCGGATTGCGGGCCGTCTCACGGGTAGCGGACGGGCTGCGGGTCCTCCGGCAGCGGGATGAACTCGGCGTCGTTCGGCACGGTGTCGAACCGACCCTGGCGCCAATCCTCCTTGGCCTGCGCGATCCGCTCGGGCCGGGACGAGACGAAGTTCCACCACAGGTGGCGCGGGCCGTCCATTGGCTCGCCGCCCAGCACCATGAACCGGGCCGATTCCGTGGCGCGCACGCTGATGCGGTCGCCGGGGCGGAACACCAGCAGCTGGCCGGGGCCGAAGCCGTCGCCGGCGATCTCGATGGCGCCCGCGACCGTGTAGATCGCCCGCTCGTCGTAGGTCGGATCGAGGGGCAGGACGGCGCCGGCCTCGAGGGCCACGTCGGCGTAGACCATCGGGCTCGAGGTCCGGACCGGCGAGCGCGCGCCGAAGGCCTCGCCGGCGATCAGCCGGACGGTCTTGCCCTCGCCGGTGAGGACCGGCAGCGCGGCGGCGTCGTAGTGCTCGAAGGCGGGGGCGTTCTCCTCGTCCCGGTCCGTCAGCGCGACCCAGCTCTGGATGCCGAACAGGCGGGAGCCGGTCTGACGCAGCCTCGGGGCGGTGCGTTCCGAGTGCGTGATGCCGCGGCCGGCGGTCATCCAGTTCAGCTCGCCCGGCCGGATCGGCAGCTCTGTGCCGAGGCTGTCGCGGTGCATGATCTCGCCGTCGAACAGGTAGGTGACGGTGGAGAGGCCGATATGCGGGTGCGGCCGCACGTCCATGCCCTGCCCGAGGAGGAATTCCGAGGGGCCCATCTGGTCGAAGAAGATGAAGGGGCCGACCATCCGGCACTCGGTGGAGGGCAGCGCCCGGCGCACCGCGAAGGAGCCGAGATCGCGCGAGCGGGGCACGATCAGGGTCTGGATCGCGTCGCAGCTGAAATGGTCGCCCGGGATCGGGTCATCGGCACTGTGCCAGCTCATCGCCTTGCTCCTCCGCGCGGGGATCGGCCCCCCATCCGCAGGCATCCTGGACCGGGAGCGTCCGGGTTGGAACAGAAACGATCGAAACGCATCGTTTCCGAAAAATCGCCCGATCGTCCCGGCCGGGGCGACGGCCTACCAGGGTGTCGGCTTGGGGTTGCGCTCGTCGAAGCCGCGCTGGTGCCAGTACGGGTAGATCGGGGTCTCCTGGCTCGCCGCGTCGAGCCGGGCGACCTGCTCGGCCGTCAGGGTCCAGCCGAGGGCGCCGAGGTTCTGCTTCAACTGCTCCTCGTTGCGGGCGCCGACCACGATGTTGCACACGGTCGGCCGGGTCAGCAGCCAGTTGAGCGCGACCTGCGCCACCGTCTTGCCGGTCTCGGCCGCCACGGCGTCGAGGGCGTCGACCACGCCGAACAGGTAGTCGTCGGAGACCGGCGGCCCGCCCTCGGCGCCGCCGGCGGCGATGCGGCCGCTCTGGTTGGCCTGTCCGCGGCGGATCTTGCCGGTGAGGCGGCCCCAGCCCAGCGGGCTCCAGACCATCAGGCCGACGCCCTGGTCGAGGCCGAGCGGCATCAGCTCCCACTCGTAGTGGCGGCCGATCAGCGCGTAGTAGCCCTGGTAGGCGACGTAGCGGGCGAGCCCGTGGCGCTCGGAGGTCGCGAGCGCCTTCATCAGCTGCCAGCCCGAGAAGTTGGAGGCGCCGATATAGCCGATCTTGCCCGCGCGGGTGAGGTCGTCGAGCGCCCGCAGCGTCTCGTCCACGGGGGTCAGCGCGTCGAAGCCGTGCATGAAGTAGACGTCGATATGGTCGGTGCCGAGCCGCTTCAGGCTGGCCTCGCAGGCGCGGATCAGGTGGTAGCGCGACGAGCCGACCTGGTTCAGCTCGTCGTTGAACCGGAAGGTCGCCTTGGTGGAGATCAGCGCCCGGTCGCGCTTGCCCTTCAGGGCCTGGCCCAGGATCTCCTCCGAGGCGCCGCCCGAGTAGATGTCGGCCGTGTCGAAGAAGTTGACGCCGGAGTCGAGGCAGAGATCGACCATGCGGGTCGCCTCGGCGACGTCCGTCTGCCCCCAGCGCTGGAAGAATTCGTTCGTGCCGCCGAAGGTGCCGGTGCCGAAGCTGAGCACCGGCACGGTGAGGCCGGAGCGTCCGAACTGCCTGTAGTCCATCGGGTCCTCGTCGCGATCGCGGCCGCCGCGCGGCGGCGCGCCTGCCGGATCAACGCGCCGCGCCGCCCGGTTTTCCCGGCCGGCGCGGGCCGTCAGCGCCGCGACTCGACGACCGGCGCCCCGTCGCAGCGCTGGCCGGCGGCCGCGCCCGTGCGCCGGTCGGGCGGCAGGGCGTCCGGCGACCCGGCCTTCTCCGCCAGGATCGCGACGTTCGCCGTCATCCCGGCCGCCAGCACGATCGGGCAGGGCACGTCGTCGAGGTCGATCCGGATCGGCACCCGCTGCGCCAGCCGGACCCAGGTGAAGATCGGGTTGACCGTCGGCAGCCCCTGGACGCCCGGGGCGGCGTCGGCGACGCTGATCCCGCGGCCGAGGCCGGTGACGCGCCCCCGGATCGGACGGTCCGGCCACGCCATCAGCGACACGCGCGCGGCGTCGCCCGCGCCGATGCGCGGGAGCTGCGTCTCCTCGAAATAGCCCTCGATCCAGAAGCTGTCGCCGTTGACCAGCGTCAGCGCCGGCTGCCCCGTGGCGGCGAACCCGCCCTCCTGCAGCAGCAGGTTGGTGACCCAGCCGTTCACGGTCGCCCGCAGGGTCGTGCGCTCCAGGTTGAGCCGCGCCTGCGCCAGCGCACCCTCCGCCTGGACCACGTCGGCCTGGGCGGCCTGCGCCTGGCCGCTGGTCGTCTGCTTCTGCTGCGGCGTTGTGGCGAGGTCGTCGAGGTCGGCGGTGCGCTGCGCGATCCCCGCGAGGTACCCGGCCCGCGCCCGGGCGCTGGCGAGGGCGCCCTCGGCCTGGGTCACGGCGTTCCTGAACGTGCCGGGGTCGATCGTGAACAGCACGTCGCCCTTGCGGACGAACTGGTTGTCGTGGACGCGGACCGCCACCACCGTACCGGAGACCTCGGGCGCCACCTGCACGGTGTAGACGCGCACGCGCCCGTCCCGGGTCCAGGGCGTGTAGGCGTAGTAGAGGAAGGCGAGGTAGGCGAGGCCCACGGCCGCCGCCAGCGCCAGCAGGGTGGCGGCGACGTTGTAGGCGGGCGGCGGCTGCCAGTCGCGCAGCGACGGTCGCGGTTTCAGGGCCATCTCACGGGCCCTGGACGCGCAGGGACAGGATCAGCAGCGCCGTCACGGCGGTCAGGAGGCTGAAGTCGAACAGGGCGCGGTTCCAGACAAGGTGGTTGATGCCGATCCAGTCCAGGATCCAGCGCAGGGCCCAGGTGATCACCAGGGCGGCGAGCAGGCAGATCACCGCGGGCTCGACGAAGAGCCCGAGCACGTCGACCGCCCGCAATCCGACCACGCCGATCACGCCCGCCCTCCCGGATCGAGGTTCGGCCAGCCCGCGCGGTCGAGATCCGACACGAGGGCGGCCAGCGCCCCGATGCGCTCCGCCTGGAGCGGCAGGGTCGCCCGGTCGGCGAGCGCGCGCAAGGGATCCGGCGCCGTCTCCGGCCCCGCCGGACGGGACGCGGCGAGCCGCGCCCAGACCGCCCGGCCGACGCGGCGGCCCTCCCGGTCGTCCGTCTCCCGCAGGGCGAGCAGCAGGAGCCCGATGACGAGCAGGCGCTCGCCGCTCCGGGCCGCCGCGTCGTCCGCGCCGATGAGGGCGAGCCGGCCGAAGCCCCGGGCGAGGTAGCGGTCGAGGGGCGGCAGCAGGAGCGCCGGGTCGAGGGCCGCGCCGCGCACCGACCGGACCAGCCGGCGTCGGGCCCGCAGGCGCAGGGTCGCGGCGCTCACCGGCGGCGGCAGGGCGGCGAACGCGATCGCCGCCACCGCCATGCCGAGCAGCTCGGCCAGCACGGTGTTGAGCGAGTCGGCGAGGTCGTAGGTCATCGGGTTCTTGGGATCGAGCACGCCGAAGACGAAGAACCCGAAGCCGATCCCGTAGATCGCGCGCTTGTCGGCGCGGCCGACCACCGCCAGCATCGCCACCGGCAGCAGCACCGCGGCCAGCAGCGCGAAGCTCCCGGTGGTCGTCAGCAGGGTGTAGCGGACGGTGAGCCCGACCACGCCGGCGAGCAGCGCGCCGACCAGGAAGGCGCGGGATTCCGCCCGCGGGTCGGCATGGGCGGCGAGCAGGACGCAGACGAGGCTCGCCCAGGTCGCGGCGCCGGCCCCGTGCGACCAGCCGGTGACGTACCAGAAGCCGTTGACGAGCAAGACGGCGGCGGCCGTGCGCAGGGCGTTGTCGAAGGCGTGCCAGCCGTCCCAGTCCAGGTCGTTCCACAGGAGCAGGTGCGGGCGGAACGGCACGCGCCGCCGGCCCACGCGCCCGCCGGCCCGCAGGAGCCGCGCCGAGACCCGGACGCGCCCGACCTGCCGGACGGCGATCGCCCCGCCGGCCCCGATCAGGTCGGTCGAGCGCGATCCCGGCCGGTCCGGCAGCAGCGCCCGCAGCAGGCCCGCGGCGAGCACCCGCCGCAGCCGGGGGGCGGCGTTGCGGATGCCGCGGCCGCCGGAGCGCAGGGAGGGCTGCTCGGTGAACGTGTCGGTGACCTCCTCGCCCAGGGTCATGACCGCGGCGATCGGCATCGGGCCGGGCCGTTCGCCCCGCCGCAGGGCGGCCATCCAGGCGTCGCAGGCCTCCGCGGCCGCCTCGAGCCGCCCCGCCAGGGCGCGGCTGACGGCGGGGACGCCCGGCGCCACGAACACGTTCGACGCGTAGGCGCAGCCGATCCCGAGCAGGATCGTCGAGCAGCGGTCGACGCCGATCTGGAACACCGCCTCCGGGTTCTGCACGTCGGCCAGCGCGATGATCGGCACGGTGAAGCCCATCGAGGCGAAGCCGTAGGCGCGCTGGCCGCTCTCGACGCTGGAGGCCGCGGTGAGCAGGCCCATCCACAGGGCCAGCGCGAGGTCGAAGGCCAGGGTCGCCTGGGCGAAATTGGCCACCAGCACCATCGCGACGGTGACACCCACCAGCGTGCTGCCGGCGCGCCACAGGCTCTTGCGCAGGGAGGCCGCGCGGGTGGCGAGCGTCACCGAGATGACCGTCCAGCCGGCCCAGTGCGGCAGCGCCAGCTCGAGCCACATGGCGAGCCAGATCGCCGCGATGGCGGTGAGCGCGATGCGCACGGCCTCGGCCGCCTCGCGCGGCCACCACGCCGCGAGGCGCTGCAGGAGGCCCGGCGCGTCCTCGGAGAGCGCGACCTCACCGGCCATCGCGCGGCCTCGCCGGCCGGGGCGGGTCCGGGAACCCGGCTGCAGGCTCAGTCATAGTGCTCGGCGATGTCGACCTTCCCCTTGAACACCCGGTAGACCACCAGGGTGTAGATCAGGGTGATCGGCAGGACCACGATCCCCGCGCCCCAGAACATGAAGGACAGGCTCGCCTCCGGCGCCGCCGCCTCGGTCACCGTCACGCTGAACGGCACCATGTAGGGCAGGAACGAGGCGGCGAGCGTCGCGAAGGCGGCGGCGAAGATCAGCGCCACCAGCGGGAAGGGCAGCGCGTCGATCCGGCGCCGCGCCGCGTAGAGGAGTCCGGCGCAGGCCGCGGCCCCCACGAGCGGCAGGACCAGCATCTCGGGCCGCTCGACCCAGCGGTGCAATACCCGCAGGTTCATCGCCAGCGCGTACGCGAAGGCCGCGCCGAGGAAGACCAGCACGCCCAGCAGGAGCCGCGGCAGCAGCCGGAAGCCGAGGTCGCGCACGTCGGACTCGGTCTTGCCGCACAGCCACGCGGCGCCGAGCAGCGCGTAGCCGAGGCACAGGCCGAGCCCGCAGAGCAGCGAGAACGGCGTGAGCCACGTGAACGCCCCACCGGCATAGAGCCCGCCCTGCACCGGCAGCTCCTGCACGAGCGCCCCGACCGTCACGCCCTGCACGAAGGCCGCGCAGTAGGAGCCGCCGACGAAGCCCGCGTCCCAGACCCGCCGCAGCCGCCGGGACTTGTAGCGGAACTCGAAGGCGACGCCGCGCAGGATCAGGGCCGCGAGCATCAGGAGGAGCGGCAGGTAGAAGGCCGAGAGCAGCAGCGCGTAGACCGTCGGGAAGGCCCCGAACAGGATCGTGGCGGCGAGCACCAGCCAGGTCTCGTTGCCGTCCCAGACGGGGGCGATCGCCTGCATCATGTGCCGGCGCGCCGTCTCGTCCGGGGCGATCCCGAACAGCATGCCGACGCCGAGGTCGAACCCGTCGAGCAGCACGTAGAGCATCAGGGTGAGGGCGAGGGCGGCGGCCCAGAATTCGATCACGGCCGCTCACTCCGCCGGATTGCTGCTGGGCGTGCCGGGACTGTCGCCCGGCACGGCGAGCGGCCGCTTGGGGTTGGCGGCGCTTCCCGCACCGGCCGGGGTCGGCAGGATGCCGGCCTTGAGCATGCGGTAGATGTAGACGGTGCCGGCCGCGAAGATCAGCGCGTAGACCGCGCCGAACACGGCGAGCGAGGTCGCCACCTGCGGCGCGGCCAGGAACGGCGTCGCCGCGTCGGCGGTGCGCAGCTGGCCGTAGACGGTCCAGGGCTGGCGCCCGACCTCGGCGGTGAACCATCCGGTCAGCGTCGCCACGAAGCCCAGCGGGAACGACAGGAAGATCGCCCATTGCAGCCAGCGCGCCCGCTCCAGCCGCCCGGTGGCGTAGAAGGCCATCCCGCCCCAGGCCAGCGCCAGCATCAGCAGCCCGCAGCCGACCATGATGCGGAAGGCGAAGAACGGGATCAGCACCGGCGGCCGGTCGGCCTTGGGGATGTCCTTGATGCCGATCACCGTGCCGGTGAGGGTGCCGTCGTCGATCAGGCTGCCGATCGGGGCGGGCAGCGCGATGACGAAGTGGTTCTTCTCCTGCGCCTCGTCGGGCCAGGCGAACAGGATCTCGCCGGCCGGCGCCTGGCTCTCCCAGTGGCCCTCGATCGCGGCGATCTTCGAGGGCTGGTGCTTGACGACGTAGTCGCCGGTGAGATGGCCGAAGAACAGCTGCAGCGGCACCAGGATCGCGGCGAGGCCGAGCCCCATCCGGATCATGGCGCGGGCTTCGATCCGGTCGCTGCCGCGCAGCATGTACCACGCCCCCGTCGCGGCCACGCAGAAGCTGGTGGTGACGTAGGCGGCCAGGACCATGTGGGGGAAGCGGACCCAGACGACCCCGTTGAAGATGATCGCCCACCAGTCCGTCGGCACGAACACGCCGTCCGGGCGCTGGGCGAAGCCGGTCGGGTACTGCATCCACGAGTTGTTCACGAGGATCCAGAAGGACGACAGGCTGGTGCCGAGGCAGACCATCAGGCAGGCGAACAGGTAGAACCAGCGCGGTACGCGGGCGCGGCCGAACATCAGCACCCCGAAGAACGAGGCCTCGAGCGCGAAGGCCGTGAAGCTCTCGTAGCCGAGGAGCGGCCCCTGGATCGGGCCGGTGCGGCGGGCGAGCTCGCTCCAGTTGGTGCCGAACTGGAACGCCATGACGATGCCGGAGACGACGCCGAGCCCGAAGGCGACGGCGAAGATCTTGAGCCAGAAGGCGAACAGGCGGTCGTAGACCGGCTCGCGCGCGATCATCGCCCGGGCCTGGAGGAAGGCGAGCCAGGCCGCCAGCCCGACCGTGAAGGCCGGGAAGATGATGTGGAACGAGACCGTGAAGGCGAACTGGATGCGCGAGAGCATCAGGGCGGAGATGTCCATCGTTCCTCTCTCCGGCCGAAGCTCGCCGGTCCGCCGCCGCGGGCTGGGCGCGCCGCACCCTCAGATGTCCGCCGGCGGGGCGCGGGGAACCGCGCCTCGCGAACCTGTCAGACGTTCTCGATCCTCAGGACCGGCGCCGTCTCGGCCCGGGTGCGGCGGCAGGCCTCGGCGTCCCGCTTGAGGTCGATGCCGTAGGTCGGGATCACCGCCTTGAGGCGGGGCAGCCAGGCATCCGGCGTGAGCCGGTCGGCGAAGCACTTCTCCAGGACCTCGACCGCGATGAAGGCCGCCGTCGAGGCGCCGGGCGAGGCGCCGAGCAGGGCGCAGATCGAGTTGTCGGCCGCGGCCACCAGCTCCGTGCCGAATTCGAGGTAGCCTTCCTCCAGCGGGTTCGTCTTGCCGGTCGGCTTGATCGTCTGCACCCGCTGGCCGGCCACCGCCGAGGTCCAGTCCTGCTTCAGCGCCTTGGGGAAGAAGTCCTTGAGGGTCGCGAACTGGTGGTCGGAGCTCTGGAGCACCTGGCCCACGAGGTACTCGGTGAGCGCGACGTTGTCCTTGGCGACGTCCAGCAGCGGCACGATGTTGTGCGGCGTCAGCGCGGTGAACAGGTCGGTGAGCGACCCGTGCTTCAGGAAGCGCGACGAGAAGCCCGCGTAGGGCCCGAACAGCAGCGAGCGCTTGCCGCCGATGATGCGGGTGTCGAGGTGGGGCACCGACATCGGCGGCGAGCCGGAGGCGGCCTTGCCGTAGACCTTGGCGTGGTGGCGCGCGCTGACCGCGTCGACGTCGCAGCGCAGCCAGATCCCCGAGACCGGGAAGCCGCCGTAGCCGCGCCCCTCCGGGATCTTCGAGGCCTGCAGCAGCGGCAGCGAGCCGCCGCCCGCGCCGATGAACACGAACTTGGCCGTCACGGTCTGGCGCGTGCCGTCGTAGGTGTCCTCGACGGTCACGGCCCAGCGGCCGTCGTCGACCCGGTCGAGGGCGACGACCTTGCGGTTGTAGTGGACGGCGAAGCCGGGCTGCGCCGCGAGCTGCTTCACCAGCAGGTGCGTCAGGGCGCCGTAATCGACGTCCGTCCCGGTGACGATCCGGGTGGCGGCGATCGGCTCGCCGGGATCGCGGCCCTCGATGATCAGCGGCGCCCAGCCGGCGATGACCTGCGGGTCCTCGCTGTACTCCATGCCGTGGTAGCAGTGGTGGGCCGACATCGCGGCGTAGCGCGCCTTGAGGAAGGCGACGTTCTCGGCCCCCCAGACGAAGCTCATGTGCGGGCAGGGATGGATGAAGGCGCGGGGGTCCGGGATCGCGCCCTTCCTCACCAGATGCGCCCAGAGCTGGCGCGAGATGTCGAACTCGGTGTTCACCTCCAGGGCCTTGGCGATGTCGACGCTGCCGTCGGGGCGCTGGGGGGTGTAGTTCAGCTCGCAATTGGCCGCGTGGCCGGTGCCGGCGTTGTTCCAGCCCTCCGAGCTCTCCTGCGCGCAGTCGTGCAGCGTCTCGAACATCGCGATCCTGAGCGTCGGCTCCAGCTCCTTCAGCATCGTGCCGAAGGTCGCGCTCATGATCCCGGCGCCGATCAGCACCACGTCGGGAGCGTCGTCGAAGCTCATGGCGGCCATCGGGCCCCTCCTCAGGCGGTCTTGTTCGGGACGAAGGGGAGCCGGGCCTCGGCGCCGGGGGCGAGGATCACGTAGGCCCGGCACCAGGGCTCGTCGTCGACGAGGCGCCAGGAATGGCCGGAGCCGGCCGTGTCCTCGGCGATGAGGATGTCGCCGGGGCGGATCGTGAAGTGCGCGCCGGCCCTCGTCTGGAAGTCGAGGGTGCCGCGCAGGGTGATGACGAACTGCCGGGTCGGCGCCGCGTGCCACGCGTAGGTCCCGCCGGCCTGGGTCTCGCGGAAGGAGATCGAGACCACGTCGGTCGTGCCGCTGAGGATGTCGCCGCGCTCGCCGTGGGGCAGGTCGATGACGCCTTCCTCGAAGTAGGAATTGTCGTCGTCACCGGTCCAGATGCGTACGCAGCGGATCATCGGGCAGAGCTCCGGCTTCGGAAGGGCGCCTCAGCGCCAGAGGTTGGTCTTGGCGAGGTCGATGATCTCGGTGCCGCGCCCGTCGATGACCGCGCGGGCGAGCCACATCCCGAAGCCCGTCACCTGCTCGAGGCCGACCTTCGGCGGCATCGACAGCTCCTGGCGGGCCGAGACGACGTCGAGCAGCGCCGGGCCGTCATGGGCGAGCATCGCGGCCATCGCGTCCGGCAGCGCGGCCGGGTCCTCCACGCGCCGGGCGAAGATGCCGGCCCCGCTCGCCATGGCGGCGAAGTCCGGGTTCACCAGCTCGACGCCGGTCTCGAGGAAGCCCGCCGCCTTCATCTCCATCTCGACGAAGCCCAGCGTGCCGTTGTTCAGCACCACGATCTTCACCGGCAGCTTGTGCTGGTTGAGGGTCAGCAGGTCGCCCATCAGCATGGCGAAGCCGCCGTCGCCGGAGAACGAGATGATCTGCCGCCCGGGATAGGCCGCCTGCGCGCCGATCGCCTGCGGCAGGGCGTTGGCCATCGAGCCGTGGTTCAGCGAGCCGATCAGCCGGCGCTTGCCGTTCATGGCGAGGTAACGCGCCGCCCAGATCGTCGGCGTGCCGACGTCGAAGGTGAAGACCGCGTCCTCGGAGGCCGCCTCGCTGAGCGTCCGGGCGACGTATTGCGGGTGGATCTTGCCGCCGGGCTTGCCGACCGCCAGCGCGTCGAGCCCGGCGCGGGCCTTGCGGTAATGGGCGAGGCTGTCGTCGAGATGCGCCCGGTCGGTCTTGGCCTGCAGCTTCGGGAGCAGCGCCGCGATCGTCTCCCCGACGTCGCCGATCAGGCCGAGATCGATCCGGCAGTGGCGCCCGAGGCTCCCGGCCCGCAGGTCGACCTGCGCGACCTTGGCGTCGTCCGGGTAGAACTGGCGGTAGGGGAAGCCGGTGCCGAGCAGCAGCAGGGTGTCGCAGTCGAGCATCGCCCGGTAGCCCGACGAGAAACCGATCAGGCCGGTCATGCCGACGTCGTAGGGATTGTCCCACTCGACGTGCTCCTTGCCGCCGAGCGCGTGGACGACAGGCGCCTTCAGCGCCTCGGCGAGCTGCAGCAGCTCCGCGTGGGCGCCGGCGCAGCCGCGGCCGCAGAACAGGGTCACGCGCCCGGCCGCGTTGAGCATCCCGGCGAGCGCGTCGAGGTCGGCCTCGCGCGGGCGCACCACGGGCGGGGGCGGCACCAGGGCGGCGGAGAGCTCGGGCGCGTTCCCCGGCATGGCCATGAGGCCGACATCGCCGGGGATCACCACGACGGCGACCCCGCGCTCGGCGACGGCGACGCGGATCGCGGTCTCGATCACGCCGGGCAGCTGGGCCGGCGAGGAGACCAACTCGCAGTAGTGGCTGCATTCCTGGAACAGGTTCTGCGGGTGCGTCTCCTGGAAGTAGCCCCGGCCGATCTCCGCCGAGGGGATCTGGGCCGCGATGGCCAGCACGGGCACGCGGGAGCGGTGCGCGTCGAACAGGCCGTTGATCAGGTGCAGGTTGCCCGGCCCGCAGGAGCCCGCGCAGACCGCGAGTTCGCCGGTCAGGTGCGCCTCGGCGCCGGCCGCGAAGGCGGCGCTCTCCTCGTGGCGCGTGTGGATCCAGGCGATCGAGCCGTCCTGGCGCAGGGCCTCGGTCAGGCCGTTGAGGCTGTCACCAACCACGCCGTAGATGCGCTTCACGCCGGCCTGCGCCAGCGCCCGGACGAACAGATCGGCGACCTTCGTGCTCATGGTGTCTCGCTCAGCTGAGGGGGGCGGACGGACGGTCCCGGCGCGCTTCAGGCGCCGGCCAGCCCGTGGCCGATCATGGTCCTGGGATCGCACACCGCGTCGAAGCGCTCGGCCGGGACGCCCTCGGCCAGGGCGGCCGCGCGCAGCGTCGTGCCCTCGTCGTTGGCGCGGTGGGCGATCTTCGAGGCGAGGTCGTAGCCGATCACCGGCGACAGGGCCGTGACCAGCATCAGCGACTGGTTCACGGTCTCGTCGATCCGCGTCCGGTTGAGTTCGGTGCCCGCGACCGAGTAGGTCCGGAACTTCTCGCAGGCGTCGCCCAGCACGCGGATCGAATGCAGCGTGTTGTTGATGATGATCGGGCGCATCGCGTTGAGCTCGAAGTTGCCCTGCGAGCCCGCGAAGGCGACCGCGTTGTCCTCGCCGATCACCTGGATGCAGACCATCACCAGGGCCTCGCACTGGGTCGGGTTGACCTTGCCGGGCATGATCGAGGAGCCCGGCTCGTTGGCGGGCAGCAGCAGCTCGCCGAGGCCGCAGCGGGGCCCCGAGGCGAGCCAGCGCATGTCGTTGGCGATCTTCATCAGCGCGACCGCGAGCCCGCGCACCGCCGCCATGGCGGCGACCGTGGCGTCCAGCGACCCCTGCGCGGCGAACTTGTTGGGCGCCGTGACGAACGGCTTGCCGGTGAGATCGGCGATCTTGGCGGCGATCTCCGCGCTGAACCCCTCCGGAGCGTTGAGGCCGGTGCCGACCGCGGTGCCGCCGGCCGCCAGCTTGTACAGCCCGGCGCGCGACGCCTCGACGAGGGCCAGCGCGTCGCGCATCTGCGCCTCGTAGCCCGACCATTCCTGGCCGACGGTGAGCGGCGTCGCGTCCTGCAGGTGGGTCCGGCCGGTCTTGACCACGTCCATCCAGGCCCGCGCCTTGGCGTCGATCGCGTCGGCCAGCGCCCGCGCCTTGGGGAGCAGGACCTCGTCGAGTTCGAGCACCGTGGCGACGTGCATCGCGGTCGGGAAGGTGTCGTTCGACGACTGGCCCATGTTGACGTGGTCGTTCGGGTGGACCGGGCTCTTGGAGCCGAGCACACCGCCGAGGAGCTGGATCGCGCGGTTCGACAGCACCTCGTTGACGTTCATGTTGGACTGGGTGCCGGAGCCGGTCTGCCAGACGTAAAGCGGATAGTGCGCGTCGAGCTTGCCCGCGATCGTCTCGTCGGCGGCCTGGACGATGGCCTGCGCGCGCCAGTCCTCCAGGCGGCCGGCGGCGGCGTTGACCAGGGCGGCGGCCTTCTTGACGTAGCCGTAGGCGTGGTAGACCCGCTTGGGCATGCGATCGTCGCCGATCGAGAAGTGCTGGAGCGAGCGCTGCGTCTGCGCGCCCCAGTAGCGGTCCGCCGGCACGTCGATCCCGCCCATCGAGTCCGTCTCGTGCCGCATCCCGGTGGCGGCGATGCCGATCGGAACGTCGCGCAGGATGGGGTGGCCCGGGGCAGACTCGTTCATCGTCATCCTTCTCGGTGTCGGACCGTCTGGCACAGTGCGAGACGGGTTCGGCGAACCGGGTGCGCTTTGACGTAAACGGTGGTATTATTTTTTCAGTCTTCGGTCGATATGTGCAGATTTTAAGAAAACTGACTATTAAATCTTCACTTAAACCCAGTATTAAAAACGCCGACAAAACGCATTACAGATCATGAATGCGAATTGCCAGATAACATAGATCGGTGTCAAGCGTTCCGCCGCGCGGAGGCTGCAAAAACATTCCCGCGATTGGTCAATTTATAGCGCTTCTGCTCCCCGGAGCGGCTTTCGAGCCGGACAAGCGCGCGCTGCCGAAATGTCTGACTTGTGCGGCCTCCGTCGTGCCGAGATCACAGGCCGGGCGATCCCACCGCAGCGGCGCGCCCTCGATCCGCACGGGCGCGTGCAGCCGGAGGGCAGGTCCCCACGCCGTGTCCTCGATCTCCGGGGCGTAATCCGCGTCCCGATATCCGACGAAGGCGGGCCCCGGCGCGCTGCCGGGATGGTCCGTGAGCAGGCGCGCGGTCCGGGCCAGGGAGAGTCGCGCGGTGACGGCGTGCCCGTCGCGCTGCCGGGCGATCAGGCCTCGCACGGCCGCCGCCGCCATCAGGTAGCCGGTGGCGTGGTCGAGCGCCTGGACGGGCAGCGGCACCGGCCGGTCGGCCTGTTTCCACCGCTGCCCGGCCGCCGCGATGCCCGTCGCCATCTGGACGAGGCTGTCGAAGCCGCGCCGTCCGGCCCAGGGTCCGGTCCAGCCGTAGGCGCAGAGCGCGACGTCGATCAGGTCCGGGTTGAGTGCCCGGCGCCGCGCCGCGCCGTAGCCGAGCCGCTCCAGGGCGTCCGGGCGGTACCCGTGCACGAGGATGTCGGCCTCGGCGAGCAGGGTCTCGAAGTGCCGGCGGTCGTCGACCTGCCGGAGGTCGAGGCGCGTGCAGACCTTGCCCAGGGTGACGTCGGGCGCCAGGGACGGTTCGTCCCAGCCGGGCGGGTCGATCCGCAGGACGTCGGCCCCGAGGCCGGCCAGGACGCGCGTGGCCACCGGCCCGGCCAGGATGCGGGTCAGGTCGAGGACCCGGATCCCCGCGAGGGGACGGGCCGGGTCCGGGCGCCACGGCACCCGGTGCTGGACGGGACGTTCCGCGAGCGCCACGAGGGGCTCGGCCCGGACCGCCCGGCCCTGGTCCAGCCTCGGCCAGTCGTCGGGGCCGCGCATCGCCGCCGCGCAGCCGCCGGCGCGCAGGATCGCCGCTTCCAGATCCTCGGCCGCAGCGCGGGCCACGGCGGCCGCCACCGCCTCCCGCTCGCCCGGACAGTCGAGAACCGCCAGGGCGGCGGCGCGGTGACGGGGGGCGTTGGTGTGCAGCCGGATCCAGCCATCCGCCGCCCGGTAGTCGCCGGCGATCGGGTCCCAGGCGGCCGGCAGCATCCAGCCCTGCGGCCGCACGGAGGTGCCGAACCACGCCGAGGCCAGGTGTCGGTCGACCGCGACGGCGGGCGCGGGGCCGGACAGGCCGAGGAGTTCGGAGACGGCGAGGCCGGCGGCGCCGATCGACGCCGTCGCCAGCGCGGTGACCGGGAAGCAGGAGGGCAGGCTCCCGGTGCCGGTCACCGCCAGCCGGTCTCCGGCCTCGGGCGGCAGCGCCAGGGCGGCCTGCGCCTCCGCGAGGATCGGCGCCAGGGCGTCGTGGTCGGCGTGTCGTTCGCGCATGGTCGCGGCCCTCGATCGGTTCGCGCAGGCTGCCGGCCGTCGACGGATCGATCAATCTTGATACATCTGATCAACATGACGGAATGGCTGGACCGCGCCGAAGCCCTCGACGCCCTCGGGATCCGGGCCCAGACGCTCTACGCCTACGTCAGCCGCGGGCTGATCGAGGCGCGGCGGGCGCCGGGCCGGCGCCACAGCCAGTACCGGGCCGCCGACGTCGCGACGCTCGCCGACCGGCGCGGCCGGAGCCGCGCCAGCGCGGCGATCGCCGCGGGGGCCATGGCCTGGGGCGAGCCGTCGGTCGTCACCGCGATCAGCACCGTCCACCGGGGCAGCCTGATCTACCGCGGCCGCGACGCCGTGGCGTTCGCCCGCGACGCGAGCCTGGAGGCGACCGCTGACCTCCTGTGGGACAGCCCGGAGGCGACGCTGTTTGAGGTTCCGGCCGACGCGGCCGCGACGCCGTTCCTGGCGCTGGCCGGGCTTCTGCAGGAGGCCGAAGCCGCGCTGGGCCGCGGGCACCACCGCCTGTGCCGCGACGCGCGCCGCGCCGTGGCGCATCTCGCCGCGTCCTGCGGCATCCCCGAAGGCCGGGCGCCCCTGCATCAGGGCTTGGCGCGGCTCTGGTCCCTCGACGCCGCGACCGCCGACCGGGTCCGTCAGGCGCTGGTGCTGCTGGCCGACCACGAACTGAACGCCTCGACCTTCGCGACCCGGGTCGCCGCCTCCACCGGCGCGCCGATCGCGGCCTGCCTCATGGCCGGGTTGAGCGCCCTGTCGGGACCGCGCCACGGCGGCGCCGCGGCGGCGGTGCTGCGGCTCGTCGACGAGGCCGCCGCGACGAGCCCGAGGGCGGCCGTGCGCGCCTGCCTGGATCGGAGCGGCGCGCTGCCGGGCTTCGGCCACCCGCTCTACCCGGACGGCGACGTCCGCGCCGCGGCCCTGGGCGCGGTCCTGCCCGCCGACCCCCTGCTGGACGCCGTCCGGGACTGCGCCGAGGCGGCGACGGGGGCGCGGCCGAACATCGACTTCGCGCTGACGGCGCTCGTCCGGACGGCGGGCCTGCCGCGGAGCGCGCCGTTCACAATCTTCCTGCTCGGCCGGAGCCTCGGCTGGGCGGCGCACGCCATGGAGCAGGGCCGCCAGGGGACGCTGATCCGGCCGCGGGCCCGGTACGAGGGGCGGCGCAGCCCGGCGGACCGCCCATAGCGAGAGGGCCGGCCTCGCGGCCGGCCCTCGATCTGTCGCGGCCCCCCACGCGGGGCGGGCGCCGGCCTCAGGCGAACATGTCGGGCTGGGTCTCGGCGATGTGGTTGTACAGCGTCTGGAAGTGCAGCCAGCCGATGTAGTCGCTGCCGACGTGCTCGCGGCTGTAGCGGGCGGTCTTCTCCGAGAGGAGCTGCGGCTTGATGCCGGAGGCCTCGACTAGGAGCTGCTGCTGGCAAGCCCGCTCGAGGGCGATGAACCAGAAGGCCGCGTCGTCGATGCTGTGCTGCGAGCAGGTCAGCAGGCCGTGGTTCTGGTGCAGCACGCCGCGGTTGCGGCCGATCTGCTGGGCGACCGACAGGCCGCTCTCCTTCTCCACCGCCACGGCGCCCGCCGAGGCGCCGATCACGGCGTGGCTGTTGTAGAAGGCCGCCGCGTCCTGGCTGATCATCTCCAGCGGTCGGCCGGTGGCGCACCACGCGGTACCGTAGGTGGTGTGCGCGTGGCACATCGCCATGACCTCCGGGTACTCCTCGTGCACGGCGGCGTGGAGGACGAAGCCCGCGCGGTTGATGGCGTGGCGCCCCTCGACCACGCGGCCCTTGTGGTCGGCCAGGATCAGGTTCGACATCCGCACCTGCGAGAAGTGCACGCACATCGGGTTGGTCCAGTACAGCTCCGGAAGCTCCGGGTCGCGGATCGTCAGGTGGCCGGCGAAGCCGTAGTCGAAGCCGTGCATCGCGAAGGCGCGGCAGGCGGCCACGAGGTGCTTCTTGCGGTAGTCCCGCTCCTCGGCGTGGTCGGCGAAGTCCGGGATCTCCGGGAAGATCAGGCCGGCCTGCTCGGGCTGGTAGATCGAGGTCCGCCTGCGGCCGGCATCGTCGTTCGGCAGGTCGAGGGCGACGGCCGCCTCGTGGGCGTGATCGTCGAGCATGGCGTCTCCTTTCGTCGGGGTACGGACCGGCCCGCCGATCGCGTCGTGGCCGGCACTATCCTGCCGGATCCGCGCGTTGACAAACGACGATTTTTCACGCTTTCCATGAATTAAATTCACGGATTGCGTATGCGCCGGATCCCGAGCTTCTCCGCCCTGCGGGCCTTCGAGGCGGCCGCGCGCCTCGGCAGCTTCGCCCGCGCCAGCGCGGAGCTGCACCTCACGCCCTCGGCGGTGAGTCACCAGATCCGGGCGCTGGAGCGCTGGTTCGGGCGCGCCCTGTTCCGGAGGGCGAACCGCCAGGCGCTCCTCACCGCCGACGGCCAGCGCCTTCTGGCCGGGCTCTCGAGCGCCTTCGACGCGATCGAGGCGGTCTGCGCCGACCTCAGCCCGCCGTCGCCCGCGTCGCTGGCCGTGCACTGCACGCCGAGCTTCGCGGCGAAGTGGCTCGGGCCGCGGCTCCCCGCCTTCGTGGAGGCGCATCCCGGCATCGCCATCCGCCTCTCCACCAGCGCCGACCCGGTGGATCTCGGGCGGCACGAGGAGATCGACATCCTGATCGCCTACGGCCGGCCGCCGCACGGGCCCGGCCTGACCGTCAAGTCCCTCGGCCCGGAAGAGATCGCCGCCCTCTGCGCGCCGGAGGTCGCCCGGGCCGCGCAGCCGGACGCGGCCGGATCGATCGGGCCCTTCACCCGGCTCGATTCGTCCTTCAGCCCCGTCCGCTGGCCGGACTGGTTCGCCCATAACGGCCTACCCTTGCCGACCGGGGCAGCCGGAGCGGCTTTCGACCGGGGCTCGCTGGTGATCTCGGCGGCCGTTCAGGGGCTCGGCGTGGCGCTGGAGACCCTGCGGTTCGCCCGGGACGAGCTCGCCGCCGGGCAGCTGGTGCGCCTCGGCGGCGATCGGGTCGCGAGCCTGACCCGCGACCTCCACTTCATCTGCTACCGCGAGCGCGACGGGGCCCTGGAGAAGATCCGGGCCTTCCGGCACTGGCTCCTCGACGTGGAGGCGCAGAGCCGGGCCGAGGCAGCCTGAGGCGGCCCGAGGCGGCCCGAGGCGGAGGGACCCGATCCCTCACCCCGCCCCGCTCCCGCACGGGAGAAAGGGGCGGCGCGTCGCCCGAACAGACCCCCCGTCTTTTCATCCGGCAGGCCTCAACGGCATCGGGAACCGCGCTAGGTCCCCGTCCAACGACGCGGCGAGCGCGGCGGGGCCCGGTCCCGACCGCGCGCCACCCAGGGAGAGAACGCCCCATGTCCCTTTCCGCCAAGCTGCAGCGGCGCGCCGACGAGGGCCGGCCCGTCCGGGTCGGGCTGATCGGGGCCGGCAAGTTCGGCTCGATGTACCTGTCGCAGGCGCCGCGCACGCCCGGCATCCACCTCGTCGCGGTGGCCGACCTGTCGCCCGACCGGGCGCGCGAATCGCTGCGCCGGGTCGGCTGGGACGATTCGCGGTTCGCCGCGCGGGGGCTGGAGGAGGCCGCGCGCGGCGGCACGACCCTCGTGACCGAGGATGCCGACGCGATGATCGCGAGCCCGTTCGTGGACATCGTCATCGACGCCACCGGCAGCCCGGCCGCCGGCATCCGCCACGCGCTCAAGGCCTTCGCGCACGGCAAGCACATCGTCATGGTCAACGTCGAGGCCGACGTGCTGGCCGGGCCGCTGCTGGCGCGCCGGGCGGCCGAGGCCGGGGTGATCTACTCCATGGCCTCGGGCGACCAGCCGGCGCTCATCGCCGAACTGGTCGACTGGGCCCGCACCATCGGGCTGGAGGTGATCTGCGCCGGCAAGGGCACCAAGTACCTCCCGGCCTACCACGCCTCCACGCCCGACACGGTCTGGGGCCATTACGGCTTCAGCGAGAGCCAAGTCGCGGGCGGCGACTTCAACCCGCAGATGTTCAACTCCTTCCTCGACGGCACCAAGTCGGCGCTGGAGATGGCCGCGGTGGCCAATGCCTGCGGGCTCACCCCGCCGCGCGATGGCCTCGCCTTCCCGCCCTGCGGCGTCGACGACCTGCCGAGCGTCCTGAAGCCCGCGGCGGATGGCGGCCTCCTCACCGAGCGCGGCACCGTCGAGGTGGTCTCGTCGGTGGAGCGGGACGGGCGGCCGGTCTTCCGGGACCTGCGCTGGGGCGTCTACGCGGTGTTCGAGGCGCCGAGCGCCTACGTGCGCGACTGCTTCGCGCAATATGGCCTCAAGACCGATTCGAGCGGCCGGTTCGCCGCGACCTACAAGCCCTATCACCTGATCGGGCTCGAGCTCGGCATCTCGGTCGCCTCCATCGCGGTCCGCGGCGAGGCCACGGGGGCGACGGGCGACTGGCGCGGCGACGTCGCCGCGACAGCCAAGCGCGCGCTGCGGGCCGGGGAGCGGCTCGACGGCGAGGGCGGGTTCACCGTCTACGGCAAGCTGATGCCGGCGGCGGATTCCCTGGCGCAGGACGCCCTGCCGATCGGCCTCGCCCACAACATGGTCCTGAAGAACGACGTGCCCGCGGGCCGGGCCGTGCGCTGGAGCGACGTCGCCTTCGACGCAGATCAGGAGGCGATCCGCGTCCGGCGCGAGATGGAGGACCTGTTCCGCGGGGGAGCGGGGCGGGCCGCCGGGTAGCGCCTCAGGCGCGCCGGCCGGCCGTGCGCCCGGTCGGCGAGCGCCCGACGAGCTTCCGGAACGTGCGGCTCATGGCGCTGGCGCTCGTGAAGCCCGATCGCGCGGCGACCTCCGCCATCGATCCCGCGCCGGAGCGGATCAGGGCCTCGGCCCGGCCGACGCGCTCGCGCATGATGTACTGGTAGGGCGTGACCCCGGTGGTCTGGCGGAAGGCCCGGATGAAGTAGCCCTCGCTGAGCCCGACGATGCCGGCCAGGGCGGAGACGGTGATCTCCCGGTCCAGGTGCTCCCGGATATACGCGCAGGCCCGCCCGGCCTGCGACGCCGAGAGGTCGGGCGCTGCCGACCGGTCCGGAGCGCGCGCGGCGACGACCGAGCGCAGGATCGCCAGGTGGAGGCTCTCGATCAGCAGCGCGTCGGGCGACGGGTCGTCCCGGTGCGCGCAAGCCAGCGCGTCGAGGATGTGCCAGGTGCTGCGGCAGGCGCGGAGATCGCGCCCGTCCGCCGCGAAGGCGATCTTGCCGATCGGCGCCTCGGCCAGCCGCTCGACGGCGGCGGCCGAGAAGGAGAGGACGCGGCCGGCATACGGGCCCGCCCAACGGGTCGTGCCGTTCAGGCCGGGACGCCGGACCAGCAGGCCTTCGCGCTCGCTCAGCCGCGCCGCGATCTCGTAATCGACCGCGTGGTGCGCCCCCGCGGGCTGCGTGCTGGCGGCGACCTCGAGGCCCGTGACCGCGTGCGTGCTCCACCCGCCGGTGGGGAAGCGGAAATCGATGAAGGTGACCTCCGGGAGGCCGCGGTCGCTCGGCGCGTAGCAGGTCAGCTCGGGGCGGCCGGAGAGATGCCCGGCGCTGCCGCTGGTGGCGTAGGCGAACGTCTCGGCCGAACTCTCGCCTGAACTCTCGGCTGTTCTGTCCATGCGGGCCCGTGATTCTGGTGTCGTCGCGGTCACGCCCCGCGACGGAGGAGGGCGGCCCCGCGGCCGCCCTCCCGGTGTCAGACCGTCAGCGCAGGGAGCCGGTCACGCCGCCGACGACACCGCCGACCGCGCCGAGCACGCTGCCCACCAGGCCGCTCACCAGACCGCCGACCTGGCCCACGACCCCCGAGACCGCACCGAGCTCCTGGCTCGCGTCGACCCCGAGGCCGACAGTGAGGCCGACCCCGAGGCCACCGCCAACCTGGTCCAGCTCGGCGGCGCTCAGCTCGCGGACGGTATCGATGCTGTCCTGCATGATCGTTCTCCAGATTGAGATTCAGGTAGAAGGTTATTTGCTTCGATCTATTGCCTGATCGTAGCGTCTAGGCGCCTTGGACGTCGGCACCTGCCTTTAGGATTACAGAGATGTGCTTCGTGTCAATCGGTCATGGCCAGCCGATAATGCTCGCGGACGATCGAGCCCGGCCAATGCGCAAAAACTGACAGGCCTTGTCTTTCCCGGGCCGTGCTCCAGACGCTGTCGGCACTGCGGCCGCCCGCGCTGCGAAGCGGCGCGTCTCACCGCGTCTCACGCCGTCGAGTTTTCGCAACGCAGCACGCGATGATGCAAAAACTGACGTCCTGCTGCGCTGCGAAGTAAGCTCGACGGCGAATTGGAATAAGCCGTTGGAAAACAGACGGTTTTAAACGCAGGCGCGACGTTCTGACGCGGGCAGGATTATTCAAAATTCGCCGTGTCGGCAAGTGTTGACATGAAACTCCCGTGATGCGACCGAGTAAGGTGGCAGATGCGCTGAGCATTGCCCTCGAATACGGCTGTCTCCTTCAGGAAGGTTGCTTTCTCCGGGTGCCAAGTCCGCTCTTTCGACTTGAGGTTATCGAGGCGCGACGCAACGCGTGGCTGGGCGAGGCGCAGATTATCCAGCCTCTGCCGGTCCGCATCGTGGCCGCGGCCTGCGTGATCATGGTGGCGGCGGTCGGCCTGTATGCCTGGCAGGGCACCTACACGCGCCGCATCCACGCCGTCGGCCTGCTCGCGCCCGATATCGGGCTGATCAGCCTCGCCAGCCCGGTGGCGGGGCGCGTGGGCTCGACCGGCGTCCGCGAGGGCGACAAGGTCGCGCGCGGGCAGCTCCTGTACACGATCGACCTCGACGCCGTGTCGGCGAGCGGCCCCACGCAGGAGCGCGTCATCGCCGAGCTGGAGCGCCAGCGCCAGAGCGTCGAGCGGCAGCGGACCGCCCGGGCCGATCTGGCCGGCACGGAGCGGCAGGCGCTGCGCGAGCAGGTGGCGAATCTGAGCGAGCAGTCGGCCCAGCTCGCCAAGCAGATCGACCTGCAGGACAAGCTGGTTCCGCCGCTCCGGGCGCGGGTCGAGGAACTCGCGGACGCCGTGGCGCGCGGCTACGCCCGCGCCGCCGACTTCCAGAGCCAGAACTACCTCTACATGCAGGCGAGCGCGCAGCTCGCCCAGTTCCAGCAGAGCCGCCTCCAGATCGACGGCAAGCTCGCCGACACGAAGTCCCAGCTCGCCGCCTACGACGACCGGTTGGCCCGCGACCTCGCCGACCTCGACCGGACCGCCGCCCAGCTGGCGCAGCAGAAGGCCGAGAGCGAGGCGCGCCGCGCCATCGAGGTCCGGGCGCCGGAGGCCGGGACCCTGACGTCGATCCGCGCGCAGGTCGGCCAGACCGTGGCGGCCGGGGCGACGCTCCTGACCCTGCTGCCGAGCGCCGGGCGCCTCCAGGCCAACCTGTTCGTCGATTCGTCGGCCATCGGCTTCGCCGAGGCCGGCGCGCCCGTGATGCTGCGCTACGCCGCCTTCCCGTTCCAGCGCTTCGGCCTGCACCGCGGCGTCGTCACCGAGGTCACGCGGGCGCCGCTGGGCAGCGACGACGCGCCCGACTTCGCGCGGCGCGCCGCCGCCCGGGGGGAGGGGACCGACCTCTACCGCATCGTGGTCCGGCCCGATTCCGACACCGTGCTGGCCTACGGCGAGCGGCGCAGCCTCGAGGCGGGCATGCGCGTCGAGGCCGACATCGCCCTGGAGAAGCGGTCGCTCTACCGCTGGCTGCTCGATCCCGTGACGCATGTCCGCGAGAGCCTCGCCCTCGTCACGCGCGGCGGCCTCGACGCCCTGCCGGTCCGGAAGGCCGCCCCGTGACGGCGCCGTCCCTCGCCGCCCGGCTGGATTTCGGGCTCCGCCGCCGGGTGCCGGTCGTCCTCCAGGCCGAGGCCGCCGAGTGCGGCATGGCCTGCCTCGCCATGGTCCTGGCCTATCACGGGCGCCAGATCGACCTCGCGACGCTGCGGCGGCGCCATCCCCTGTCCCTCAAGGGCATGACCCTGCGCAACCTGATCGACCTCTGCGGCGCCCAGGGCCTGACCGCCCGCGCGCTCCGGGTCGAGCTCACGGACCTGCCCCGGCTCCGGCTGCCCTGCATCCTGCACTGGGGCCTCAACCACTTCGTGGTGCTGACCCGGGTCGAGCGCGGCGGCCTCGTCATCAACGATCCGGGCCGCGGCCGGCGGCGGGTCAGCCTCGCGGAGGCCTCGCGGGAATTCACCGGCGTCGCCCTGGAGGCGGTGCCCAATCCGGGCTTCCGGCGGGAGCGGGCCGCCCCGGGCCTGCGGCTGCGCGACCTGTTCCGCAACATGGCCGGCATCCGCGCCGCCCTGGCCCAGGTCCTGGCCCTCTCCCTCGGGATCGAGCTCGTCGCCCTCCTGATGCCCATCGCCTCGCAGGTCGTCATCGACGAGGTGATCGTGAACGCCGACCACGACCTGCTCCTCGTGGTGGCGATCGGCCTCGCGCTGCTGCTGCTGCTCCAGCTCGGCCTCAGCATCGCCCGCACCTGGGCGATCATGCTGGCCGGGACCCGGCTGAACTACCAGTGGTCTGCCGGCCTGTTCGACCACCTGTCGCGGCTGCCCCTCGACTACTTCGAGAAGCGCCATGTCGGCGACGTGATCTCGCGGTTCGGCTCCCTGGCCACCATCCAGAAGGGCCTGACGACCGACCTCGTCCAGGCCATGCTCGACGGGCTCATGGCGGTCGGCATGCTGGCCATGCTGACGGTCTACGGCGGCTGGCTGGTCGCCGTGGTCCTGGCCTCGACGGCGCTCAACGCGGTCCTGCGGGTCTTCGCCTACGGCGCCTACCGGGAGGGCAGCGAGGAGGCCCTCGTGGCCGAGGCCCGCCAGCAGACGCACTTCATCGAGACGGTCCGCGGCATGGCGAGCGTCAAGCTCCTCGACCTGCGCGAGCGGCGCGGCGGCGCCTGGATGAACCACTTCGTCACGGCCCTGAACGCCCGGCTGCGGCTGCAGCGCCTCGACCTCGTGTTCGGCCGCGCGAACGAGTTCCTGTTCGGCCTCGACCGGCTGATCCTGCTGGTGCTCGGCGCCCGCGCGGTCATCGGCGGGTCCCTGTCGCTCGGCATGCTGGTGGCGTTCCTGGCCTATCGCGACCAGTTCGCCACTCGGATCGGCAGCCTGATCGACGCGTGGTTCAAACTGCGCATGCTCGACGTGCAGACCGACCGGCTCGCCGACATCGTGCTGTGCGAGCCGGAGGAGCAGGATCTCGCCGCCGGGGCGCAGCCGGGGGCGCCCCCGGTCGTCGCCCTGAAGGCCGGAGCGCTCGCCGGCGCGGGCCTTGCGCTGCGCTACGGGGCCGACGAGCCCTGGATCTTCCGCGGCGTCTCGCTGTCCGTCCGGGCCGGTGCCTGCTTCGCGATCACCGGTCCCTCGGGCTGCGGCAAGACCTCGCTCATGAAGGTGATGATGGGGCTGACGCCGCCCAGCGAGGGGACCGTCACCGCCGACGGCCAGGACATCCGCACCGCCGCCGGGTCCTACAGGCGCCGGATCGCCGGCGTGATGCAGAGCGACGGCCTGTTCGCCGGCTCGATCGCCGAGAACATCGCGGCCTTCGACGAGCATCCGGACGCGGGCTGGATCGCCGAGTGCGCCGCCCGGGCGGCGATCCTGGACGACATCCGCCGCATGCCCATGGGCTTCGAGAGCCTCGTCGGCGACATGGGCTCGACCCTGTCGGGCGGCCAGAAGCAGCGCATCGTGCTGGCGCGCGCCCTCTACCGGCGGCCCGAGATCCTGTTCCTCGACGAGGCCACGAGCCACCTCGACGAGGCCACCGAGGCGGTGATCGCCCAGGCACTGCGCGACCTGCGGATGACGCGGGTCATCGTCGCCCACCGCCCGGCCACGATCGCCCACGCGGACGCGGTGTTCGATTTCCCCGCCCAGGTCCGCGACCGGGCGGATCTCGCCGCCGCGGGCTGACGCGCCCGACGCGCCTCGCCTAGGGGAGCGCGGGCCGGAGGTCGCCCGGGGCCAAGCCGAAGCGCTTGCGGAAGCCGCGGTTGAAGGTCGGCACGTCGGTGAAGCCGCACGCGTAGGCGATCGAGGCGATCCGCAGCTTGTCGTCGCGGCGGGCCTCGAGGCGCCGGCGCGCGAGGTCGAGGCGCGCGTCGCGGATCGCCGCCGCGATGCCGCCGGTCTCCGCGAAGGCGCGGTACAGGCTGGTCCGGGAGAGACCGAGCGCGCGCTGGATGTCCTGCGGGTTCAGGTCGGGGTCGTGCATCCGCCGCGCGATATGGGCGCGGGCGAGCGACACCACGGCCGCCCGCGAGACCGCCTCCGGATCGCCGCGCCGGGCCGCGCCGTCGACGAGATGGCCGAGGAGGTGGAGCACGCCCTCGACGGCCGCCTGCGCCTCGTCGGCGGACATCCAGGCGACCGAGCCGGCCACCCCGCGCAGCCGCGCCCGGACCTCCGCCCCGGCCGGGAGCGGGCCGAGGCTGCGGCCCGCGAAGGCGTCGGCGTCGCCGACGAAAGCCTCGAACATCTTGCGCGGGACGGCGAGGCGGATCTCGCCGTAGGCGCTCTGGGTGCCGGCCACGAAGGGCCGGTTCCGCGTCAGGAAGCTGATGTCGCCGGGGGTCAGCTGGGCCCCGCGGCCGTTCTGTTCCTGGTAGCCGACGCCGTCGAGCGCGAGGCCGATCACCACCATCCTGCGGGCGTTCCGGTCGACGTGGCGGGAGCGGAACTCCACCGCGACCGGGCTGCTCACCGTGTGGGTCAGCGCCCAGCCGGCCGAGGCCACGCTCAGGCGCTTGGCCGCGAACCGCTCCCGGGGGTGCCGCCGGCCGATGTCGCCGAACCCGGCCAGGGCCGTGCAGCGCCAGAACTCGAAGGCCTGCTTGGGGTCGACGTGGCTGGTCGTCTCGACGAGGCTCGGGACGAGCACCGGGCTAGACACGTGTGACACCCCCGGCGTGCCCGGCGGTTCCGTCCGGCCGCCTGCGCAACTTTATCGTGTGAATCTTGCCGGATTGGCAACCGACGCCATCCGGCGCGGCGCCGCGGGTCGGAGACCCGCGCTTCCGGGTTTCCCTAAGCAAGGGCCTGCCCGGACAGGCCGCGCGGTCCGGCGAGGAGCAGGGCCGCGCTCGCCGCGAGGACGAGCGTGATCACCGCGAACATCGCGTGCGGCCCGTAGGCCGAGAGGATCGGCAGGAGGATGATCGGCGCCAGCGCGGCCGCGACCCGGCCGCCGGCCCAGGCGCAGGTCATGGCCGAAGCCCGCAGCGGCGTCGGGAGCAGCTCCGTCGCGTAGACGGCGAGGATGCTGCCGTAGGTCGCCGCCGCGGTGTTGAAGGCGATGCCGACCAGGACCAGGGTCAGGAACGTGCCGCTCGCGGCGAAGGCCGTGCCGAGGGCCGCCATCGCCGCCGCCAGGGCCGTCAGGACGGCGCGCCGCTCGAGCCGGTCGATCGCCAGCGCGGTCAGCAGGGTACCCAGGGGCGGGCCGAGCATCGACAGCGCGGCGAAGACGAGGGATTGATCGACCTTGAAGCCCTTCTCCACCATCACGACGGCGCTGAGCAGCGGGAAGGCGATCGTCGCCAGGGGGGCGAGGGTGTAGAGGCCGACGAACAGGGCCGTCCGGCGCAGCTGGCGCGTCTCGGCGAACAGGCCCCGGAACCCCGCGGGCCCGGTCGCGGGCGGGTCCGTGTCCGGGTCGGCGGGGGCGGCGACCCGGCTCCGGCCGGCCGCGCGCTCGAACCGGCGGCAGGCGGCGTCGGCCTCGGCGGAGCGCCCGACCGAGGCGAGCCACCGCGGCGATTCCGGCAGCCGCGCGAACAGGACGCCGCCGAGCGCCGCCAGGGCGCCCCCGAGGATCAGCGCCCAGCGCCACGGCTCGATCCCGAGCGGCGCGGCCGGTGCCATCATCTGGACCAGGCCGATCGCGGCCAGGCCTCCGAGGAGCCCGAGTCCGGCGCAGACCAGCAGCGTCGCGCCGCGTCGGCGCGCGGGCGTCACCTCGGCGAGGTAGGTGGCGACCAAGGGTGGGAATCCGCCGATCGCGAACCCCGAGACCGTCCGGGCGATCGTCAGCGCCGTGAGCCCCTGGCTCGCGGCGGCCGCCAGCGATCCGGCGGCCATCAGCGCGAGGGAGGCCTGGAGCGCGCGCCTGCGGCCGAGGCGATCCCCCAGCATCCCGAAGACGGGTGCGCCCACCGCCCCGCCGGCGAACACGGAGGCGAGGAGCAGCGAGAGGCTGCCCCGCGGCATGTTGTGGGGCGGCGCGAGGAAGATGGCCGCCAGGGCGTTGCTCAGGGCGACCTCGGCGATGTCGGTGAACAGGCCCAGCGTGCAGACGGCGAGCGCCGCCGCGTGAAGCCGCGTCATCGGAAGGGAATCGAGCCGCCGCGTGACGGCCGCGATCGACCCGGCGACCGATGCGGCGGCATCGGAGGCACTCGCGGTCTGGCTTCCGGCGTCGATCAAGCGTGTGAGTCCTCTCCGGCCGGAGCGTGCCCGCAACCGGTGACGCACCGCCATGGCGGCGTGTTCCGCATCGGGAAACGTGACGACGTTCACGAATGCACCGTGCGTGCCGCCGGTGCGGCCGCGGGTCTGTAGTCGTACGGAGTCGGGCGGCGCGCTCCGGCGGGTCGTCCAGATGTACGGGCGGGTCATCGCCGAAAGAGGTTATTTGCGATCTGGGTCGGGCATGGTGAAGGTCGAGGGGGTTTCGAACGCGGCCGGGCCTCGCCGCCGCTCAACGTCAACGCGAGATGACTTTCAGCTTCTGTTCTCTACAGTGCACAGGCTGCAGGTAAAGGTGGATAATGTGAGCATTGCCAAACATTTGATGCGCTCAGCAGTCGCGCCTCTCTGCGCGCGGATTTCGAGGCTGCCGGTCTCTCAGAAATACATATTCAATGCGGTGCGCTTGAATCGACCGGAAATGCGGCCGTTCGTCATCGATAACGACATAAGATTCCTAAACTATTGCATAGCGCGCCGAGACCGATCGAGATCGCAGATCCTGCAAGACTTATGGGTCTGTTTTGAGCTCGGCGAGAAGTCGGATGGATTCTTCGTCGAGTTCGGTGCGACAAACGGTTTAAAGAACAGCAACACGTGGTTACTCGAGAAGAAGCTCGGATGGAAGGGCATCTTGGCAGAGCCCAATCCGGTCTGGCATCGGGAGCTGATGCGGAACAGGGATGCATTCATCGAGACACGATGTGTCTCTTCCAGATCCGGAGAGACGGTGTCTTTCCTCGCGACTGACGACGCGGATCCCGAGTTGAGTGGAATGGAGGCGTTTTCCGACGCCGATCATTTCTCGGAGACCCGAAAGCGGGGTGCGCGCCTCGCGGTGGAGACGATTTCCCTGGACGACTTGCTGGATCAGTACGGCGCACCTGAAATCATCGACTATATGTCGATCGACACGGAGGGCAGCGAGCTGGAGATCCTATCATCCTACAGTTTCAGGCACAAATTCCGAACCCTCTCGGTCGAGAATAATCCGAAGACAGAGCGCGCCGTTGAGGAAATGCTCGTATCTAAGGGTTACCATCGAGTATTTGCGCAATTTTCGCAGTGGGACAGCTGGTATGTCTCGTCCGAGCTTAGGAGTTCGGCGCCGATTGATATCGTTGCACCTGAGGCGTGAACGCTATCTTCGACGAATTGCCGGCAAGCGATGCGTTCCGATGAAGTTGGGGCGTGGGCTGGATCATCGCGGTCCGACCACGTTCGGGAAACTGCCCGATCGAGCGCCTCTGGCCATCATGGCCCGTCCAGGAAGCCGAGGAGCGCCGCGTTGAAGAGCGCCGGATCCTGGAGGAACGCGAAGTGGCTGGCATTGGGCAGGATCAGCAGCCCAGCCCCGGGAATCGTGGCAGCGAGGTACTCGGTGTGCGCGCGCTTGATCCCCTCGTCGTGGTCGCCGTCCGCGATGAGGACCGGCGCGCGGATCCGCTTCAGATCGGCTTCGGTCCAGCGCGGCTGCCCGCCCCACATCCGGCCAACCGCGTCGACGAAGGCGGCGTAGTCCTTCGGGGTCGGCGAGAGGGCCTCGTACTCCTTGCCGGCCCGGTCGATGAAGGCGGCGAAGGTCGGGTTCGTCTCCACACCCTCGATCAGGCCAGACGGGTCGGCGTTGGCGCCGAACGCGAACACCTTGCCGACGCGGTCGGGGTGGCGCATCGCCATGTCGAGACCGAGGATCGCGCCGTCGCTCCACCCGACGATGTCGGCGCGCGGGATCTTCAGCACGTCGAGCAGCCCGACCACGTCGTCGGTCATCAGGTCGTAGCCGAATGGCCGATCGTCCCGGGTGCTGCGGCCGTGCCCGCGGCTGTCCACGAGGATGACCGTGCGGCGGGCGGCGAGCGCCGCGACTTGGTGGCCCCAGTAATCGGAGTTCGACAGGCCGCCGTGCAGCAGGACGACCGGCGGACCGTTGCCGATCGTGGCGTAATACAGCCGAATGCCGTTGACGGCGGCGCGCCCGGAAACCGTGCCGGCGACCGGCGCGGGGGTCGGCGGCAGGTCCTGCCAGCGCGGTCCGGCCCAGGCCGGGGCTCCGGCCAGCAGAAGCGTCAGGGCGATCGCAGTCCGAAGCATCGAACACCTGTCGTCGTTGCCGGGGCCGGGCTGCCGGGTCGATCCGGTCCAGCGCGACCCGCCGCGACCGCGAGCTGCGGTCGACCTGCGCGCGGACCGTGACCGGCTCGGATTACAGAACGATTTCAGGCCGTGGCCCGCGGGCGGCGAGCGCGGAGTCCGGCCGGCGCCCGGGCGCCGAAGGCCGGCGCGCAGCACGGCGCTCGCGCGAGGAGCGGGGCCTCTAGAAGCGCGGGCTCGTGCGGCGGGGCCGGTCC
Source organism: Methylobacterium sp. D48H (assembly GCF_053345715.1). NCBI lineage: Bacteria > Pseudomonadati > Pseudomonadota > Alphaproteobacteria > Hyphomicrobiales > Methylobacteriaceae > Methylobacterium > Methylobacterium sp. D48H. Next base: position 110,951 of record NZ_JBKFAP010000003.1, read on the forward strand.
GGCCGGGGCGCGGGGGCGGCTGGCGCATGCCGATGGCCGACCACGTCGCCGTTGCGGTAGGCCTCCTGGATGTTGCGTCGCGCGGCCCGCCCCGCCGTCCCACCGGGCTGCGTCACGGCCGAGTCTCCGGACGGGGCCAGGACGGTCTGCGCCGAGGCCGGTCCGATCCCGAGGAGAAGGAGGGCGACGCAGCCAGACAGACCCTTCATGGCCAGATCCCTCTCACCCGATCGCGTTGCCAGACGGGCCGACCCGCAGTGCCGGCACGCGCGCGCCGCCCCGCCCAGCGCGTCTACGTCCGTGCCGGCCATCGGTTCACGGGGGCTCGGCGGCCGGGCTGCGTCGGTCAGGCGGCGTCGATCAGGCAGCCTTGCTGCCGAGCCGGATCGCCTTGGCGATCTCTGACCGGCGCTCGGCGTAGCCCGGCGCGGTCATCGGGTAATCGTCCGGCAGCCCGTAGCGCGCGCGGTAGAGTTCCGGCGTCAGCCCGTGCGCCGTGAGGTGCCGCTTCATGGTCTTGTACGACCGGCCGTCGATGAAGCTGACGATGCCGTCCTGGCGGACCGAGCCGCGGATCTGAGCGGCGTCGGGCTGCTCGGGCGGCGCCTCGACGACCGCGGGCCGGTCGGTGAGCGCGGAGAGCGCGCCGTGCACGGTGAGCAGGAGCGGCGGTATGCTGGTGTGCGGCAGCGCGTTGTTCGACAGATAGGCGGTCACGACGCGCAGGGCCACGTCGCTGATGGTCGGCTCGAGCTGGTCCTGGTTCTTGCGCAAAGCGATCGACCCCTTCTTCGACCCTGCCGACACCTATTATAGACCAGGAATACTCGGACATTATCGTCTGTCAATGCAGAATGACATGCTTGGCAAGTAACGAATTTTGAATGCAGAATTTCGATGCGACGCGCGCCGTCCGGTTGGTCAATGACATGGCCATGGTTCTGTCCGAGATTGGGAGAGCGCCGCCGGATTTTTCGGGTCGCGCCTGCGGGACAATTCGCCGGCGAGGTTCCGACGCTTCCACTTCGCAGATCTTCGTGATCCAATACGCTTCGAGCGCATCGCGAAGTCCCTTCATGGCCGCCACACGCCGCCCGCCCGTTCCGAGGTCGAGGGTCCGGAAGTCCCGCACCGTGCCTGGGACGGGATGGGGACGCGCGATGCTGGCGGCGCTCCTCGGAGGCCTGCTCGCGGCGCCGTTCGCCCACGGACAGGGCGCCGATGATCTGGAGGCCGAGATGCGGGCGCGGGTCGCCGCGGCCTTCCCGGATGCGGGCCTCGTGAGATTCCGCAAGATCCGACCTATCCCCGCCGAGGCGGAGTCCGCCGTGGCGTTCTGCGGCCAGGTCAGCAGCGGCCCCGTCGGGCAGGGGCGGTCGGATTTCCAGGTGTTCCTGTACGACCGCACCGCGTCGGCCGAGACCGTCCGCATCCTCGGATCGGAATCCCTCAACGGCTACCGCGTCGGCCGGAAGCTGATCGGCGCCCTGCGGCGGGTCGGCTGCCTGTGAGGCGTGCGGCCGGGGTGGTCTGTCTCACACGTGACGAAAATGTGGCAGAAGCTTGACTATTGCTTCAAGGTCGGTTTATAGCTTGACCGTGGCGTTGCGGTTACATCCCCGAGTCCCATGGAGGTTCGGATGTGCGCGCGGAAGACCTTCTACATTTTCATCTCGGCCTCGGACGGGGAACAGTTCTGCGCCGTCCGACAGGACCAGCCCATCCCGTCGCTCATCGACGGTGTCCGATGGATGTATGTCGGCTGCATCGATACGACCCGGGACAGGCCGTACGGATTCGACGTGGACGCGGCGCACGCGGCGATGCGGCACCGCGGCGTCTACTTCTACCGGCGCGAATTGATGTTCCGCCGGGCCAACTTCCTCCTCGAAGCCGCCTGATGGTGGCTGCCCCCGGACCGATCCTGGCCGGCGCCCTGTTGGTCGCCGGTCTCGGGTTCGCGTCCGCCGCCGAGGCGCAGGTGCCGACGCGGGTCGGCACCTGCGCGGCGACCACCATCGCGCGGATCGGGACCCGGTTCAGCGACACGCTCGTGAAGCCGAAGGGCGACGGGATCGGGGACGGGACGAGCGTCGATCTCAAGAACGGCGTCTACGGCGTCTCCTACGCGTATGTCGAAGCGGTCGCGCGGTCGCGGGTCGGCGACCGGGTCATGACCTGCCTCGTACTTCTGCCGACGGGCTGCCCCAAGGGCGACGATCGCGGCAAGATGTACACGACGACCAACCTGCGCACGCTGGATTCCTGGACTTTGCCCGACTCCCAGCACATGTGCGGCGGGGCCTGATCGGGCGTCCGTGAACCCGCCGCCCGGAGGGGCGTGCTGCCTCAGGGGGTGGGATCCGGGTCTCGGTGAAGAGGAGAGGGATCCGTGTCGCTCAGGAACGCTCTTGCCGCCCTCGCGCTGGCGGTGGCGGGCTCCGCGCCGGTCCCCGCCTGGGCGTGGGGCGTCCCCGGATGCATCAACCTTCCCGAGTACAACCGCGCCCTGGGCGCCCTGCAGGGCATGACGAGCGCCTGCGACATGAGCGTCGAGGAAGCCCGCCGGATCGTCGCCGCCCGTGACGGCTTCGTGCCCGGGCCCCCGGTCGCCGCCGCGGAGCCGCCGGCGCCGCCGCGGGTCGCGCCGCGGCACCGCAGGGCGCGGGCCCACCCCAGCGCGCGGCCGCGGCATCACCGCTGAGCCGGCCGACCGGCGCTCAGGTCCCGTCCTCCGGCGCCCCCGGGGGATCCGCGCGGGTGCGCGCCCAGTCCCGGTCGCGCTCCGCCTGCCGGGCGCGCTGCTCCGCCACGTAGGCCTCCTGGTCGGCGCGCTCCCGCTTCCGGCGGCGGTCGGCGGCGGCCGCGCTGCGCTTGCGCCACGCCTCCGTCTCGGCCTTCTGGCGCAGCAATTCCTCGACCGTGACGGGTGTCACCGGTTCCTTGGGTTGCGCCCAGGGATAGGACCGCCGGGGCGGGGGCGGGCGGGTCGCCCGATCGGCGGAGGCCTGCCCGCTCCGCCGGAGCGCCTCGGCCGCCGCCGCGAGGGTCAGCCCGGCACCCCGGGCGATGCGCTCGGCCGCCGCCCGGGCAGCCGCGCGCTCGCCCGCCGTGGCGCCCTGGTCGGCGAGCGCGAGGCACTTCTCGAACCGGTCCCGGTCGGCGGGCGTCATGGGCGACGTCATGGGCAGCGTCTTATCGCCGAGTCGACCCGCCTGTCCCGTCGCACCGGATCCGTCGATCCGGTTTCGCGCCAGCCTCCGTGCCGGTCGGGCCGCCGCGGCCGCGCGTCTCGCCGGCCGTCCGGCGCCGCGACCCGCGCGGCTACGTCTGGGCGCGTCCGTTCCCGCCCGGACCGATCGCCGGCAGTCCGGCCCCGTCCGGCAGGCCGCCGAGCACCACGAGGATCCGTCCCAGGAGCACCCGCGAGTGCCGCGCACCGCTGCCGATGGCCGTGAGGTCCGGCCGGCCCGCGCGGGCCTCGTAGGCCGCGCGCAGCCGGTCGAGCTGCCGCCTGCGCGTCTCGGGATCGCTGGAACCCATGGCCCATCCTCCCGGCGGGCCCTGGCTCGCGGTGCGCCCCCGCGAGCGAGCCTTCGACCATCCCGAGTCGGGGAGTTGGAAAACCGTGTCTGAACGGTCCCTACGACCTTTAGCGCCGGAACGCCTGGACATACGCCGCAGGCTCCCCGACCGTGTGGCCAAGGATACGGGTGCCGTTGTGGTCGGCACCGACCATCAGACAGGGGGTTCCACGCCCCAGGGCCGCGCGTACGGCCCCGCTGGCCTTCTAGTCGCCTCTAGGAAGGAAATCCAGCCCGGCGTGCCGCGCCGCGCTCGAGTCGGCGGAAACCGCCGTCGATCAGGAGCGCCAGCGCGGACACGACGAGGCCGCCCTGCAGGACGTAGGCGGTGTTGCCGGTCAGCAGGCCGGAGATGATCACCTCGCCGAGGGTGCTGGCGGCGACCGTCGAGCCGATGGTCGCCGTCGCCAGCCCGATGATCGCGGCGAGGCGGATCCCCGACAGGATCATGGGCAGCGCCAGGGGCAGCTCGACGCGGACGAGTCTCTGCCGGTCGGTCAGCCCCATGCCGCGGGCGGCCTCCATCAGCGCCGGGTCGAGATCCTCGAGCCCGGTGAGCGCGGTCTCGAAGATCGGCAGCAGCCCGTAGAGGACGAGGGCGATCAGGGTCGGGACCGCGCCGAACCCGAGGATCGGCACGGCCAGGGCCAGGACCGCGACGGGCGGGAAGGTCTGCCCGATTCGGGCCACCGACCGGGCGAAGGGCAGCACGTCGCGGCCGGCCGGCCGCGTGGCCGCGACCGCGAGGCCGAGGGCGATCACGGCCGCGGTCACGGTCGCGGCGGCGGCGAGCAGGAGGTGGTTGACGGCGAGCGTCAGCAGCGGCGTCTGGGCGTAGATCGGCGGCGTGTCGCCGGGGGCGAAGGGCCGGAACAGGGGCGCGAACCACCCCGGGGCGACCAGGAACGCCCCGAGCAGGGCGAGGAGCGCGGCCCGGGCGATCTGCGGGGCGCGGATCACGGCCGGGCGCCCCGCGCCTCGAGGGCCTCCCGCGTCACCCGGCCCAGGACGACGCCGTCGCGGCTGACCGGCAGGGCCGGGCGCCGGGACCACAGGCTCTCGGCGAGGGCGGCCCGCACCGTGGTTCCGGCCGGGATGGGCGGGCCCGGCGCCGGGCCGGGCTCGATCAGATCGTCCACGGCGCGCAGGGCCATGAGCTGGAAGGCCCGGTCGCCGCTGCCGAGGAGGGCGCCGACGAAGGCGGTGGCGGGCGCGCCGACGAGGTCCGCCGGGGCGGCCTCCTGCACGAGGCGCCCGCCATCCATCACGGCGACCCGGTCGCCGAGATGCAGGGCCTCGGTCATGTCGTGGGTCACCAGCACGATCGTGGTGCCGTAGCGCGCCTGGATCGCCAGCAGATCCGCCTGCGCCCGCCCGCGGATGATCGGATCGAGGGCGCCGAAGGGCTCGTCCATGAGCAGGATCGGCGGCTCGGCCGCGAGCGCCCGGGCGACGCCGATCCGCTGCTGCTCGCCGCCAGAGAGCGCCGCCGGCAGGCGGTCCCGGTAGATCGCCGGATCGAGGTTGAACAGGCCGAGGAGCTCGTCGACCCGCGCGGCGATCCGCCGGCGGTCCCAGCCGACGAGCCTCGGCACCACCGCGATGTTCTCCGCGACCGTGCGGTGGGGGAACAGCCCGTGGCCCTGGATGGCGTAGCCGATCCCGCGCCGAAGCAGGTGCGGCGGCACCTCCCGGACGTCCCGGCCGGCGATCCGGACCGTCCCGGCGCTCGGCTCGATCAGGCGGTTGATCATCCGCAGCAGGGTGGTCTTGCCCGATCCCGAGGTGCCGACCACCGTCAGGATCGCCCCGGTCTCGACCCGCAGGGTGACGTCCGCCACCACCGTGCGCCCCTCGAAGACGCGGCTCACCCCGGCGAGGTCGATCATGGGATCCGCTCCGCCGCGCGGCCGCGGCTCAGGTCGATGACGGCGTCGAGCAGCACCGCGGCGCCGGTCGCCATGGCGACGGTCGGCAGCGCGCCGAGCAGGACGAGGTCGCCCGCGTTCTGGCTGATGCCCTGGAAGACGAACACGCCGAGGCCGCCGCCGCCCACGAGCCCCGCGATCACCGCGAGGCCGATATTCTGGACGAGGACGATCCGGATCCCGGTCAGGATCGCCGGCAGGGCGAGGGGCAGGTCGACCTGGAACAGCCGCTGGCGCGCGGTCATGCCGACGCCCCGGGCGGCGTCGCGCACCGGCCAGGGCACCGCGTCGAGGCCCGCGACGGTCGCGGCGGCCACGGGCAGGAGCGCGTAGGCGAACAGCGCCACGAAGGCCGGCGCGGCGCCGATCCCCGCGATGCCGAGGGCGGCCGCACCCGGCACCTCCCGGCCGATCCAGGCCAGGGGCGCGATCAGCATGCCGAACAGCGCCATGGACGGGACGGTCTGCACGACGTTGAGGCCCGTGAGCAGGCCCGTCCGCGCGGGCGCGACCGGGCGGGCCAGCACGGCCGCCGGGATCCCGACCAGGGCGGCGGCCGCCACCGAGGCGAGGGCGAGGGCGGCGTGGGTCCTCAGCTCCCGGCCGAACGTGTCGGAGCGACTGGCATATTCCCGCAGGACCGAGAGGTTGTCCCAGAAGCCGGTGCGCAGGGCGAGCCCCGTCGCGGCGACCAGCAGGGCGAGCGCGGCGATCCGCATGACCGGTCCCGGCCGCAGCCGCGCCAGCCCGTCGCCGGCCGCGAGGGCCGCCGTGACGAAGGCGAGCCACCAGCCCGCGTCCGGCGAGACCCGGCCGTACCGGTCGCCCGGCGCGGTCAGGTGATCGGCCGCCCAGCCGGCCGCGAGGCCGAGCAGCAGCAGGATCGCGGCGGCGGCGGCCAGCCGCAGGATCGGCGCCGACCGCAGGACCAGCGGCGGCAGCGCGAGGGCGACGACGCCCCCGAGGAGGAGCGCCGCGCCGGGGGGGAGCGCCGACCACGCCGTCAGCGCGGTGCCGGCCGCGATCCGGTTCGGCCGGGTCGTCATCAGCGGCAGGGCGAGCAGGCTCAGTGCCAGGACGGCCGCGAAGGCCGCGCCCAGCGGATCGACGCCCGGGCGAAACCGCCCGGTCGCGAGGGATTCCCCCATCCTCACGCTGCGGCGGCGCCCGGGGGCGCGACGATGGACGGAAATGCGGCGGGTCTCATGAGGCGGGTCACCGGCGTCGCGACGCTCTCGGGCGCCCCGCCGCGCATCCTTGCCGGCGGAGCCCCGGCTTGTCGACGCGGGATCCCGCGGGCCGCGGACGGCTCCGCCGGTGAGGGCGCGTCGCGCCGCGCTGTCCGCGCGGCCGGCTCACCGCACGAACCCGTTCCGCCGGAGGAAGTCCGCCGCGACCGCGGAGGCCGGCTCGCCGCCGATCTGGACCCGGCCGTTGAGATCCCGGAGCGTGGCCAGATCGAGCTTGCGAAAGATCGGGTCCAGCACCGCGGCGATCTCCGGATGGGCCTTGAGGACCGCGCCGCGGACCACCGGCGCCGGCTGGTAGACCGGCTGGACGCCCTTGTCGTCGTCCAGCATGACGAGGCGCGCGACCGCCATGCTGCCGTCGGTGCCGAACACCATGGCGGCGTTCGTGCCGGAGGTGCCCCGCGCCGCCGCCGCGATCGTCGCGGCCGTGTCGCCGCCGGCCAGGATGACGAGCTGGTCCGGCCGGAGGGTGAAGCCGTAGGCCCGGCCAAAGGCCGGCAGCGCCCCCGGGCTGGTCACGAATTCCGATGAGGCGGCGAGCTTGATCGCGCCGCCGCCCGCCACGTAGCGGCCGAAGTCGCTCATGGTCCTCAGGCCCGCGGCCCGCGCGATCTCCTCGCGCACCGCGATCGCCCAGGTGTTGTTGGCCGAGGCGGGCGTCAGCCAGACGAGGTCGTTGGCCGCGCGATCCAGGTCCCGGGCCGTGCGGTAGGCCGCCTCCGGGTCCTTCCAGACCGGGAGATCGGCCTTCCCGAAGAAGAACGCCGCGTTACCGGTGTATTCGGGATAGATGTCGATCTGCCCCTCGATCAGGGCCTGGCGGACGATCGCGGTCGCGCCGAGCTGGATCTTATCGACGGTGGGCAGGCCCCGGGCCTGGAGCGCCTGCAGGATGATGTTCCCGAGCACCCCGCCCTCCGTGTCGAGCTTGGAGGCGACGACGATCCCGGCCGCCGGCGCGCCGGGCGTGGGCGCGCACTGGGCTGTCAGCAGCGCGAGCCCTGCCGCGACGAGCCCCGCCCGGATCCGCTTCACCATGGCCTCCGGCTCTGCCCTGCGCCCCGTCGGTCCGGTCGGGCGCCCGCTTTCCGACATCTAGGGCCGGTCCCGGTCAAGTTGAGGCGGAGGCGCACCGAGCCTGTGCCGCACGGGAGAGGGGGCAGGGCGCGACTGACTCCGCCCGAATCGTCGTCCGTCGAGACCGCTGCGACACGATCGGGAACAGCTCTCGGGCCGGCGCCGCAGCGTGATTCGGTGCCCGAACCCGGTCGACAGCCGCGTCTCCCGAACCGGACCGCTCCGGCGTCGCGGGCCGCGCGACCCCCGCGAAGACCTGCGCGCCCGGCGAGTCCAACCGGGGCCGTATCAAATCAACACATTCCCGTTAACGTTGTTTAACCTTTACACGATCCTTCCGCGAACGATCCTGGCTTTGGCGATATAATCTTGAGTACATGCTTTGTGTCGAAAGGAGGGGGGATATGTCGTATTCGATTCTGGTTCGCGATCTCACCCGCGAGACCGACGGTACTCCCAAACTTCTGGCCTACGACATTCACGACCGCTCGGCGGCCGAGACTCTCGTGTCGGTGATCGCCACTTCGTACCAGGATCACGGTTTCAATCCAGCGACCCGCGTCCACTGGTTTCGCCACGCGGGCGGGCTGCGCGAGATCTTCACGTGGCCGCGGTCCTGACCGGCGGCGCGCGGGCTCAGGTGCCGCAGAAGGTCCGGTAGCCGACGCCGCCGCCCGCGGGCGCCTCCGCGAAGGCGGCGTGGTCCGGCTGGTCGTCGTAGGGGCGGGCCAGGACGGCGAGGAGCGTCGCGAACGGCGCGAAGTCGTCCCGCTCCACGGCGGCCTCGATCATCGCCTCGACCCGGTGGTTGCGCGGGATGAAGGCCGGGTTCTCCCGGCGCATCGCGGCGGCGGTCTCGCCCGGGTCGCGTGCCTCCTGCGCCAGCCGCGCGCGCCACGCGGCCGACCAGGCATCGTAGCGCGTCGGGTCGACGAACAGGTCGCGCACGGCCGCGTCGGCCTCAGGCCGCGCCGCCGCGTCGCAGAGCCGGCGGAACGTCAGGGTGAAGTCGGCCTGGTTCTCGGCCATGCCCTTGAGGAGGTCGCCCGCCAGCTCGGCGTCGCCGTCGCGGGTCTCGGCGAGGCCGAGCTTGCGGGCGAGGCCGCCGTGATAGGCCGCCTCGAAGCGCGGCGCGTAGGTGGCCAGCGCCGCCTCGGCCTCGGCGACCGCGGCGTCCTCGCCCTCGGCGAGGAGCGGCAGCAGGGTCTCGGCGAGGCGGGTCAGATTCCAGAGCGCGATCCGCGGCTGCTGGCCGTAGGCGTAGCGGCCGTTGCGGTCGATGGAGCTGTAGACCGTCCGGGGATCGTAGGCGTCGAGGAACGCGCAGGGCCCGTAATCGATCGTCTCGCCCGCGACCGACATGTTGTCGGTGTTCATCACCCCGTGGACGAAGCCGACGTGCAACCAGCGGGCGACGAGGGCCGCCTGGGCCGCGACGACGCCCTCCAGCAGCGCCCGGTAGGGATTGCCGGCCCCGGCCGCGTCCGGATGGTGCCGGGCGACGACGTGGTCGGCGAGCGCCCGCAGGCCCTCGACGTCGCCCCGCGCCGCGAAGAACTGGAAGGTGCCGACCCGGATGTGGCTCGCCGCCACGCGCGTGAGGACCGCGCCCGGCAGGAGCGTCTCGCGCACCACCGGCTCGCCGGTCGTCACGGCGGCGAGGGCCCGGGTGGTCGGGATGCCGAGCGCCGCCATGGCCTCGCTGACGAGGTACTCGCGCAGGACCGGGCCGAGCGCCGCCCGCCCGTCGCCCCGCCGGGAGAACGGCGTCGGGCCCGCGCCCTTCAGCTGAATGTCGCGGCGGCGCCCGTTCCGGTCGACGACCTCGCCGAGCAGGACCGCGCGGCCGTCGCCGAGCTGGGGCACGAACTGGCCGAACTGGTGCCCGGCATAGGCCGCGGCGATCGGGTCGGCGCCGTCCGGGACCGCGTTCCCCGCGAGCGCCGCGACGCCGTCCGGGCCGGCGAGCCAGTCCGGATCGAGACCGAGCTCCTCGGCGAGCGCGCGGTTCAGCCGGACGAGGCGCGGCGCCGCCACGGGCGTCGGCGGCCGGCGGGCGTAGAAGCGCTCCGGCAGGCGGGCGTAGCTGTTGTCGAAGGGGAGTGCCGTCATCGTCGGGATCTATGGAGCGCGGGGTTGGGGGGCAAGCGGGGCCGTCGGGGCCGCTGGATCCGGGCGGTGCCGTCGGCGCCCGTGGGCGTCTCGGACATCGACCGGAGCCGCGCGGCGGCGACGGAACCGCGGATCGTCTACCGGGTCCGGGTCATCGTCGCGCCTTCCCCGCTCCCTGGCCCATCCGCCGGGCGCGGGGATGTTCGCGGCCCGACTGGTTCTCAGGCGTCGGCGGGCCGGATCGCCTCGAGCGCGTCGATCCTCCGGGTGGCGGGATCGCGCGCGGCGGGATCGGCCGTCGACCCGCGCCGCCGGGCGCGGCAGGCCAGGGCCGCGAGGGCCAGGAGGCCGCCCGCCAGCACGTCCGGCAGGTAGTGACCGCCCGACCCGACGGTCGCGACGATCACGGCGGCGTTCAGCAGGACGGCCAGGGGGCCGAGGAGCGGCACCGGCGCCAGCGCCCAGGCCGTGAGGACCGCGAGGCACACGTGGAAGGACGGGAAGGTCGCGAGGCCGCGCAGGTCACCGAGCGCCAGCGTGTGCAAGGTGCCGGCCCGCAGCCGCGCCACCGGCTCCAGGTGCCAGAGCGCGCCGACCGTCTCCAGGGGCTCGGACGGGACGACCCGCGGGGCGTAGTGGGCGTAGGGGCCGAGGGCCGGCAGCAGGGCGGCGAGGACGATCACGCACAGCAGCGTCGCGGAGAACAGCCGGATGTAGGTCCAGAGCCGGCCGAGGCGGCGGGTCGCGCTCAGCGCGATCACCACGAGCCCGACCTGCGGGCCGCTCGAATGGTAGGCGAGCGCCAGCCACCACGACAGCGTCGGGTGCCGCGCCAGGAACGCCACGTGACCGGTCCAGTCGAAGCCGAGGGCGGTCTCGATGCGGGCCAGCGCGGGATCGACGAAGGGCAGCCCGATCCCGGCGGCGAGGAAGTGCAGGACCGCCACCGGCACCGTGAAGGCGATGAGGAACGCGCTCGCCAGGGCCATGCCGCGCAGGGGCGGGTCGGACTTCACCGTGCTCAGGCAGGCGGCGGCGCTCAGCAGGACGAGGGCGGCGAGGCCCGCGAGCGCGAAGCCCAGGGGCGCGGCGGCGATGCCGGACGCGGCCATCCAGACGACGTCGACCGCGACGATCGCCAGGGTCAGGACCCAGAGACGCGGGTCCGGCGCGGCGATGCCGGTGCTGTGCCGGCGCAGCAGGCGCCACCAGGGACGTGCCGGGTTTCGAGCGCGGACGATGGGCGCGCGGCCGGCGTGAACGGCCCGGTCTGGACGCATGATCCGGCTCACCTCGCCCGACAGGGCCGATGCGCGGCCGGGACGAGGCTCGGCCGCGACGGGGATGCGGCCGCCGGCCGGGGGTGGCGGCGGGCGGACAGGGTTGGGGGTGCGGGGGCGGACTCTACCGGCCGGTCGTCGGGGCGTCGCCCGTGGCCGGGGGCTTGCCGGTACCGACCGCGCCCTCCGTCGGCGGCACGGCGGAGGGATGCGTGACGGCCTCCGTCGCGGTCTTGCCCGGGTCCTTCGTGTCGGCTGCCGGCTTCGGCGCGGTCTCGGCCGGTGGCGCCGCCCCGGGGCCGGGCCGATCCTGCGCCCGGGCCGCGGCCGGAAGGGCGGCCAGCGTGGCGGCGGCGAGGACGAGGGCGGGGATCGATCGGGTCAAGCGTGGCTCCGTCGGGCGGTCGGGTGTTCAACCGGCCCAACGGCTGGCCGCTGGGGTCGTTCCGACGCGCGCCGGTCCGGGACCGGCCGGGAGGTGACGGGTGGGTCCGGCGAGGCCGTACCCGGTCCCGTCATCTCAGGTCCTGACGCGCGGGGCGCCGGCAGTGCGCGCCGGAGCGCGCGGCCGGGGCCTCACGCCTCCGCGGCGGCCTTCCGGGTCTTGCGGCTCTTGGGAGCCTTCGTGCCGGCGCCGGCCTCCGCCGCGACGGTCTCCGCGGGCTCGCTCCGCTTGGCGGCCGGGCCGCGGCGCTTGTGGCCGAGGCCGGCGTTGCGGGCGAACTCGGCGCGCATCGCCGAGTAGTTGGACGCGGTCGTCGGGTAGTCCGGCGGCAGCCCGTAGCGCTGCCGGTACTGCTCGATCGTCATGCCGTTGCCGGTGAGATGCCGCTTGAGCGTCTTGTACGGCTTGCCGTCGATGAAGCTGATCAGGGCGTCGGGCGTGATCGACTTCTTGATCTGCGCGGGCGTCGCCTTCTTGAATTCGGGCTCCGACGTGACCGTCGCGTGCCCGAGACCGGCCAGCGCGGCGTGGACGCCCGACAGCAGCGACGGGAGGTCGGGAACCGGAACGGAGTTGTTGGCGACATAAGCCGAAACAATATCGGCGGTCAGCTCGACGAAATCGATCGGGTCCTGATGCGGTGCAGGATTGCTATCTTCCATGGGCGCCTCTCACGTGGGAGTGATCCATGAACGTGCATTCGCTTCTCGACAGTCAAGTCCTTATCTGCACGAAGATAACCCATTATGCCTGTTATCTACCGAATGGAGTCGCGAATACCAACATAGATCAGTGACGCATTTCGTGCCGGATCTTTCGCCCGCCGGCACCCCGACTGCCGGATCCTCGGGCGCCTCCGGCCGCAGCCGACCAGCCGGACCGGGCGGGGCTCTTCACAAAGCGTTAACCCTGACCGTGGTCACTGACAGGGTCGCTCCGGCTTTGGGGGTAAGAAGCCGAACGACAGGCGGGCCGAGCCCTGCCCCTCCATGCTCGGCCCGCGCCCTCGCGCCGCGGCGACGCTCAGGCGTTGGCCGCGGTCCCGATCGGCGTGGCGATCGCGCCGCGCGTCCCGGGCGGGATGACGGCCTGCAGGACCCGCGCGGGCCCGGCCGCGTAGTCGGCGCGGTAGCTGCGCTCGAGGGTCATCAGGGTGCGCATCGGCGCCTCGGCCAGGTCGAGCAGGCGGGCGTCGCGCCAGCGGAGCTTGGTGAGGCCGGTGCGGCTGAACCACCGCGGCCTCTCTTCCTCGACGAGCAGGACCAGCTTGCCCGTCCACGTCTTGCGGAACCAGAACCGTCCCGTGAGCTTGGCCGCGCCGAACATGCAGCACCTCGCGTGAGAGCCCCTTCAAGGCAACGCGGGTCAAGCTCGGCGGTTTCCGCGCGCGGCCCGTCGTCCGGCACCGGACCGGCGCCGCGGCCATGCGCCGGCGGCATGGGCGGGACGGCGCGACGCGGCTCAGCCGCAGGTGCGGTCGCCCAGATCGCGGCCGGCCAGGGTGGTGCCGGCCGCGGTGCTGCCGGCGAGGGCGCGGTCGGCCAGGATCGCGAGCGGGCGGCCCGCCAGGGCGCCGACGAGCCCGGCGGCGGCCTTGATCAGGAAGTCGTCGAACCGGCCGTGGCGGGTCCCGGTGAGGGTCTGGCCGGCTTCCAGACCGCCGGCCAGGACGACGCTGCCCGCCAGGATCCAGAGCCAGTGCCGCGGGTAGGCCACCGTCATGAGCAGCCCGGCCAGTGCGTAGGCCGCGACGCGCTCGTAGCTGGGATTGGCCGTGACCACCGGGCGGAGGCCGATCGGCACCAGCGTGATCGCGGCGATCAGCGCCACCAGGATCCAGGCCGCGACCCGTATCAGGCCGTGCCACTGCGCGTTCGATCTCAGCATCGCGGAAACGTAACCTCGCGGCGACGGCGGCCGCGTACAACGATGGCGCGCCGCCCGACGTATCATAACGCCGGCCGGGGACCGGAACATCTGATCATGCGTGGTACTCTGGTCGTCGCGACCCTTCTCGCCTTCTCGGTGATGCCGGCCGCCATCGCGGCCAATCCGGTGCGGGACGTGCTCTGGGTGGCGCTGCAGGGCTGCGTGCTCGCCAAGAAGGCCGCGGGCCGGAGCTTTCCCTGCCTCGCGGTCGATCTCGGAGACGCGGCGCGCCCGGGAACGGCGGTGCTGCGGGCGCCGGGCCAGCCCACCCACACGGTGGTGATGCCCACCGACAGCGTCTCGGGCATCGAGGCCCCCGTGCTCCAGGGCCCGCGGGGAGCGGCCTACTGGCGGGCGGCGCTCGCGGCCCGGCACTACGTGTCGGACGCGCTGCAGGGCCGCCTGCCCCCCTCCGCGGTGGGCCTGGAGGTGAATTCCGTGGGCGGCCGCAGCCAGGATCAGCTGCACATCCACCTCGACTGCATGCGCCGGAGCGTCACGGCGGCCCTGAAGGCCCATGGCGACGCCGTCGGCGACAGCTGGGCTCCGTTCCCGGTGCCGCTGGCGGAGGTGTCCTACCTCGCCATGCGGGTCCCGGCGGACGCGGTCGCGGCGTTCAACCCGTTCGCCGCGCTGGCCCGCGTGCCCGGCTGGCAGGGCCACCTGCACGACGCGAGCTTCGCGGCGGTGGAGGCCGATCCCGGGGATCCGCGGGGCGGGATGATCCTGCTCGCCTATCGGGAGCCTGAGGCCAGCGCCGAATACCTGATGGATCACGGCTGTCGGGTGGCGAGGCACGGCCGGGCCGGCTGACCGGCCGCCGAGCCGAGCCGAGCCGGGGCCACTGTTGCTGCTACGTTCTATCCCTCGGGGGCACGAATCGGGCATAGAGCGAGCATGCGCATGCCGGTGTTCAGCTTGTCCGCGATGCTCCTCCTGACCACCGGACCTGCGGTTGCGGGGCCGGCCGCCGGAGCCACCGATCCGGCCGAGCTGGAGCGCGCGTGGCACCGCTGCCTGCGGGACGCCACGGGGCATCAGCCGACGGGGCAGAGCCGCGCCGGCGACGAGCGCAACGCCCTCGACGAGTGCAAGGCCCGCGAGGATGCCCTGGTGGCGGCCCTGATGTCCGGCGCGCGCCCGGCGGACGCCCGCACCGGCACGGTGTGGTCACGGACCTGGGCGGCGTTCGTGGAGCCGCTCACCGCGTGGATCGGCGCGCTGCGGCGCTGAGCGCGTCGCGGTCCCCGCGCCGATCGTGCCGGGTGATACGGCGTCAGGCGCCGCCGATGCCGGTCGTCACCGTGCCGCTGCCCCGGCAATCGGAGCACTGCGCGTCGGCGACCTTGCCGGTGCCGCCGCAGGTCCGGCACAGGTTCTCGCTGGTGCCCGGCGTGCCGGGCGGGGCCTCGTCCTCGGGTTTGGGCGGATCCGCCTCGGCCATCGACAGCCCTCTCCGGACGCCCGTTCCTGACCGGCAAACCGTGTCGGCCCGGCGCTGTTCCCGGTCGCGTGCGTCGTCGAGGCTCGGTGCCGTCCGCGGCGTCGCACCGCGCACAGCCCGGCGAACCGCGGCCCGCGCGGGCCGTTGGCCGACCATGAGCGATCAGACCTCCAAGCCGCACCCGGATCCCGTCACCGAGGCGCGCCGGCGCGAGATGGCGACCGAGCATCTCCTGTTCGGGACGATGCGGTTCCTGGCGCGGCAGAACCCGGAACTGCTGGACGAGCTCGAGGGCAGCCTCGTCCACCTGTGGGATACGGTCGAGGGCGAGGCGCGGGACGATGAGGCCGTGCGGACCATCGCCCGGCGCATGCTCAAGGGGCTGCGGGCCGAGCGATGATCGGCCCGGCCCGGCTCACCGCTGGGCGGCGTCGGTCACCTTGATAGTCGGGATCATCGCCACGGCCTGCGCGGTCACGCGGTCGAACGTCTCCCCGGTCAGGCCCCGCTCCGTCGCGAGCTTCCGGATCCGGTCCGCGTGCTGCGAGAGGGTCAGGCCGAAATAGGTCTTCTCTGCCGCCTGTTCGACAGACTCGTTTGCCACGTGTTCACTCCTGTTCATGGTCGGTGAGGCGCGCTGATTTGGGCCAGGGCCGCCGGGGCTTCAACCCCCGGCCGCGGCCACCGCACCCCGGCCATGAACCGCGGTCATGGCCGGGGCGCCGTCAGGACTACCGTCTTGCCGACGCCCTGCCGCCGCCGGGCCACCTCTCAGCGGTTGCAGCCGATGCAGATGCCGCGGGTGATCGCGTCGTTGCGCTCCTCGACGGCGTCGCGGCGCTCGATGCTGCCGGTCTCGTTCGGGCCGAGGGCGCCGGGATTGGGCACCGTCTGGCCGGTCGCGGCGGTATGGGGCGCCTTGGCGGTGGTGGCGGGCCCGCCGCCGGTGCCCGTCTGGCTCACCGGGTCGGCCCAGGCGGTGACGGAGGCCAGGGTCAGGGCGGCGGCCATGGCGAGAGTCGCGGATCTGCGCATGTGAAGCTCCCAGCACTGCGTGCGTCGGTCTGTGCGAAACTGACGCACGCGCGCGCGAGAAGTTCCCGCCTTCGCGCGCGATCGGCACCCCGGCGCGAGTCGTTCGGCGGCTGAATGCGGCCGTTCACCTTCGGGCGTAACGGCTAAGCCATTTTGAGAACTGTCTTCGCTTCCGAATTCGGGAATCGTGGTGCTGTAACATTCGGAGGCGTACGTCATGAACCCGACCGTCAAGGCCGTGCTGCTGAACGAACGGGCCTCTGTGCTCTCGGCGATCGCGGCGCGTCAGGGCACCGTCTCCGACCTCCTCGTGCAGATCAACGGCGTCGAGAACGATATCTGGCGGCTGCGCCACCGCCTCATCGACATCGAGGCGTACCTAGTCGGGCATCGTGTCGAACTGCCGGATCTCGGCGAAGGGCAGACGGAGAGTGCGAACGGGACGGAGGTTCTCGTTCCGCGCAATGCGGCGCCGCAGGCCCCGACCCGGTCGGTCGAGGTGATCGGCCTGCCGACCTGCAAGCCCCTCGGCGATTTCGTCCGCCCGAAGACGTCCGCGCGGAAGGCCCAGGCGGCCGCCGGGCCCCGCCAGGTCGAGACCGCCTGAGGTCGTCCGGGGATCACGCCCATGCACCGCATCCGCCTCGCCCTTCGGCGGAGGGCCCCCGTGCCGCCGGCGCCGGCGCTGCCCGAGAGCCTGACCCGCTACGTGTCGCCGCCGGCTCCCGAGGCCGGCTTGATCACCGCGCCGCTCCGGGACATCGGCATGGCGCTGCTCGTCGGTGTCGTCGTCGCGCTCGTCGGCGGCCGGATTCTCGAAGCCTGGTAGCCGGTCCTGACTGTGTCCCGGCCATGGCCTATGAGGATCGGTGAGGATCCCGAGGGGGTGGACGGATGGGCAACGGCGACGGCAGCGGCGCGCCGAGCGCGAAGATCGCGGAGGTTCAGCGCCTGGCCACGGCGCTCGCGGCGCGCGTGCGCTACGCGCAGCTGGTAGGCCGGCCGGTCTACGAGGCGCAGATCTCCGCGCTGGTCGGCGCGGCCCGCCTGATGGATGAGGAGAGGGCCCCCTGGCCGCCGATGGTGGAGGAGGTGCTGACCGAGCTCGCCCGCGCGATCGAGGGGACCGAACCCGCCGCGGAAGGCGAGGTGGACGATTCTGGGGGAGACCCGGCGAAGGACGCGCCCGGACATCCCTGAGCGCACTGCTCCCGTCGCCACACCCCCATCGCCACCCCCGTCGCCACCCTTGTACCGGTCATCGCGCGATCGCGCCGGACCTCCGGCCGGGATCGCCCGGAGATGGGCCGCGCCTGTCGCGCGCCCTCAGCCAGATGGCGGCATCCAGCATGACGACGGGCGCCACCGCCAGGGCCGCGGCCAGGGTACGGTTGCGCCGCGGGTTCGAGGGCGTGGCGCGGGCCGCCAGCAGGCCGGCATCGAGGAGATCCCCGCCCACCCGCAGGCCGAGATGCCGCTCCGGCTCGGCGGCAGCCAGGATCGCCGCGCCCGAGGCGATCTCGCGCAGGCCGTAGAGCTGGATCAGGCCCTCGTGGCCGTCGAGGCCGGTCGCGGCGGCGACGCGCCGGGGCGCGAAGGTCTCGGCGAGGCCGAGCCCGATCCCGAACCAAGCCAGCCCGCGGGCCATCTGCCTGTCATCCATCTGCGATCCTGCTCCGCGCGGCCACCGGTCCATGGTTGGCCAACCGGGCGGTCCCGGCCGTGTTCCGGACCGCCGCGAAGCCGGAACTTCGGGGCGAAGGGCTGATTGATCAGTGTGCCGGCACGGAGATCCGCGCCGTCGCCGCGGTGCGACGATCGCCTCCGGTCGCACGCCCTCAACCCGCTCGCGTCGTGAAGGCGATGGCCGCATGATCCTGAGCCTGCAGGCCGTGCAGGTCGCGACCGGCAGCGACGATGCCGAGAGTCAGCTCGTCTTCGCCGACGGGTTCCTGGTCGCGGTCCTGGTCCGTCTCTCGGCGCAACACGGGGCCGATGCCGGGAAGTGGTTCCTCGAAGCCGGGTTCGGCCCGATCGATCCCCTCGCGCCGCCGCTGTTCGCGGACCTGCCGGCGGCCCGGGCCTGGATCATGCGGAAGCTGATCGCCGCGGCCTGACGGCGGCGACGGCGATTCTCGGGGCGATCCTCAGGACGGCGTCCCGAGCCAGCGGAGCGAGCGTCTCAGCCGGGCCGCACCGTCCGCGGCGAACCAGAGTCCGTGCGCGAACACGACCCGTTCCGGCGCCAGGCCGACGAGCTCCGCGGCCGCCCGCGCGGCGTCGCGCCGCCGGAGCCTGATCACGAGGCGCAGGTAGGGCGGCGTCTCGCCGTGCGGCGGCGTCATGCGGGCGAGGCGCAGGAGCGGACGCAGCAGCGCCGGCATCTTCGCGGGCTCCAGGTTGAGGACGAGGTCGGTCAGGATCAGCGTGCGGCTCGCGCCGTGGAAGAACGCGACCTCCCGGAAGCCGAACCCGCCCGGCACGACGACCTGACGCAGGTCCGCCGCCCAGTCGGGCGGCGGCGCATCCTCCAGGACCCGGTCGACGCGCAGGCCGGCGCGGCGGACCTGGCGACGCTCGCGGAGGTTGGGGGCTGCCCAGGTCAGGGCCTCCGGACACTGGGTCTGCCAGTCCTTCAGGAAGGTCCAGTGGGCGATGTTGGGCGCGACCAGGTGGCGGATCGGTCCGAGCGCGGCGATCGCGCGGTGCAGGCCCGCGTCGTAGCGCGTGGGGGAGTGCAGCCAGACCGATCCGTCCCCGAGACGGACGACGGTCATCCGGACGGGCAGGGGGATGCCGAGGGCGCGGAGCGGCCCGCTGTCGACGATCCAGACGCCCTCGGCCACCGGCTTGAGCACGTCGAGGGGTGGATAGGTCGCGTCCGGCAAATCCCGCTCTCTTCCTCGGCCGCGGAACGTCACGCGCCCGCACTTGTGCAACGGCGGGGCCGCGGCGGATTTCCCGGATCGATCGCCGCAGGGCCGGGGCGTCTCACGCCCGCGCGCAGTCGGGCGCGATCGGCTCCATCGGCGGGACCGGGGCGGCGCGCAGCAGCGCGATCGCGAGGCCGAGGATCGTCAGCACGTCGCAGGTCAGTCCGAAGACCGAGCCGACCAGGAGATTGTGCCCGGCCCAGCACAGCGAGGCGCCGAGGAAGAGCTGGCGCATCGCCTGCGGCGCCGCCTGGAGCCGCGCGCCGGTGGCGAGCAGCGAGCCCGCGGCCGCGCAGGCCGACGGCCAGCCGTTCCACGTGGCCGCCGTCAGGCACGCCGCCGCGAGGGTGCTCGCGGCGAAGACGGGCGGCACCCAGCCGCCCCGGCCGGGCGCGCCGACGCAGCGGAGAGAGACGAGGCTCTGCAGCACCGAGATGGCGCACATCGCCGTCCCGGTGAGCGCCCCGAGCGTCAGGTAATGCGCGCCGAAGCAGGCGGCACAGGCCGCCGAGGCCGCGAGGATCCAGGCGCGCCGCGGCATCACCCCCGCTGTAAAGCCCAGGATCAGGCCCAGCGACCCGAACAGATCGAGGTGCGTCGCGGCGGCGGCGGACCAGGAATACAGGAATGATGCGGCGTTCATCGTGCGCGACCGGCCGGCGCGGGGGCGCCGTTTCAGTCGATCGCGCTAGGATCGCACGGTAATCGGATGGTTAACGCCGCCTCCGGCGACGATCGCGACCCGGCGAGCGTGGCCGCGCCGCCGCACCGCGGTCCCGCGCGGCGACCCGCCGTGCCCGCATGTCGGTGGGCCCGATCATCGGTCATTCCGTGTGTTGATCGGCATCATGTGAGTATTCAATCAAAACAAGATGTTTGAACTCCGGGATTAACATAGATCATGGGCCGATTCGCGCGTATTGCGAAGGGAACAATGCCTGCGGCTTCCGGTTCTCCGGGCATTCGAGTCGGGACGACACCGCGGCCGGTCGGGCGGGGGTGCGCGCGCCCGCTACCGGTGGTGTGAACCGACGCTCAGATGCAGCTTCCCACGTATGACGATCATCATCCCGTCGCCGCGCGGTTCCGGGACTTCATCGGGCTTGGACGACGCCCGCATCTACCTGGCCCTGCTCGCCTTACTCTGTCGGTACCGCGCGGTACCGCGCGCAGCCGGGCCTGTTCCGGATCTTCGCGGTGCTGTTCGATTTGGGACGTCCGGCAGGTCGCCGCCGGTCGCGCGTCGGGCGCCTTCGTGATGCGCCGGATGGACAGCTGAGGGCCGACCGATGACGCGTTCCGTTCCGATTGCCGTTCCGTTTCCCGAGGACGAAGAGGCGGTGCTGGCGCTGGCGCGCGCCCTGCGCGAGACCGGCTACACCTTCACCACCGTGACCCCGGCCACCCACGCCCACGTCAATGCCCGGCCGCGGCACGCCGAGGCGCGCAGCCTGCGCGACGTGTTCGGCTGGAGCCGGCCGTTCCGCGCCGACCTGGTCCCGGAGCCGATCCTGCGCCTGATGCGGGCAGCCGGCGCCGTGATCGAGGACGGCCCGCTGCTGCGGCCGACGCTGCGCGTCTCCAGCCTCGACGGCGAGCTGTTCGCCCATTCCGCGTATCCCCCGAGCGCGGCCGACGCGGTGTTCTTCGGGCCCGACACGGCGCGCTTCGCCGCGGCGGTGATCGCGCATCTCGAGGCGCGGTCGCGGCCGGTGCGCCGCGCGGTCGATATCGGCTGCGGCTCGGGCGCGGCGGGGATCTGCGTCGCCAAGCGGGCGCCGGGCGCCGAGGTGGTGCTCGTGGACATCAACCCGGCGGCCATGCGGGCGGCGCGCGTCAACGCCCGGCTCGCCGGGACCGACGGGGTCGATGTCCGCCGCAGCGACCTGCTGCGCGACGTCGAGGGCCCGTTCGACCTCATCGTGTCGAACCCGCCCTTCATGATCGACACGGCGGAACGGGCCTACCGGCACGGCGGCGGCCCTCTCGGGGCCGGGCTGCCGCTCGCGGTGGCCGAGCAGGCGGCCGGGCGGCTCGCGCCCGGCGGCAGCCTCGTCCTGTTCACCGGCGCGGCCATCGTCGACGGGGCGGACCCGTTCCGCGACGCCGTGGCCGACCTCTGCGACCGGGCCGAGCTGGAATGGACCTACCGCGAGTTCGACCCGGACGCGTACGGCGAGGAACTCGCGACGCCCGCCTACGACGCGGTCGAGCGGCTCGCCCTCGTCGTCCTGACCGCCACGCGCCCGGTGACCCGGCCATGACCGACAGCATGACCGACAGCTCGACCGACAGCTCGACCGACACCTTCCTCCGGGACGCCCTCGCGGGCCTCTCCGCCGAGCCGAAGACGCTGCCTGGAAAGTATCTCTGGGACGAGACCGGCTCGGACCTGTTCGACAGGATCTGCCACAGCGCCGACTACTACCCGACCGCGCAGGAGATGACCGTCCTGCCGCAGGTCGCCGCCGACGTGGCGCGCCGGGTGACGCCGGGGGTGACCGTCGTCGAGTTCGGCAGCGGCGCGAGCCGCAAGATCCGCACGCTCCTCGACGCGCTGCCCGAACCGGCAGCCTACGTGGCGATCGACATCTCCGGGGCGTACCTGGAGGCCGCGATCCGGCGGCTCGCCGCCGATTACCCCGGCATCCCGATGATCCCGGTCTGCGCCGACTACTCGCAGCCGGTCCAGCTGCCGCGAGGTGCCGGGCCGGGGGGCATCCTGGGCTTCTATCCGGGAACGAGCATCGGCAACTTCGACCCGCGCGGGGCCCGGCAGTTCCTCGAGCGCGCGCGCGCCACGCTCGGGCCGAGCCTCTTCCTCGTCGGCGCGGACGGCACCGCCGACCCGGACCGCCTGCAGCGCGCCTACGGGCGCGCCGACGGCCTCATGGCCGCGTTCCACCGCAACATCCTGACGCGGCTGAACCGGGAACTCGGCGCCGATTTCGACAGCGACAATTTCCGACACGCCGTGCGGATCTGCCCGGACCCGCTGCGGGTCGAGGCCCACCTCGTCGCGACCCGGCCGGCGACCTACCGGCTGGGGGGCCGGACCATCGCGTTCGCGGCCGGGGAGAGCGTCCGGACCGACACGTCGCACAAGTACCCGGCGGACGCCTTCCGGGCGCTCGCGGCCGAGAGCGGCTGGCAGCCCCGCGCCCTGTGGACGGGGGAGGGCGGAGATTTCAACCTCCACCTGCTGCAGGCGGAGGCCTGACCCGGCGCGGAACTCTTCTCGCGACACGCTCGCGCGCGCCGGGCCAGTAGTTAATCCGGCGGCGGGCGCTCTAGACGGCCTCGATCGGCGCGTGCTTGCCGTCGTGGGCGGAGCCCGACTCCATGCTCCGCGTCTCGCCGGCCTGCCGCTGATCCCGGGCCGGCGGCGGGTAATCCGTCAGCGGGCGCCAGGGGGCGGACGGAGTGCCGAGGCGCGCGCCGGACGGCCGCATCGACATCCAGATCGCGACGGCCATCCACGGGACGACGAAGAAGACGAAGGCGGCGAGCCCCACGGCGATCCTCCTTAGGTACGGTGACGCCGGGAGAACGCCGGAACAGCGGCCGCGGATCCGACGCGATCGGGCCTGGAGCCCGGCGCGGTCAGAACCTACAAGGATGGGCCGCTCGGCCGGGCCCACCGGACCTGATCGGCGGCCCCGCCGGGCGCGGCCCGGTCCGGACGCCCGCGCGGCGCCGCGCAGCCTGCTGGAGCGAGCAATGGCAGATCTTTCCGGAAAGACGGTCCTGGTCACGGCGGCGGGTCAGGGGATCGGGCGCGCCAGCGCGCTCGCCTTCGCCCGCGCCGGGGCGCGGGTCCACGCCACCGACATCAACGCGGACGCCCTCGCCGACCTGCGCGCCGACACCCTCAGCACCGCGACCCTCGACGTGCTGGACGCGGAGGCGGTCGGGGCCCTGGTCGCGCGCATCGGCGCGGTCGACATCCTGTTCAACTGCGCCGGCACCGTCCACGCCGGCACCATCCTGGAGATGCGCGACGACGAGCTCGACTTCGCCCTCGACCTCAACGTCAAGGCGATGATCCGCACGATCCGGGCGGTCCTGCCCGGCATGCTGGAGCGCCGCGACGGCGCCATCGTCAACATGGCCTCGGTGGCCTCCTCGGTGAAGGGCGTGCCCAACCGCTTCGCCTACGGGGTGACGAAGGCGGCGGTGATCGGCCTGACCAAGGCGGTGGCCGCCGACTATGTCGGCCACAACATCCGCTGCAACGCCATCTGCCCCGGTACGGTGGAGAGCCCGTCGCTGCAGGAGCGCATCCGCCAGCAGGGCGACTACGAGCAGACCCGCGCGGCCTTCATCGCGCGCCAGCCGATCGGCCGGCTCGGCACGCCCGAGGAGATCGCCGAACTCGCCGTCTACCTCGCGGGCGCGACCTACACGACCGGCCAGGCCGTCGTGATCGACGGCGGCTGGACGATCTGATCCGCCGGGGCGGGCCTCAGAACCGGGCGACCAGCGCCACGCCGCCGATCATCAGGGCGCCGCCGAGGATGCGCCACAGGCCGGTCTCGTGGACCTTGAAGCCCACGAGGCCGAAATGGTCGAGCAGGATCGACGTGACGACGCCTGCGGTCACGATCAGTCCGAGAAAGGTGGCGGCCCCGATCCGGGCGGAGACGGAGAGCTGCGCCATCGTCAGGCCCGCGCTCATCACGCCGCCGAGCCACGCCTACCAGGGTACTTGCGCGAGGCGTTCCAGCGTCGGCCACCCGTACTGCCCCGTCACCAGCATGGCGACGCAGATCGCCGCGACGCTGACGACGAGGCTCACCACGCCGGCGAGCAGCGGCCGCGCGAGGGACTTGGCGAGGCCCGCGTTCTGGCCCGGTTCGATCGCGGTGGCGATGCCCGCGAGCAGCGCGAAGCCGTACAGGAAGAGCATGCTGGGATCCTGAGGGTGCGAGGCGTTCGGATCGACGGTCCCGTTAGAACGCCGCCACGAGGGTGACGCCCGCGACCATCAGCGCGCCGCCGAGGATGCGCCAGCGCCCGGCGCGGTGGCGCGCGAAGCCCACGAGGCCGTGATGGTCGAGGAGGATCGAGCCGACCACGCCCGCGGTGATCACGCAGCCCAGGAACGGCGCCGCGCCGACTTTCTCGGAGATGTAGAGCTGCGCCAGGACGACCGCCGCCCCGAGCACGCCGCCCGGCCAAGCCCACCAGGGCACGGGCGTGGCCGCTTCGGCCTGGGAGCGGCCGCGCAGCCGGGCGACGGCCATCGCGGCGAGGAAGCAGGCGATCGCGAGGCCGAAGCAGAACAGGCCGGCCAGCATCGGCTGCCCCGTGACCTTCGCCAGCGTGGCGTTCTGGCCCGGCTCGATGGCGTTCGCGACGCCGGCCACGAGGGCGATGCCGTAGAGATACCACTTGGACAAGGCGGCGCCTTCCCGTCGAGGAGCGGATCGCACCCGGACGGGGCGGTCTGTTGCCAAACCCGCCGCCGCGCCGGGTGACTGCATCACAGGCCCGGTCGGCGCCGGGACAGATCGCCCCAGGGCGGGGCGGGGCAGGGTGAGGCCGGGCGGGCCGGGCGCGGCGCGGGAACGTTTCCGGCCCCTCGCGTGCTGTGCCTGTGGCAGCCCGAGTGGACGATGGACGCCCGCAGCCCGACGATCACGCCGACGACGCAGGACCGTCAGGCCGAACTCACCCTGCGGGGGATCGCGCTCGGCGCGGCCATCACGGTCGTGTTCATGGCCGCCAACCTCTACATGGGCCTGAAGACCGGGATGACGTTCTCGTCCTCGATCCCGGCCGCGATGATCTCGATGGGCGCGTTCCGGCTGATGGGCGGCGCCGGCATCCTCGAGAACAACATCGTGCAGACGCAGGCCTCGGCGGCCGGCACCCTGTGCAACGTCATCCTGGCGCTTCCCGGGCTCGTCCTCGTCGGCCACTGGCACGGCTTCCCGTTCTGGCAGACCACGGCGGTCTGCCTGTTGGGCGGCCTGCTCGGCGTCGCCTTCTCGATCCCGCTCCGCCGCGCGCTCGTGTCGGGCAGCGATCTCCCCTATCCCGAGGGCATCGCCGCCGCGGAGGTGCTCAGGACCGGCCACGAGGAGCAGGGCGGCCACGGCCTGCGGGACCTGCTCGGGGCCGCCGCGGCCGCCGGGACGATCGGGCTCGCCACCACGGGGCTGAAGGTCCTGGGCGAGGGGCTCAACGGCGCGGTCAGCCTCGGCGGCGCGGTGTTCCGCACCGGGACCGGCTTCTCGCTGGCGCTGGTCGGCGTCGGCTACCTCGTGGGCATCGGCGCCTGCCTCGCGCTGCTGACCGGCGTCCTGATCGCCTGGGGGATCGCGGTCCCGATCCTCACCGCCCTGTCGCCCGATCCCGCCAAGTCGGCGGGCGCGGCCGCCGAGGCGGTCTGGTCGGGCCAAGTGCGCCTCATGGGCGCCGGGATCATCGCGGTGGGCGGGCTCTGGACCGTGGGATCGCTGGCGCGCCCGATCCTCGGGAGCATCCGCGCCGCCCTGTCGGGCAGCGGCGGTCTCGGCAAGGATCACCCGCGCGAGGACCGCGACCTGCCGATCACCTGGGTGGCCGCCGCGACCCTGGGCCTGTGCGTGCCGCTCGCGCTGCTGTTCTGGGCCTTCGCCGGGGCCGCCGACCTCGGCGGCCTGACGATCGTGCTGGCGGTGGCCGCTACCCTGTTCACCGTCCTGTTCGGCTTCCTGATGGCGGCGGCCTGCGGCTACCTCGCGGGCCTGCTGGGCTCCTCGTCGAGCCCGATCTCGGGGATCGGCATCCTGACCACGATGGCGACCGCGCTGCTCCTGCCCCTGGTCCTGGGGCATTCCGCCGGGCCGGAGGGAGACCGGTTCGTCACCGGCATGGCGCTGCTGCTGACGTCGGTCATCATCACCACCTCGTCGATCGCCAACGACAACCTGCAGGACCTGAAGACCGGGCAGGTGCTCGGCGCCACGCCCTGGCACCAGCAGGTCGCGCTCATCCTCGGCGTCGGGGTCGGCGCCGTGGTGATCGCCCCGCTCCTGTCGCTGCTCTACGAGGCCTACGGCTTCGTCGGTGCCCCGGCGCGGGACGGGCAGGACGCGGGGAGCGCCATGCCGGCGCCCCAGGCGGCCCTGATGACCCAGATCGCCAACGGCATCACGCACGGCGAGTTGCCCTGGACCATGGTGCTGATCGGCGCCGGGCTCGGGGTGGTCCTGGTGGCGGCCGAGACGTGGCTGAAGCGGCGCGACCTCACCTTCCCGGCCCTGACGGTCGGCATCGGCATGTACCTGCCGCTCTCGGTGGAGATGACGATCGCCATCGGCGGCATCCTCGGCTGGGTCGCCGAGCGCCGGCTGCGCGCCCGGGTCGGCGCGAAGGGCGACGCGAAGGCCGACAGGACGGTCGGCACCGCCCGCCGCCGGGGTGTCCTCCTCGCGTCCGGGTTCCTCGTCGGCGAGAGCTTCGTGGGCGTGCTGCTCGCCGGCACCGACCTCCTGGCGGGCCACAGCTCGGCGATCGCCGTCGCAGGCAAGGATTTCGCGCCCTACGCCACCGGGCTCGGACTCGCGGTCTTCCTGGCGGGGCTCGCCGTCTACCTGCGGATGGTCTCGCGACCGGAAGCGGTCCCGCGGGAGGCGTGACGGATCCGCCGGCGCCCCGGGCGGGTTCCCCGCAGGACGCCGTCGCCCGCGCGGCCGCGGCCTCCGCCACGCCGGAGTTGCGCATGAGAGCGGCTGACAGAGCGGCTGACAGGGCGGCTGAGAGAGCGGCCGACACCCGGGAGCGCGTCTTCCCCGTGAGCGCCGGCATCCTGTTCGGGCTCGGCCTCGGCGGCTTCTTCGACGGGATCGTGCTGCACCAGATCCTGCAATGGCACCACATGCTGAGCAGCTGGTACCCGATCGACACGATCCCGAACCTCGAGCTGAACACCCGCTGGGACGGCCTCTTCCACAGCGCGACCTACGTCTTCGTGGTCCTCGGGCTGTTCCTCCTCTGGCGCGCCGCGCACCGCACGCACCTCTACTGGTCCAGCAAGCTGCTCGCCGGGTCGCTCCTGATCGGCTGGGGCCTGTTCAACCTCGTCGAGGGCCTGATCGACCACGAGATCCTCGGCGTGCACCACGTCAACGAGCGGGCACCGCCGGAGCAGTGGCTCTACTGGGACATCGGCTTCCTGCTCTGGGGCGGCGCCATGCTGGCCGCGGGCCTGGGCCTCGTGGTGGTCGGCAAGGGCGAGGAGGCGTCGCTGGCGCGGAATCCCGCGTGAGGGCCGCCGGTCCCGGCCTGCGCCCGGTCCTGCCCTGGCTCGCCCTGGCGGCCGGCCTGATCCTCGCCACCCTGCCGGCCTGGCGGCCCCTGGTCTTCGGGACCGCGCTCACCGTCGAGGATCTTCTCACGCTCCGCTGCCTGACGCGCTGAATCCCGCGTCCCGGCCCGTTCCGTAGGCCCCTTCTCAGGCCTCTTTTCACGCCCCTTCGGCCGCCTCGCCGAGCAGCGTCCGGACGAACCGGCGGGTGCGCGGGTCGGCCGGCCGGGCGAAGACGTCGGCGGCCGCGCCCTGCTCGACGATATGCCCCCCTTCCAGGAACACCACCGTGTCGGCGACGCGCCGCGCGAGGCGCAGGTCGTGGGTCGCCATCAGCATGGTCGTGCCCGCGTTCGCGAGGCCGGCGAGTACGTCCACCACCTCGGCGGCGAGTTCCGGGTCGAGGGCCGAGGTCGGCTCGTCGCAGAGCAGCAGGCGCGGGGACGGGGCCAGCGCCCGGGCGATCGCCACCCGCTGCTGCTGGCCGCCCGACAGGCTGGCGGGCCAGTCCGCGGCCTTGTGGGCGAGGCCGACGCGCTCCAGCAGTTCCAGGGCCCGCGTCCGCGCCCGATCCTGCGGCCACTTGCCGACGGTGACGAGCCCCTCGGTGACGTTCTCCATCACGGTCCGATGGGGGAAGAGCTGGAAATTCTGGAACACCATGCCGGTCTGCCGGCGCACGGCGAGCACGTCCCGCCGCGCCGGCGGGCTGCCGGGCCGGAAGGTGAGGCGTATGTCGCCGAGGGTCAGCGTCCCGGCCTGCGGGACCTCCAGCAGGTTCACGCAGCGCAGGAGCGTCGACTTGCCCGAGCCCGACGGGCCGATCAGCGCCGTGACCCGCCCCTCCGGCACCGCGAGGTCGACGCCCCGCAGGACCGGGTTGTCGCCGAAGCGCTTCTCGATGGCCGACAGGGCGATCACGCGCGGGCCTCCAGGTAGCCGCCGTAGCGCCCGAGGCGCCGCTCCAGCAGCGTCTGGAGCCAGGACAGCAGCGTCGACAGGACGAGGTAGATCAGCGCCACCTCGATGTAGAGGATCAGCGGCTCGTAGGTGACGGCGACGATGCGCTGGGCCGCCTGGAACAGCTCCGGCACCGTGATGGCGGCCGCGAGCGACGTGTCCTTCACCAGGGCGATGAAGGAGTTGGCGAGCGACGGCACCGCCACCCGCGCCGCCTGGGGCAGGATCGTGCGGCGCAGGGCCTGGACCGGTGTCATGCCGGTGGCGTAGGCCGCCTCCCACTGGCCCTTCGGGATGGAGGCGATGGCGGCGCGGACGATCTCCGACGTGTAGGCGCCGACGTTGAGGGTGAACCCGATCACGGCGGCCGGGAAGGCGTCGATCAGGATGCCGGCGCTCGGCAGGCCGTAAAAGATCACGAACAGCTGCACGAGGAGCGGCGTGCCCCGGAAGATCCACACGTAGAACCACGCCAGGGCCGCCAGGGGCCGGGGCGCGAACAGGCGCACGAGGGCGGTCCCGAGCCCCAGCGCGAGGCCCAGCACGAAGGTGATGAGCGTCAGCGGCACGGTGAAGCGCAGGCCGGCCGCGAGCAGCGGCCCCAGCGACTGGAGCATGAGGTCGAGCCAGTGCGGCACGGGGTGGCGTCTCCTACCGGGCGATCGAAGCGTGGGGCTGTACGGGGCGGCGCCCGGGCGGGATCCGTCCGGGCGGGCCCTCTGCGGACGGTCTACTTGGAGACGTCGGCCCCGAAGTACTTCTGGGCGATCGCCGCGTAGCTGCCGTCGGCCTTGATCGCCTCCAGCGCCTTGTCGATCGCCGCCTTAAGGGCCGGGTTGTTCTTGCGCATGATGATCCCGGAGGCGTCCGCGTCGGCCTGCTCGGCGGCGATCTTCACGGGGGCGCTCGGCTTCTGCTTGTGGAAGTCCAGGAACGACAGGCTGTCGTTGACGGTGGCGTCGGCGCGGCCGGTGAGGACGAGCTGGATCGACTGGTCGAAGCCGTCCGTCCCGACGAGCTCGGCGCCGGACTGCTCGGCGAGGCGCGCGAAGTTGCTGGAGAGGCTCTGGGCGGCCTTCCTGCCCTTGAGATCCGCGAAGGACTTGATGTCGGACCGGTCCGCCCGGGTGATCAGCACGGCCCGCGCGCGGATGTAGGGCTCGGAGAAGTCGAACTTCGCCTGCCGCTCCTTGGTGATGCCGACTTGGTTGATCACCACGTCGTAGCGCTTGCCGTCGAGGCCGGCGATCAGCCCGTCCCACTTGCCCTCGAGGAATTGCGGCGTGACGCCCAGCTGCTCGGCGACCTTGCGGCCGATCTCGACGTCGAAGCCGACGAGCTGCCCGGACGCGTCGTGGAACGTGAAGGGCGCGTAGGTGCCCTCGGTGCCGATGCGCAGGGTCTTGGCGGCGCGAATCGCGTCGAGATCGTCGGCCCGCGCCGGCGCGCCGGCGATTGCGCCGAGGAGCGTCGCCGCGACGAGCGCCGCGACGCGGCTCGCAGAGAAGAATCGCATTACAGTAGCTCCGAAAAGAAAACGCCGTTCTCGTGCGGCCGCCGCGCCCGATCTCGGCTGTCGATGGACAAAGCAAAGAAGATCTCGGCCGTACAGGAAAGCCGGTGGGCTTGTCGACAGCGCGTTGCGCGCCCCGAACGCGCCAGGATCGCGGCCGCGTGCTAAGAGGCGGCCGGATCCCGCCCGCGGACACGGTCGTCCGCCGGGATGCGCGATCCCGGCAGAAGGACCGCGCATGACCTCGTCCGTCCCCGCCTATCGCGGCGTCTTCCCGGTCGCCCCCACGGTCTTCGACGCGTCGGGCGCCCTCGACCTCGACGGGCAGCGCCGGGCCGTCGACTTCATGATCGACGCCGGAAGTCAGGGCCTGTGCATCCTGGCCAACTTCTCCGAGCAGTTCGTCCTCACCGACGACGAGCGCGAGCGGGTGATGCACGCCGTGCTGGAGCACGTGGCCGGCCGCGTTCCGGTGATCGTGACGACGACGCACTTCGCCACGCAGGTCTGCGCCGAGCGCTCGCGCCGCGCCCAGGAGGCCGGCGCCGCGATGGTGATGGTCATGCCGCCCTATCACGGCGCCACGATCCGGGTGCCGGAGCTCGGCATCGTCGACTTCTTCCGCGCGGTCTCGGACGCGATCGCGATCCCGATCATGATCCAGGACGCGCCGGTGGCCGGCACGCCGCTCTCGGCACCGCTCCTGGCGCGCATGGCCCGGGAGATCGCGAACGTCGCCTACTTCAAGATCGAGACCACGGGCGCCGCGGCCAAGCTCCGCGAGCTGATCGCGCTCGGCGGCGACGCGGTCGTGGGCCCCTGGGACGGCGAGGAGGCGATCACCCTGATGGCCGACCTCGACGCCGGCGCGACGGGTGCGATGACCGGCGGCGGCTACCCGGACGGCATCCGCCAGATCACTGACGCCTACGCGGCCGGGCGTCGCGACGAGGCGATGGACGCCTACGCGCGCTGGCTACCGCTCATCAACTACGAGAACCGGCAGTGCGGCCTGCTCGCCTGCAAGGCGCTGATGGCCGAGGGCGGGGTGATCGCGAGCGAGACCGCGCGGCTGCCGATCCAGCCCCTGCACCCGGCGACGCGGGCCGGCCTGATCGAGCTCGCCCGGCGGAACGACGCGCTGGTCCTGCGCTGGGGCCGCTGAGCCGCCCCCGCCCGACTCAGTGCGCCGCCGCGGCCGGCGCCCGGGTCCCGAGCACGCCCGCGAGCCGGCGCACCGCCTCCCGCGCCAGGTCCGGGCTGATGGCGAAGCACATCCGCACCAGGCCCTCGCCCTCGGGTCCGAAGGCGGTGCCGGGCGCCACGCCGACCTTGGCCTCTCGCAGCAGACGCAGCGCCAGGTCGAGACTCGGCTCGTCGCCGCCCATCCGGGCCATGAGGTAGAACGCCCCGTCCGGCGGCGCGACCGTGACGCCCGGCAGGCGCGACAGCCCCTCCACCAGGATCGCCCGGGCCTCGGCGCAGCGGTCCACCATCGTGCGGATGAAGCCGTCGCCCTCCTCGAGGGCCGCGATGCAGGCGTGCTGGACGAAGGTCGGGATCGAGGTGGTGCTGTACTGCCCGAGCTTGGCGAAGGTCGGCGCGAGGCCGCGGGGATAGATCACCCAGCCGGCCCGCCAGCCGGTCATCGCCCAGTTCTTCGAGAAGGTGTTGGTCACGATCAGACGGTCGTCCTCCGTGCAGATCTGCAGGAAGGACGGCGCGATCCGGTTGCCGTAGGTGAAGTGGGCATAGACCTCGTCCGAGAGGATCCAGAGGCCGCGCTCCCGGGCGAGGTCGCGCAGGGCCGTCATCTCGGCCAGCGGCATGGTCCAGCCCGTCGGGTTCGAGGGCGAGTTCACCATGATCACCCGGGTGCGCGGCGTGATCGCCGCCGCGATGTCGGCGAGCGGCAGCGCGAAGCGCCCGTCCGGCAGGCGGCGGTACGGCACCGTCACGGGCACGCCGCCGGCGATGCGGACCGCCTCGCCGAGATTGGGCCAGGCCGGGGAGGGGATGATCATCTCGTCGCCCGGCTCCAGCAGCACCTGGGCCGCCTGCATGATCGCGTTCATGCCGCCCGCCGTGACGCCGAACCGGTCCGGCGGAATCTCCACGCCCCAGTGGCGGGCGTGGTAGGCGCCGAGCGCCGCGCGCAGCGCCGGCAGCCCCAGCGACGTGGTGTAGCGGGTGTGCCCGTCGAGCATCGCCCGGTGCGCGGCCTCGACGATGAAGGGCGGCGTCGGCAGGTCGCCCTCGCCGATCCACAGCTTCACCACCTCCGGGTCGTCCCGCCCGCGATCCGCCACGAGGCCGATCTGGCTCGTGCCGATGCCGCGGATGCGCGCCGACAGCGCGGCGGCGAGATCGACGGGCGCGGCGGAGACGAGGGTGTCGGCCATGGCGGCGCGTGCTCTCCGTGCGTCGGGACGCGGCGTCCCGTCGCGCGGCGCGCGTCCAGGGGCCCGCGTGGTCCCGACCTGTGAGGAATCCGGCGACCCTGACGCGTTCGGGCGCGGACGTCCAGACCCCGAGGCCGGATCGACCCCGGACGCCGGCGCATGACCGGGGCGCCGCACTGGCGACACAGGATGTTTTGACTTTTCAGAAATTTCTGAAATTGCTATACGCCGAGTCGCGCACAGAGCCGGAGGCACGACGTGCTCGCCAACCTCGATCCCCTCATCCTCGCCCGCATGCAGTTCGGGTTCACGGTGGCCTTCCACATCGTGTTCCCGGCCTTCTCGATCGGCCTCGCGAGCTTCCTCGCCGTCCTGGAGGGGCTCTGGCTCGCCACCGGGCGCCAGGTCTTCATGGATCTGTTCAAGTACTGGCTGAAGATCTTCGCCATCGCCTTCGCGATGGGCGTCGTGTCCGGCCTGGTGATGTCCTACCAGTTCGGCACGAACTGGTCGGTCTTCTCCGACAAGACCGGCCCGGTGCTGGGGCCGATGATGGCCTACGAGGTGCTCTCGGCCTTCTTCCTGGAGGCGGGCTTCCTCGGCGTGATGCTGTTCGGGATGCGCAAGGTCGGGCCGCGGCTGCACTTCGCGGCGACGCTGATGGTGGCGGTCGGGACCTGCTTCTCGGCGTTCTGGATCCTGGCGGTGAACTCGTGGATGCAGACGCCGGCGGGCTACGGCACGAATGCCGAGGGCCAGTTCGTGCCGCTGGACTGGTGGGCGATCGTGTTCAACCCGTCCTTCCCGTACCGCCTCGTGCACATGGTCCTGGCCGCCTACCTGACGACGGCGCTGGTGGTGGGCGCGGTCGGCGCGTGGCACCTGCTGCGCGACCGGGCCAACCCGGCGGCCCGGACGATGTTCTCGATGGCGATGTGGATGGCCGCCCTGGTCGCGCCGGTCCAGATCCTCGCGGGCGACGCGCACGGCCTCAACACGCTGGAGCACCAGCCCGCCAAGGTCATGGCCATGGAGGGGCACTTCCAGAGTCACCCGGACGGCGCGCCGCTGGTGCTGTTCGGCCTGCCCGACCAGGAGGCCGGCACCGTGCGCTACGCGGTCGAGATCCCGAAGCTGTCCTCGCTGGTGCTGAAGCACGCCCTCGACGCGCCCCTGAAGGGGCTCGACAGCCTGCCGCGGTCGGAATGGCCGCCGGTGCCGATCGTGTTCTGGTCGTTCCGCATCATGGTCGGCCTCGGGATGCTGATGCTGCTCCTGGGCGCGCTCAGCCTCCTCGCCCGCTGGCGCGGCGCCCTCTACGCGTGGCGCCCCCTGCACCGGTTCGCGGTGGCCATGGGCCCGGCGGGCTTCGTGGCGGTGCTGGCCGGCTGGATCACCACTGAGGTCGGGCGCCAGCCCTACACGGTCTACGGACTGCTGCGCACGGCGCAGTCGGCCTCGCCGCTGCACGCGCCGGCGGTGGCGGCCTCGCTCACCGCCTTCGTGGTGATCTACTTCGCGGTCTTCGCCATGGGCACCGGCTACATGCTGCGCCTGATGGGCCAGCCCCCGCATGCCGGCGAGAGCGGGATCGAGCCCGGCGCGCCGATCCGGACGGCGGGCATCACGCCCGCCCCGGCGATCGATCCCGACCGCCACCTCCAGCCGGCCGAGTGAGGGACCCATGGCCTACAGCGTCGATCTCACGGTGGTCTGGGCGCTCGTGATCGCCTTCGCGGTCTTCGCCTACATCGTCATGGACGGCTTCGACCTCGGCATCGGCCTCCTGTTCCCGGTCCTGCCGCCGGGCGCGGAGCGCGACACCGCCATGAACTCGGTCGCGCCGGTCTGGGACGGCAACGAGACCTGGCTGGTGCTGGGCGGCGGCGGCCTGTTCGCCGTCTTCCCGCTGGCCTACGCGGTGATCCTGCCGGCGCTCTACGCGCCGATCATCGCGATGCTGCTCGGGCTGATCTTCCGCGGCGTCGCCTTCGAGTTCCGCTGGCGCGACCCCCGCCACCGCGCCGCCTGGGATGTGGCCTTCGCGGGCGGGTCGCTGGTGGCGGCCCTCGCCCAGGGCATCACGCTGGGCGCCCTCCTGCAGGGCATCGCGGTCGAGGGGCGGGCCTATGCCGGCGGCTGGTGGGACTGGCTCACGCCCTTCAGCGTCCTCGTCGGCGCGAGCCTGGTCGTCGCCTACGCGCTGCTCGGGGCGACGTGGCTGGTGATGCGCACCGAGGGCCTGCTCCAGCTGCGGGCCCGGCGCCTGGCCCTGCGCCTCACCGCGGCGACGGTGGCGGCCATCGCCCTCGTCAGCGCGGTGACGCCGTTCCTCCAGGGCCGCTACTACGAGCGCTGGCTGGCGATGCCGAACGTGCTCGTCACCGCGCAGGTGCCGCTGCTCGTGGCGCTCGCGGCCTACGCCCTGTGGCGCACCCTGCGGGGCGGCGCCGAGCGGGCGCCCTTCCTGATCGCGCTGGGGCTGTTCGCCCTGACCTTCCTGGGGCTCGGCATCAGCATCTTCCCCGACATCGTGCCGGGCCGGATCACGATCTGGCAGGCGGCCGCCCCCGAGGCGAGCCAGATCTTCCTGCTGGCCGGCGCGTCGGTTTTGATCCCGATCATACTGGCCTACACCGCGTACGCGTACTGGGTCTTCCGCGGCAAGGTCGACGCGCACGGATATCACTGATGGCACCCGCAGCAGCACAGCCCCTCTGGAAGCGCCTCGCGTGGTTCGCGGGGCTCTGGGCCTCCAGCATCGTCGGCCTCGGCTTCGTCGCGACGGTCCTGCGGTATTGGCTCAAGAGCTGATAGACCGGGGCGGCGCCCGCCCGATTATTGCCCGCGTCGGATCCCTGCCGTGCAACTGCCCCCGCTCGTCCAGACCTTCGTGCTGCATTTCGGCGAGATGGGCTCGCGCTGGGGCATCAACCGGACCGTGGGGCAGATCTACGCCCTGCTGTTCGTGGCCGAGCGGCCCCTCAACGCCGACGAGATCGTCGAGCGGCTCGGGGTGTCGCGCTCCAACGTCAGCATGGGCCTGAAGGAGCTCCAGGCCTGGAACCTCGTCCGGCTCCAGCATCGGCCCGGCGACCGGCGCGACTACTTCACGACGCCCGAGGATATCTGGCAGATCGTCCGCACGCTGGTCGAGGAGCGCAAGAAGCGCGAGGTCGACCCGACCTTGACCCTCCTGCGCGAACTCCTGATGCAGGAGCCGGCGACCGAGGAGGAGCGGCACGCCCAGGCGCGCCTGCGGGAAATGCACGACCTCTTCGAGCTGTTCGCCGGCTGGTACGCGGACGTGCGCCGCCTCGACACCGAGCGCCTCGTCCAGCTCCTCACGCTCGGCTCGAAGGTCCAGAAGGTCCTGGAGATGAAGGATCGCCTGACCCGCCTGCCGGGCCGGATCGGCGGCCGGTCGGCCAAGTCGGACTGAGCCGCCTCGCGGCCGATCAGGCCTCGGCGAGCGCCCCCCGGTAGAGGGCGATGAGCGAGGCGCCGACATGCTCGATGTGGCGCCGCAGGCACGCGGCCGCCGCCTCGAACGTGCGGTCCTCGCACAGGGCCAGGATCTGCGCGTGCTCGCTGACTGCGCGGGTCGCGTCCTCGGAGGTCGCGATCTGCAGCCGCGTCGGCCGCTCGCAATCCTGCAGCAGCGCGGAGACGATCGCCAGCGACCGCGGCCGGCCGGCGTGCCGGATCAGGTCGAGGTGGAAGCGGCTGTTCAGGTCGCCCCACCGGAGGACCTGACCGGTCTCCAGCGCCGCGCCGTACTCCTTCGAGAGGGCGTCGAGATCGCGGATGTCGTCGCGGGTCAGGTGCGGGGCTGAGAGCAGGAGCAGTTCCGGCTCGAGCTGGACGCGCAGCTGGAAGATGTCTTCCACCTCCTGCAGCGAGAGGCCCGTCACGACCGCCCCGCGATGCGGCACGATCCGCACGAGCTTGCTGGCTTCCAGCTGGAGCAGGGCCTCGCGCACCGGGATCCGGCTGATCCCGAACTCCTCCGCCAGGGCGTCCTGGCGCAGCTGCACCCCCGGCGGCAGTTCACCGTTCAGGATCTGCTCGCGGAGCGAGTCCGCCACGGCCGCCGCCACAGTCTTGTGCCGCAACCGGTCGGGTGCGGGGCGTCCGGGAACCAAAGGGGACATCGACGCCTCAACAGAATCGTATACATGTATACAAGGCGCCTTACTGCCCGGAAAATGCGCCGCTGTCCAATGCCAGATTGTCCTGGATAAACTTGAAGTTTGCTTGGCCGAGATTCCTGGCCACGCGGCAAGTCGCGGCCGTTCTCCGACAGATGCACCAGCAAGGAGCAGGCCGTCTTCGGAGGCACGGTGCTCGCCGGTAACGCAGGTTCGCGTAGACGGCATTGATCCAAGTGAATGACGCGCCCGGATCGCGCGCGCCGGCGCGGGACTCACCGGTCCGCCGCGTGGCCTCGCGGCGGTGGCGCGGCCCAGGGCGCCTGGCCGAGGGTCTGGGCGAGATGGGCGATCAGCGCCGTCACCCGCGCCGGCCGCGGATCGCCCGGCGGCATGACGAGGTGCAGGGCGATCGGCGGCGGCGACCAGGCCGGCAGCACCCGCTCGAGACGCCCGGCTTCGAGGTCGTCCCAGATCATGAAGTCGGGCTGCAGGGCGAGGCCGAGGCCGGCCCGCAGCGCCGGCGCCAGCGCCTCGGCGTTGTTCGCCCGGAGCTGGCCCGCCGGCACCACGACGGCCTCCGCGCCGCTCCGGTCCACGAAGCGCCAGCGGTCCGGCGTCGGCAGGTAGGCGTAGCCGAGGCAGGTGTGGTGGACGAGGTCGTCCGGGTGCTCGGGCCGGCCGTGCCGGTCGAGATAGGCGGGCGTGGCGACCAGCGAGCGCCGGATCTCGCAGAGCCGGCGCGCGCGCAGGGAGGAATCGGGCAGGGCCGCGATGCGCAGCCCGATGTCGAACCCGCCGCCGACGAGGTCGACGACCGCATCCGACAGGTGGAGATCCACCGACACGGCCGGGTAGTCCCGGAGGAAGGCCGGCAGGATCGGGGCCACGTGCATCACCCCGAAGGTCATCGGCGCCGCGAGCCGCACCAGCCCGCGCGGCTCCGCGGCGCCCGCCGTCGCCAGCGCCTCCGCGGCCTCGCCCTCGGCGAGGATGCGCGCGGCACCGTCCTTGGCGGCCTGCCCGGCCTCGGTGAGGGCTAGCTTCCGCGACGTGCGGTTGAACAGGCGGGCGCCGATCCGCAGTTCGAGCCGGCTCACCGCCTTCGAGACCGTGGCCTTCGACAGACCGAGCTCCGCGGCGGCGCGGCCGAAGGAGCCGGTCTCCACCACCTTGGCGAACACGGCCCAGGCCTCGAAATCGGGCAGTCTCATCGATCAGATCCGGAAACGATAGGTTTCCACCGTTTCTATTTTCGCCGCCCATGGCAAGGGGCACATTCCCGTCATCGCAACAGGCCGCCCGCCGCGGCCTTCCGTCGGGAGACATCGCCATGGTTCAGACCGGCCTCCACCACGTCACGGCCTTCTCCGGGCCGGCCCTGCGCAACCTCGACTTCCACACCCGAATCCTCGGGCTGCGTCTGGTGAAGAAGACCGTCAATTTCGACGATCCGGGCACCTACCACCTGTACTACGGCGACGCGGCCGGCCGGCCCGGCACGATCCTGACCTTCTTCCCCGTCGAGCACGCCGCGCCCGGCCGGGTCGGGATCGGCGAGACCCAGGAGACGGCCTTCCGGGTTCCCCGCGCTTCCATCGGCTGGTGGACCCACCGGCTCATCGAGAAGGGCGTCGCCCACGAGCCGCTGGTCCAGGTCTTCGGCGCGCCGACGCTGCGCTTCCGCGACCCGGACGGCATGATGCTCGCGCTGGTGGGCGTCGATGTCGGCGACGCGGAGGGCTGGGCGTCGAGCGAGGTGCCGGCCGAGCACGCGATCCGCGGCCTGCACGGCGTCACGCTCCTCCTCGACAGGGCCGAGGCGACCGCCGCGATCCTCACGGAGGTGCTCGGGCTGGAGGAGGTCGGCCGCGAGGGCAACCTGATCCGCTTCGCGGGCAGCGCCGAGCTCGGCGGTCTCGTCACCCTGCGGGCCGTCGGCGGGTTCCTGCCCGGCCGTCCGGGGGCGGGCTCGGTCCACCACATCGCGTTCCGGGCGGCGGACGACGCCGCGCAGGCCGCGATGGGCCGGGCGCTCGCGGCGCGGGGGCTCCACGTCACCGAGCAGCGCGACCGGCAGTACTTCCGCTCGATCTACTTCCGCGAGCCCGGCGGCGTGCTGTTCGAGATCGCCACCGACGCGCCCGGCTTCGCGGTCGACGAGCCGGTCGAGGCCCTCGGCCAGGCCCTCAAGCTCCCCGCCGGCCTGGAGCCGCACCGGGCCGAGATCGAGGCCGTGCTGCCGAAGTTCGCCTGATCCGCGACCTCCACGCCCGCCCCGCGCCCGCGCGGGGCGGGACCTCTCCCCGTCACCCGTGAGGCCATCATGACCCAGGACACCGCCGGCTTCATCCACCGCTTCGAGCCCGGTCCCGACACCGCCCGTCCCCTGCTGCTCCTGCACGGGACCGGTGGCGACGAGAACGACCTCCTGCCCCTAGGCCGCACGGTCGCGCCGGAGGCCGCCCTGCTGGCGCCCCGCGGCGCCGTCAGCGAGAACGGCATGCCGCGATTCTTCCGGCGCCTGGCGGAGGGCGTCTTCGACGAGGCGGACCTGCGCCGCCGCACCGGTGACCTCGCGGCCTTCGTGGCGGCCGCCCGGACGCGGTACGGGCTCGGGACGCCGGTGGCGCTGGGCTTCTCGAACGGCGCCAATATCGCCGCGTCGCTGCTGCTGCTGCGGCCGGAGACCCTGGCGGGCGCGGTCCTGATCCGCCCGATGGTGCCGTTCGCCGAGCCCCCGGCCGCGGATCTCGCCGGTCGGCCGGTCCTGATCCTCTCCGGGGCGATGGACCCGATCGTGCCCGCCGAGAACGCGCGGCGCCTCGCGCAGCAGCTCACCGCGGCCGGAGCCCGCGTCGAGCACCGGATCCTGCCGACGGGCCACGGCCTGTCGCAGGCCGATATCGGCTTGGCGCTGAACTGGCTTCGCGGCCTCACACTTCCCGAAGCGGCCTGAGCCGGCCGCGCACGACAGGACGGAGCGTTCGACGATGCCCCCGATCTATTCTTCCAGCGCGACCGCCCTGCTGCCGGTGACCGGCCGGATCCTGATGAGCGCGATCTTCCTCGTGAGCGGCGCCGGCAAGCTCGCGGCTCCGGCCGCGACGCTCGCCACCATCGAGGCCGCCCACCTGCCGCTGCCGCCGCTCGCCTACGCGGCGGCGACCTCCGTGGAGGTCGTCGGCGGGCTGCTGCTCGTCGCCGGCTACCGCACGCGGCTGGTCGCCCTGGCCCTCGCGCTCTTCGCGGTGGCCACCGCGGTGACCTTCCACGCGGCCCTCGGCGACCAGAACCAGATGTTCCACTTCCTGAAGAACCTCGCCATGGTCGGCGGCTTGCTTCAGGTCGCGGCCTTCGGGGCCGGCCCGCTCAGCCTCGACGCGCGGCAGGGCCGGTACTGACCAGTCCGTCGGTCCGCGCGACCCCTGCTTCTCGCCCTCTGCCTTCTCGACCCTCGGGAGACCACGATGCCCTACTTCACCGCGCAGGACGGCACCCAGATCTACTACAAGGACTGGGGCGCCGGGCAGCCGGTGGTCTTCAGCCACGGCTGGCCGCTCAACGGCGACGCCTGGGAGGACCAGATGCTGTTCCTCGCGGAGCGCGGGTTCCGGGTCATCGCCCATGACCGGCGCGGGCACGGTCGCTCCGGGCAGCCCTGGTCGGGCAACGACATGGACACCTTCGCGGACGACCTCGCCGGGCTGATCGCCCATCTCGACCTGCGCGACGCGGTGCTGGTCGGCCACTCCACCGGCGGCGGCGAGGTCGCCCGCACCATCGGGCGGCACGGGACGGCGCGCATCGCCAAGGCGGTCCTGGTCGGGGCCGTGACGCCCCAGATGGTCCGGACCGATGCGAATCCGGGCGGCCTGCCCCGGGACGTGTTCGACGGCATCCGCGACTCGGTCCTGCGCGACCGGTCCCAGTTCTTCAAGGACCTGAGCGGCCCGTTCTACGGCGCGAACCGACCCGGCGCCGCGGTCAGCGAAGGCGTGCGGGACACGTTCTGGATGCAGGGCATGATGGCGGGCCTGCGGAACGTGCACGCCTGCGTGGCGGCCTTCTCGGAGACCGACTTCACCGAGGACCTGAAGCGCATCGACGTGCCGACCCTGCTCGTGCACGGCGACGACGACCAGATCGTGCCGATCGACGCCGCCGCGCGCGCCGCCGTCAAGCTCGTGCCGGGCGCCGTGCTGAAGGAGTATCCGGGCGCCCCGCACGGGCTGGCCGCCACCCACAAGGACCGGCTCAACGCCGACCTGCTCGCCTTCATCCAGGGCTGAGATCCCGGGTCGGGTTGACCGGCGGCCTTCCCCACGCCGGTTCGGGCTCCTAAAGCCTGCGACGGGCCGCGCCCCGCGGCCCGTCAGACGCCAGAAGCCGCACGGATCCCCGCATGCCGACCTCCGACGCACCGCTCACCATCGGGATCATCGGCGCGGGAATCATGGCCGAGCGCCTGCTCGGTGCGATCCACGGGGCGGCGGACTCGCCCGTGCGGGTCGCGGCGATCTGGGATCCGGCCCCGGCGGCCCTGGACCGGATCGGCGCGGCCTTCCCGGCGGTGCCGCGGGTGGCCGATTCCGCCGCCGTCGTGGCGGCGAGCGACTGCGTCTACGTCGCCTCGCCGCCCGCCTCGCATCTCGGCTACGCCCGCGCCGCCCTGGCCGCCGGCCGGAGCGTCTTCTGCGAGAAGCCGCTGGCCATCGATCGCGCCGATGCCCGCGCCTTCGTGGCGGAGGCGAGGGGCGCGGGCGCGGTCAATTTCCCGTTCGCCTCGTCGCCGGGCGTCGCCACCCTCGAGCGCTGGATCGCGGCCGGCGCGGTCGGCACGCCCCGGGCGCTCACCGTCGCGGTGGAATTCGCCCGCTGGCCCCGGCCCTGGCAGGCCGACGCCGCCCGCTGGCTCGACGCGCGCGGCGAGGGCGGCTTCACCCGCGAGGTGGTCTCGCACTTCCTGTTCCTGGCCCGCCGCCAGCTCGGCCCGCTCGCGATTCTCGCCGGACGGATCGCCTTCCCGGAGCCGGGCCGGTCCGAGCGCGCGATCGACGTGACGCTCACGGCGGGCGCGATCCCCGTCACCCTGACCGGCCGGGTCGGGGGCGTCGCGGCCGACGACCACAACACGTGGACGCTGGAGGGCGACGCGGGCGCCGTCCGGCTGCGCGACTGGGCCATCGCCGAGCGGCGGGGCGCCGACGGGCGCTTCGAGCCGGAGCCCGACGCGATCCCGAACGAGCGGCTGCGGCCGATCACCCTCCGGCGCCAGCTCGAGGGCGTCGTCTGCATGGCGCGCGGCGAGCCCCACCACCTCGCCACCTTCGCGGAGGCGCTCGACGTGCAGGAGGTCGTCGAGGCGATCCTCACCCTGTGAGGGCGGCCCGCGACGGCGTCAGGAATCCAGCAGGTCGACCAGGAACGGGATCAGCGGCGCGTCGGCGGGCGGCATCGCGAGGTCGCGCAGGGCCTTGGGGCGCACCCACTTGAGCGCCTGCCCCTCCATCGGGCGCGGCGTCCCCGTCCAGCGCCGGCAGATGTAGAGCGGCATCAGCAGGTGGAAGTCCGGGTAGGCGTGGCTCGCGAAGGTCAGCGGCGCGAGACACGGCTCCTCGACCTGGATGCCGAGCTCCTCCGCCAGCTCGCGGATCAGCGTCTGCTCGGGGCGCTCGCCGGGCTCGACCTTGCCGCCTGGGAACTCCCACAGGCCGGCGAGCTGCTTGCCCGCCGGGCGCTCGCTCACGAGGACGCGGCCGTCGACGTCGACGAGGGCGACGGCGACCACGAGGAGCAGGCGCAGGGGCGCGGCAGCGGGGGCGCCGTCGGGGGCGTTCACGGGCGCGCTCACTGCGCCACCGCGAAGGTGGCCGAGACCTCGGAGGACATCGGGATCGTGCCCGCCTCCAGCGGCACCCGCCGCCCCTTGGCGGCCATCGGCGCCGCGCGGGCCATCTCCAGCGCCGGGCGGTACGGCGTGCCGGCCGCGGCTGTGCTCAGCGTGCAGAGCGGGCCGAGCTTGGCGCCGACCGCCTCGGCGAGGGCCTCGGCGCGGCTCCGCGCGTCCCGTGTCGCCGCCACCTGGAGGGCCGCCTCGCTCTTGTCCGGGTCGCGCAGCCCGAAGCTCACGCCGTCGATTCTGTTCGCGCCGGATTCGAGGGCCTGCCGGAGCAGGTCGCCGAGGCGGTCCATGTCGGCGAGCCGGACGGTGACGAGGTTGCTGGCGCGGTAGCCGTCGGGCTCCTCGGTGACGGCGCCCCCCGGCCGGGCGACGGTGCGGGTCGCGGTCTGCAGGGTGACGGCGGCCGTGCCGAGATCGGCGGGCGGGACCCCGAGGGCGCGGGCCTGCGCCGAGACCCCGGCCACCGCCTTCGAGGCCGCGTCGAGGGCGGCCGCCGCACTCGCGCCGCGCGCCTCGATGCCGATCGTCACCTCGGCGAAGTCCGGCGCCCGCGTCTCCGACGCGCGCCCGACGACGCTGATGTGGCGCTTGCACGCCGCGTCGTCGGCCCGCGCCGCGGTCGCCAGGCTCAGGACGAGGAGGGCGCCGGACAGGACCGCCCTCACGAGCGGTAATCCCCGTTGATCTCGACGTAGGCCTTGGTCAGGTCGCAGGTCCAGACGCGGGCCGCGCCGTCGCCCAGGCCGAGATCGACCCGGACCGTGATCTCCGGCTCGCGCATCACGGCGCTCGCCGCCGCCTCGCTGTAATCGGGGTCGCGGGCGCCCTGGACCGCCACCCGCACGTCGCCGAACCAGATCGCGAGCCGGTCGCGGTCGGCGGGCTCGCCGGCCTTGCCCACGGCCATCACCACACGGCCCCAGTTGGCGTCCTCGCCGGCCACCGCGGTCTTCACCAGTGGCGAGTTGGCGATCGACATCGCGATGCGGTGCGCGGAGGCGTCGCTCTCGGCGCCGGTGACCCGCACGGTGACGAACTTGCGCGCGCCCTCGCCGTCCTTGGCGACGAGCTGGGCCAGCTCGACCAGCAGGTCGTCGAGCGCCTCCCGGAAGCCGGCGAGGCGCGGGTCGGCGGGATCGCTGATCGCCGGGTTGCCGGCCCTGGCGGTGGCGAACAGCATCAGCGTGTCGGAGGTGGAGGTGTCGCCGTCCACGGTCACGCAGTTGAAGCTCGTCTTCGTCCCGGCCGAGAGGAGCGCCTGCAGCACGTCCTGCGGCAGGGCCGCGTCGGTGAAGACGAAGGACAGCATCGTCGCCATGTCGGGGGCGATCATGCCGGCGCCCTTGGCGATGCCGTTGATCGTCACGCGCACGCCGTCGATCTCGGCCGTGCGCGTCGCGAGCTTCGGGAAGGTGTCGGTGGTCATGATCGCCCGGGCCGCCTCGGTCCAGGCGGCCGGCCCGTCCTCGGCGCGGGCCGCGCAGTCCGCCAGCACGCCCGCGAACCGCTCCGCCGGGAGCGGCTCGCCGATCACGCCGGTCGAGGCGACGTAGACCTCGCGCGCGCCGCAGCCCGCCGCCTCCGCGGCGATCTCGACGGTGCGCGCCACCGCGTCGCGCCCGAGCCGGCCCGTGAAGGCGTTGGCGTTGCCGGAATTGACCACGAGCGCCCGCGCCGACCCGTCGGCCAGGGCGTCGCGGCACCAATCCACCGGCGCCGAGGGACACTTCGACCGGGTGAACACCCCCGCTGCCCGGGTCCCGGCCTCCAGCGCCACGTAGAGCACGTCGGTGCGGCCGCTGTAGCGGATCCCCGCCTGGGCGGTCGCGATTCGCACGCCCGGCAGGGGCGGCAGATCGGGCATCGCGGTGGGCGCCAGCGGGGAGACAGGAGGGGCTTTCGCGGACGACATCGGCTCGGGCTCCGGCAGCGCGCGGCTCAGGTCCCGCGGCGGCCCGGTGTTGCCCGCGCGACCCCGCCGGCGTCAACTCCGTGCCCAGCCTATGATCAGGCCGCCGGAGTGCTTCGCCTTTGTGCAACGGAGGCGCCGAATGCGGCGCGATGACGGCGCCGGGCTTGCGTGTGGATTGCATCCCAGCTTAGCATGCTGCATCGCAAAGCCAGCGCGAAGTCGAGTGCGGAATGCCCCCAGCCGACGACGAGACTGCCTCGAGCAGCCTTCCCCAGGGCAGCTGCTACCGGATCCAGGTTCTGGTCGTCGGCCGCCACAAGCGCTGGCGCGACGAGGTCTCGGCCCAGGTCCGGATGCTGGGCTACCAG
The DNA here is from genome assembly GCF_053345715.1 of Methylobacterium sp. D48H. Lineage (NCBI taxonomy): Bacteria > Pseudomonadati > Pseudomonadota > Alphaproteobacteria > Hyphomicrobiales > Methylobacteriaceae > Methylobacterium > Methylobacterium sp. D48H. The sequence goes on from NZ_JBKFAP010000003.1 coordinate 155,475, forward strand.
GTCACCGCCTGCGACCGCGGCGTCGATGCCATGACGGTGCTGGCCCTGGGCCTGCCGGTGGACGTGCTGGTGGTCGATACCGCGCTCCAGGGCGGCCTGTGCTGCGCGCAGCTGGCCGTCGAGGCCCGGGCCCTGCGCCCGGCCCTGCGCATCATCCTCGCCAGCGACCCGGTCGACGCCATGGGGCCGGAGGCGTCGGTCCGCGTGCCCGACGCGCTGCTGGTCCCGCGCGACCAGTTCCAGAACGGGATGATCGCCACGACCATGCGCGAGGCGCTGGCGAGCCGCGCCGCCTGAACTCCGGCGCGAGGCCTGATCGACCCGGACGGCCCGCGAGCCGAGGGTCTGCGCGACCCGTCGATCGAATCGCGGCCGACGCGCTTCAGGCCGTCGCCATGTCTCCCCGAAGGTCGGAACTGTAGCGCGGGTCTTCCTGCCCGATGTCAGCAACGCGGGCCGGACCGTGCCGCAATGCAAGTGCATCGCCCGCGTGATCCAGCGCGAGCGTGTACCGCGGGAAGTCTCGACGCCGCTCGGCAGCGGACACGCGCAGGGCGAAGCTTCCGGGCGGACCGGGAGGCGCCGTCAGAACTGATCCATCGCGACGAGAACGCACCGATTGCCGTTTGCGCGCGCAGCCCGGCAGGTTTGGTCACCTCGAGCGCCCGAGATATCGGGTCTGTCTCTAAGTATTGTCGTCTATCATCTATAATACAAGTTGAACTTGATCGCGCGACACGATGTTGTCATGATCGTATCGTCTATCGTAAGGCCGAAAGTCTGGCCTCTTCTGTGGAAGATACGTCTGTGAGAACTGGGATACGCGCTCGTCTCTACGCGGGATTTGCGATGCTCGTCATGATCACGGGCATCATCGGCGCATTCGCGATCTACCAGCAGGCTGTCATCGGCGCGGACCACGCGCTTCAGGAGCGCGTGGAGCGGGGGGCGCAATCGGTCCTGATGATCGACGGTCACGCCGCACGCCTCGTCGGGACGGCCGAACGGTACCGGCTCCAGCCGGATCCCGACCTGATCGCCGCGATGGAGCAGGCCCGACAGGCGATCGAGCAGACCTGCGACCGGTACTTCTCGCTGGCCATGACGGACGGGGGGCGGAAGCTCTACGACGACGTGCGGGAGGCCGCCCGCGCGATGAAGCCGGAGCTGGAACGCCTCGCGGCGTCGGGGGCGAGCCTGCGCGAGGCCAGGACGAAGCTCTACGAGACCGGCAACGCGCTCACCACCCTTCTCGCGAGCCTGCTCGCGGACGTGCGCGCCCGGGCCGGCGAGGCGATGCTCGCGCGGGTCGAGCACGTCGAGAACGCCGTCCTGCGGTCCCGCATCGCGTCGGCCCGCTTCGTGATCGGCCTGGACGCCCATGACCGCGACGCCTTCGAGCAGCGGGTCGAGCAGGCTCTGGCGGCCCTGGATGCGTTCAAGGACGCGCAGGGCGGCGCAGTCTTCGGGCAGCAGGTCAGGGCCGTCCGCGACGCGCTGATCGCCGCCGCGGCCGGCTTCCGCGCGTACGATCGGGCGGTGGCGTCGGCGAAGGCGACGTTCGAGACCGGGATCAAGCCCCACGCCGACACGATCGAACGGCTCGGCCTCGCGCTGCGCGACCGGATCGTGGCCGCCGGGGAGACGATTTCCCGGGAGACCGCGCGGGCGGCGAGGCGGGCCCGGTATGTCCTGATCGGCCTCGTCGCCGCGGCGCTCCTTCTCGGGGGCGTCCTGGCCTTCGTGCTGGCCCGCAGCATCATCCGGCCGGTCGCCGGCATGACGGAGGCGATGACGCGGCTGGCCGGCGGCGACCTGCAGGTCGTGGTGCCGTACCGCGACGCGGCCGACGAGATGGGCGCGATGGCCAAGGCCGTCGACATCTTCCGCCAGAACGCGGTCGCGCGGGCGGAGCTCGAGGCGGCGCAGGCCGCCGAGCGGGAGGCCCGCCTGCGCCGGGCCGAGCGGGTCGAGCAGCGCGTCCACGCCTTCCAGGCGAAGATCGCCGCCTCGCTCGACATCGTCACGGCGGCGACCAGCGAACTCGACGCGACCGCGCAGGCGATGACCCGGGTGGCCGACAACACCAACAGCCAGGCCGTGACGTCGAGTTCGGCCGCCGCCCAGACCTCGGCCAACGTCCAGACCGTCGCGGCCGCCGCCGAGGAGATGGTCTCCTCGCTCCAGGAGATCGAGCGGCAGGTCGTGCGCTCAAACGCGGTGGCCGGTCACGCCGCCCACGAGGCCGAGGCGACCAACGCCGCCATGGCGAGCCTGCACGCCGCCGCCGAGCAGATCGGGGCCGCCGTGATGATGATCTCCGGCATCGCGAACCAGACCAACCTGCTCGCCCTCAACGCCACCATCGAGGCGGCGCGGGCCGGCGAGGCGGGACGCGGCTTCGCCGTCGTGGCCTCCGAAGTGAAGGAGCTCGCCGCCCAGACGGCGCGGGCGACCGAGGAGATCGGCGGCCAGATCGCCGCGATCCAGGCGGCCTCCGGGCAGGCCGCGGAGGCGATGGCGCAGATCGCCCGCACGATCGCCTCCGTGAACGAGATCAGCGGCGCCATCGCGGCGACGGTGGTGCAGCAGACGGCGGCCACCGGCGAGATCTCGCGCAATGCCGGCGAGGCGGCGCGGGGGACGGAGGGCGTCTCGGCCAACGTGGCGCGCGTATTGGCCGCCGCCCGGGAGGCCGGGAGCGCCGCCGCGCAGGTTCAGAGCGCGGCGGCCGAACTGGCGACGCAGTCCCTGACGGTCAAGCGCGAGGTCGACAGCTTCCTCAGCGACATCCAGGCCGCGTGAGCGACCGGTCTAGATGGCGGCAGCGGGGTCGCTCTCGTCACCGTCGCCGTCGCGGCTTCGCCGCTCGCGCGGCCGCCGGTCCAGGAACGAGCGGCCGATGGCGCGCAGGGGCGCCGTCAGGCGGCGAACGTCCTCGGCCCGCTCCATGATGCGCTCGCCATTGCGGATCTCCTTATCGAGCCGCGCCATCGTCCGGGCGAGCGCCGGATCGTCGTCGTCCAGCCAGACCTGGGTCACGCGGGCGAAGGCGATGACCACGCCCTGCAGCTTGAGCTGCCCGAGCGACCCCTCGGTGTCGATCCCGGCCGCCGCCAGCATGTAGCGGTGCGAGTTCAGCATCACGCCGTTCAGCGCCAGCATCGAGAGCGGCTCGCCCCGGAGCGCGTAGGCGATCCGGCGCAGCGCCGGCTTGTAGGGCTCCATGGCGTCGAGGCGGCGCATCAGCACGTCGAACAGCCGCTCGCGGGTCGGCTCCTCCTCGAGACCCGTGAGATCGCCCTCCAGAACCTTGCGGTCGATGATGCGGGTCAGCCCGCCGAGGACCGCCCCCTTCGACGGGAACAGGTCGCGCAGCTCGGCGAGCGTCAGGTTCGCCTCCCGGGCGATGTCGCTGACCTCGATGTCGTTCCAGGGCTGCTCGGCGGCGAGGCGCATCAGGGCCTCGACGGCGGCCTCCCGGGGCGACAGCTTCGGCGCCCCGCCCTGCGTCCCCGAGTCGTCGGCCCCGGTCTTGTCGCTCTCCTGCGCGACGCTCGCGTGGGCAGCGGTCTCTCGGGCAGCGCCTTCTTGCGCGTCGCCCGCCTTGGCGGGGCTCGAGGCCTTGCGGGGCCGCTTCGAGGGGGCTTTGCTGTCGGTCATGGATCGGTCGCCCGGTCTGATCGGTCGTGTGGCCTCATGTAGGCGGGCGGGCCGCGAAGGGCAGGTCCGTCGCGCGGCCATGCCGCACGGACGCCGCCCGATGTCAGCCCTTGATGCCAACGCCCGATGTCAGCCGGACAGTTCCCCCGCCCGCCGACGGGCCGCGGCCACGGCCTCGCGCATCAGCGCGCTGAGGCCGTCCTCCCGCATCAGCACGTCGAGGGCCGCCGCGGTGGTGCCGCCGGGCGACGTGACGTTGCGGCGCAACTCCGCCGCCTCGGCCGGGCTGGCATCGAGGAGCGCGCCGGCTCCCGCCACGGTCGCCCGGGCGAGGCGGCGGGCGACGTCGGGCTCCAGGCCGGCCGCGATGCCGGCCTCCGCCAGCGTCTCGGCCAGGAGGAAGACGTAGGCCGGTCCGGAGCCCGAGACCGCCGTCACGGCGTCGATCTGCGCCTCGTCGGCGAGCCACGCCACGGCGCCGTTGGCCGCGAACAGGGCCTCGGCGGCCGCCCGCTGCGCGGGGGTGACCTCCGAGCTCGCACAGGCACCGGTGGCGCCCCGGCCGATGCTCGCCGGCAGGTTGGGCATCGCCCTGACGATCGCCCGCGCCCGCGGCAGCCGGCCGCGGAGATCCGCGACGGTCTTGCCCGCCAGGATCGAGACGAGGAGCGTGTCGCGGCCGATGAGCCGATCGAGCCCGGGGGCCGCCGTGTCCAGGCCCTGCGGCTTGATCCCGAGGACCAGAACGTCGCCGGGCTCGGGATCGGACGGGTTCAGGGCGATGCCCCGCTCGGCGCAGAGATCCACGATCGGGCGCACGGGTACCGGGTCGATGATGGTGGTGCGGCGGGGATCGAGGCCCGCCTCCAGCCAGCCCGCCAGCATCGCGCCGCCCATCTTGCCGGCCCCGGCCAGGACCAGGGAGGCGGGCATCCGCGCCGTGGAGGCGCCGGGGGCGGTCACGCCTCGCCTTCGGTCTCGAACAGGACGGCGTCGAGGGCCTCGCGGGCGCTCTTGCCGGCCCAGAGGACGAACTGGAACGCCTGGAAGTATCGCTCGCAGGCGTCGACCGCCGTCTTCATCATCGTGGCGCATTGCGGGTGGGTCGGGACGGCGCCGCCGGTCAGCAGGAGCGCGTGCCGGAACATCACCACGCTGTCGGTCGTCCAGAGGTCGAAATGGCCGACCCAGAGCTGCTCGTTGATCAGCGCGATCAGGCGCATCACCTCGGTGCGCTGCCGCTCCGGCACCTTGAGGTCGAAGGCGCAGGCGACGTGGAGCGCCTCGACGTCCTCGATCCACGTGAAGGCGACGTTGTAGTCGGTCCAGCGACCGGGGCTCGTGACCGACATCTCGTCGGTCTCGGCCCGGTCGAAGATCCAGTCGCGCAGGGAGGCCAGCCGCTCGACGACGTCGAGCGGATGCTCGTTCCGGTCCGGGTCGTGGAAGTCGACGTTGAGAAGCGGCATGACGATCCAAAAGGACGACCCGGACGAGATCCGGCCCGACGTGGCGGTGACGCGAAACCGGAGCGCGAGAACACTCCGAGAACTGGAACGACCGGCAGATCTAGGCCGGCGGTGACGCGATCGACTGTCGAAGCTCTGCGGACATCGCCCCGCAGCCCCCGAATCACCCTATGCCCGACTATAGACCGGCCGTGACTCGCGACACAAAGTGCAGGTCACATTCAGTGAACAGGAAACCGGATCGTCGACGCCGCTTCCTGTGTAAAAGCCCGCGGCGTTGCCGCGGAGACTCAGACCACCTCGCTCAGGCCCGCGGCGCCCGCTCCGGCGCTCCCGGATCGCGCCTCCAGGGCCGCCACGCGGGCCGTCAGGGCCTCGTTCTGCGCCTGGAGCTGGGTCACGAGGTCGCGGAGCACGTCGAGCTCTTCGCGGGAGGCGATGTCGAGGTCGCGGACGACGCGCTCGAGCTGCGCCCGGACCACGGTCTCGGCCTCGCGGCGGACGCCCTGGGCGGCGCCGGCGGCGTCCGTCATGAGGCGGGCGAGGTCGTCGAACAGTCGATTGGAGGGGGGCATCGGGGTCTCCCGGATCGGCCGGCTGCCGCGGCGGCCGCCTGACGGCGCGATTCGAGACGACGAGATAGGAATCTTCGGAACGGGGAGCAACGCCCGGTTCCGGCCGGGCGAGCGGAGCGGGGACGGAAGACCCCACTCCGCCGTTCAATCACATGCGGTGCATGCGGCGGTGCATGCGGTGATGCATCATCCGGCGCTCCATGCGGCGGTGCATCATGCGGCGCTCCATGCGGCGATGCATCATGCGCCGCTCCATGGGAGTCATCCGGACATGCGTCACCGCGTCGGGCGCCGACACGGCGCCGGGCATCGTGGGGGCGGCCGAGGCCGGCTGGACGAGGGCGGCGCCGCCGAGCGAGGCCAGCACGGCGAAGGCGAAGGTCAGTTTCCTCACGAGGAGACTCCAGTTCTCTGAAGGCCGGGCTCGGCGCCCGGTTCATCCTCCCGAAAGGGAGGTGCGGAGAGTCGTCTCGTGCCGGGGGACGGCACGGCGGGTCTGCGAGGACCCGCCGCCATCAACTTCCGATTTAGAGATTCGTTTCCTCGAACGCCTTCACCCACTCGGCGCAGATGCCGGAGCGGACGATGTCGTTGCGGGTGAACTCCACCACGGGGATCGGCATCATCCGGCTCTTGACCATGTGCATGACGGTGCGCAGGCCCGAGGTCTCGCGGAGGTCCGTCTGCGAGACGTCGCCGTTGATGATGACTTGGCAATCGTCGCCGATCCGGGTCAGGAACATCTTGATCTCGTTGATCGTCGTGTTCTGCGCCTCGTCGAGGATCACGAGGCAGTTCTTGAAGGTTCGGCCGCGCATCACCTCGAAGGGGACGATCTCGATGTCGCCGGTCTTCAGGGCGATCTCGAAGGCGGCGGCGCCCATGCGCTCCTTCATGGCCTCGGTGAGCGGGGCGACCCAGGGGGCGATCTTCTCTTCCAGGGTGCCGGGGAAGTAGCCCAGCGACCGGCCCGAGGGCACGTTCGGGCGGGTGATGACCACTTTGGAGATCCGGCGCTGGCGGAGCTGGTCCGCCGCGCGGGTGCCGGCGATGAAGGTCTTGCCGGTGCCGGCGGGCCCCAGGACGATGACCTGCGGCGAGCGGGCGAGGGCGTCGAGGTACTCGGCTTGGCGTTCGGTGAGCGGCTGGATGGGAGCGAGATTGCGTTCTTCGTCGAAGCGTGTGCGATGAATGCGGGACGTGCGGTCTTCAACCAGTTCAAGTCGTGCGCGGCGTCTCTTCATGGATGTACACTCCAACGGGACTTGCCAACCTGGATCTGTTTCTGAACTGCCGTTTACCTGCTTGCTCCCGGTTCTACTCGCTTGCGGAACTTAATACCGGCCCAAGGCCGAAGGTTCCGCCCCGCGCTCGTCCGCCTGTGGAGAGCGTCACGACGTTCCGTGCGCGGCCGAATACGCGATGCAACTGGCGCACCAGTGCGATTCGCGCCCGACGATTGCGCGCCGGGTGTGACTAAGGGGTGACGGTCGGTGAAGGGGCTTCGAAAAAGCCGCGCGGCTGGCGCGGATGCATCAGGTTCGGGACGGTGGTGTCGCGGTAACGCGGCATCCGGCACGGTCGCCATCCTCCCCGCCCGCGCGGGCGAAGCCGGCCGACCCTGCCGCCCTGACACGTCCGGGCTTGGTCGGCGGGACTAGCTCGATCCGGCCTGGACGAAGCTGTCGAGGACCATCTTCCGGCCGGCCTTGTCGAAGTCAACGGTCAGCTTGTTGCCGTCGACCGCCGCGACCGTTCCGGGGCCGAACTTGGTGTGGAAGACCCGCTGGCCGCCCTGGAAGGCCGAGGGCGCGCCCGTCGACTTGGCGATCAGCTCGCCGTCGATCTGGCGGGGGCCACCGGACTGGCCCCCGGACCGGCCGCCCGGGCCCGCCGAGCGGAAGCCGCCTCCGGACCCCGATCCGAACCCGGACCGACCGCCCGGCGCGGTGTTGGCCTGCGCGCGCTGCCAGCCCGGCGTGCCGTAGCTCGATCCGAACGGCGTCGGGTTGCGGTCGAACCGCGAGGCGCCGGCGGAGAAGTGCGCCGGGGCCTCGACCACGTCGACCGCCGTCTCGGGCAACTCGTCGATGAACCGGGACGGGATGGTCGAGGACCAGAGGCCGTGGATGCGCCGGTTGACCGCGAAGGACAGCTTCGCGCGCTTGCGCGCCCGGGTCAGCCCGACATGGGCGAGGCGCCGCTCCTCCTCCAGGCCCGCCCGGCCGCTCTCGTCGAGCGCGCGCTGGTTCGGGAACAGGCCGTCCTCCCAGCCGGGGAGGAACACAGTGTCGAACTCGAGCCCCTTGGCGGCGTGGAGGGTCATCAGCGAGACCCGCTCGGCGCCCTCGGCCTCGGAGGCCTCCATCACCAGGGAGACGTGCTCCAGGAAGGCCGCGAGGTCAGGGAACTCCTCCATCGAGCGGACGAATTCCTTCAGGTTCTCCAGCCGGCCGGCGGCGTCGGCGGAGCGGTCCTTCTGCCACATCTCGGTGTAGCCGGACTCCTCCAGGATGGTCTGCGCGACCTCGCTGTGCGGCTGCGTCTCCGCGAGCCGCGCCCATCGCGAGAAACTCTCGGTCAACGCCCGCAGGGTCGAGCGGACCCGGGGCTTCAACTCGTCGGTCTCGCACAGGCGCGCGGCGGCGATGCGCAGAGGCAGCCGGTTGGCGCGGCCGTAGGTGTGGAGCTGCTGCAGGGTGGCGTCGCCCAGGCCGCGCTTGGGCGTGTTCACGATCCGCTCGAAGGCGAGGTCGTCGCTGACGTTCACGGTGGCGCGCAGGTAGGCCAGCGCGTCGCGGATCTCGGCGCGCTCGTAGAAGCGCGGGCCGCCGATGACCCGGTAGGGCAGCCCGAGCTGGACGAACCGGTCCTCGATCTCGCGCATCTGCGCCGAGATCCGCACCAGCACGGCGATCTCCGACAGGGGATGCTGCTTCGACTGGAGGGACTCGATCGATTCGGCGAGCATCCGCGCCTCCTCTTCCGAATCCCACGCGCCCGTCACGGTGACGCGCTCGCCCGGCTCGTCGTCGGTGCGCAGGGTCTTGCCGAGGCGGCTCTCGTTCCTGGCGATCAGCCCGGAGGCGGCGGCCAGGATGTGGCCCGTGGAGCGGTAGTTGCGCTCCAGCCGCACCACCACCGCGCCCGGGAAGTCGTGCTCGAAGCGCAGGATGTTGTCGACCTCGGCGCCCCGCCAGCCGTAGATCGACTGGTCGTCGTCGCCGACGCAGGCGATGTTCTTCCGGGACTGCGCCAGCAGGCGCAGCCACAGGTACTGGGCGACGTTGGTGTCCTGGTACTCGTCGACGAGGATGTAGCGGAACCGGTCCTGGTAATTGGCCAGGACGTCGGGGTTCTCCCGCCAGAGCTTGAGGCAGAGCAGCAGGAGATCGCCGAAATCGACGGCGTTCAGCGTCGCGAGCCGGGCTTGGTAGGCGGTGTAGAGGGCGCCGCCCTTGCCGAACGCGAAGGCCGAGGCCTCGCCCGGGGGCACCTGCTCGGGGCCGAGGCCGCGGTTCTTCCAGCCGTCGATGGCGTGGGACAGGGCGCGGGCCGGCCAGCGCTTCTCGTCGACGTTCTGGTCGGCGATGACCTGCTTCATCAGCCGGAGCTGGTCGTCGGTGCCGAGGATGGTGAAGTCGGATTTCAGCCCGACCAGCTCGGCGTGGCGGCGCAGGATCTTGGTGCCGATGGCGTGGAAGGTGCCGAGCCACGGCATGCCCTCGCCGGCCGGCCCGATCAGCGCGCCGATCCGGTGCTTCATCTCCCGGGCGGCCTTGTTGGTGAAGGTCACCGCCAGGATGTCGAAGGGGCGCGCCCGGTTGGTGGCGATCAGGTGGGCGATGCGGGTGGTCAGCACCCGGGTCTTGCCGGTGCCGGCCCCGGCCAGCACCAGGACCGGGCCCTCCGTGGTCTCGACGGCGCGGCGCTGCTCGGGGTTGAGCCCCTCGAGGTAGCCGGCCGCGTCGCGCCGGAGGGCGCCCATGGCGCGGGCGGCGATGGACGTGGCGGGCGCGCCGTCCCCGGTGGGTTGCGGATGCGGGCGGTTCTGCATCCCGCTTCCCTGGACCAAATCGCGAACGGCGTCGAGGCCGTTCGCGCCGCGGCGGGCGCGCGGAGCCATGAAGCGCGGCTTTCCGCACCGGGGTGATCCGCGTCCTCCGGGCTCGTCGCGCTCCGCGGCCGGCCGCGCGATCCGGAGGCCGCGGGCCCGGCATGCCCGAGGAACCTCGCGCGTGCTCCGACCGCCGCTCGGGACCGTGGCATCGCCGCTGGCGCCCCCGGCGGCTTATCGTGCTATGGCCGTGGCGACTGACTCGCGGGGGCACGCGGGGCACGGCGGCCCGGTGAGGTCGCGGCCTCGCGCAGAGATGGTGCGGAACGGGACCATTGCGTGATCTTCTGACCGCGCTGGCGTGCGCCGTCATCCTGGTTCTCGTGGCGGCGCTCGCGGTCCCGCCCTTCGTCGACTGGCAGGCCCATCGCGGGCTCGTCGAGCGGGCGCTCGCCCGGTCCCTGGGCGTTCCGGTCCGGACCGACGGCCGGATCGAGGTCCGCCTGCTGCCCTCGCCGCGGCTGCGCGTCGACCGCCTCCACCTCGGCGCCGATCCGGACCGCCCGAGCCTGGATGCCCGGTTCGTCAAGGCCGAGATCGCCCTCGCGCCGCTCCTGAAGGGCGAGTTCCGCTTCACCGAGACCCGGATCGGCCGGGCCGAGATCAAGCTCCCGGTCGCCGGCCCGGACACGCTGAAGCTGCCGCCCGATTTCGGCGGGGCCCTGCGCGACCGCGACCTCGCCATCGAGAACCTGCAGATCCAGCAGTTCCTCGTCACCACGCAGGTCGCCGCCACCGGGCGGACCGACCAGCTCTACGTCCAGGACCTGCGCCTGCAGGCGCCGGCCCTGGTCGGGCCCTGGCGGATCGAAGGGACGAGCGGCGGCGTCCCGTTCCGGGCGGTCAGCGGCACGCCGGGACCGGACGGGCGCCTCGCCGCCAAGATCTCCGGCGGCGGCGACGCGGCGCCGCGCTTCGAGGCGGACGCGCGGTTCGGCCTCGTCCCCGCCGAATCCGGCGGCGCCCAGGTCGAGGCCGAGGGCTCCGCCCGCCTCGTCGTCGGGCCGCCGACCCAGGCGGCCGGCGCCTACCTGCCGTTCTCGCTGGCCGGCACCTTCAAGGCCCGGGGCACGCAGGTGCGCTTCGAGGCCGTCGACCTCGCCATCGACCCCGGCGGCCGGGCCCTGCGGCTCGGCGGCACCGGACGGCTCGACCTGCGCCAGTGGCGCGCCGGCCTGACCCTGGACGCCCGCCGCCTCGACCTCGACGCCTTCCTGGCCTCGGCGGAGGGGCAGAACCTGATCGCCCGCGGCCTGCCGCGCTCGACGGGCAGCCTGCCGGCGATGCTCGACCTCGACCTCACGGTGGGCAGCGCCGTGCTGGGCGGCGAGGAATGGTCGAACCTCGCCCTCACCGGCACCCTGGAGCGGGCCGGCGGCCTGCTGCTGCGCCGCTTCGCGGTGACCGGCCCGGCCGAGTCCACCGTCACGGCGAGCGGGCAGGTCGAGACGGCGCCGCTGCGCTTCTCCGGCCCGGTGGCGCTCGCCGCCCCCGACTCGGAGGCGCTCGGCCGCTACCTGCGCCGCCTCGGCGCCGAGGGGCCACTCGTCGCGCTGCTCGACGGGCGGAAGATCGAGGCCGCCGCCGACCTGTCGGCTGCCGGGACCGGCCTATCCCTGCGCAACATGCGCCTCGGCCTCGGGCCGGCGCGGATCACCGGGAACGCCCGCTACACCGCCGCCGAGGGCGCCGAGCGCGGGCGGTTCGAGGCCCAGATCCGCGCCACCGGCCTCGACATCGCCGGCCTGCCGCCCCTCGGGACGACCCTCGGCACCCTGCGCGACACTGACCTCGCCCTGACGCTCGAAGCGAAGGACGTCCGGTTCGGCACCGCGGGCTCCGGTACCGGCACGATCGCGGCGCGGATCCAGTCGGACGGCGCCGGCCTGACGGTCGACAGCCTCGACGTCACCGACCTCGCCGGCGCCAGCGCCCGGCTGTCCGGGCAGATCGGCGCGGACGGGACCGGCCGCGTCTCCGGGCGCCTCAAGGCGCCGGCGGCGGCGCCGCTGCTCGGCCTGCTCGAGCGGGTCTGGATGGGCGAGATCCGCCTGCTGCCCGCCTTCCTGCGGGACGCGCCCCTCGACCTCGCCGTCACCCTCGACCGGGAGGGCGGCGCGGCCGCGGCCCTGCGGACCCAGGCCCGGGGCAGCGCCGGCGGCGGCACCCTCGACCTGACCCTCGCGAGCCGCGGCGCGCGGATCGAGGGCGGCACCGCCACCCTCACGGCGCCGCGGGCGGGGGCGTGGTTCGGCCGCACCGACCTCGCCGGCCTGCAGCAACCTGCCGAGCTGCGCCTGACAGCCGAGCGGCCGGAGGGCCAGACCCTCGCCCTGACGGCGAGCGGCACGGTCGCGGGCCTGCGCCTCGCCACGGGCCGCCCGATCCTGGTCGGTCCAGACTTCGTCCCCACCGGCGGCACGCTCCGCGCCGAGACGGCCGATCTGGCGCCGTTCCTGACGCTGGCCGGCGCCGCGACCCTGGCACCGGGAGCGTGGCCGGCCGACCTCACCGTCACGCTGTCGCGGCAGCAGGGCGAGGCCGCCGCCGCGCTCGCCGGCACGGTCGCGGGCGCGGGGGTGAACGGGACGCTGCTGCGGTCGGCGGGCGGTGCCCTGCACGGCCGCCTCGCCCTCGACCGGCTGTCGATCCCGCAGCTCGCGGCCGCCCTGGTGATTCCGCCGGGGGCGAACGGCGCGTTCGGCCCGCCGGCCGTTCATCCGGCCCTGTCCCTCGACGCCCGCGTCGCCAGCCTGGATCTCGGCCGCGGCCTCGTCGCCACCGACGCGACCGCTGCCCTCGGCCTCGCCGACGCGGGCCTGATCCTGCGCGACCTGACCGGCAAGCTCGCCGGCGGCCGCTTCGCGGGCTCGGTGACGATCGCCCGGCTCGGGGCCGGCGCCTCGGTCTCGGGCTCGGGCAGCCTCGACGGCGCGGCGCTCCCCACCCTGGCCGGCGGCCCGTTCGGCGGCCGCCTGAGCGCCGACCTGCGCTTCGCCGCCACGGCCGAGACCCTGCCGGGCCTCGCCGACAGCCTCTCGGGCAGCGGCGCGCTCACCCTGACGGACCTGAGCCTGCCCGCGGCCGATCCCGCAGCGCTCGGCCGCGCTCTCGCCCGCGCGGCCGAGATGGACGACCCGCTCCGCGAGGGCCGGCTCCAGGCGCTCGTCACCGAGGAACTCGCCCGGGGCGGAGCGCAGGCGCGCGGATCCACCCGGGCCGCCGCCACGATCGTGGGGGGCGTGCTGCGGGCCGGGCCGTTCGACCTCGATCTCGGGCCGGCCCGCTGGGTCGGCACCGTCGGCTACGACCCGCGCGCCGGGCGCCTCGACGCCCGCGGCACGCTCGCGGGCGGCCCGGTGCCCCGCGGCTGGAATGCCGGGCCGCCCGCGGTCCAGTTCGGCCTGACCGGGCCGCTCGGCGCGCCCGAGCGGGTGCTCGACGTCGGCACCCTGTCGAACGGCCTCGCGGCCTTCGTGCTGCAGCGCGAGCTGGAGACGATCGAGCTGACCGAGGCCGACCAGGTGGAGCGGCAGCGCCGCCGCGCCCGGATCGAGATGGATCGGGCCCGCGCGGCGGCCCTCAAGGCCGCGTCCGAGAAGGCCGCTGCGGACAGGACTGCCGCCGACAAGGCCGCCGAGGAGGCGGCGAGGCGGCCGCGCAACCCGGAGGAGGGTGCTGCCCAGCCACCGGCGCCGGCCGAGGCCCGGCCGTGAGGCCGGCCGCGTCCTGAGGGCGGGGGTGGGGCTGGCCAGCGTGACGGCCTCAGGCGCAGCACCCCTTGGAGCGCCGCGCCCGCACGGGCGGCGGCTCTACGCCTTCCCCACCGCCATGAGCGCGAAGGCGTAGATCAGCGCCACCTCCTCCAGCCGGTCGAACCGGCCGGCGGCGCCGCCGTGGCCGGCCTCCATGTTGATCCGCAGGAGCACCGGCCCGCCGCCCGTCATGGTGGCGCGCAGCCGCGCGACCCACTTGGCCGGCTCCCAGTAGGTCACCCGCGGATCGGTCAGCCCGCCGAGCGCCAGGATCGCCGGGTAGTCCTTGGCGGCGACGTTGTCGTAGGGCGAGTAGGACAGGATCGTCCGGAAGGCGGCCTCGCTCTCGCCCGGGTTGCCCCATTCGGGCCATTCCGGCGGCGTCAGCGGCAGCTCCGCGTCGAGCATGGTGTTGAGCACGTCGACGAAGGGCACGTCGGCGACGATGCCGGCGAACAGCTCGGGCGCGAAGTTGGCCACAGCCCCCATCAGCATCCCGCCCGCCGACCCGCCATGGGCGACGATGCGTTTCTCGGACGTGTAGCGCGCGTCGATCAGAGCGCGGGCGCAGGCGATGAAGTCCGTGAAGGTGTTGGGCTTCTTCTCGCGCTTGCCGTCGAGGTACCAGCGCCAGCCCTTCTCGGTGCCGCCGCGGATATGGGCGATCGCGTAGACGAAGCCGCGGTCGACGAGGCTCAGCAGGTTCGTGCGGAACGCCGCCGGCATCAGCGTGCCGTAGGAGCCGTAGCCGTAGAGCAGCAGCGGCGCGCCGCCGTCGAGGGTGAGGTCACGGCGGTGCAGCAGCGAGATCGGCACCTGCTCGCCGTCCGGCGCGGTGGCGAAGAGCCGCCGGGTCACGTAGGCGGCCGGGTCGTGGCCGCTCGGCACCGCCTGCCGCTTGCGCAGGAGCCGGGTGCGGGTCGCGCAGTCGTAGTCCCAGGTCTCCGACGGGGTCGTCATCGACGAGTAGACGAAGCGGATCGTGGCCGTGTCGAAGGCGAGCCCGGCCCGCAGGCCGAGGGAGTAGGCCTCCTCGGCGAAGGCGACGACGTGCTCGGTGCCGTCGGCGAGGTCGCGCACCACGATCCGCGGCTTGGCGTTCTCGATCTCCAGCCGGACCAGGTGGCCGGCGAGCAGGTGCAGGTGGCGGATCATCACCCCGGGCCGGTGCGGCACGAGGTCGGTCCAGTTGGCGCGGCCCGGATCGTCGAGCGGCGCGGTGACGATCTTGAAGTCCTCGGCGCCGTCCGCGTTGGTGCGGATGAACAGGCGGTCGCCGCGGTGCTCGACGCCGTAGATCAGCAGCGGCGTGCGCGGCTCGACGAGGCGCAGGGGGGCGTCTTCCGCGTGCCGGTCGAGCAGCCGGACCTCGGAGGTCTCGTGGTCGCTCACCGTCACGTCGAGGAAGGCGCCGGACTGCGTCTTGCCGATGTGGACGAAGTAGCCGGCATCGGCCTCCGTGTAGACGGTCTCGTCCTCGCTCTGCCCCGTGCCGACGCGGTGGCACATCACCTTGGCGGGGCGGTGGTTGGCGTCCACCGCCACGTACCAGAAGCTCGCGCCGTCCGCGGCCCAGACCGCCTCGCCGGAGGTCGCCTCGACCCGGTCGTCGAGATCGAGGCCGGTGGCGACGTCGCGCACCCGGATCGTGTAGAGTTCCGAGCCCTTGGTGTCGGCGCTCCAGGCGAGCCGGGCGTGGTCGTCGGAATGCACCGCGGCGGCGATCTCGAAGAACGGCAGGCCCTCACCCTCGCGGTCGCCGTCGATGAGGATCGTCTCGTCCGGGTCCAAGCCCGACTCGGGCACGTCGGGTGATGTGGCCGGCCGCCGGCAGATCAGCGGGTGCTGCCCGCCCTCGCGGTGGCGGGTGTAGTAGGCGAAGGGCCCATCCGGCTCGGGGACGCCGCTCTCGTCCTCCTGGATCCGCCCGCGCATCTCGGCGACGAGCTGCCGCCGGAGCTCCGCGCTCCCGGCGAGCGCCGCCTCGGCGAAGGCGTTCTCGGCGTTCAGGTAGGCGGCGATGTCCTCCGGCAGCGCGGCCGGGTCCTTCAGGACCGTCTGCCAGTTCTCGGCCTTCAGCCACGCGTAGTCGTCGGTGATCTCCTGCCCGTGGACGCTGAAGCGTCGCGGCCGGGCCTCGGCCACCGGCGCGCCGGTTCTGTGAGCGAGCAAGCCGTGGCCGATCTCCGTCATCGTCTCTCCCGTCGGGTCCCGTCGCGCGCGGGTGTCGCGTCCGGGTGAGGGGATGTGTCCCGCCGGGCGCGCGGATGCAAGGCGTCCGGGGGCGCGGCCGGGGCGGGCGGCGCGTATCGCCGGCCGGGACGGCGCGGCCGCGGGACCGGGGCCGATCCGTTGCTTTCCGGCATCGGTGGCGCGGGAAACGGTCCGGCCGACGACGCGATCCGCCGGCGCGGTCCCGCGCCGGAGCGGCGTCTGGAGCCGCGCCGGGGCGGCCCGATCGTGCGGTCTCGGCGAAGGCCCCGAACCCGCCAGGGACTTGGCGCAGCGGCCGATTTCGGCCTCAACGCGGCACCTGAACGCCGCGGGTGCGCCACAGATCCTGACAAGTCGAGCCGAGCACAGGGCCGAGAAAATCGCTCTGGGATTATCCGGCTCCGCGATCCGTCCGACATGAAGGGGGACTTGCGGATGGTGGAATGGCCGATTCGATGCATGTTTTGTGTGCGGAGTACCGGAAACATCGTACGAAGCGGGGGACAACGGGCGTACTGGCGGGTGTTGCGGGGTTGCTGAGTCTGCCGGTGGAGGCGGCGGAACTTCCCGATCGGCGAAAATCGCAGCTCATCGAGCACGTGCGGATCTGCTCGGCCTACGGCCAGGCCTTCTTCTTCATCCCCGGCACCGATACCTGCCTGCGCCTCTCCGGCCGCGCGCGCTACGAGTACGCCTACCAGCCTTCCTACAGCCGTTCGGGGAGCGCGACCGCCACCCCGGGGGATTACAGCGGCTACCAGGGCCGCCTCCGGATCAACCTCGACGCCCGGTCCCAGACGTCCTACGGCACCCTGCGCGCCTTCCTCCGCCTCGACGCCGGGAGCCGGACCGGTTTCGCCACCATGCATGCCGGCGCGCTGAACCGGATCGGCGGCGCCTTCCCGGCCCTGGGCGTCGATCAGTTCGGGCGGGCCCAGCAGCAGTTCAACGTCGACAAGGCCTTCATCCAGTTCGCCGGCATCACCGCCGGCCGCGCCTCCTCGTTCTTCGATTTCTACGCTCACGACTTCGAGTTCATCGTCGCCTCCATCGGCTCGGACAATCCCTCGACCAACCTCGCTGCCTACACGGCGACGCTGGGCAAGGGCCTGTCCGCATCGCTGTCGATGGAGGACCCGGTATTCCGCCGCACGCCCGTCTACTCGTCCCAGAACGCCGCGGCCTCGGCGTTCCCGAATCCCGGTGCGATCCTCTCGCCCGGGAACCCCGTCGCCCCGGTCTTCGTCGGCTACGACGCCGCCGGCCGCCCGACCGGGGTGGGCTTCGTGGACACGGTCCAGCGCAGCCGCATGCCCGACATCGTCGGCGTGCTGCGCTCCGACCAGTCGTGGGGCTCCGCGCAGCTCTCGGGGGCCGTGCACGAGGTCAACCACGGCCTGCTCAGCAGCGTCTCGTTCGCCGGCACGAACCTGGGCGCGCCCGTCTCGGTGGGCAACAACCGCACCCCGGGCGGCGCGGCCTCCGCCCTCGGCTGGGCCGTTCAGGGGGGCGTGAAGATCAACCTGCCAGCGATAGCAACCGGCGACACGCTCTACCTGCAGGGCGCCTATGGGGAGGGCACCGCCCTGTATACCGGCCTGCCGGCCTATAACGGCCCCTGGGCGCAATCGGCCACCGCGGTGCAGGGGGCGGCCTTCTCCCAGTTCTTCAGCGACGGCGTGATCAACCCCTTCACCCAGCGCCTGGAGCTGTCGACGAGCTACTCGTTCACGGCGGCGATGCTGCACTACTGGACGCCCGCGGTCCGCTCCGCCTTCTTCGGCTCCTACGGCGCTCTCAGCTTCGCTCGCGGCGCCCGCGCGGCGCAGGGCGCCTATTTCGGCGTGACCGGGACCGGGCCGGGCACCCCCGGCACGCGGTTCTTCGACCTGAGCCAGGTCCTGCGGGACAGCTACCGCTTCGTGGTCGGCGGCAACCTGATCTGGTCGCCGGTGAAGGAGTTCGATATCGGCGTCGAGGCGATCTACACGCGCTACGGGCCGCAGAGCGGCCGCATCCTCGACCTGGGCCGGTATCCCAACCAGAACGCGGCCTACGTCAACAACCTCGCCAACCCGGTCTCGACCGCCCGCCACGTCGACGTCATCCAGGTGCGCGCGCGCGTGCAGCGGGACTTCTGAGGACGGCTGCGGATCCGGGGCGATCCGGGACGGCGGGCGGCGATGCCGGCTCGGCCGGGAGCCGGTTCCGGCCTGGGGCGTTGAACCGCGGGCCGTGGCGTCGACCACGGTCGCCGGTTCGATCCCGAGGTGCCGACATGGACGCGATCCCCGATCCGCAGCCGGATCCGCAGGACGATCACCCCGCCGCGGACCTGGAGCGGGTGAACGACATCCTCGCCGTCTGGGCGGCGCGCTCCGCCACCGAGAGCGCCGCGCTGATCGACCGGTTCGAGGCGATGGGCTACGAAGTCCGCGGCAAGTCGGAGGGCGAGATCGCCGACATCCTGCACCAGCCGCCGACGCGCGCGGCCGTCGCTAGATAGATGTGGGTTGTAGGTAAAAAAGCCTTGATCTTCTGATTTTTCCTGAGAAACTGGAGGCTTCGCACGTCCGTCGTAGCACACACGGAACAAAACATGAACATGCGAGTGAAGGGCGGCCGTTCCGCCTCCGTGGGGACGCGTCACCGCGGCGCCGCTCCGGGGGATCTCCCGGCGGAGGCGGTGCGCCTGCTGGCGCGGCTCGGGGAGCCCGGCGCCTACGCGCGGCCCGACCCCCTGGTCGAGGACGCGCTGGTCGCCCGGCGCGGCGGCGACGGGATCTCGGTGGGGAGCGGCCGCTTCGCGGCCGCCTCCGGGCGCGCCCTGGCGGTGGCCGATCTGGCGACGTGGAACGCGGCCGGCACACACCTGACGATCAGCGAGGCCGGGCGGGCGCGCCTGCGCCGGGAGGCCCGGCCGGGCGACCTGGCCTTCGCCAACCAGCACCGCGAACTCGCCGTCGTGGAGGGCGGCGCCGGCCCGACCCTGCGCAACGCCGCCGAGAATCCCCTGGCCTGGATGGTGCGCCGGCGCGACCGGGACGGCGCGCCGCTCATCGACGCGGCGGCCTTCGAGGCCGGGGAGCGGCTGCGGCGGGACATGACCGCCGCCGCCCTGCTGCCGCGGATGGGCGCGGATCTCGGGGCGCCCCGGATCGACGGCGGCGGCCCGCGCGACCCAGCCTCCGCGGCCGACCACGTGATCGCGGCCCGGCAGCGGGTGCGCGGTGCCCTCGACGCGGTCGGGAGCGACCTCTCGGGCCTGCTGATCGACCTCTGCGGATTCCTGAAGGGCCTGGAGCGGATCGAGGCCGAGCGGCGCTGGCCGGCCCGGTCCGCCAAGGTCGTGGCCCGCATCGCCCTGGGGCGGCTCGCCGAGCATTACGGGCTGGAACGGGAGGCGACCGGTCCGGACCGGGCCCGCCTGCGCCTGTGGCGGGGGTGAGGCGGCCCGAGCCGCTCAGGCCTCGGCGGCGAGCCGGACCGCGTCGCGGTGGATGCGCTCCGCCATCGCCCGGACGCCGTTGGAGCGCTTCGACGTGACGTGGGCGCCGAAGCGGAGCTGCCGGAACAGGTCGAGGCCGTCGGTCTCGGCGGCCTCCTGGGGCGTCTTGCCGGTGTAGAGCGCGATCATCAGCGCCACGAAGCCGCGGACGATGAACGAGTCGCTGAAGCCGTGCAGGACGAGGCGCGGCGTGCCGTCCGCCGGCTCCGCCCGCGTGTCGATCCAGACCTGGCTCTCGCAGCCGTGGACGCGGTTCGCCTCGGTCCGCTCCGATTCGGGCATCGGCGGCAGGGCGCGGCCGAGCTCGATCAGGTACTCGAGCCGCATGTCGTCGTCTTCGACGATCTCGAAATTCTCGATGATGGTGTCGATGGGAGGGAGCATGCTCGGCCGGGTCCGGAAAGGTCTGGGCCGCTATAGGCCGGCCGCGCCGTTGTGGCGACGGGGTCCGGCGCCGCGGGCGCTCATTGCGGGCCGGGGCGCGCCGCCGGCAGGGTCAGCCACAGGGGGTCGCCCGGGCTGGCATCGCCCGCGACGCTGATCTCCGCCTGGGCCGCGTAGGCGGCGATGAGGCGGGGGCCGAGCTTCGGGACGTTCGGTCGGCCCGACTCGGCCGTGTCGCTCACCTTCGAGACGATCGAGAGGCGCAGCGGCGCGGCGGCCTCGATGTCGATGGCGATGGCGCAGGCGACGTGCTCGGCGGTGGCGTCCAGGCACTCGGCCACGATCTCCGCGACGATCATGCCCAGGGCGTTGGCGGTGCGCGGCTCCACGAGACCGTTCCCCGAGCCGCCGACCTGGACGCCGATCCGCCCGGCCCGCCGGAGCTGCCCGAGCCCGGAGGCGAGGCGGTGCAGGTAGTCCTTGAGGTCGATCGACGCGATGTGCGGCGCCTCGTGCAGGTGCTGCTGCACCAGCGCGATCGCCCGGACCCGCTGGCCCAGCGCCTCGAAGCTGCCGCGGCAGGGGTCGGGGGCAGCCCGCCCGTAGAGGCCGATCAGGCTGACCATCACCTGGAGGTTGTTGCGGACCCGGTGGTAGACCTCGGCCAGCAGCGCCTCCTTCTCGGCCAGCGCGTGCTCGATGTGCTCCTCCGCGTGCTTGCGGTCGGTGATGTCGAAGCAGGAGCCGAGATAGCCCTGGAACCGGCCGTCCTCCACCAGGGGGCGGGCGGTGTCGAGCAGCCAGCGGTACTCGCCGTCGTGCCGCCGGAGGCGGAACTCGACGGTGAAGGGCGCCCGCGCCTCGAACGCCTCGGCGACGATCCGGGCGTGCCGCTCGAAATCCTCGGGATGCAGCCCGCTGCGCCAGCCCAGGCCGAGCTCCGCCTCCAGGGGGCGCCCGGTGAATTCCAGCCAGCACTCGTTGTGGTGGATCGCCTGACCGGCCTCGTCCGAGCGCCACATCATCAGCGGCACCACGTCGGCGAATCGCCTGAAGCTGTCGCTGAGGGCTGCGGCTTCCGCGGTGCCCTGCGCCGGGCCCCGACCAGGATCCCCCGCGGGGCCGTTGCCCAGCGGGTCTTCCGCGCCGGACCCTGGTGGCTCACCGACCATTCTGTACCCGATTCACTCTGACGAACTGCGTGAAAGGCGACGCCTGCGTGCGGATGGCGCCGGTCAACGTGTCGACCGGACGGCCGTTCCGGTCCTGAACCGCGTTCAGATCTGCCATTCACCGGGACATTAGCGGCAATACCTTTCGAGCCCGTTCAGCATCCCGCCGACGTGCGGGGCCGCACCGGGCGCGCGGACGCGGCGGAGAGCCGGTCGGGCGACCCCGGCCGAGGTCCGGCCCGCGCGCAGCCCGTGACCCGCGTGCACAACCTGTAGCTGGCTTCTGGTTAACCACAGATAGTTCGTGACGCCCCGACCCGGTTGTGTCTCTTGGCAGATGATACAACCTTGAGGGTGCCGTGCTGCCTGTCCCGACCGCGACGAACGCCGCCCGCTGGCCGGTGCTCGCCGGCCTCGTCCTCCTCGGCCTGTCGGGCGGCGCCGTCGCCCGGCCGTTCTCGGAGCCCGACGACCGGAACCTCGACCGCCACGGCCATTACCGCAGCCGGGACGGGTCCGACGTCCACCGGCCGGCCAAGAGCCTCGACGGCAGGAAGCCCGCGGGCGCCACGGCCAAGTGCCGGGACGGCACGTGGAGCTTCAGCCACACCCGTCGAGGCACCTGCTCGAGTCACGGCGGCGTGGCGCACTGGGAGGGCTGAGACCGAACGATGTCTTAAGTCCTATATCGGCCGAGAAATAGGAATTTGCGCTTGACACCGGCGCGCTGCCGGGGTATCAACCAGGCACGGTCGAGACGTGTGCGGAGAGACCCCGATGTGGCCACCTCCTCCGAGCAGGGCGGACAGCCGCGCCGAGGCCCTGACGCTCCTGCGCGAGACCGACCTGACGTGCGACGCGATCGCGGCCCGTCTCGGCGTCCACCCGAAGACCGTGCACACCTGGAACGCCCGGGCCGGCTGGCCGAGGCCGCGGCAGCACCGGCCGCGGCTCCTGACGGGGCGCTGGCCGGCGGCGCGCCGGGCCGCCCTGATCCGCCTGCTGTGCACGCCGGGCGCCGATCCCGGCGACGTCACCGAGATCCTCGGTCTCGGCCGGCTCGACCCGGCGATGATGGCCACGGCCTTCGGGGCTGACCTGCCGCCGGCGGTCACCGGGCGCGGCGACCCCGCGGCCGACCCGGCGACCCTGCGGGCGCGTCTGCGCGCCCACATTGCCCGGCAGATCGCCGCCTTCGACGCGGCTCTGAGCGGGGTGGGGGCGGGCGCGGGCGACTCCGCTCGAATCCTGCGCGACCTCGGCGGCCTCAAGCGGCTCCTCGACACGGTGGATGCGGAGGGCGCGCGCGGCGCCGCGGGGGAGGGGGGCGATGGCACCGGACGCGATACCGAACCCGGCACCGAGCCCGACACCGAACCTGACCTGCCCGCCCTGCGCGCGGAGATCGCGCGACGCGTTGCTGGCTTTGTCGGCGGCCGGGCGGCTGCCTAACTTCCTCGAGACGCTGTCGCCGGACCTCCTCCGGGCCCTCGCGGGCGACTGGCTGCACCAGGCCCGGCCGGACCAGCTGCCGCCGCCCGACGCGGCGCCCTGGACCACCTGGGCGGTGATCGGCGGCCGCGGCAGCGGCAAGACCCGCACCGGGGCCGAGTGGGTCGACGCCCTCGCGCGCGGCGACCCGGCCTTCGCGGGCGCGCCGGTCGGGCGGATCGCCCTGGTGGGCGAGACCCATCTCGACGTGCGCGACGTGATGGTCGAGGGGCCCTCCGGCCTCCTCGGCCTGCCGGCGCGGGGACGGGCCCGGCCCACCTGGTCGCCGAGCCGCCGCCGGGTGGAGTGGAGCAACGGCGCCGTCGCGCTCGCCTTCTCGGCGGAGGAGCCCGACGCGCTGCGCGGCCCGCAATTCGGCGCCGCGTGGTGCGACGAGGCCGCCAAGTGGCGCCGGCCCGAGGCGGCCTTCGACATGCTGCAGTTCGGCCTGCGCCTCGGCGCCCGGCCGCGCAACCTCGTGACGACGACGCCCCGGCCGGTGCCGCTGATCCGCCGCCTGCTCGCCGACCCGCGCACGGTGGTGAGCCGTGCCCGGACCCACGACAACGCCGCGCATCTCGCGCCCGACTTCCTCCAGCAGGTGGTCGGGCGCTACGCCGGCACGCGGCTCGGCCGGCAGGAACTCGACGGCGAACTCATCGCCGACCGGGACGACGGCCTGTGGACGCGCGCGGCCCTGGAGGCCGGCCGCCTCGCCGCGGCGCCCGATCTCGGGCGGATCGTCGTGGCGGTGGATCCCCCCGCCACCTCGGGCGCGCGCTCGGACGCCTGCGGGATCGTGGCGGCCGGGCGCGCGGGCGGGCACGCCTACGTGCTGGCCGACGCGAGCCTCGCCCGCGCCACCCCGCAGGCCTGGGCGGCCGCGGCGCTGGCGCTCTACCACCGGCTCCGGGCCGACGCCCTCGTGGTCGAGGTCAACCAGGGCGGCGAGATGGCCGCCGCCGTGCTGGGCCAGTGCGACCCCGCCGTGCCGGTGACCCGGGTCCACGCCACGCGGGGCAAGTACCTGCGCGCCGAGCCGGTCTCGCTGCTCTACGCCCGCGGGCTGGTCCACCACGTCGGCGCCTTCCCGGCGCTGGAGGACGAGCTGTGCGATTTCGGCCCGGACGGCCTGTCCGGCGGGACCTCGCCCGACCGTCTCGATGCCCTGGTCTGGGCGCTCACGCACCTGATGCTGGAGCCCCGGGCCGAGCCCCGGATCCGGCGGTTGTGACAGCGGTCGCCGGAAACAATTCGGCGCGCTTCGGGTGAAGCGCGCCGGAGTCGGTTCGTGGTCTCTGGAACGAACTGCATGCTGTATACACAATGTCGTGCGCCAAATCTGTAGCGATCAGGCCACGGCACGCGGTCCTGAGCTGGGAATCCCCACCGTAATTCTCCGTATTGCGCGGCGACGGCGGGCGGATTGAGCGGCGCATCTGTCGGGTTGATCCCCGCCGTCCTTCCCGGGCGCCGCGGCCCGGCTCCGATTCCCGAACCGTCGTCGCTGCCCGACCCCGGCACATCGGCATGCCGGGTTCTTGAGCGTGCCGGGTTCTTGGGCGTGCCGGGTTCCTGGGCGTGCCGGGCTCCTGGGCGTGCCGGGCTACTGGACGCCCGAGCGGTCGCTCAATCGCCGCCGCCACCGCCATCACCGCCACCGCCGCCGTCGCCGCAGCTGCCGCCGTCGCTGCCGTGGCAGCCGCCATCGCCGAAGATCGCGCCGCCGTCGCCGCCGGAGCCCGAATCGTAGCTGAGGGAGCCGGAGCGGCGGGGCCCCCGGGAGCGCGTCGCGGAGGGCATGAGGCAGCGGAGGAAGGGGACGAGCGCGATGACGAAGATCGCGAGTTCGAGGGCCTGCTTCCTGTCCATCGGAACCTCCATCGGTTCGTCGGTCCGGACAGTCTAGCACAGGTCGGCGCCGGGCCGGTCAGGGCGGCGCGGTCAGGCTCCGCAGGGCGGCCCGGACGTCGGCGAGGGTGCCGACCAGGGCGTAGCAGGCGAAATCGTGCGCGCCGGCGGCGGCGTTCGCCAGCCGGAAGCGGCAGCTCAGGCGGTTCGCCCCGGCCTCGGGCGCGACCGCGAAGCCGGGCCGCGGCGCGTCGGGCTCCTGCTCCGGCGGACCCGGGGCCCAGACCGCGAGGGCGTGCGAGCCCTCCGGCGTCGCCAGGATCACCGGGTCCGGCCGCTCCCCCGCTCCGAGGACGAGGGGCGCGAGCCCGCCGGTCGACGGGTCGAAGCGCCAGGCCGCGGAGAACTCCGCCGGCACCGCGACGGCGAGGGGTTCGAGACGCAGCGCCCCCGCGGGCTCGGTCAGGACGAAGCTCGCCTGCACCTCCACGGCGTTGCCGAGGCCCGGCAGGCCGAGGGCGACCCGCTTGCGCAGGAGCGGGGCCGGGGCCGGGATCGCGGGGCTCGCGGAGGCGGTCGGGCAGTCCGCGGGCGGCTCGTCGGCCGGGTCGGCGGGGCCGTCCCAGGCCATGCGGGTCTCGGTCTCGGCCCAGCTCCGGCCGGCGCGCAGGGCGCGGAGCCGCCGGGCCGCGGGCGCGCCGGACCCGTCCTGCGGGGTGCCGGCCTCGCTCGCCCGGCGGCAGGCGGCGCCGGAGCCGATCTCCGCCCGCGCCTGCAGGGCGTCGCCGGGCTCGGTGTCGGCGAGGAAGGTGACGCCGTCCCAGGTCAGCGTGTCCACCGCCCCGGCGACCCGCCGGGACAGGCGCAGGCTGATCTCGGACCGGCCGAAGGGGCGCGCCAGGATCAGGGTCCCGTCGGGCTCCGGCCACAGGGGCGCGGGTGCGGGCGCATCCGCGGCCCGGGCCGGCGCGGCCGGGGGCGCGGCCAGGGGCCCGGCCAGGGGCCCGGCCAGAGGCCCGGACAGAGGCCCGGACAGAGGCCCGACGACGAGCGCTGGGACCAGAGCCGCGACCCGCGCCGCGACGCGGGTCCCTGCCCGGACCCGTCCCCGGACCCGTCCCCCGAACCGCGCCTGGGGCCGCGCCTGGGGCCGTGTGGGGATCCGGGGCTGCATCGCGTGACCATAGCTCAGGAACGGACCGGCATGTCGACCCTCCTCGAACGCCTGGCGCGGGTCGCGCGCCGCGCCGCCGGCGGCCCGGCCCTCGCCACCAAGGCCGCCGCGGCCCCGGCCTTCGCCCTCTACGCCGAGGGACGGGCCAGCTGGACGCCCCGCGATCCGGCGGCGCTCGCCCGGGCCGGCTACCAGGCCAACCCGGTCGTCCACCGGGCGGTGCGGCTCGTCGCCGAGAGCGCCGCCGGCCTGCCGCTGATCGCCACCGGCCCCGGCGCCGAGCGCGCGGGCGACCTGCTCGCCCTGCTGGCGCGGCCGAACCCCCGGGAGAGCGGGCCGCACCTCTTGGAGACGCTCTACGCCGACCTCCTCCTCACCGGCACGGCCTACCTGGAGGCGGTGAGCCTCGACGGGCGGGTCGCCGCGCTCCAGGCCCTGCGTCCCGGACGGATGCGGGTGCTGCCGGGCCCGGACGGCTGGCCGGCGGCCTATCTCTACACGGCGGGCGGGCGCAGCCGCCGGTTCGACCTGCCCGAGCCGGGGATCGCCGTGGCGCCGATCCTGGCGCTGACGCTGTTCCACCCGGAGGACGAGACCGGCGGGCTCGCCCCGATCGCGGCGGCGGCCGCCGCCCTCGACATCCACAACGCCGCGAGCGCCTGGAACAAGGCGCTGCTCGACAACGCCGCCCGGCCGTCCGGCGCCCTGGTCTTCGCCGGGGCGACGCTGTCCGAGCCGCAATTCGACCGGCTGAAGGCGGAGCTGGAGGCGAACTACCAGGGCGCCGCCAATGCCGGCCGGCCGCTGCTGCTGGAGGGCGGCCTCGACTGGAAGCCGCTCGCGCTCTCGCCGCGCGACATGGATTTCGTGGCGGCCAAGGACGCGGCCGCCCGGGAGATCGCCCTGGCCTTCGGCGTGCCGCCGCTGCTGCTCGGCCTCCCCGGCGACAACACCCACGCCAACTACGCCGAGGCCAACCGCGCCCTCTACCGCCAGACCCTGATCCCCCTCGCGGCCCGCACCGCCCGGGCGCTGGCCGGCTGGCTGGAACCCGCCTTCGGGGCGATCGACCTGGAGCCCGACCTCGACCGGATCGAGGCGCTGGCCGGCGAGCGGGAATCCCTGTGGCGTCGGGTCCAGGCCGCGGACTTCCTGTCGGTGGCGGAGAAGCGGGAGGCCGTGGGCTACCCGCCCGCGATGCCGGGGGCGCGGGGCACACCCTGAGGCGCGGGGCGCGCCCTCACTGTCCCATCCGAGGATCCCCCATGGACGGCCACTTCTCCGGCTATGCCAGCCTGTTCGGCGTGCCCGATCTCGGCCGCGACGTGGTGGTGCCGGGCGCCTTCGCGGCGAGCCTCGCCCGCCGCGGGGCCGCGGGCGTGCGGCTGCTGTTCCAGCACGATCCGGCCGAGCCGATCGGCCGCTGGCTCGCCCTGCGCGAGGATGGCCGCGGCCTGTTCGCGGAGGGCGCGCTCAACCTCGCGGTGCAGCGCGCCCGCGAGGTCGACGCCCTGATGCGCGGCGGCGGCCTCGACGGGCTCTCGATCGGCTTCCGCACGCTGCGCGCCCGGAAGGGCGCCGGCGGCGAGCGCCGGCTCCAGCAGGTCGATCTCTGGGAGATCTCGCTCGTGACCTTCCCGCTGCAGCCGGGGGCCAGGGCGAGCCCCGCGTCGATCCCGGCTCCGGACCCGGAGGCCGACGCGATCCGCGGCCTCGCCGGCCTGATCGCGCCGCCGGGCGCCCTCGGACCCGCCGCGAGACCCGCCGCCAGACCCGCCGCTTGGCCGCTGCCGGCCGCGCGGTCCTGACTTCCACCCCCGACGAGGCCCATCATGGACGCCCAGACCCCGATCGCCGATCCCGCCCCGCTGGGCGGCCTGCCGCCGCTGGAGAACAAGGCCGCCCATTCCGACGGCGGCCCGGTCCGCTCCGCCCTGGACGAGCTCGCCGCCGCCTTCGCGGCCTTCAAGGAGACGAACGACGCGCGGATCGACCGGATCGAGGGCCGCCTCGGCGTCGACGTGCTCACCGAGGAGAAGCTCGCCCGGATCGACGCGGCCCTCGACGCCGCCCGCACCCGGCTCGACCGGATCGCCCTGGAGCGGGCGCGGCCGCCCCTCGGGCAGCCGGACGTCCGGGAGACGGGGGCCGCGCACGAGCACAAGGCCGCCTTCGACCTCTACGTCCGGGCGGGCGAGAGCGTCGGGCTCAAGCGCCTGGAGGCCAAGGCGCTCTCGGCCGGCTCCGGGCCGGACGGCGGCTACCTCGTCCCCGACACGATCGAGCGGACCGTGCTCGCGCGCCTCGGGCAGGTCTCGCCGATCCGGTCGATCGCCAGCGTGCAGCCGATCTCGGGCGCCCAGTACAAGCGCGCCGTCTCGGTGGGCGCGCCGGTCACCGGCTGGGCCGCCGAGACCGCGCCGCGCCCCGAGACCGCCGCGCCGGCCCTGTCGGAGATCGCGTTCCCCGCGATGGAGCTCTACGCGATGCCGGCCGCCACCCAGACGCTCCTCGACGATTCCGTGGTCGATCTCGACGCGTGGCTCTCGGCCGAGGTGGAGACGGCCTTCGCCGAGCAGGAGGGCGTCGCCTTCGTCTCCGGCAACGGCGCGAGCCGCCCGCGGGGCTTCCTGAGCTACGACACGGTCGCCAACGCCGCCTGGGTGCCGGGCAAGATCGGCACGGTCGCCACCGGGACGGCCGGGGCCTTCCCGTCGGCGAGCCCGGGGGACGCGCTGTTCGACCTGATCTACGGGCTCCGGGCGGCCTACCGGCAGAATGCCGGCTTCGTCATGAACCGGCGCACCCAGAGCACGATCCGCAAGTTCAAGGATTCGGAGGGCAACTATCTCTGGCAGCCGCCCCTCGCCGCCGGCCGGTCCGCGACGCTGGTCGGCTTCCCGGTCACCGAGGCCGAGGCGATGCCGGACCTCGCCAAGGACAGCCTGTCGGTGGCCTTCGGCGACTTCCGCCGGGGCTACCTCGTGGTCGACCGGACGGGGATGCGGGTGCTGCGCGACCCGTACTCGGCCAAGCCCTACGTGCTGTTCTACACCACCAAGCGCGTCGGCGGCGGGGTGCAGGATTTCGACGCGCTCAAGCTCCTGAAGTTCTCCTGACGCGCGGCGGCGACCCTAGCCGGGGCAGCCCGCGCGGTCGCCGCAGCCCGCGAGCCGCCCGGCCTGCTGCTTGGCCCGCTCGAGATTGGTGCGGGCGGTGACCAGCCGCTCGCTGGCCTCCCGGCGGATCCGCACCGAGGTGCCGGGCTTCGCCTCGCGGACGTCCACGGCCTCCCAGTAGGCCATCGCGGCCTGCAGCTCGGCCTGCGCCTCCTTGAGGGTCGGGACCGGCGGCTGCGGCATCTCGGGCATCTCGGTGAGGCGGCCCTCCAGCACGGCCCGCGCCACGGCGATCTCGAACCGCCGGTCGACGCCGAACTGCGCCATCCGCTCCAGGTTCGGCTCGATCATCTCGAGGAGCGCCAGGGTCGGGACGACCAGCGCGTGCGCGTCCCCGCCCCAGCCCGGATCGCATTTCTCGCCGTTGACCGCCCAGAAGATCCCGCGCGCGGTGGCGATGCGGCCGTTCCGCACCTCGCGGACGCGCAGGAAGAAGAAGCGCTCGCCGTAGATCGGGTCGAGCGAGCGAATACAGGCCAGACTGCCGGTTCTGGCCGCCTGATAATATGTCTCAAGATCAATTTCCACTGACGTCTCACAATTTCAAGGGCTGCATGACGCGGATCCGCTCGGGCGGACGCGCGGAAATCATGGAAACGCTGAAACGGTACGCGGACGACTCGGGCGTGGGACGGGATGAAACGAAGCGCTGCGCATGGGCGGCTCGCCTAGGGCCGATCGGCCGTGCCGGTCGACCCGATGGGGTGAGAGGGGACCGGGACCCCGGCGCCGCCTCTCGATACCGAGCAGTCCGGGTCCGGTCCCGTCGGCAGACGTCCGTCGCTGCGGGGCCCGCGCACCGCCCGGCGCGGCGCCATCCTGCAGGGCGATCGGATCCGCATCCGAGCCGGCCCGTGAGGGCTCGACGGCCGAATACCCCTTCGTTTCCGGTAGATCAATACGATCTTTCAGGGAAGTACAGTGTTTCTGCTAGAAACATGGTCTGTTAGTGCGCTTTCCAGCCGAAACGATCGTGCCGTGTCTGTTTCCGTCGGACAAACAAGATCATTTTTATGTGGCCGCGTGGCCACCGAATACATCGGCACGGGTGGCCGTTCCGATTTGGGATTGATGGCTGCGGCCATTTGCGGGAACTTATTCGAACAAGAGCTCGAAAGAACCAGAGCTCATCGGCAAGACGAATTAATTCGGCCGAAACAAATAATAGCAGCGCGGCCTGCGTGGCTGAATGCTGTCTCCAATATGGGTCTCGACGTTTTGGGGAAATCGATGAGGATCTTGAAGCACACGCTCCTCTGTTCCGCCGCGGCTCTGTCCGCGGCGAGCGCAGCGCAGGCGGCTGATCTGCCGGTCAAGAAGGCTGTCCCGGTCGAGTACGTCCGCGTCTGCGGCGCGTACGGCGCCGGCTTCTTCTACATCCCCGGCACCGACACCTGCCTGCGTCTCTCCGGCCGCGCCCGGTTCGAGGGCGGCTACATGACCAGCTACTCGCGGCAGAACGGCTCGAACGTCGGTGATACGTCGGGCTACCAGGGCCGGATGCGCATCAACCTCGATGCCCGCACGCAGACCGCCTACGGCACCCTGCGCGCCTTCGTCCGCCTCGATGCCGGCTCCCGCACCGGCTACTCCGGCGTCGGCCAGTCGGGCACCCAGCAGCGCATCGGCCAGGCCTTCCCGGCTCTCGGCATCGACCAGTTCGGCCGCGCCTCGCAGTTCGTGAACGTCGACAAGGCCTTCATCCAGTTCGCCGGCATGACCGCCGGTCGCGCCTCGTCGTTCTTCGACTTCTACGCCCACGACTTCGAGTTCGCCGGCGCCACGCTCGGCTCCGACATCGCCTCGACCAACCTGCTCGCCTACACGGCCACGCTCGGCAACGGCCTGTCCGCCACGATCTCGGCCGAAGACCCGGTCTTCCGCCGCAGCCCGATCTTCTCGCAGACCAACAATCCGGCCGGCGTGACGAACAACTCCAACATCGTCAATTTCGCTCAGACGAACGCTCCGGCCGAGGTGTTCATCGGCTACACCAACGGCGTGCCGACCCGGTACAGCTTCGTCGACGTGATCCAGCGCTCGCGCATGCCCGACGTCGTCGGCGCCCTGCGCCTCGACCAGGCCTGGGGTTCGGCGCAGCTGTCGGCGGCCGTCCACGAGCTGAACGTCGGCAACGTGGCCAACGGCGCCGGCACCGGCACCGGCTCGAACATCAGCATCCCCCACACCAGCAACTCGTACGGCTGGGCGGTGCAGGGCGGCCTGAAGATCAACACGCCGTTCATCGCGCCGGGCGACGCCCTCTACCTGCAGGGCGCCTACGGCTCCGGCTCGCAGATGTACACCGGCTACTGCGCGTTCAGCGGCTGCTACTCGCAGAACCCGACGACCATCCAGGGCCAGAAGTTCGCGCAGTACTTCAACGACGCCACGGTGAACCCTTTCACGGGCCAGATGGAGCAGTCGACGAGCTTCACCGCGACGGCCTCGTACCTCCACTACTGGTCGCCGGAGTGGCGCTCGGCCTTCTTCGGGTCGTACGGTGAGATGAGCTACGGCAGCGGCGCTCGTCTGGCGCAGGGCGCGGCCTTCGCGCTGTCCAACCCGGCCGGTGCCAACTCCTTCGGCGTGAACGCCGTCGGCGTGCCGGGCACCCGGTTCTACCAGCTCAGCGAGGCGCTGCGCGACACCTACCAGTTCGTGGCGGGCGGCAGCATCATCTGGTCGCCGGTCAAGGACCTCGATATCGGTGTCGAGGGCTTCTACACCCAGATCGGCGTCAAGAACGGCCGCGTGATCGACCGCGACAAGAGCCCGACGGCCTACGCGAACGTCGCCGGCATCAACAACGGCACCTTCGTGCCGCGGACCACGACGGCGGACAGCGTCTCCACCTTCCGCTTCCGCGTCCAGCGCGACTTCTGATCTCCGATCGGGACCGGTTCGCCCTCCAAAGCTTCCCGGTCCTGATGTCCCCGTGCAAAGGGACCCCACTGAGCCCGGCCTCGCGGCCGGGCATTTTCGTTTCCCCGATCGCGTCGGGTCGCGCCCCGCCCGAAGGCGGGGCGCCGCGCTCAGCGGCCCGCGTTGCCGTCGCGCAGGGTGCCGGTCGGCTCCTGCACGTGCGCCTCGAGGAACCAGAGGTGCTTGTCGACCGCCCGCGAGATCTCGGTGAACAGGTCGGCCGTGTCGGGGTCGCCCGCCTCGTCGGTCTCGTCGATGTTCTGCCGGACCGCGTTGGCGTAGGCGGCGTAGCTGTCGATCAGCGCGGCGATGTGGTCGGCGATGGCGTAGATGCCGGTCGGGTAGGCCGGCAGCTTGGTGCGCTCGGCGACCGCCTGGGTCGAGCCGAAGGCCGTGGCGCCGAGCTGGACCGCGCGCTCGGCGACGCTGTCGTTCAGCTCGTCGAGCTGGGTGCGGAACCCGTCGAGCATCTCGTGGACGCCGATGAACTGCGGCCCCTTGAGGTTCCAGTGGGCCTGCTTGATCGCCAGCGCGAGGTCGATGCCGTCCGCGAGCCGGGCGTTGAGCGCCTCGATCGAGACCTTCTTGGCGTTCGAGTCGGTGTTGTTGCGGGTCTTGTGCGTCCGCGGGGTGTTGCTGGTGCCGGTGTCGGCCATGCTCTCGCTCCGTGAGCCGGGAAGGTTCGGATGCGAAAAGTGCCGATCGGCCCCCGGGTTCCCGCAGGCGCGAAGGATCCGGGGGCGGGCAGCGGCTTTGCCGCGGTCGGGCCGAGGTCGGGCCGCGGTCAGGCCCCTCAGCGGCGGCGGCCCGGGCGGGCCATCCAGTCGGACCGGTTGCCGCGGGGCAGGGCGTCGCCGACCTGGATGCGCGACAGTTCCGCCGTGCGCGCGGCGATCCAGCCGGCATGCTCGGCCACCGGGGTCACGGCGGTGAAGCCGCCGCAGGCGGTCCGGCGCGCGCCCTGCTGCAGGGCGCCGCTCGACCAGCTCACCACGCCGACGATCCGGTAGCCGCCGGGGCCGCCGGTCAGGATCGGGCCGCCCGAATCGCCGAGGCAGGCGCCGGCGCCCGAGGTCTCGGCCATGCGCCGCCGGTCGGTGACGACGGTCACCCGGTTGGCGACCTGGAGCGAGCCGATCGACACGAGGTGGGCGAGCCGCAGGATGCGCGCCGAGTTCCGCCGGTTCTCGGCCACCACGCCGAAGCCCGCGATGTCCACGGGCTGCCCGTCGGTGATCGAGCCCGCGCCCCGGGGATCGAGGGGCACGTAGTCGTCGCCGAGCGGGCGCTCGAGCTTGAGCAGCGCCAGGTCGACGCCGGGCTGGTCCTCGGGGGTCGTCCCGGGCACGAAGTCTGGGTGCATGGAGGCGGTGATCACCGCGGTCCGGTGCTGGCGGAAGTTCCGGTCGACGCTGATCACCGTGTAGCCGGCCGGCCGCATCACGCAGTGGGCCGCGCTCAGCACGAGGTCCGGGGCGATCAGGGTGCCCGAGCAGATCTCGCCCTCGGTGCTCTCGATCCGCACCACGAAGCTGCGCGCCCCGTTCGGGTCCCGCGTCGTCGTGCCGTTGATCACCGCCGCCGCGGGCGTGGGCAGCAGGCCGCCGAGGGCGCCGAGCAGCGACAGGCCCAGGAACCCGCCCCACAGGCCGCCGCGCAGGCTGCGCTCGCGGGGGCCGGCCTTCCGGATCGGGCGAGGGGACATCGGGAACTCCGGGCGCGCGCGGGCGCGGGTGGGGGACGCCGGAGGCGGCGCCGAGGGAGCCTGGGGCGAGGGGCCCCAGATCGAGTGAGCCTAGAGCAAGGCAATAGCCCGGCCAAGCTGAGGTTCCCTGCGCACGCGGTGCCGCGCCGCTACTGCGCCCAGCGCGCCGTCCGGTCCCAGCCGTCGAGCACGCGGTCGATCCAGCCCCGCTGCGGCCCCACCAGGACGCCCTGGGTGAGGCCGCCGCAGGCGCCCCCGATCCAGGCCGACAGGGCCAGCACCGCCCCGTCCGGTCCCGCGATCGGGCCGCCGGAATCGCCCTGGCAGGCGCCGCCGCCCGCGCCCTTCAGCCAGACCAGGATGCGGCTCGGCCCGTAGGGCTCGATCACCGGCAGGCCGAGGCTGCGGTAGGTGCCGGTGGAGCGCGGGTCGTCGGGCTTGGCCGCGCCGTAGCCCGACAGGGTCAGGGTCTCGCCCGCCCGCGCCGGGGCGGCGCTCAGGGTCACGGGCGCGAAGCGCGGCGGCAGCGGCGTCTCGGTGCGCAGCAGCGCGAGATCGACGGAGCGCCGCCGGGAAGCGGCCGCGCCGGCGTCGTAGCCCGGATGGACCGCCTGGGCGGTGACGTCGACGAGCACCGGCGCCCCGGCGGCGTCGCGGAAATGGACGCGGTGCTCCTTGGCGTCGGCGAGGCAGTGGCCGGCGGTCAGCACCGTGTCGGGGGCGAGCACCACGCCGGTGCAGACACCGCCCTTCGACGACAGGACCATCACGGCCCCGCCGGCCGGCGCCTCGGTGCCGCCGACGATCGCCCGCGCCGGGACGGCCGCGAGCGCCGGGATCGCCATCAGGATCGCCGTGACGGTCGCTACCCGCGCGGCGCGGGCCGCCGGGCGGCGCTTCGAGATCGGCATCGGACCACCTGCAGAGAGACGCGCGATGATCCCGTTACGCATCGCCGCCGCCGCCGTCGAGCCGGTGAGCGTGCCCGACCTGCGCGCCTACCTGCGCGTCGACTCCGACGCGGGCGCCGACGAGGACGGCCTGCTCCAGGCCCTGATCGCGGCGGCCCGCGCGAGCCTGGAGATCGAGACCCGGCGGATCCTGGTCCCGGGTCGGTACCGGATCGCCCTGACGGCCTGGCCGCCGGACGGGCAGGTGCCGCTGCCCCTGAGCCCGCTGGTCGCGATCCTCCGCGCCGGCCTCGCGGACCCGTCCGGAGGCGTCACCGACCTCGACGCCGGGCTGGTGCGCCTCGGCCCCGACCCGGACGGGGCGCCGTCCCTGCAGGTGGATCCGGCCGCGCCGGATCCCGCCGGCCGCACCATCCTGATCGAGGTCGCGGCCGGGTACGGCGGCGACGGGCCGCCGCTCCCCGAGCCTCTGCGCCTCGCGATCCTGCGCCTCGCCGCCGCCCGCTACGAGCGTCGCGGCGACGAGCCCGACGCCGCCCGCACCGACGCCGCCGCGCTCGGCGCGCCGTTCCGGCGCCTGCGGCTGTGATCCTCGCACCCGGAGCTTCCCCGATGGCGACCTCGTTCCAACGCCCGCCCCTCGGCGCGCGGCGGCGCCGCTTCGTGCTCGAGCGGCCCCTGGAGGAGCCCGACGGGTTCGGGGGCGTGCTGCGCCGTTACGTGGCCGGCCCGGTCCTGTGGGGCGCGATCGCCCCGGCGGGACTCGCCGACCGAACGGCCGGCGGCCGCACCGACACGCGGCCCGCCTACCGCGTCACCCTGCGGAGCCGGGCCACGCTCGACCCGACCATGCGGCTCGCCGCCGGGCCGCGCCGCTTCGCGATCCGCGCCGTCGCCGAGCCCGACGCGCGGGGCCGCGACCTGATCTGCCACGTCGAGGAGCTGCCCGGGGAGGGGCGGTCGTGAGCGATCCGGGCCCGCTCCTGGCGCTCCGCGCCGGCCTGATCGCCCGCTTCGCCGCCGACGCCGCTCTGGCCGCGCTGCTGGGCGGCCGCGTCCGGCTCTACGACGAGCCGCCGCGGGGCACGCTCCCGGTCTACGCGGTGTTCGGCGACGCCGAGATCGCGGACGAATCCGTCGACGGCGCCGAGCGCCACCGGCACAGCCACGCGATCGCGGTGATCGCCCAGGCGGGCTCGGTGCGTACCGCCCTCGACGCCGCTTCGCGCATGGCGGCGCTCCTCCGGGACGCCCCGACGCCCCTCGTCCTGCCGCTGGCTGGCTGCCGGCTCGTGACCCTCCGGGTGCGGGCCGTCCGCGCCCGGCGCGACGCCCGGACCGGCGAGGCCAGGGTGACCCTGACGGTCGAGGCCGTCACCGAGAACCTGTGAGGAGGGTGCCGATGGGCGCGCAGAGGGGCAAGGACCTGCTGATCCGGGCCGGCGACGGTGCGGGCGGCTTCGCGGCGGTGGCGGGCCTGCGCAGCCGCCAGATCACCCTCAACGCCGAGACCGTCGACGTCACCAACGCCGATTCCGCCGGGCGCTGGCGCGAGCTGCTCGCCGGGGCCGGGGTGCGGCGGGCCGCGATCGCCGGCTCGGGCGTGTTCCGCGACCAGGCCTCGGACGCGCGCCTGCGCCTGCTGTTCTTCGAGGGCGCGGTCGAGGTGTTCCAGATCGTGATCCCGGCCTTCGGGATCCTGGAGGGGCCGTTCCAGATCGCGAGCCTGGAGTACCGGGGCGACCATGCCGGCGAGGTCACCTTCGACATGAGCCTCGAATCCGGCGGCGCGCTCGCGTTCGCGGCGGTCTGAGCGCCGTGGCCAACCGGATCCGCGGCGAGGTGCCGCTCACCCTCGGCGGACGGCGCTACACGCTCTGCCTCACCCTCGGCGCGCTCGCCGAGCTGGAGACCGCGCTCCAGGCCGGCGACCTCGCGGGCCTCGCCGCGCGCTTCGCCGGCGGGCGCGTCTCGGCCCGCGACCTGATCGCCCTCCTGGGCGTCGCCCTGCGGGGCGGCGGCCACGACCTCGACGACGCGGCGGTGGCGCGGCTGCCGCTGGCGGGCGGGCTCGACGCCGTCTCGGCCGCCCTGGGCGACGTCCTGGCGGCGGCCTTCGGGGAAGCGCCGGGCGGGGAGGCGGCGGGCGGGGAGGTGCCGGGCCCGGCAAACCCTCCCTAGGGCCGGACGCGGAGCCGCCGCCGCGTCCGGCCCCGGAGCGCTTCCCCTGGGACGACGCCCTCTCCCTCGGCCTCGGCGCGCTGGGTTGGCGGCCCCGCGACTTCTGGTCGGCGACCCCGCGGGAGTTCGCCGCGGCGCTCGGCCGGCGCGCCGGCCCGGAGCCGCTGTCCCGCGCCGCCTTCGCGCGGCTCCTCGCCGCCCATCCCGACCCACCGTGAGGCACCGCCATGGCCGAGACCGACCCGCAGGCCGACTCGCTGTCCGACGACCGGATCCGGCAGCTCGAGACCCTGGACCGACTGGCGCAGAGCTTCGGCCGCAGCCTCGACACTGCCCTGACCCGCGGGGCCGCGTCCGGCCGCAGCCTCGACGGCGTGCTCGGCACCATCGGGGCGCGCCTCGCCGGCGTGGCGGCGCGGGCGGCGGCCGGGCCGATCCAGTCGGGCCTCACGGGCCTGATCGGCGCGATGCTGGGCTCCGGCGCGGAGACGGGCTTCGCCCGCGGGGGCGTGTTCCGGGGCGGCCGCGTCCAGCCCTTCGCCGCCGGCGGCGTCGTGGCCGCGCCGACCTACTTCCCCATGGCGGGCGGCGCCGGCCTCATGGGCGAGGCCGGCCCGGAGGCGATCCTCCCCCTCGGCCGCGGGCCGGACGGCCGCCTGGGCGTCGCCGCAGGCGGAGCCGCGGCGCGGCCGGTCTCCGTGACGGTCAACATCGCGACCCCCGATCCGGGGGCGTTCCGCCGCTCCGAGGCGCAGGTGACCGCGAGCCTCGCCCGGGCGGTGGCGCGCGGCCAGCGAGCGACCTGAGGCGCGCGCGGCCACAGCTCACGCCGCCCTGCGCGCCTCCGTCTCCCGCGCCCGGCTGGTGCGGCCGTCGACGCTCACCGGCGCGACGCCCTGGATCGTCACGCGGCGGACCACGCGGGGCGCCTCGCCGTAATCGTCCACCGCCCGGTGGACCGTGGCGCGGTTGTCCCAGATCGCCACGTCGCCCGTCCGCCACGACCAGCGCACGGTGTTCTCGGGCCGGGTCGCGTGGTCGTGGAAGATCGCCAGCAGGTGCTGCGAATCCGCGGTGGTCAGGCCCAGGATCCGCTGGATGAAGTGGCCGACGATCAGCGAGCGCTCCCCGGTCTCCGGGTGGACGTGGACCAGCGGGTGCTCGGTCTCGAACACGGTCCTGGTGAACACCTCGTCGTAGCGCCGCCGCCCGGCCTCCGACACGTTCACCCGGCCGCCGACATAGTCGTAGACGTTCGAGTGCAGCGCCCAGAGCTTGTCGGCGAGGTCGCGCAGGGGCTCGGGCAGGTCCGCGTAGGCCGCCGCCGTGTTGGCCCAGAGCGTGTCGCCGCCGTGGGGCGGCAGCGTCACGGCCCGCAGGATCGAGAGCGCCGGGTAGGCCGGCACGAAGGTCACGTCGGTGTGCCAGGAACTCGCCCGCTCGCCCCGGCTGCCGTCGATGTCGAGGATTCCCGCCGTGCCGGCGAGGGAGGGCACGGTCGGATGCGGGACGAGGTCGCCGAGGCGCCGGCCGAACGCCTCCTGCCCGGCCTCGTCGAGGTCCTGGTCGCGGAAGAACACCACCTTGTGGGTGTTCAGCGCCTGCCGGATCGCCGCGACCGTCCCGTCGTCCAAGTCACCCGAGAGGGTGACGCCGCGGATCTCCGCGCCGATGCGGCCGGCGACGCGGCGGATGTCGAGGGCGGTAGCAGACGCGTGGAGGGGCTGGGGGATGGCGCTCATCGGAAGGTTTCCCTGGCAGAACGGCGCCGCGTCGTGCGGATCGCGCGGTGAACCGAGATGTGCGGGCCGAGAGGACTTCGGAGAACATCCGCTTCGGTGCGGCGATCTTCGATCAACTGCCGTACCGTGTCGATGAACTGCGCTTTTGATTTTCCGGCGCCTCTCGGAAGACTTTTTTGAGCTGCTCCGATCCGGCAGCGATACCGTTCCCCGGGCGTCACGCGGGATCTGCGGCCCGGCCTCCGTACTCGCGAGCGGAGCGAAGCGATCCCGGAGCGCCACGGTCACGGATGTCGCGCTGCCCTGGGTCGCGTCGCTGCGCTCGCGAGGACGCCCCGGAAGACCGGCGCGGCCCTGTCGCCACCCGAACCGGAGAGGCCCGACATGGCCGACGATTTCCACGAGGTGCTGTTCCCACTCGACGTCTCGCTGCGCGCCGGCGGCGGTCCGCAGCGGCTCACCGAGATCGTGACCCTGGCCTCGGGCCGGGAGCACCGGAACGGCCGCTGGGCCGATTCCCGCCGCCGCTACGAGGCCGGGTTCGGGCTGCGCGGCCTCGACGCCCTGCACGCCGTGCTGGCCTTCTTCGAGGAGCGGCGCGGGCGTCTCTACGGCTTCCGGTTCCGCGACCGGATCGACGGCCGCTCCGGGCCGCCGGGCCGGCCGGTCGGCCCCCTCGACCAGCCGCTCGGCACCGGCGACGGCGTCACCGCCACCTTTCCGCTGGTGAAGACCTACGGCGCCGGCTTCGCGCCCTATCGCCGCCGGATCGCCAAGCCGGTGTCCGGCAGCGTCCGGGTGGCGGTCGGCGGCCGGGAGGTCGGGCCCGAGGCCTTCGCGTGCGACCCGACGACCGGCCTCGTCACCTTCGCGGCGGGCCGCGTCCCACCGCCCGGCGCCGCCGTGACGGCGGGCTTCGCCTTCGACGTGCCGGTCCGGTTCGACACCGACGCGCTGACCATCGACCTCGCCGCCTTCACGGCCGGGGAGATCCCGAAGGTGCCGCTCGTCGAGATCGTGCCCTGAGGAGGCGTGACGCCATGCGCGACATCCCGGAGGCCTTCGCGGCCCATCTCGCCGGCGGGGTGACCACCCTGTGCCGCTGCTGGTCCCTGCGGCGGCGGGACGGGCTCGCCCTCGGCTTCACCGACCACGACCGCGACCTGACCGTCGCGGGCCTCGTCCACGCCGCCCGCACCGGGCTGGAGGCGGCCGAGGCCAGTGCCGAGCTCGGCTTCGCGGTCTCGGGCGGCGACGTGGCCGGGGCGCTCAGCGGCCTCGGGCTCACCAAGGCCGACATCGCCGGCGGCCTCTACGACGGCGCCGCCGTGGAGACCTGGCTGGTCGACTGGAGCGACACGGAGACCCGGCTCCTCCTCGACGTCGCCACGATCGGCGAGGTGCGCCGGGACGGCGACGCCTTCGTGGCCGAGCTGCGCGGCCTCGCGCACCGGCTTGGCGCCGAGCGGGGCCGCACCTACCGGGCGACCTGCGGCGCCGATCTCGGCGATGCCCGATGCCGGGTGGACCGCGCCGCGTGGACGACGGCCGGCCGGGTGAGCGGCGTCCCGGAGCCGGCCACGCTCGCGGCGGCGCTCGCCGGGTCCTTCGCGGACGGCCTGTTCACCGGCGGGCGCCTGACCTGGACGACGGGCGCCAATGCCGGGCTCGCGGCGGACGTGCGCCTCCAGCTCGGGCCCCTGATCGAGCTCTGGACGGTGCCGCCACGGCCGGTCGCCGCCGGCGACGGGTTCAGCCTGACGGCCGGGTGCGACAAGCGCCTCACCACCTGCCGCGACCGCTTCGCCAACGCGGTCAACTTCCAGGGCTTCCCGCACATGCCCGGCAACGACGCGGTCATGCGGGCGGTCCCCGGTTCGGACCCCATCCTCGACGGCGGGAGCCTCTTCCGATGAGCGCGATGCGGCGCGAGATCGGCCGAGATATCGGTGTTGCGGCGCTCGGCGAGGCGCGGCTCTGGCTGGGCACGCCCTACCGCCACCAGGCGTCGCTGCGCGGCGTGGGCTGCGACTGCCTGGGCCTGCTGCGCGGGGTCTGGCGCGGGCTCTACGGCGCCGAGCCGGAGGTGCCGCCGCCCTATTCCGGCACCTGGGCGGAATCGGCCGCGCCCGGGACCGACCCGCTCACCGAGGCGGCCGCCCGCCACCTCGTG
Organism: Methylobacterium sp. D48H; assembly: GCF_053345715.1. Lineage (NCBI taxonomy): Bacteria > Pseudomonadati > Pseudomonadota > Alphaproteobacteria > Hyphomicrobiales > Methylobacteriaceae > Methylobacterium > Methylobacterium sp. D48H. The sequence goes on from NZ_JBKFAP010000003.1 coordinate 195,664, forward strand.
CCGGTGCCCGGACCCCTGGCGGAGCTGGCGCCGCGGCCGGGCGACGTCCTGCTCTTCGCCTTCCGCCGCCACCTGCCGGCCCGCCACTGCGCCATTGCCACCGGCGCCGGCGCGATGATCCACGCCCACGACGGGGCCGCCGTCACCGAGGTCGCGCTCACCGGATGGTGGCGGCGGCACGCGACGGGGGTGTTCCGGTTTCCGAAGCGCTGCGGCGCCTACGAGGAACGCGTCGATACGGTGAGCTTGACGCCGAGCACGTCCATGACCTTGCGGACCGTCTCGTAGCGGAGCTTCGAGCCCGGCGTCAGCGCCTTGTAGAGGCTCTCTCGACCGACACCCGCTTCCCGGGCGATCTGCGCCATGCCGCGTGCCTTCGCGACATCGCCCAGGGCCGCGATGAACAGCTCGGGGTCGGGGTCGTCGAGCGCTGCCGCCAGGTATTCGGCAATCGCCTCCTCACTGTCGAGGAATTCCGAGGCGTCGAACGGTGTGAAACGCATCAGGTGATTCCGTCGAGAGAGGCGGCCATGGACTTGGCCCTCTGAATGTCCCGGGTCTGGCTGGACTTATCGCCGCCGCACAGGAGCAGGTACGTTACCTCGCCGCGTCGGACATAGTAGACGCGAAAGCCGGGGCCATACGGGATCCGCATCTCGAACACACCTGCCCCGACCGGTTTGGCATCCCTGAAATTGCCGAGCCCCACGCTGCGGATACGTGCCGCGATGCGCGCCCTGGCGCGGTGATCCTTCAGGCCCGTGAGCCAAGTCCGGAAGGTGTCGGACAGCAGGATCGTCGTCACAGGTCGAACGTATCCGATCGGATACGGACCGGCAACCCGTCCACGCGATACCGCCATCAGATCCGGAGCCCCGCCATGGCGACGCTGATCCTGTCCTCGGCCGGCGCGGCGGTCGGCACCGTCCTCGGAGGCCCGATCGGCGGCCTGGTCGGGCGCGCGCTCGGCTCCGTCGCGGGCGCGGCCCTCGGCGGCGCCCTGTCGGGGGCCGGGCGGCACGCGCGCTTCGTCGAGGGGCCGCGGCTCGCCGACGTGGCCGGGCTCACCTCCACCGAGGGCGATCCGATCCCGCGGGTCTACGGGCGGGCGCGGATCGGCGGCACCCTGATCTGGGCGACCCGTCCGCTGGAGGTCGCCAACACCACCGTCGCCCGCGCGGCCGCGCCCGCCAAGGGCCTGGGCGGGCTCGCGGGCGGCCCGAGGACCGTCACCACCCGCTACAGCTACTTCGCCAACCTCGCGGTCGGGCTGTGCGAGGGCGAGATCGCCTGCGTCCGCCGGATCTGGGCGGACGGACGGGAGATCGACCAGGCCGGCCTGACCCTGCGGGTCCATACCGGCGGCCCCGGCCAGGAGCCGGACCCGCTGATCGTCGCCAAGGAGGGCGCCGAGAACGCGCCCGCCTATCGCGGCCTCGCCTACGCGGTGTTCGAGAACCTGGCCCTCGCGGCCTTCGGCAACCGCGTCCCGCAATTCGCCTTCGAGGTGATCCGCCCGGTCAACGGCCTGTTCGCGCGCGTGCGCGCCGTCGACCTGATCCCCGGCGCCAGCGAGTTCGGCCTCGATCCGGACCGCGTCACGGTCGATCTCGGGCTCGGCCGCACCGAGGCCGCCAACCGGCACCAGCTCCAGCGCGGCACCGACGTGATCGCCTCCCTCGACGCGCTCCAGGCGCTGTGCCCGAACCTGCGCCGGGTCGCCGTGGTGGCGACGTGGTTCGGCACCGACCTGCGGGCGGGATCCTGCCGGGTCGTGCCCAAGGTCGAGGCCGCCGACAAGCGCGCCCGGCCGGAGGATTGGCGCGTCGCCGGGATCGCCCGCGACCGGGCCGAGACGGTCTCGACCCTGCCGGACGGCAGCCCGGCCTACGGCGGCACGCCGGCGGATGCGGGCCTGACCCGGCTGGTCTCCGAGCTGGCGCGCCGGGGGCTGGCGGTGTCGCTCTACCCGTTCGTCATGATGGACGTGCCGGCCGGCAACGCGCTCCCCGATCCGCACGCCCCCGGCGCCGCGCAGCCCGCCTATCCCTGGCGCGGCCGCATCACCTGCGATCCGGCCCCGGGCCTTCCGGGGAGCCCGGACGGGACCGCCGCGGCCGACGCGCAGGTCGCGGCCTTCTTCGCGGGTGGCTACCGCGACGCGGTCCTGCACTACGCCGCCCTCGCGGCCGGCTGGGCGGCCTCGGGCACGCCCCTCGCGGCCTTCGTGATCGGCAGCGAGCTCGTCGGCCTGACCCGGGTGCGCGGCGCGGCCGGCTATCCGGCGGTGCGGGCCCTGCGCGACCTCGCCGCCGCGCTTCGCGACCGCCTCGGCCCGGCCGTCACCCTGGTCTACGCGGCGGACTGGACCGAGTACGGCGCCCATGTGGGCGACGGCGGCGCCACCGTCCGCTTCCCCCTCGACGACCTGTTCGCCGACCCGCATATCGGCGCCGTCGGGATCGACTGGTACCCGCCCGTCTCCGACTGGCGCGACGACCCGGACCACGCCGACCTCGCGGTCACGGGCACCATCGCCGACCGGGCCTATCTCAAGGCCCGGGGCGCGTCCGGCGAGGCGTTCGACTGGTACTACGCCGACGCGTCCGACCGCGCCGCCCAGCGCCGCCGGCCGATCACCGACGGCGCCGCCGGCAAGCCCTGGATCTACCGGGCCAAGGACCTCGTCGCGTGGTGGTCGAGCCCGCACGTGGAGCGCGACGGCGGCGTCGAGACCCGCACCACCGCCTGGGTGCCGGCCGGCAAGCCGATCTGGCTCACCGAGATCGGCGTTCCGGCGGTGGACAAGGGCACCAACGGCCCCAACGTCTTCCCGGACCCGAAATCGTCCGAGAGCGCCTTCCCGCCGGAATCCCGGGCCCTGCGCGACGAGCTGATCCAGCTCCGCGGGCTGGAGGCGGTGATCGCGCGGTTCGACCCTTCCGTGCCGGGCTTCCGGGAGGCCGACAACCCGGTCTCGCCGGTCTACGGCGGCCGCATGGTCGATCCCGGCGGGATCTTCGTCTGGGCCTGGGACGCGCGGCCCTTCCCGGCCTTCCCGACGGTGCGGGGCGTCTGGGCCGACGCCGCCAACTGGCGGGTCGGCCACTGGATCACCGGCCGGATCGAGGGCTGCGACCTCGACCTGCTGGTCCTGAAAATCCTCGCGGATTTCGGGTTCGACGCGCCGGTTTCCGTGGAGGCCGCCGCCTATCTCGACGGCTACGTGATCGACCGGCCGCTCACGGCGCGGGGCGCCCTGGAGACCCTCGCGGAGGTCTACGGCCTCGACGTCTCGGCGGTGGCCGGGACCCTGCGGCTGCGCGGTCCCCGCCGCGACCGGCCGGTCGTGCTGGCCGAGGCCGACCTCGTCCGGCTGTCGGAGGAGCGGCCGGTCCTGCACCAGGTCCGGGCCGAGGAGAGCGCCCTGCCGCGCTCCGTGGAGCTCGGGATCACCGATTCCGAGAGCCCGGATTACCGCCGCGCCGCGGCCTCGGCCGTGCGGCCCGCCGGCCTGCGGCGGCGCGAGACCCGGATCGAGGCGGCGATCGTCACCCGCCGGGAGACCGCCGACGGCTTGGCCGAGGCGCTGCTCGACCGGCTGATCGCGGCCCGCGACACCGCGGTGTTCACGCTGAGCCCGCGCCGGGTCGAGCTGGAGCCCGGCGACCTCCTGGCGGTCCCGGCCGACGTGCCCGGCGGCGCGGTCCTGCGCCGGATCGACCGGATCGACGACGCGCCCACGGGCCGCCGGATCGAGGCGAGCGGGGTGCCGCCCCGGGCGGGGCCCGGGCGCGGGCTGCCCCGCGCGATGGCCCAGGCGGCGGCGGCGCCGCCCGCCTTTCCCGGACCGCCGCTCGCCGTCGCCCTCGACCTGCCGGTCGACCGCGGCGACCCCACGGTCCTTCAGTCCTGCGCGGTGGCGGCCGAGCCCTGGCCCGGCGCGGTCGCGATCTGGCGCGCCGCTGGTGACGGGCCGCTCGCCCTGCACCGCCTCGTCGACTACCCGGCCTGCCTCGGGCGCACCCTGTCGGCGCTACCGCCCGGCCCGCTCTGGCGCATCCAGCGGGGCGCGCATCTCGACGTCGCCCTGCGGCGCGGCGCGACGCTGGCCTCGATCGGGGCGGGCGCGATGCTGGCCGGGGGCAACCTGTTCGCCCTGCTCGGCGCGGACGGGACCGTGGAACTGCTCTGCGCCGCGTCCGCGGTCCTGACCGGGCCCGACACCTACCGGCTGTCCGGTTTCCTGCGCGGGCTCGCGGGCAGCGAGGCGGCGGCGGGGCGGGTCTGCCCGGCGGGGAGCCTGATCGTGCGCCTCGACGACGGCGCCGTGGCGCCCCTGGTCGACCGGTTGGACGAGGTCGGCCGCGCGTTCCGCTACCGGATCGGGCCGGCGGATCGCGATCCGGCCGACCCGGCCTTCGCCGAGATCACCGCCACGGCCGGCGTCGCGGCGCTGACGCCGCTGCGGCCGGTCCACCTGCGGGCGCGGCGCGCGGCGGACGGCGTGCGGCTCTCGTGGATCCGGCGGGGCCGCCGCGACGGCGACGCCTGGGAGCCGGCCGAGATCCCGCTCGACGAGCCGGAGGTCTACGCGGTGACGGTGTTCTCGGCCGCCGGCACGGCCCTGCGCACGCTCCGGGCCGAGGCCCAGCACTGTCTCTACGCGGACGAGGCGGCCGATTTCGGCGGCGCCCAGACGCATCTCGACGTCGCGGTGGCGCAGATCGGTCTCGTCGCCGGCCCCGGACCCGCCCGCCGCGCCCGTATCCCCGTCCGCTCGGCCTGACCGCTCGACCTGACCGCCCGGGAGCCGCCCCATGTCCGACGCCACGCCCCATCTCGGCCTGCCGCTGATCGCCGCGAGCCAAGCGCAGAAGCACGTGACCCACAACGAGGCGCTCGGCCTGCTCGACGCGCTCGTCCAGCTCGCCTGCCTGGACAAGGATCTCGCCGCGCCGCCACCGGGCCCCGCGGAGGGCGACCGCTACCTCGTGGCCGCCGCCGAGCCCGGGGGCGCCTGGGCGGGGCTCGCGGGCCAGGTGGTGCGCTACGCCGACGGGGTCTGGACCGGCGCCGCGCCGCGGGCCGGCTGGCTCGCCTGGCTGATCGACGAGGCCGACCTCTACGTCTTCGACGGCGCGGCCTGGACGAGCCTCCGCCGCGCGCTGACGGCGCTCCAGAGCGTCGGCCGCCTCGGGATCAACACGGCGGCCGACGCCACCAACCGTTTCGCGGTGAAGTCCGATTCCGCGCTCCTGACCTGGGACGACGCCACGCCGGGCACCGGCGACATGCGGGTCTTCGTCAACCGGAAATCCGCCGCCCGCGACGCCGCCCTGGTCTTCGAGACCGGCTACGCGGCGCGGGCTCTGCTGGGCACCCTGGGGAGCGACGACTTCACCCTGAAAGTCTCGCCCGACGGGGCCGCCTTCGCCACGGTGCTCACCGCCTCGGCCCGGACCGGCGGGATCGACTTCGCCTCGGCCGAGACCGCCCTCGCGGCCGCCCCCACCACCGACCTCGGCGCGGCCGGCACCCGGCGGGTGCTCGTCACCGGCGCGGCGCGGATCGCGAGCTTCGGCGCCGACGTCGACCGGGAGCGGTTCGTGCGCTTCTCGGGCGCCGCGACCCTGGTCCACGATCCCGAAGTGCTGGTGCTGCCGACCCGCGCCGATCTCGTGACGGCCGCCGACGATACCTGTATCGCCACCTCGGACGCGGCGGGCCGCTGGCGCGTGCGCCACTACCAGCGCGCCGACGGGACGCCGCTGGCGACCGGCGCGCAGGTGCTCGGCGCGAACGGGTCGATCCGGCTCCCGGGCGGCCTGATCGCGCAATGGGGGCTCGTCACCGCCGCCGACGCCGATGTCGCGGTGGCTTTCGGCATCGCCTTCCCGGGGAGCTGCCTCGGCGTCTGGGCGCAGCCGGTCGCCGGCGCCGGCGACGCGCTCCACGCCGCGCAGGTCAGCGACGTGGCGGCCACCGGGTTCACGCTCCGCACCCGCCGCGCGACGGCCGGCGCGGTGGCGGGGGTCGGGTCGGTGCCGACCTACTGGCTGGCGCTGGGCGCGTGAGCGCCCGACCCCGCGGCCGCCGTCATTCCGGGCCTGCGCCGAGGGCCCGCAGCATCGCCGGCTCCACGGCCGCGTAGCCCGCGCCGTTGAGGTGGATGCCGTCGTCGGTGAAGTCCCGCCGGAGCGCGCCCGCCTCCGTGGCGAGCGGCGGCCCGTAATCGACGAGGCGGGCCGGGCCCGCCGCGCAGTAGGCGCGCAGCCACCCGTTCAGGGCGCGGATCCGCGCCACCGGCCGCAGCTCGGGGCGCCAGCCCCAGAAGTCGCTCGGCATCACGGTGCCGATCGTGAGCGGCAGCCCGGCCGCGAAGGCCATCTGCCCCATGGCCATGATGTTCCCGGCGATCGCCCGGTCCGGCACCGGGCCGCCGATCTCCGCGATGTCGTTGATCCCGCAGAGCAGATGCACGGCCCGGGCGCCGGCCGTGTCCCGCAGGAAGCGCGCGCGGATCTGCCCGCTCGTCTCGCCCGGGACGCCCCGAGCGACGAAGCCGTGGCGCGCGAAGGTCTCGGCCCGCACCGCGCCCCAGGCGGCGGTGATCGAGTCGCCGATGAACACGAGCGGCCGGTCCTGTCCGCGTCCCACGCATCCCCCTCGGCGCCGCCCACGGCGCGGGCCGCCTTAGCCCGGCGCGTCCGGGCACGCCAGCTTCCGGAGCACGCCCATGCCGCCATCCGACCCCGCCGCGCGGGAGCCCTTCGCCGCGGCCTGCCGCCGGCTCGGCCCGCGGCTGATGCGCGATCTCGGCCTGAGCGACGTCCAGGCCGCCGGCCTGCTCGGCAATCTCGGCCACGAGACCGGCGGGTTCCGCCACCTCCAGGAGGTCGCCCCCGCGGTGCCGGGCTCCCGCGGCGGCTGGGGGCTCGCCCAGTGGACCGGGCCCCGGCGCGTCGCCATGGAGGCGTGGTGCCGGGCGCGCGGCCGCGATCCCGCCGACCCCGAGGCGGGCTACGGCTACCTCTGCGCCGAGCTGCGCGGTCCCGAGGCGCCGGCCCTCGCGGCCCTGCGGGCCACCACCACCCTCGCTGCCGCCACCGAGGCGGTCTGGCGCCGCTACGAGCGGCCCGGCGTCGTGGCGCCCGCGCGCCGCCTCGCCTGGGCCCGCCGGGCCCTCGCCGCCCTGCGCGACGGTCCCGCCGCGATGCCGGCTCAGCCGCCGGGCCGGCCCTGACCCGTCGTCACCCGATCCCGAGCCGGCCGGGTCCGCCGCGCGCTGAGAAGGAGTTCCACGATGATGCACCCGATCCGGGCGGCCGTCGCCCTGGCCGTCACGGGCCTGCCGCTCGCCGCCCTCGCCGCGCAGGCCGGCGGTGCCGCGCCCGCCGTCGCTCCGGTCGCGGCTTCCTTCGCCGGACCGGCGCTGCCGTGGGGCGACTGGCTCTCCGGCCTGCTCCAGCCGGTGACGGCCGCGCTCGTTCCGCTCGCCGCCGCCGCCGTCACCGCCGGCATCGCCCGGGTCGCGCCCTGGGCCGCCTCGGTGCTCACCCGCGACCGGATCGAGGCCGCGATCCGCGCCGGGGCCGAGTTCGGCCAGAACGCCGTGGCCGGGGCCGCCCGGGGCCGGACCGTCAGCGCCGACCTCGGCGCCGCGGTGGTGGCCGCCGGCGCCCGGCACGTGCTCGCCACCGCCCCCGCGCACGTCGTGCGGAAGGCGGGCGGCCCCGAGGGCGTGGCCGCGCGGATCTTCCGGGCGCTGCCCCTCGATCCGCAGGCGAGCGCCGCCAACGTCCTCGCCCCAGCGCTCGCGCAGCTGCGCGGGGCGGACAAGCACCCGGCCTGAGGCCGGGCCTCGCCGCCTCGGCGGCGCGGGGGCCGTGTAACAGGGATCGTCACCATGAAGCCCCTCCGCACCGAGGCACGGCAATCCGCGCCCCCCCAGGACGCCGAGGGCGCGGGTGTCGCCCTCGGCGGGCGGCCTCGGACGATCCGCTTCCCGCCCGTCTGGCACGCGTGGTTCGCCCGGCAGTCCGAGCCGCGCCTCGCCGCCCTCGACGAGCTGGTCGACGCGCATCTCGAGCGCCGCGCGCTGCGCCGCTACCTGCGCCGGCTCAAGCACGCGACGGTGCTCGCCTTCGTCGCCGCGGCGGCGGCCGCACACTGGTTCTCCGACCAGGTCGCGTGGCTCGCCGCGCATGTCCCGGCCCTGCGGGCCCTCTGGAAGCTGCTGACGGGAGGGTGAGATGCGCCTGCTCTGGGACAGGGTTCTCGACCGGGTGTGGCTCGGCCTGGCGGCCGCCGCGGCGGTGACGGTCGCCGTCCACGAGGGTGCGGCGGTCGGCCGGCTTGCCTGGACGCTGGGGTCCGGCGGCGCCGCGCAGGCCGCGCAGGCCGCGCCGGCGGGGACTGGCCGGGCCGGGCCGCCGGCCCGCGCCGCGGCCTGCGGTCCCGCCGCAGCGCCGGCACCGTGAGACCGGCCGCGGCGCCTGTGGGAAGCGGCGCGCGGCGTGGAACCGGGCGCCGCCTCGGCCGTCATGTCCGCACGATGCCGCCCGCCACCGAATCGACCGCGAAGGGACTGTCCGGACCGCCGCCGACGACCGCCGGGGGCGACGCACGGCCACGTATTCAGGACGCATTCAGTGCCCTGGGCTCACATCGTCTGCCAATGCGCTACGCCATCGCCCTCGTCGCCATCAGCCTGACCGCCGCGGCCCTCGCCGCGGGCGGCCTCGGCTCCATGGCCGACGACGGGCCGGCCCCTCAGACGGGCGCGGTGTCGAGCCAGCCGCCGCTGCGGATCGAGAGCTGCCTGTCCCCCGCGGACCTGCGCGAGGAGGTCGGCGAGCGCCGGGTGATCCCGCCGGTCGCGGCGATCCGCGCGGCCCGGACGGTGATCCCCCGCGCCGAGATCCAGCGGGCGAGCCTCTGCCGTCACGCGGACGGCCTCGTCTACATGCTCACCGCCTTGCGCCGCGACGGGCATTTCGTGCACGTGATCGTCGACGCGCGCACCGGCACCGTGGCGGGACAGTATTGAGCGGGCGCGGATACCGTTTCGGAGGGGAGTGAGCCGTGCGTCTGCTGGTCGTGGAGGATGACAAGGACATCAACCGGCAGGTCGTGGCCGCGCTGGAGGAGGCCGGCTACGTCGCCGACAAGGCCTATGACGGCGAGGAGGGCGGCTATCTCGGCGAGAGCGAGCCCTACGACGCCATCATCCTCGACATGGGCCTGCCCAAGGCCGACGGCGTCACGGTGCTGCAGAAGTGGCGCCGGGCGGGCGTGAAGACCCCGGTGATCATCCTCACGGCCCGGGACCGCTGGTCCGACAAGGTCGACGGCTTCGACGCCGGCGCCGACGACTACGTCACCAAGCCCTTCCACATGGAGGAGCTGATGGCCCGGGTGCGCGCCCTGCTGCGCCGCGCCGCCGGCCACGCCACCAGCCAGATCGCCTGCGGGCCGGTGACCCTCGACACCCGCTCCGGCAAGGTGTTCGTCGACGGCGCCCAGGTGAAGCTGACGAGCCACGAGTACCGGCTGCTCTCCTACCTGATGCACCATACCGGCCGGGTCGTGTCCCGCGCCGAACTCACCGAGCACCTCTACGACCAGGATTTCGACCGCGACTCGAACACGATCGAGGTGTTCGTGGGCCGCCTGCGCAAGAAGCTCGCGGTGGACCTGATCCAGACCGTGCGCGGCCTCGGCTACCTCGTGGACCCCAACCAGCCGCCGGCGCGGATGTGAGCGCGGCCGCGCGTTCCGGCACGCTGCCGGCCGTCTTCATGCGCGGCGGCACCAGCAAGGCGCTGATGCTGCACCGCCGGGACGTGCCGGGGGATCTCGCCGCCTGGGAGCCGGCCTTCCTCTCCGCCATGGACAGCCCCGACCCGTTCGGGCGGCAGCTCAACGGCATGGGCGGGGGCGTCTCGTCGGTGTCGAAGATCTGCGTGGTGGAGCGCTCCGCGCGGCCGGACGCCGACATCGACTACACCTTCGTGCAGGTCGTGGTCCGGGACGGCCGCATCGACCTCTCGGGCAATTGCGGCAACATGCTCGCCGCCGTGGGGCCGTTCGCGGTCGACGAGGGGCTCGTCGACGTCCCGGACGGCCCGGTGCGGCTGCGGATCTTCAACACCAACACGCGCAAGCTGATCGTGGCGGGCTTCGCCGCCGCGGGCGGCCGCAGCGTCTACCGCGGCGACCTCGCGATCCCCGGCGTCACCGGCACGGGCGCGCCGATCCAGCTCGACTTCCTGGATCCGGGCGGCGCCACGACCGGCCGGCTGCTCCCGACCGGCGCCGTCCGTCAGTGGCTCGACGTGCCGGGCCTCGGCGCGATCGAGGCCTCGCTGATCGACGCCGCCAATGCCTGCGTGTTCGTCCGCGCCGCCGATCTCGGCCTCGCCGGCACCGAGCTGCCCGCCGCCCTGGAGGCCGTGCCGGGCCTCCTCGACCGGCTGGCGCGGATCCGCCGGGCCGGCTCCGTGGCGATGGGCATCGCGCCCGATCTCGAGGCGGCGGCGCGCGTCGTCCACGTGCCCTTCGTCGGCCTCGTGGCGCCGCCGCAGGATTCCGGCAGCCTCTCCGGCGCCACGATCCGCGCCGCCGAGACCGACCTGACCGCCCGGGTCATCTCGAACGGCGTGCCGCACCAGGCGCTGCCGCTCACCGCCACCCTGTGCCTCGCGGTCGCCGCCCGGCTCGAAGGCAGCCTCGTCCACGAGGCCGCACGCCCCACCGAAGCGGTCCTGCGGGTCGGCATGCCGTCGGGCATCCTCACCGCTGACGCCGCCGTGACCCGCGGGGCCGACGGCTGGCGGGCCGAGCGCGGCGCCTTCTTCCGCACGGCGCGCCCGCTGATGCGCGGCGCGGTGTTCTACGATGCGCCGCCGCACGTCTGAGCGACCGACGCATCCATGATCGACCTCATCGGCCTCTTCTCCCTGCGCCGCCGCTCCATCGCGGTGCGGCTCGCCGTGTCGGCGTTCCTCTCGAGCTCCGCGATCCTGCTGATCGCGGCCTGGATCCTCACGACCCTCTACCGCGAGAACACCGAGCGCTCCTTCGACAGCCGGCTCCTCGTCTTCGCCAACAATCTCGCCACCGACCTCGTCTCGCCCAACGACCCCGAGAGCCGGACCTTCTCGCTCGGCGACCCGCGCTTCGACCTGCCCCTGTCCGGCTGGTACTGGCAGGTCGGCAAGCCCGACGCGAAGCCGCGCGACGTGCGCACCTCGCGCTCCCTCGTGGGCGTGCCGCTGCCGGCCGCGACCGATTCCGACGGGAAAGTCGGGGTCGGGCAGATCCGCCAGGGCTACGGCAAGGGGCAGGACGGACGCCTCCTGCGCATCATGGAGCGCGACGTCGATCTCGGCGAGGAGGGCCGCTACACGGTCCGGGTCGCGGGCCCCGCCGACGAGATCGTCAACGACGTCGACCGGTTCCGGAACTCGCTGACCATCACCTTCGGCCTGCTCGGCCTGTCGCTTGCGATCACCACGCTGCTGCAGATCCGCTTCGGCCTCGCGCCCCTCAAGAAGATGCGCGCCGCGCTCGGCGCCGTCCGCCGGGGCGAGGCCGACCGCATCACCGGCACCTATCCCCGCGACATCGCGCCGCTCACCGGCGAGGTGAACCTCCTGATCGAGACCAACCGCGAGATCCTGGAGCGCGCCCGCACCCAGGTGGGCAACCTCGCCCACGCCCTGAAGACGCCGCTCTCGATCATCGTCAACGAGGTCGGGGCCTCCGACGCCCCCGAGGAACTCGCGCAGAAGATCCGCGAGCAGGCTGCGGTGATGCGCGATCAGGTCAACTACCACCTCGACCGGGCCCGCGCCGCGGCGCTCGCCGGCACGCTCGGCACCTCCACGGAGGTCGAGCCGGCGCTCGCCGGCCTCGTGCGCACCTTCGGGAAGATCTACCGGGACAAGGACATCGCCTACGACGTCCACGTCCCGCCGGGCCTGCGCTTCCGCGGCGAGCGCCAGGATTTCGAGGAGATGGTCGGCAACCTCGTCGACAACGCGTCCAAGTGGGCCCACGGGCGGGTGGCGATCCGGGCCGAGGCGGTGAGCAAGGACGATTATCCCCACCTCGTCGTCGCCATCGAGGATGACGGTCCGGGCCTGCCGCCGGAGGCCCGGCAGGCCGTGCTCGGCCGGGGGCGCCGCCTCGACGAATCGAAGCCCGGCTCGGGACTCGGCCTGTCGATCGTGGCCGACCTCGCCGCCCTGTACCGGGGGCGCTTCACCCTGGAGCAGGCGGCGCTCGGCGGCCTGCGCGCGGTGCTGGAGGTGCCGGGGGACCTGCCGGTCGGCACGGCCGCCCACTGAGGCCGTCGGACGCGTCCGGGCACGTCCGGCCGCGTCCGGGTACTGGCCGGGAGGCGGCGCGCGGCCTCATGGCTCCCGCCCGGGGCCTTGTCATCGCAACAGAGTTGCGTGACACCGAGCCGCCGCCGGGAGGCGTCGTGGCATCACGCCGCCGGCTCCACAGGGCGTGGGGAGGGGCGGGCCGGTGCGGCCCGTTGGCGATAAGGTCCATGACGGCGATCTGGTTCATCCTGGCGGCCATGACCGCGGCGGCCGTGCTCGGCCTGCTCTGGCCGATGTCGCGGCGCGCCGCCGTGCCGACCGGCGAGGCCGGCGGCAGCGGGCTCGCCACCGAGACGGCGTTCTACGAGGATCAGATCGCCGAGATCGACCGCGACCTCGAGCGCGGCCTGATCGCCCCCGACGAGGCCGAGACCGCCAAGGCCGAGGCGGCGCGCCGCCTGCTCCGGTCGAGCCGCGAGGCGCAGCGCGAGGCCGAGGATGCCGGCATCGCCGAGGCCGCGCGCCCGGCCGAGCCGCGCCTGCGCCGCCGGCGCGCCGCCTCGGCCTTCGCGCTCTCCACCATCCCGCTCGTGGCGCTGATCGCCTACGGGCTCTACGGCTCGCCCGAGGTGCCGGCGCAGACCGAGGCCGACCGGCAGGCCGCCCGCGGCGGCGCCGACGAGCTGATGAAGGCCGTCGGGCAGATCGAGGCGCGCCTCGCCCGGGACCCGAACGATGCCCGCGGCTGGGCCGTGCTCGCCCCGGTCTACATGCGCACCGGCCGATTCGACGCCGCCGCCCGCGCCTACGGCCACCTCGCGCGGATCAAGGGCGAGACCGCCGACCTCCTGGCCGACCAGGGCGAGGCGCTCACGGCGGCCGGCGACGGCACCGTGTCGCCCGAGGCCAAGGCGCTGTTCGAGAAGGCGCAGGCCGAGGAGCCGAACGCGCCCAAGCCGCGCTTCTACCTCGCCCGCGCGGCCGAGCAGGCCGGCGACACCGGCGAGGCGATCCGCCAGCTCACCGAGCTCGAGGCCAGCAGCCCGCCGAACGCCCCGTGGCTCGGGATCGTCAAGCAGAGTCTCGCCCGCCTCAAGGGCGAGCCGCCCCCGCCCGCGACGCCCCAGGCCGCTCCCGAGATCCCGGCCGAGCAGCAGGCAGCGATTCGCGGCATGGTCGACGGGCTCGACGCCCGCCTCAAGAGCGGCGGCGGCACCCCCGACGAGTGGCTGCGGCTCGTCCGGTCCCGGATGGTCCTCGGCGAGCGCGCGCAGGCGACCGACGCCCTGGCCCGGGCGCGCACGGCCCTCGCGGGCGACCCGCAGGGTCTCGCCCAGGTCGAGCAGGGCGCCCGCGCCGTGGGTCTCGGCGCCGAGGGCGCGGCGCCCGCGACGGTCGAATCGGGCCGGGCGGGACCGGGCGTCCAGGCCGAGAAGGAGGCCGCGATGGCGGCCGTGCGCGCCATGCCGCAGGCGGAGCAGCAGGCGGCGATTCGCGGGATGGTCGAGGGACTCGACCGGCGCCTCGCCGCCCGGGGCGGCACGCCGGACGAGTGGATGCGGCTCGTGCGCTCCTACAGCGCGCTGGGCGAGCGCGACCAGGCGGTGAAGGCCCTCGACCGCGCCCGGATGGCGCTGGCCGCCAACAGCGAGGCGGTGGCGCGGCTCGACGGTCTCGCCCGGGAGCTGGAGCTTCCTGCCAAGCCGAATCCCTGACGCGCCGAACCCCTGACGCATCGAACTCTTGGCGCACCGAACCCCTGGCGCGCCCGTTCCCCGGCGCCACGAAATCGCGAGCCCGCCTCCGCGGAGCGGTCCGTACGACAATCGGTCCCGACGCCCGCCCTTGACCCGCGGGCGCCTGGAGCCGACACCCTCAAGACTAGAATGAGAACGGTTCCGGTCGACGCGGGTCTCCGCGCGCCGGACCGCGGGGTGGAAGTATCGTGACGCGTAAGAAACGCCGCCTGATCCTGATCGCCACCTGCGGCAGCGTCCTGGCGCTCGCCGTGGGGCTGATGCTGTACGCCATGAGCGGCTCGATCGTGTTCTTCCGCTCGCCCACCGACATCGCCAAGCAGGCCATCGCCCCGGGCACGCGCCTGCGGCTCGGCGGGTTGGTGAAGGACGGCTCGCTCAGGCGCGGCCCCGACCAGACGGTCGATTTCGCCGTCACCGACACGAACGAGACCGTCGAGGTCCATTACAAGGGCCTGCTGCCGGACCTGTTCCGGGAAGGGCAGGGCGTGGTCGCCGAGGGCGTGCTGGAGCCGGGCGGGCAGTTCCGCGCCGACACGGTGCTGGCCAAGCACGACGAATCCTACATGCCCCGCGAGGTGGCCGACGCGCTGAAGGCGCAGGGGCGCTGGCAGGAGGGCGGCCCGAACAAGGGCGGCCCGGCGCCGAAGCCCGCCACCGCGGCGGCGGACAGCACCCTCGGTCCCCGCAGCGAGCGGTGAGGGAACCCGCATGATCGTCGAGACCGGCCACTTCGCCCTCGCGCTCGCGCTGGCGATCTCCCTCGTCCAGGTGGTGATGCCGATCTGGGCCGCCCGCTCGGGCGATCCGGCCCTGCGCCAGACCGCCTCGCAGGCGGCGCTCGGCGCCTTCGCCTGCGTGCTCTTCGCCTTCGCGGCGCTCACCTACGCGCACGTCACCTCGGACTTCTCGGTCCAGAACGTCGTCGAGAACTCGCACACGCAGAAGCCGCTGATCTACAAGATCTCCGGCGTCTGGGGGAACCACGAGGGCTCGATGCTCCTCTGGGTCCTGATCCTCACCCTGTTCGGCGCCTGCGTGGCGGCGGCCAAGAACTCGGTGCCGCCGCGGCTGCGGGCCAACACCCTGGCCGTGCAGGGGCTGATCACCTTCGTGTTCGTGCTGTTCATCATCACGACCTCGAACCCGTTCACCCGGGTGATCCCGGCCCCGCTCGAGGGCAACGACCTCAACCCGCTGCTGCAGGATCCGGGTCTCGCGGTCCACCCGCCGCTCCTCTACGTCGGCTATGTCGGCTTCTCGATCAGCTTCGCCTTCGCGGTGGCGGCGCTGATCGACGGGCGGATCGACGCCGTCTGGGCGCGGGCGGTGCGGCCCTGGACCCTCGCCGCGTGGTGCTTCCTGACGCTCGGGATCGCGATGGGCTCCTACTGGGCCTATTACGAGCTCGGCTGGGGCGGCTGGTGGTTCTGGGACCCGGTGGAGAACGCCTCCCTGATGCCGTGGATCGCCGGCACGGCGCTGCTGCACTCCACCGTGGTGATGGAGAAGCGCGACGCCCTGAAGGTCTGGACGGTGCTGCTCGCCATCCTGACCTTCTCGCTCTCGCTGATCGGCACCTTCCTGGTCCGCTCGGGCGTGATCACCTCGGTGCATTCCTTCGCCACCGACCCGACCCGCGGCGTCTTCATCCTGGCGATCCTGATCCTGTTCATCGGCGGCTCGCTAACGCTGTTCGCGTGGCGGGCGCCGCTGCTGCGGCAGGGGGGCTTGTTCGCGCCGATCTCCCGCGAGGGCTCGCTCGTCCTCAACAACCTGTTCCTGGTGGCGGCCTGCGCCACCGTGCTGGTCGGCACGCTCTACCCGCTGGTGCTCGAGATGCTGACGGGCGAGAAGATCACGGTCGGTCCGCCCTTCTTCAATTCCACCTTCGTGCCGCTGGCGATCCCGCTGCTGTTGATCGTGCCCATGGGGCAGGCGCTGGCCTGGAAGCGCGGCGACGTGCTCGCCGCCGCCCAGCGCCTGTTCGCCGCGCTGGCGGTCGCCCTGGTGGTCGGCTTCGCGGTGCTGGCGCTGACCTGGGGCGGGCCGGTGCTGGCGCCGGTCGGGATCGGCCTCGGCGCCTACCTGCTGATCGGGTCCGCCCTGGAGATCGTCACCCGCGCCCGCGGCTACGGGGCGAGCCGCGCCCGGTCCCTCGGACAGATCGGCCGCCGCGCCGTCGGCCTGCCGCGCTCGGCCTGGGGCACTGCCATCGCCCATGCCGGGGTCGGCGTGGTGGTGCTGGGCATCGCCGCGCAGGGCTGGGCCACCGAGGGGTTGGCGACCCTCAAGCCCGGGGAGAGCCTCGCGACGGGGCCCTACGTGGCGACCCTGGACCGGGTCGCGCCGCGCAAGGGACCGAACTACGAGGAGGCCGCCGCCTACCTGACGATCCGCACTCGCGGGGGCGACGAGGTCGGGAAGGTCGAGACCGGCAAGCGCTTCTACCCGAGCCGCAAGATGGCCGTGACGGAATCGGGGCTGCTGACCAACGGTGTCAGCCAGGTCTACGCGAGCCTCGGGGAGATCGGGCAGGACGGCGGCGTCGGCCTGCGCCTCTACTACAAGCCGCTGGTCCTGCTGATCTGGCTCGGGGCGGTGGTGATGGCGCTGGGCGGCGGCCTGTCGCTCACGGACCGGCGGATGCGCGTGGGCGTCCCCGCCAAGGCGAAGGCGCGGTCGCTCCCGGTCGCGGTGCCGGCCGAGTGATGGCGCGCCGTTCGCTCCGGCCGGCGCTGGCCGCGCTCGCCCTGCTGGCGTCTCTGCCGGCCCTGGCGGTGCAGCCCGACGAGGTGCTGAAGGATCCCGCGCTGGAGCACCGCGCCCGGGAGATCTCGGCCGAACTGCGCTGCCTCGTCTGCCAGAACCAGTCGATCGACGATTCCGACGCGCCGCTCGCCAAGGACCTGCGCCTGATCGTCCGCGAGCGGCTGGAGAAGGGCGACAGCGACACGGCGGTGCTCGACTACGTCGTGGCCCGCTACGGCGAGTTCGTGCTGCTGCGCCCGGTCTTCGCGCTGCACACCCTGCTGCTGTGGCTGACCCCGGTGCTCGCGGTGCTGCTCGGCGGGCTCGGCATCTGGCGCCTCGCGCGCCGCCGCCCGCCCGCGCCGGCCCGGAACCTGTCGGCCGCCGAGCAGGCGGAGGTCGCGGCGCTGCTGCGACGGGAGTAGAATCGCCGCCGGAAGCGATTCGCCCGCCCCGTTCGGCACGAGTCTTGGATCGGGCCTCGCAGACCGCACGATCGGCGACGCGCCCGGGGCAGGACGATGACGGCCGCTACGCTCACCATCTCGAGCCGCAACTACTCCTCGTGGTCCCTGCGGGGCTGGCTGATCTGCCGGATGGCCGGGCTCGACTTCCGGACGGAGGTCCTGTCCGGCACCGACGCCACCACCCGGGCGGAGCTGCTGCACCTGTCGCCCTCGTTCCTGGTGCCCCGCCTGCGCCACGGCGACGTGGTCGTCTGGGACACGCTGGCGATCGCCGAGTATCTCGCCGAGACTTTCCCGGAGGCCGGCTTCCTGCCCGGCAACGTGGCGGAGCGCGCCCATTGCCGGTCGATCTCGGGGGAGATGCATTCCGGCTTCGTCAATCTGCGCTCGGCGCTGCCGATGAACCTGCGCGCCTTCCACCCCGATTTCCGCGTGTTCAACGGTGCCAAGGCCGATATCGAGCGCATCGTCACGATCTTCGACGATTGCCTGGATCGCTACGAGGGGCCGTACCTGTTCGGCGCGCGGCCGTGCCTCGCCGACGCGATGTTCGCCCCGGTCTGCACCCGCTTCCGCACCTACGACGTCGCGTTGCCGCCCCGCGCCGCCGCCTACCGCGACACGATCCTGCACTGGCCGCTGATGGTCGAGTGGGCGGAGGCCGCCGCCGACGAGCCGGACGAGATCGAGGAACTCGAGATGGAGTTCTGACGCGGCCGAGGCTCAGGTCTCGGAAAGCGCCACCGTCCTTGCGAGCGGAGCGAAGCAATCCAGTCGCGCCACGCTTGCCGAGGTCGCGCTGCCCTGGATTGCTTCGCTCCGCTCGCAAGGACGGAGGGCTCTGAGCGGACGTTGCGGACCCGACGTGGCGGAATGCAGTTTCTTGCAGGGCACAAATTTATGTTGCGACGCAAGCGACAAATCCTGACTGCCGATCGGATCTGAAAAATCGCGCTGTGGCAACAGGTTAAGGAACTGGCTCCGCTCCTCAGGCCTGCGCGTTACAGCTCGACAAACGTCCTTTGTCGCCCGACCGGACAGCGCGATTGATGCCATTCGGCATTTCTGTTCCTCTTCGCATTAGAACAGGAACAGACTGGGCTGGAAACCATGGCGCGTCACGAGCCCTGGAGCGCGGAGCGCGCATCCGGGATCATCGCCGAGCACACCCATCTCGAAGGGGCCACGCTGCCGATCCTGCACGCGCTGCAGGAAACCTTCGGCTACGTGGATTCCGGTGCCGTGCCGCTGATCGCGGACGCGCTGAACCTGTCGCGCGCCGAGGTCCACGGCTGCATCACCTTCTACCACGACTTCCGAGCGCACCCCGCGGGCCGCCACGAGGTGAAGCTGTGCCGGGCCGAGGCCTGCCAGGCCATGGGCTCGGACAAGCTGCACCGCGAGATCCTGGGCCGCCTCGGCTGCGGCTGGCACGAGACCACCGCCGACGGCAGCGCCACGGTCGAGCCGGTCTACTGCCTCGGCCTCTGCGCCAACGGCCCCGCCGCGCTGGTGGACGGTGAGCCCGTCGCGCACCTGACCGCCGACGCCCTCGAAGCTGCCCTGACGGAGGTGCGCCAGTGAGCGTCACGCTCTACGTTCCGCGCGACGCCGTCGCCCTCGGGCTCGGCGCCAACAAGGTCGCCCGCGCCCTCTTCGCCGGCGCCGAGCGCCGCGGCCTGGACGTCACCATCGTCCGCACCGGCTCCCGCGGCCTGTTCTGGCTGGAGCCGATGGTCGAGGTCGGCACCCCCGAGGGGCGCGTCGCCTACGGGCCGGTGACGGTCAAGGACGTCGATGCCCTGCTGGATGCCGGCCTGACCGCGGGCGGCGACCACGTCCTGCGCCTCGGCGATCCGGAGAAGATCCCCTACCTCGCCCGGCAGCAGCGCCTGACCTTCCACCGCTGCGGCGTGGTCGACCCGGTCTCCGTGGACGATTACCGGGCCCATGGCGGCTACCGCGGCCTGGAGGCCGCCCTGAAGCTCGATGCCGAGGGCATCGTGGCGGCGGTGCGCGATTCCGGCTTGCGCGGCCGGGGCGGTGCCGGCTTCCCGGCCGGCATCAAGTGGAACACCGTGATGCTCGCCAAGGCGGACCAGAAATACGTGGTCTGCAACGCCGACGAGGGCGATTCCGGGACCTTCGCCGACCGGATGATGATGGAGGGCGACCCCTTCAACCTCATCGAGGGCATGACCATCGCGGGCGTCGCGACCGGCGCCACCCGCGGTTACATCTACCTCCGCTCCGAGTACCCGCAGGCCTTCGCCACCCTGAAGGAGGCGATCGCCAACGGCGTGACGGCCGGCGTGCTCGGCGACAACATCCTGGGCTCGGGCAAGACCTTCCACCTGGAAGTGCGCCTCGGCGCCGGCGCCTATATCTGCGGCGAGGAGACCTCGCTGCTGGAGAGCCTGGAGGGCAAGCGCGGCATCGTGCGGGCGAAGCCGCCGATCCCGGCGCTCAAGGGCTTCCTGGGCAAGCCGACGCTGGTCAACAACGTCATGACCTTCACGGCCGTGCCGTGGATCCTGGAGAACGGGGCCAAGGCCTACGCCGATTACGGCATGGGACGGTCGCTCGGCACCCTGCCGATCCAGCTCGCCGGCAACGTCAAGCACGGCGGCCTGATCGAGATGGCCTTCGGCATCACCCTCCGGCAGGTGATCGAGGATTTCGGCGGCGGCACCCGTTCGGGCCGGCCGGTCCGGGCCGTGCAGGTCGGCGGGCCGCTCGGGGCCTACTTCCCCGACCATCTCCTCGACACGCCCCTCGACTACGAGGCGATGGCGGCCAAGAAGGGCCTCGTCGGCCACGGCGGCATCGTGGTGTTCGACGACACCGTCGACATGGCCTCCCAGGCCCGCTTCGCCTTCGAGTTCTGCGCCACCGAGTCGTGCGGCAAGTGCACCCCCTGCCGCATCGGCGCGACCCGCGGCGTCGAGACCATGGACAAGGTGATCGCCGGCATCCGGCCGGACGCGAATCTCAAGCTAGTCGAGGATCTCTGCGAGATCATGACCGACGGATCGCTCTGCGCCATGGGCGGGCTGACGCCCATGCCGGTGATGAGCGCGATCACCCATTTCCCCGAGGATTTCAGGCGCGCCGGCGATCTGCCGGCCGCGGCCGAGTGAGGAGACGTCGATGGGCCTGATCAAGGAGATCGACTACGGCACGCCGATCCGCGTCAGCGAGCAGACGGTGACGCTGACGATCGACGGCATGTCGGTGACGGTGCCGGCCGGCACCTCGGTGATGGCGGCGGCGATGCAGGCCGGGACGCAGATCCCGAAGCTCTGCGCCACCGACTCGCTGGAGCCGTTCGGCTCCTGCCGCCTCTGCCTCGTGGAGATCGAGGGCCGGCGCGGCACCCCGGCCTCCTGCACGACCCCGGCCGAGAACGGCATGGTGGTGCACACGCAGAACGAGAAGCTCGCCAAGCTCCGCAAGGGCGTGATGGAGCTCTACATCTCCGACCATCCCCTCGACTGCCTGACCTGCGCGGCCAACGGTGACTGCGAGTTGCAGACCCAGGCGGGCGTCGTCGGCCTGCGCGACGTGCGCTACGGCTACGAGGGCGACAACCACGTCCGGCCGAGCTCCGAGAAGTACCTGCCGAAGGACGAGTCGAACCCGTACTTCACCTACGACCCGTCGAAGTGCATCGTCTGCAACCGCTGCGTCCGCGCCTGCGAGGAGGTGCAGGGCACCTTCGCGCTGACCATCGCGGGCCGCGGCTTCGACAGCCGCGTGGCGGCCGGCCCGACCAATTTCTTCGAGTCCGAGTGCGTCTCCTGCGGCGCCTGCGTCCAGGCGTGTCCGACGGCCACGTTGCAGGAGAAATCGATCCACGCGTACGGCCAGCCCGAGCACGCGGAGGTGACGACCTGCGCGTATTGCGGCGTCGGCTGCTCGTTCAAGGCCGAGATGCAGGGCGAGCGCGTCGTGCGCATGGTCCCCTACAAGGGCGGCAAGGCCAACGAGGGTCATAGCTGCGTGAAGGGCCGCTTCGCCTACGGCTACGCCACCCACAAGGACCGCATCACCAAGCCGATGATCCGCGAGAAGATCACGGATCCGTGGCGCGAAGTGTCCTGGGAAGAGGCGATCGACCGCGCGGCTTCCGAGTTCAAGCGGATCCAGGCCAAGTACGGCAAGGATTCGGTCGGCGGCATCACCTCGTCGCGCTGCACCAACGAGGAGGCCTACCTCGTCCAGAAGCTCGTGCGCGCCGCCTTCGGCAACAACAACGTCGACACCTGCGCCCGCGTCTGCCACTCGCCGACCGGCTACGGCCTGATGTCGACGCTCGGCACCTCGGCCGGCACCCAGGACTTCAAGTCGGTCGAGAAGTCCGACGTGATCCTGGTGATCGGCGCCAACCCGACCGACGGCCACCCGGTCTTCGGCTCGCGGATGAAGAAGCGCCTGCGCGAGGGCGCCAAGCTGATCGTCGCCGATCCGCGCAAGATCGACCTCGTGAAGTCGCCCCACATCAAGGCCGACTATCACCTGCCGCTGAAGCCCGGCTCCAACGTCGCCTTCATCAACGCGCTGGCGCACGTGATCGTCACCGAGGGGCTGATCGACGAGGCCTATGTCCGCGAGCGCTGCGACCTCGCCGAGTTCGAGTCCTGGGCCCGGTTCATCGCCGAGGAGCGCCACTCCCCGGAGAACCAGCAGTCCTTCACCGGCCTCGACCCCGAGCAGGTCCGCGGGGCGGCCCGGCTCTACGCGAAGGGCGGCGCGGCCGGCATCTACTACGGGCTGGGCGTCACCGAGCACAGCCAGGGCTCGACCATGGTCATGGGCATGGCCAACATCGCCATGGCCACCGGCAACATCGGCAAGCTCGGCGCCGGCGTGAACCCGCTGCGCGGCCAGAACAACGTCCAGGGCTCCTGCGACATGGGCTCGTTTCCGCACGAGCTCACCGGCTACCGCCACGTCTCGGACGACGCGACCCGCGAGAGCTTCGAGGCCCTCTGGGGCGCCAAGCTCGACAACGCGCCGGGCCTGCGCATCACCAACATGCTGGACGAGGCCGTCGAGGGCACGTTCAAGGGCATGTACATCCAGGGCGAGGACATCGCCCAGTCGGATCCCGACACGCACCACGTGACCTCGGGCCTGATGGCGATGGAGTGCATCGTCGTCCAGGACCTGTTCCTGAACGAGACCGCCAAGTACGCCCACGTCTTCCTGCCGGGCGCCTCGTTCCTCGAGAAGGACGGGACCTTCACCAACGCCGAGCGCCGCATCTCGCGGGTCCGCAAGGTCATGGCCCCGATGGGCGGCTACGGCGACTGGGAGGGCACGGTGCTGCTCTCCAACGCGCTGGGCTACCCCATGAACTACAATCACCCGTCCGAGATCATGGACGAGATCGCCTCGCTCACCCCGAGC
Source organism: Methylobacterium sp. D48H (assembly GCF_053345715.1). Classification (NCBI taxonomy): domain Bacteria; kingdom Pseudomonadati; phylum Pseudomonadota; class Alphaproteobacteria; order Hyphomicrobiales; family Methylobacteriaceae; genus Methylobacterium; species Methylobacterium sp. D48H. The sequence continues at coordinate 218,389 of NZ_JBKFAP010000003.1, forward strand.
TTCACCGGCGTGTCCTACGCCAAGCTCGACGAGCTCGGCTCGGTGCAGTGGCCCTGCAACGAGAAGGCGCCGCTCGGCACGCCGATGATGCACGTGGACCGGTTCGTCCGCGGCAAGGGCCGGTTCATGATCACCGAGTTCGTGGCCACCGAGGAGCGGACGGGGGCGAAGTTCCCGCTGATCCTGACCACGGGCCGGATCCTCTCCCAGTACAATGTCGGCGCGCAGACCCGGCGCACCGAGAACTCGCGCTGGCACGAGGAGGACGTGCTGGAGATCCACCCGTTCGACGCGGAGCTGCGCGGCATCGTCGACGGCGACCTCGTCGCCCTGGAGAGCCGCTCCGGCGACATCGCCCTGAAGGCCAAGGTCTCCGAGCGGATGCAGCCGGGCGTGGTCTACACGACCTTCCACCACGCCAAGACCGGCGCCAACGTCATCACCACCGACTACTCGGACTGGGCGACCAACTGCCCCGAGTACAAGGTGACGGCGGTGCAGGTCCGGCGGACCAACCGGCCCTCCGACTGGCAGGCGAAGTTCTACGAGGAGGACTTCTCCCTGACCCGGATCGCCCAGACCCTCGACGCGGCAGAGTAAGAGTACCCGATGAGCGCCGTGACGCAGGCGGACAAGCTCGTCCGCATGGCCAACCAGATCGCGACCTTCTTCCGGTCCTACCCGGAGGAGGAGGCGGTGGCCGGGATCCAGAAGCACATCAAGGCGTTCTGGACGCCCAAGATGATCGCGCATCTCGAGGCCGCCCTCCCGGAGCAGGGCGACCGGGTCGACGGCTACGTGCGGCGGGCCCTGCAGGGCGACGAGCCGGCGGCCGACAGCCCGGTGCGGCCCGCGACCCGGAATCCGCAACTCGCGGGCGCGGGCGCCAGCGACGCGGGCTGAGCCGCCCGAGGCCGGGCGGGACCCACAGCCCACGCCACGCCTGGCTGGCGCGCAGTCACGCGAAGCACCCCTGTCCCGACTGGGAGCGGGGGTGCCTGGCGTTCGATGCGGTTTCCGGGTCACCGACCGGTTCCGCCATCCTCGCGAGCGGAGCGAAGCAATCCAGCAGCGCCACACTCTGCACGATGGCGCGACCCTGGGTCACTTCGCTGCGCTCGTGACGACGGAGCGCGCCGTCTGAACCGAGAACCGCCTGAGTCGATGTGGAAAGGCGTCAGGCGGCGGCACCGCGGGACGGTCGGGTGCCCGGCCGTCTCCCGCCCGGCGGACCCGGCGACGCCGGCCGCCGGGCCCCGAGGCGTCAGTTCTTCAGGACGACGGTGAAGTCGGCCTCGGTCTTCCCGCGGATCTCGTCCTCGGTGACGCCGTCGGCGAGCTCGATGAGCCTCATGCCGCCGTCGCCCTTCTTGTCGATCTCGAACACGCCGAGATCGGTGATCACCAGGTCGACCACCTGCGTGCCGGTGAGCGGCAGGTCGCAGGCCTTGAGCAGCTTCGGGCTCTCGGTGCCGTCCTTGTTCTTGGCGACGTGCTCCATCACCACGACCACGCGCTTCACGCCGGCCACGAGGTCCATGGCGCCGCCCATCCCCTTCACCATCTTGCCGGGGATCATCCAGTTGGCGAGGTCGCCGTTGCCGGCCACCTGCATGGCGCCGAGGATCGACAGGTTGATGTGCCCGCCGCGGATCATCCCGAAGGAATCCGCCGAGGAGAAGTAGCTCGTCGTCGGCAGAGCGGTGATCGTCTGCTTGCCGGCGTTGATCAGGTCCGGGTCCTCCTCACCCTCGTAGGGGAAGGGGCCCATGCCCAGCATGCCGTTCTCCGACTGGAGCTGCACCGACATGCCCTCGGGGATGTAGTTCGACACCAGCGTCGGGATGCCGATGCCGAGGTTCACGTAGAAGCCGTCCTCCAGCTCCTTGGCGGCGCGCGCCGCCATCTGCTCGCGGGTCCAGGCCATCGTTCTCGCTCCCTTCCCGTCCGATCAGTGCGTGCCGCCGCCGGCCGCCGCGGCTGGGGTGCTGTCGCCGCGCTTGCGCGTGGTGCGCTGCTCGATGCGCTTGTCGCGCTGCCCGACGTCGATGATGCGCTTCACGAAGATGCCGGGCGTGTGGATCGTGTCCGGATCGATCTCGCCCGGCTTCACGAGGTGCTCGACCTGCGCCACGGTCATCTTGGCGGCAGTCGCCATCATCGGGTTGAAGTTGCGCGCGGTCATCCGGTAGCGCAGGTTCCCCTCGGTGTCGCCCGTGTGGGCGTGGACCAGGGCGAGGTCGGCGAACAGGCCGCGCTCCATGACGTATTGCTCGCCGTCGAACTCGCGGACTTCCTTGCCCTCGGCGACCTTGGTGCCGACGCCGGTCTTGGTGAAGAAGGCCGGGATGCCGGCGCCGCCGGCGCGGATCCGCTCGGCCAGCGTGCCCTGCGGGTTGAACTCGATCTCCAGCTCACCGCCGAGGTACTGCCGGGCGAACTCCTTGTTCTCGCCCACGTAGGACGAGATCATCTTGGCGACCTGGCGGGTGTCCAGGAGCTTGCCGAGACCGACCCCGTCGATGCCGGCATTGTTCGACACGACGGTGAGGCCCTTGACGCCGGAGAGGCGCACCGCCTCGATCAGCTCGTCGGGGATGCCGCAGAGGCCGAAGCCGCCGCACATCACCATCATGTCGTCGCGCAGGAGGCCGGCCAGGGCCGCGGCGGCATCCGTGTAGACCTTCTTCATCGAATCGTCCTTTTCCCGCCGGACCCGACCGGCCGAAACCTCGGGACGCGCGTGTCCTCGCGCCTGCTCTTCCCGATTCCGCGCGCGAAATCCAGTGGTGCACCGCACCGGCCGGCGCGGTCCCGGGCGATCCGTAACCGGCACTGCGCTGGGGAGGGCAGGGCGGCCCTGCGCGGGCGCGGCAGACAAAACCGGCCGGGGACGCTAAGTTGCCCACTCGACGTGCAGACCCTGCCGGGCCGTGGCAGCCCGAGGGGCCGGCGCGGCGCCCGGCTTCCGGCCACAGCCGCCGCCCTCTCGGAGCATGATGTCGCTGCGCCGCCCGATCTTCATCCTCGCTCTCGGGAGCCTGATCGCGGCCGGCCTCGGCCTGCGCGACTGGCCCCTGGAGGATGGCCGGGCCACGGCCTTCGCCCGCCGCGCCTTCGACGCCTACGGACTCGGGCTGACGCTGCAGGGGCCCGCGCGCCTCGCGGTGCTGCCCTGGCCGCGCCTGACCCTCGACCGCGTCCGGCTCGCTGCCGGTTCCGACGGCCCGGTCCTGGCGGATGAGGGCCGTCTGACCATCGATCTCGACCCGCTGAGCCTCCTCGGCGGCCGCGCCGCGGTGAGCGGCTTCCGCCTGGAGGGCGCGCGGCTGTCGGACGATCCTGCCGGCTGGGACGCCCCCCTCGCGCGCCTCGCCGAGCAGGCCCGGTCCGGCGAGACGACCCGGCCGCGCCGGATCGTCGTGCGCGACGCGCGCCTCGCCGCCGGCGACACGGCCCGGGACATCGACCTCGACATCGCGTGGCCGCTCTGGGGCAAGGCCGCCGAGGGCCGCGCCAGCCTCATCTGGCGCGGCGTGCCGACCCGGATCGCCCTCAGCCACCTGCGTCCGGCCGAGATGGCCCAGCGCCGCGGAAGCCCGTTCACCGCGGAGATCACGTGGCCGGACGGCCGCCTCGCGGCGGACGGAACGGTGGCGCCGCCGGCGGAGGGGAGCGCGCTGCCCGTCATGTCCGGGCAGGTCCGGTTCGAGACGCGATCCCTGCCGGAGAGCTTGGCCTGGATCGGCCGCGATATGCCGCTGGCGCCGCTCGCCGGCGCCTTCTCGGTCGACGGCCGGTTCGAGACTGGCGAGCGGTCCGTCTCGTGGCCGAGCCTGCGCATCGGCCTGGGTCAGAACGTGCTCGAGGGGGCCGGCGCCGTCGCGTTCGGGCCCGGCAAGGCGCCGCGCCTCTCGGTGCAGGCGACCCTGGCGGCCGAGACGCTCGATCTCACGCCTCTCGTCGCGGATCTGTCGCGGCTCCTCGACCCCGCGCCCGCGTCGATCGCCCTGGCGCCCTTCACGCGCGGCGACCTCGACCTGCGCCTGTCGGCGGCCGAGGGGCGCGCCGGCGCCGTCCGGGTGCAGGATCTGGCGGCGAGCGTCCTGGTGCGGGAGGCCGCCCTGGAGGTCGCGGTGAACCGGGCCCGGATCCAGGACGGCACGTTCAAGGGGCGCGTCAACCTGACGAGCGGGTCCGATCCGGCCGCGACCGAACTGCGCACGCAGGGAAGCCTCGACCGCGTCGACCTCGGCGCGCTGCTCGGCGAGATCGGCGCGGCCCGCTGGGTGGTGGGGCCCGTGCAGGGGCATTTCGCCCTCGAATCCAGGGCCCGGGACACGGTCGGATTGCTGGCGCACCTGAATGGCCGGGCCACGCTCGCCATGGACGGTGGTGCCATCGCGGGCCTCGATCTCGCCGACGTCATCCACCGCAACGGCGCGGTGGCGTCCGGCGCCCTGGCGCGCCGCAACGGCCGGACGGCCTTCGAACGGGCCGTGGTGACGCTGCGCTTCGCCGACGGCGTGGGCGAGATCGCCGAGTCGGGTCTCCTGGGGCCGAGCGTCGGGGCGACCCTGCACGGCCAAGTCTCGCTGCCGGAGCGTCGGCTCGATGCCAAGGGCGACCTCGTCCTGCGTCCGCCCGGCGATTCCTCCCGCGGGATCCTGTTCGCGGTGACGGGCCCCTGGAGCGCCCTGACGGCTCAGACGGTCGCGCACAGCGAGATCCCCGACCCGGTCGGCCGGTACGGGGGCGCGATGCTCCCCGACCCGCTCAAGCTGCCCGCCACGCTCGGCCTGCCCGGCAACGCCCGCGCGTACGCGCCGTGACCGCGGCGCCATGGCGCTGGCTCCGGCCAAGCTCTAAGATCGGGCCTCGAACGCCTTCATGATCCCCATGCGCCGCCTGCTCATCGAGGAACCCGTGACCCGCGCGGGGCCGCTGGCCCGGCGGCTCGCCGTGTTCTCCGTCATCGCCACCGGGATCGCCCTGGTCCTCGTCCGGGATCCGCGCTCCGACACGGACGCCGCCCTCGTGGCGCTCGTGGCCGGGCTCGGCGTCGCGCTGCTGGCGGCCGCGGCCGCGATCTTCGCCTTCGTGCGGGTCTGGCGCGAGGGCGCCCGCGGTCTCGGGGCCGCCCTCGCCGGATTGATCTTGGCGCTGGCGGTTCTCGGCTACCCCGCCTTCCTGGGCCTGCGCGGCCTGCGTCTTCCCGCCCTGTCGGACATCACCACCGACATCGACAATCCGCCGGCCTTCTCGCGCTCGCGGGCGGCCTTCGCGGCCCGCGGCGGACGCTACCCGGCGAACCCGAGCCCGGCTGCGCGCGAGAGCCAGCGCGGCGCCTACCCGCAGATCGCGCCGCTGACCCTCGATATCGGCGCCGACGAGGCCTTCGAACTCGCCCGGCAGGCCGCCCTGAAGCGGCACTGGCAGATCGTCGAGGCGATCCGGCCGGGCGGCCGGACCGGCAACGGCCGGATCGAGGCCGTGGCGCGGGGGCTGATCCTCAACCTGCCGGACGATGTCACCGTGCGCATCCGCCCCCGCGCCGACGGGGCGCGGATCGACGTGCGCTCGGCCTCGCGGCTCGGCGGCCGCGATTTCGGCAGCAATGCCGACCGGATCCGGGCTTATCTCGACGACGTCGCCAACCTCGCCCTCGCGGTGAAGTGAGCCGCCGCGCCTCTCAGGCCGGCGCGTAGGTGCCGTCGAGGCGGGGGGCGCCGTCGCAGGACGCGAGCCCGCGTCCGACCAGATCCTCCAGGTGGGCGAAGACCGACAGCGCCGCCGCGCCGCGGAGCCGGGGATCGAGCCCCTGGTAGATCGCAGCGACGATGTCGGCGATCCGCCCGTCGCCGGCGGCCAGCCGCGCGCGGATCGCCGCCTCGCGCTGGCGGCGATGCCCGGCGAGCCCGCGGAGGAACCGGGCGGGCTCGCGCACCGGTCCGCCATGGCCCGGCCAGTAGACCGTCTCGTCGCGCCCGCGCAGCTTGTCGAGGGAGTCCATGTAGGCCCGCATCGCGCCGTCGGGCGGCGCCACGATCGTGGTCGACCACGCCATGACGTGGTCGCCCGAGAACAGCGCCCGCGCCTCCGGCAGCGCGAAGGCGAGATGGTTCATCGTGTGCCCGGGAGTCTCGACGGCCACGAGGGTCCAGCCCGGGCCGGAAACGGCGTCGCTCTCCACCATGATCCGTTCCGGCGCGTGGGCCCGGTCTGCGCTCGCGTCGAGCATCGGGGTCTCCGCTTCCGACAGGGCCCGCGCGGCCCTGTGCGGCGCGCATCCGACGATCGGCGCGCCGGTGCGCGCGGCGAGCAGCCTTGCTCCGGGCGAGTGATCCCGATGGGTGTGGGTGACCACGATGGCCTCGACCCGCTCGGTGCCGAGATCCCGAAGCAGCGCGTCGACATGGCCCGGATCGTCCGGGCCCGGATCGATCACCGCGACGCGATCCTGGCCCACCACGTAGGTGCAGGTGCCGCTCGCCGTGAACGGGCCTCCGTTCGGCGCGACCCGCCGGCGAATCAGCGGCGCGACCCGGTCCAGCCGGCCGGCCGGAGGCATCGACGGATCGAAGGTCAGGGTGGTCTCGTCGGTGTCCGCCATCGCGATCCCGTGCGATCGATACGGCGGTTCCTTGGACGGTTCGCGGCCGCGTGGCAATCGCCCCCGGGGCCTAGGGGATGGGAGGCCGCGGCGCGAGGCATTGTGGGATGGCGGCAGGACCTGCCCGCCGTCCTGCCGGTGATCCGGACGCAGGAGTGATGCCGTCCGGCTCCTGTGGTGGGACGCGGAAGGGGGCGCGTCCGCCCCGGGGTCGCGCGCGTCCCGCGATCAGTCCTGCCGGCGCGGTTGCCGTGCGCGCACGCGGACCGGTACGGGCGCCGGTGCCGGCATGAGACCGAGTGCGGCCGCGCGCAGGGCGTCGCCGGCCCTGTCGACGATCTCGGTCACGCGCGCCGCCATCGCGGCGGCCTTCGATCGAACGGCACTCTTGGCAGATTGCAGCATCGCAAATCCCGGATCGAGCCTTAAGACCTATCTTCGAACGCTAGCGCCCCTGTCTCGTTCCGTCACCCCATGTCGCGGCCGGCGCTCGCGCCCGCGGGGACTCACAGGACTTCGCGATGGGGGCGGAACCGGAGCGAAACCTTGGCGTTTTCGTGTTCAGAACGACGCGGCCCGCCCGCGTTGGTACTTTCTAAGGATACGAACCATGCTCGGTTGGGCCGTAACTTTTCTCGTCGTCGCTCTCGTGGCCGCTCTGCTTGGGTTCGGCGGCATCGCCGGCACCGCCATGGAGGCGGCCAAGCTGGTCTTCTTCGTAGCGATCGTCCTGTTCGCCATCTCGGCCGTCGTCGGCCTGATGCGGGGCCGTTCGCCGACACTGTGACCGAGGGCCGGAGCGGCCGGCTCCGTTCAGCGGGCCGGCGCACGGACCCACGGAAGAGCCGTCGCCGCAGGGCGGCGGCTTTTTCCATCGCGGCGCTGCCATCGCGCCTTTGCAGGGGTAGATTGTCCCGGTCACGGGACGAGCGGTTTCAGGCCTTGCGGTCGGCGCTGTCGAGCTTGGCGATCAGTTCGGCGAAGCGATCGGGTACGGGCTGCTGCGTGACCGTGTCGTACATCGCGCGCAGCTGCGCGGCGATGCGGTTCCGGGTCTGATCGCTGAGGCCGCCCTTGCTCCTGGCGCGGTCGGACGGGTCGGAAGCGGCCGTGCCGCCGGAGCTGTTCTCGGACTCCGACAAGCGATCCGAGGCGGTCTCGACGTGCGGATCGCGCGCGCGAAGACCGGCCTCCTTTCCCTGGTCCACCATCAACACGCCCCTTGTTGCCGAAGTCGGCCCGGCCGCATTGTGCTGCGGCTCGACATACGCCATGGCTGCGCCGGCAACGCCTGCGCGCCGGCATCGGTTCCGCTGGGGGGTGGAACGGAGTGCGGGCCTCCGCGTTGGGCGGTAGGCTGCGCAGGACAGAAAGCCGGCCCCGGCAGGCCCTCGGTGACGGATCGAGGCGCTCGCGGCCGGGCAACACGGCGAGGCACAGGGGATCTAATGTCGACATCGCAACTCGTGGTACAGCACCTGCCGTACCTGCGCCGCTACGCGCGCGCGCTCACGGGTAGCCAAGTGGCGGGTGACGCGTACGTCGCCGCCACCCTGGAGACCCTCGTCAACGAGCCGGACACGCTCGGTCGCAGCACCAACATCAAGGCCGACCTGTTCCGCGTCTTCACGCGGATCTGGAACTCGCTCTCGGTCAACGGCCGCAGCGAGCAGGTCCAGCACGACCTGCCGGCGGAGGTCCGCCTCGGCCAGATCACCCCGCTGCCGCGCCAGGCCTTCCTGCTCTCCTGCCTCGAGGGCTTCTCCGAGGAGGACGCGGCGATCATTCTGGGCGTCGACGTGTCCGAGGTTCGCGACCTCGTGGACGAGGCTGGTCGCGAGCTCGCCGCCGACATGGCGACCGAGATCCTCATCATCGAGGACGAGCCCCTGATCGCGATGGATCTGGAGGCGTTGGTCGAGGGTCTCGGCCACAACGTCATCGGTGTCGCCCGCACCCGCACCGAAGCGATCAAGATCGCCGGCGAGGGCAAGCGCCCCGGCCTGATCCTGGCCGACATCCAGCTCGCCGACGGCTCCTCCGGCCTCGACGCCGTGAACGACCTCCTGAAATCCTTCGAGGTGCCGGTGATCTTCATCACCGCCTATCCCGAGCGCTTCCTCACCGGTGAGCGGCCCGAGCCGGCGTTCCTGATCGCCAAGCCGTTCCAGCCCGCCAACGTCTCGGCGGTGATCAGCCAGGCGCTGTTCTTCCAGCAGACCGCCCGTCGGCGGGAAGCCAAGACGGCCTGAGCTGACGGCCTGAGATCCGGCCTGAGGTCAGGCTCGGCGGTTCGCCCCCGGGAGTGACCCGGGGTGCCCGCGACCGAGAGTGGCGACAACGAAAAAGCCCCGGCTCACGCCGGGGCTTTTTCGTTGTCGGACCGCGTGCCCTCATCGGTCGCCGCGCACAAAAAAACGGGCCGGAGAGAGCTCCAGCCCGTCGCGAAGGTTCCGGCCGATGCACAAGGGGAATGCGGGGAGGACCAGGTGGCCGGGTGCACAGAGAACGGGTGCCGGCGCCGGAGGTTCCAGAAGGGGCGCTTTTTCGTGGGGCGTGCCTTTTGTGCAACGAGCCGGGGCTGTGGATAGCGGGCGTGCGCCGCCGCACCAACAGCCGAGCTGCGTTCGAATACTCAGGCTTCGTAGACGCGAGACAGTCTAGGAACCTGCGATTGCAGGGCGCGTTGTACGAACATCCTGTCAAGCTCTCGCAATGAGGTCGGGGCGATGCTGCGGTCTGGTTTCATCCTGGGCGTGAGTGCTCCTGCGGCTCTTCTCACCGTTCTGGTCCAGCCGGTGGTTCGCGACACGGCGGATCGGTGGACGATGCCGGTCCCGACCACGCAGACCATTTCGGCGCCGCTGCCCGGGATGCGACCCGTGTCGCTGTCGATCAGCCCGACGCGGGTGGCGGGGGTGCAGCGCCTCGACAGCCGGAACGCCCCGGTGGCCGGCGAGGCGCAGGATCTCGAGATCAAGCCGATCCTGCGGCAGCCGCCGCGGCGCATGCGCGAGGGGTGCGAGGCGGCGCTGAGCTCCCTGGTCGGTCCCGAGGCGCGCCGCATGACCCCCGGCCGCTGCATTTCCTGATCGGCGCCGACAAGGTCTGGAAATCAGAAGGCCCCGCCGTCTCGGCGGGGCCTTCTGCTGTGTGGATCGGCCCTAGATCGCGATCCCCGGCCTAAACTTGAAACGAAAACGGCGCCCGTCCCGAGGGACGCGGCGCCGCTACGCGGTACGAAACGGCAGCGGCCTCACTCGGCCCGGCCGGTCCCTGTGGACTGACCGCCCTTGCGGCCGGCGGACGAGGCGAGCTCACGGTCCTGCGAGAAGGAGCGCTTCTCGGCCGGAACGCTGCGGCCGCCCTTGCTGGCGATCTCGCGCTGCCGCTCCAGGTCCATCGAGGCAAAGCCTCGCTTCGAGGTCGAATTTCCGGACGCCATCAGTTCCTCCTCAGGCTTCGCTTCACCCCGCAACAACCTTCAGCAATAACCAAGGTTCCTGTCCCGAGACCTGCTCAAGCTTCCGACAGCTAAGCTTGGCAGCAACCCCGACTTGTGTGCCGCGTTGGTCGACATTCGACCTTGGTTGAAGTCCGCGTCGGGTCCGACAGGCCCGGAGGCCCGGCGACTCGTCCCGGGCGGACGGCGCGGCCTCACGGCACGAGAGAAGGGTTTTCGCGCATGACGAACCGCAACATGGTCAAGGATGCCGCTCCGGGGGCACAGGCCACGCAGCCCAACACGCCGTCGCTGCCGCCGATGCCGGCGCCGGAAGATTCCGCCACCCCGACCACCCGCGAGGAGCCGACGGATTCGCCGCACCTGAATGCCAGTCTCAAGCGCGACGCGCCCCCTCCCGGGGGACAGGGGCTCTCGACGAAGCGCTGAGCCGGGCGAGGGCGTTCTCAGGTCCGGCGCCGGTGCGCGAGGCGCGTCAGGCCCGCGACGAGAAGGGCGATCACCAGGATCGTGACGATCCCGGCCACCGTCAGGATCCGCTGGATGAGGGGCGTGTAGACGCCGCGCGCGGCATCGTAGCCGTAGCAGAGCAGGGTGAGCCGGTCGGCGATGCTGCCGACCCGGCCCTCGCCGGCTTCCGTCAGGGCGAGGCGCAGGTCGCGCCCGGTCAGCGCCAGGGGCGACAGCACACGGGCTACCCGGCCGTCGGCGGTGAGGAGAAGCGCCGCCGCGGGATGCGCGAAGCTGTCGGTCCCAGCATCATAGACAGCTTCATAGCCCAGCGCGCCGGTGAGGCGCGCGAGCGCGGCATCCGACACGATGAGCGCCCGGGGCCGGACGGATCCCGCCCGATCCCCGAGCGTCTCCGTCAGCATGCGCCGGGCGGCCGCGGCGTCGTCGCGGGGATCGATCCCGACCAGCACGAGTGCGTAGTCGTCGATCGGCAGGCCGGTGGCCGCCAGCGCGTCCACCGACAGGGACAGCATGGGGTCGCAGACATTCCCGCAGGTGTAATCCACCGGCAGCAGAAGGGCCGCGCGGCCGCCCAGCGCCTGCCCGAGGGTGGTCGGCCGGTCGGTGCGCGCGTCGGTGGCGGCGAGGTCGAGCGAGGCCCGGGCACCCGGGGGCGGCGCGACCGCGACGCGGGCGAGGTCGGCCTGGACGAGGCGGGCCGCTGCCGGCTCCGGTGACAGGACGAGGCACAGTGCCAGGAGGGCGCCGAGACCACACCGACAGGTTGCGTAAGGCGCGGGGCTGGACAAGTGCCTGACGAACCGCATGGATAAGCGGGCCCGTCCGGCCCCGCCGTCCTGGGCGTGAGACCCGTCGCGGAGCCCCCGAATGACCCTCGACACCGAGGTTTCCTCCCTGAAGCAGGTGCCGCTGTTCCGCGAGGTGGAACCGGCGCGCCTGAAGCTCCTGGCCTTCACCAGCGAGCGGGTGCATTTCGAGCCGGGGCAACGCTTCTTCGCCCGCGGCGACGTCGCGGATGCGGCCTACGTGATCCTCTCGGGTACGGCGGACGTCAGCATCGACGGTCCCGCCGGCCCGGTGCGGCTGGCGCTGCTCGGCCAGGACGCCCTCGTCGGTGAGATGGGCATCCTGGCCGAGCAGCCCCGCTCCGCCACCGTGACGGCGCAATCCGCGGTGACCGCCCTGCGTATCGACCGCGGGGTGTTCCTGGAACTGCTGGCCCAGTTTCCACAGATCAGCATCGCCCTGATGCGGGTGCTGGCGCTGCGGCTGGAGCAGACCAATCAGGCGCTGGCCGAGAGCCGGGGCTGATCATCCCGCGTAGGTGATGAATTCCAGGAGCGAGCCGTCGGGATCCCGGAAGTAAACGCTGATCCCCGCGCCCGCGGCGCCGTGCCGCTCCACCGGGCCGAGTTCCACCGGGACCCCGGCGGCCTCGAGATGCGCGATGGCGGTCTCGATCGCGCCCGACCAGCGGAAGCACAGGTCGCTGTTGCCCGGCTGGACGGGTTTCGCCGCGACCGGTACCGGCTCGACGCCCGGCCCGTGGCAATTGAGCTGGACGCCGCCGAACCGGTAGGCGAAGCCGGGACCGCGCTCGAGGATCTCGGCACCCACCACGTCGCGGTAGAAGGCGTTCGAGCGTGCCCAGTCGCTCACGTGGATCACGCAGTGATCGAGGTGTATCGCCGGGCTGAGCGGGACATCGGGAGCGACCGTCGCCTCGGTGGGAAGAGTTTCGGTCTCGGCCATCGTTCACCTCCGCTCCGGGCGCAGTAGAGCACCGCTGCGATTCAGAATTAGGGCACAACCGTGGCCGTGGGAGCGGCCCGCGCACGGCCGGCTGCGGCGCAAAGGCTACATCGTCACAGGCGCAGAGGCGGTAGGCATGGCGCGACGACCGTATCCCGCACGACAGGACCTATGATCGCCACGCTTCCCTCGGCCTGGAGCCGCCTGCGCCGGATCGTTCTCTCGCGAATCCTCCTCGCCGTCGTGGCGATCGCGCCCCTCGCGGCCTGCCAGACCCGTCCGGTCCAGGTCGCCCAGGACGACGAGGCGGCGTGGTACGTCGGCAGCAAGCCCGACAAGCCCTTCGACATTCCGCTGGTCGACACCCAGCGCCTCGATCCGAAGTACCGCCGCCAGCAGGTGAGCTACAACGGCCCCGAGCAGCCGGGGACGATCGTGGTCGACATCGACAAGCGTCAGCTCGTCCTGGTCCAGGCCGACGGCACGGCGATGCAGTACGGTGTCGGCGTCGGCAAGGCCGGTTTCTCCTGGAAGGGCGAGGCTCGGGTCGGGCGCAAGGGCGTCTGGCCGGACTGGAGCCCGACCGTCACGATGGTCTCGCTGCATCCTGACCTGCCGCGCACCCGCAAGGGCGGCCTCGACAATCCCCTCGGCGCGCGCGCCCTCTACCTCTACCAGGGCAACCGCGACATCCTGTTCCGCATCCACGGCACCAACGAGCCGTGGAGCATCGGCGAGCAGATGTCGTCAGGCTGCGTCCGGATGCTGAACGAGGATATCGCCGACCTGTATGAGCGCGTGCCGGTGGGCACCCGCGTGCTCATCAAGCGCAACGGCAAGTACAGGACCTGATCGGGCAGGTGCCGGACCTGAGCGGGCGAGGCGCGGATTCCTGACCGGTCAGCCGGCCGGCGTCCCCGCGGCCGACGCGTCGCGGACCTCGCCGGAGACCCGCTTGGCGAGGCGGTCCAGAGCCGCTCGATCCAGATCGCCCCGATCCGGGCCGCCGGGGGCCGCGGCCGGCTCGCCCGGTCGACCGTCCGGCCCCATGCCGTCGCTGGCCAGCACCGCGGCGGTGGTCAGGCCCGGACTGGTCCGGTCCGTCGGCCGCTCCGGGCCGATCGCGAGGCCGGCCCAGACGAGGAGAGCCGCGCACAGGGCCAGGCTGGCCAGCAGGGTCTTGAGAAAGGTCATGTTTCATAACGAGCGGCTCCGGGCCGTCGTTCCGTTGCCAAGCTTCGCTCCGACGGGCGGAACGCTTTGGCAACCACGGCGGTCGAAACTCGGCATCGCGCTCTCGAGGCCGATTCGGTCGCCCGGCAAATTCGCCACATTGGCCGGGCACCGTCGCGGCCTCGACGCCCCCGTCACCAGCTGACTCGCCACGCGCGTGGACATTCCCGCTATGATCAGACCGATGCTCGCCCTGCTCCTCCTCTGCGGCCCCGCGGCCGCGGCCGGGACGGTCAGCGGCCCCGCGACCGTGATCGACGGTGACACGATCGAGGTGCAGGGCACGCGTATCAACCTTTACGGTATCGACGCTCCCGAGACCGCGCAGCGCTGCGAGACCGCCAATGGCCAGGAGTATCGCTGCGGCAGCAAGGCCGCGCAGGCCCTGCGCGCGCGGATCGGCGGCGGCGCGGTCACGTGCGAGCGGCGGGAGGGCGGCGTGCCCGGTCGCGTCACCGGGATCTGCCACGTCCACGGCGAGGACCTGTCCGCCTGGATGGTCGGACAGGGCTTGGCGCTGGCCAACCGTCAAGTGACGGCTCCCTATATCCGCCAGGAGGGCCACGCCTGGGCGACCCGCCGCGGCATCTGGGCCGGCACCTTCGAGAAGCCGGCCGACTGGCGCCAGGACCGGCGCCGAGTCGAGGCCGCGGCCGGCACGAGCGCGGCCGACTAGCCGCTCCGGCGGCTCAGGCCGTCGCGTCCTGTCCCTCGGTGAATTCCCGCCAGAGGAGGACCAGGGCGGCCATCACGGCCGGCCCGAGGAACAGGCCGAGGAGCCCGAAGGTCTCGACGCCGCCGAGGATGCCGAGGAGCACCCACAGGAAGGGCAACTTGGTCGTGCCGCCGATCAGCGCCGGGCGGATGAAGTGGTCGGCCACGAAAGTCACGACGAGGCCCGCCGCCGCCACCACGAGAGCCGCCGTCACCGACCCGGCCGCCACCAGGAGGAGCGCCGCGATCGCGATGGCCACGGCGGCGCCGAACGGGATCATCGCCGCCACCGCCGTGAAGGCGCCGAGCAGGACCGGGTGGGGCACGCCCGCGAAGTGGTAGACGATCCCGAGCACGAAGCCCTCGCCGAGGCCGACCAGCACCAGCCCGTCGACCGTGCCGTGCACGGAGGCCACCATCTGGCGGGCGACGCGCTCGCCGCGCGGCCCGAACAGCCGGTGGCAGGCGGTGAGCGACTGCTCCCGCACCGTCCGCCAGTCGCGGAACAGGAAGAACAGCGCCACGAGGCTGAAGCCGAACAGGACGATGCGGTGCAGCACCTCGCGGCCGACATTGCGGGAGGCCCCGAGCACCGAGTGGTTCTCGAACCGGCGCAGCAGGTCGGAGCCCGCCTGCGCGTGGCCGAGATTGTCGTTCCACCACGCGGTCGCCTGCGCGGCGCCGTAGGGCAGGTGCTGCAGGAATTCCGGCGCCGGCACCCCGTTCGCCTCGGCGTTCCGAACGAACTCGGCCACGTCGTGGGCCTCGCGGGCGGCCTGGATGCCGAGGATCGCGAGCGGCGCCAGGAAGACCAGCGCCACGGCCGCGGTCATCAGCGTGGGCAGGAGGATGTTGTGCTTGCCCGGCGGGAAACGGTGCTCGAGCCGCTGGTAGACAGGCCAGAGGGCGATCGCCAGGACCACCGCCCAGGCGAGCGCCGGCAGGAACTCGTGCAGGATCCAGAGGCCGAGCGCCGTCAGGGTCAGGACCAGCAGGACCCGGGCCGCTCCCTGGGAGCGCGCGCGCTCCTGCGGCGGCAGGGGCGGCGTCTCGACGCGCGCCGGCGGGGCGGCGGGCTTGGTGATCGGTGGCATCCGTCTGGTCTCCTGAGGACGCGCCTCGTCTCGCCGTCAAGCTAGGGCCGGCGCGTCCGGAGCGTACGCGCGTCCCCGCAGCCGGCGGCGCACGCCTGTGGACAGGCGCTGAAACGCCGGGGAAGCGCCGCGGTTGCCGCTTCTGACACCCTCGTGTAGAGGTCGCCGCCATTCGACCGGGCCGCGTTCCAGGCCCCGTCCACGCGTCGGGCGGCCGCCCGGGCGGCGAGGGGGCTCCCGCACGACCGATCCGGAACTCGAACAGCCCGCGAGAAGACATGTCCGACGAGCCCGCCCACGGCAGCGCCACCTTCGAGCGCGTGGCCGACATCATTGCCGAGACCGCCGACATCCCGCGGGACAAGATCACGCCCGAGAGTCACGCCATCGACGACCTCGGCATCGACAGCCTCGCCTTCCTCGACATCGCCTTCGCGGTCGACAAGGCCTTCGGGATTAAGCTGCCACTCGAGCGGTGGACCCAGGAGGTCAACGAGGGCAAGGTCCCGGCCGAGGAGTACTTCGTCCTCAAGAACCTGTGCGCGCGCATCGACGGCCTCGTGGCCGAGAAGGCCGCCAAGGTCTGAACCGAGGCCGATCCGACCCGTCATGCGCCTCGAATACTTCGAGATGATCGACTCCGTGCGGCTCCTCGACAGGGCCGCCGGCCGCATCGAGGCGCTCGCCCGGGTGCCGATGGCGAGCCCGGTCTTCGAGGGCCACTTCCCCGGCCACCCCCTCGTGCCGGGGGTCCTCCTGACCGAGACGATGGCCCAGGCCTCCGGGTATCTCGTACTCGCCCATCTCGACTTCGCCCGGATGCCGTTCCTCACCGGGGTCGACAAGGCGCGCTTCCGGTCCTTCGTCGGGCCCGGCGCGGACCTCCTCGTCACGGCCACCCTCGAGCACGACGGCTCGGGCTACGCGGTCACCAGGGCGGCGATCAGCCACGACGGCAAGGCGCTGTGCGACGCGGAACTCCGCTTCCGCACCATGCCGTTCCCGGACGGACTCGACGCGCCGATGCGCGAGCGCGCGCGGACCATCGGCCTGCTCCCCGATCCGGCTCCGGCCGAACGCGAGCCCTGAGCCAGCCATGAGCCAGCCATGAGCCGCCCCGTCGTCGTCACAGGCCTCGGCCTCGTCTCTTGCGCGGGCGAGGGCGTCGACGCCCACCTGGCCGCCCTCGCCGGGGAGGCGGCCCCGCGCACCGACAGCGAGACCTTCGCGCCCTATCCGGTCCATCCGGCCCCGGCGATCGTCTGGGACGGCCAGATCCCCAAGCGCAGCGACCAGCGCCAGATGGAGGCGTGGCAGCGGCTCGGCGTCTACGCCGCCGGCCTCGCGCTCGACGCGGCGGGCGTGAAGGACGACGCCGCCTTCAAGCAGGCGCTTCACCTCGTCGTGGCCGCGGGCGGCGGCGAGCGCGACTACGCGGCGGACGGAGCGATCCTGACCGGCCTGCGCGACGCCGCCGATCCGGGCGCCTACCTGAACGAGCGGCTCCAGAACGATCTCCGCCCGACCCTGTTCCTCGCCCAGCTCTCGAACCTGCTCGCCGGCAACATCGCCATCGTGCACGGGGTGACGGGCGCCTCGCGCACGTTCATGGGTGAGGAATCCGCCGGGGTCGACGCCCTGCGGATCGCCCAGGCGCGGGTGGCGTCGGGCCAGATCGACGCGATTCTGGTCGGCGGCTCCTACAGCGCAGAGCGGCCGGACGTTCTGGTGATCCACGAGATGGGCGGCTACCTCGCCCGCGACGCCTACCGCCCGGTCTTCGCGCGGGGCGAGTCCGGTGGCGGAGCGGGCGGGTTCATCCTCGGGAGTTGCGCGGCCTTCCTGATGCTCGAATCCGCCGCTCACGCCGCGGCGCGCGGCGCCCGCGCCCTGGCCCGGCTGGAGCCGGTGGCGAGCGATCGGACCCGGCGCGCGCCGGGCAGTGTCGCCGGCAACCTCGAGACGCTCTGGCGACAGGCCGGCCTCTCGGCTCCCGACACCGTCCTCTCCGGCGCTACCGGGGTGGCCCCGATCACCGCGGAGGAGCGCGGCGCGCTGGCGCGGCTCGCACCGGGCGCGCGCCTGCGCGCCCTCGGGGACGTGATCGGGCACGGGCTCGAAGTGGCGGCGCCGTTCGGGGCGGCCCTCGCCGCCGCCCTCGTCGCCGCCGGCGGTGCGCGCGAGGTCGCCGTGACGGCCGTCGGCCACCGGCGCGGCGAAGGGATCCTGCGCCTCGTCCCGGCCTGAGCGAACCCGCGTCACGGGGCGCATGTCGGCCGCGTCCGATCGTCCGGTCGGCAGCACAGCTTTCGCGCGGATGCGCCGTATTGAAATCCCTTATCCCGTTGTTCAAGCGACCGTTCCGGCGCCGCTCAACCGGAATTTCCGGAAAGAGTTTCCCGCATCGCTGCGGCGCTGGCCGAGGGAAATATTTCTCTGCGCTTGCCAAAGAACCGCCGGCGGTCTACTTCTACCGCATCGGCACGTGTCCGGATATCTTGGACCGTTACGCCTTCGCAGGGCGGTTCTGACTTTCCTATCGCTATCGGTCGATGCCGGCGCCCCCTCGTTCGGGCGGGTGCCATCTCTCACTATGCCTGCGAAGATCAAGGACTTCCATGAGCACCGGAACCGTCAAGTGGTTCAACGAGACCAAGGGCTACGGCTTCATCCAGCCGGATGACGGCGGCAAGGACGTGTTCGTCCACATCTCGGCCGTCGAGCGCGCCGGCCTGCGCGGCCTGAACGAGGGCCAGAAGGTCACGTACGAGCTGGAGACCGACCGTCGCAGCGGCAAGCAGTCCGCCGGTCAGCTCCAGACGGCCTGATCGCCGTCCTCAGCGTTTCTCCGGAAGCCGCTCCTCTGGGAGCGGCTTCTTCGTATCTGCCATCGTGTTTCTAACCCCCCTCTGCGGGTGACGGCCTTCGCCGCACCCGATCCAGGAGTGTCTGTGAGCTTTTTGAACAAGCAGGGTGTCGCCGATCGCCTCGAGACCGCCGCCAAGGCGCGCTCCGAGATGCTGGCCCGGTTCCGGGCCCGCCCGTCCGCCGACGACCCGGCCGTCCTCGCCCGCCAATCCGCCCGCCGCGCTGTGGTCGATGCCCGCGAAGTCCGCGCTGCCGAGCGCGCCGCCCAGCGTCAGGCCGAGATCGAGCGCGCCGCCGCCCTCGCCGAGGCGGAACGCCTCGCCGAGATCGAGCGCAAGCACGCCGAGCAGCTGGCCGCCCAGGAGCGCGCCAAGGTCCTGCAGGCCGAGCAGAAGGCCCAGCGCGACGCGCGCTATCTCGCCCGCAAGGCGAAGGCTCAGAAGAAGCGCTGAGGCGCGTTCCGCAGCGATGCCCGTCCAGGAGCTCGGCATGTCCCACAAGTTCAAGGTCGGCGAGCGCGTCTGCCGCTCCCGCCTGGGCATCCCGGGCGAGACGGGCGAGGCCGAGGTGTTCGAGATCCTGCGGCTGATGCCGGCGGATCAGACCGGCGAGCCGAGCTATCGGATCCGGACGAAGACCGGCGAGCGGGCGATCCGCGAGGGTGATCTCGTCGCCGCCCCGCAGGCCTGATCCGGACGCCTCAGAGCGTCCGGAACATCACCAGCGCGTCGACCGGCCCGAGCGTCGGGTGCCGGAAGGCGCCCGGCAGCCGGCCGACCACGTCGAAGCCGAAGCTCTCCCAGAGCCGGACGGCCCGGGCGTTGGTGCTCACTACGAAGTTGAACTGCATCGCCGCGAAGCCCCGCGCCCGCGCCCGATCGAGGGCGTGCGCGCACATGGCCCGCGCGACCCCGCGGCCGAGGGCGGCCGCTCCCGTCATGAAGCCGCAATTGGCGACATGGGCGCCTCCGCCAGCCTGGTTCGCGCGCAGGTAATACGTGCCGAGCACCGTCCCCGCCTCCTCGGCCACGAAGGTCTCGCGGTCGGGGCCGGTCCAGTACGCGAGGGCCTCGGCCTCGCCGAGGTCGCGGTCCAGCGCGTAGGTCTCACCGGCCCGGATGGTCGGCACGATGATGCCGGTGATGGCCGCGTGGTCGGCCGCCTGCGCGGCCCGGATGTGCAGACTCACCCGAATTGCTCCCGCAGGATGCGCTCGTCGAGGCTGTGGCCGGGATCGTGCAGCAGCACGAGCTCGGTGGCGCGGTCGAGGGACGTCTCCACCGTGCAGACCCGGCGGAACTCCGTGTGGTCGGCCACCGCCGCGACCGGGCGGTGGGGGGCGTCGAGGACGTCGATCCGGATCCGGGCGTAGTCCGGCAGAAGTGCGCCGCGCCAGCGCCGGGGGCGGAAGGCCGAGATCGGTGTCAGCGCCAGAAGCTTGGCGTCGAGCGGTAGGATCGGTCCCCCGACCGACAGGTTGTAGGCCGTGGAGCCCGCCGCGGTGGCGACGAGCACGCCGTCGGCGATCAGCAGGTCGAGCCGGACATTGCCGTCGACGGCGATCTTCAGCTTGGCGGTCTGGTGGGTCTGGCGCAGCAGGTAGACCTCGTTGATCGCCCGCGCCCGGTGGGATCGGCCCTCCGTGTCGAGCACGTCCATCACGAGCGGGTGGATGACGCTGCGCTGGGCGTTCTCCAGATGCTCCAGGAGGTCGTCGTCGCGGAACTCGTTCATCAGGAAGCCGACCGTGCCGCGGTTCATCCCGTAGATCGGCTTCGGGTGGTCCATGAAGCGGTGCAGCACCTGGAGCATCAGGCCGTCACCGCCCAGGGCCACGACGACGTCGGCCTCCTCGGGCGGGACGTGGTCGTAGCGCCGCATCAGGGCGGCCGCGGCCTCGCGGGCGTAGCCGGTCGGGCTCGCCACGAAGGCGATCTTCTGGAAACGCGGCATGGATCAGGCGCAGCCGCGCAGGCGCGTCGGGATCGCCTCAGGGTTCACGTCACGGCTCCAGTCTGACGAGCGAACCGCCCGGTTGACGTCCTTGCCCGGCATGCGCCTCACTCCGCGAGCACACGCGCAATTGGAGGCATAGCATGGAGCGTCCGCTCCTCGTCTACACCACCTTTCCCGACCTCGCCTCGGCGCTGAACATCGGCGAGGCGCTGGTCCGCGAGCGACTCATCGCCTGCATCAACGTGCTGCCGGGCATGCAGTCCGTCTACAGCTGGAAGGGTGCGGTGGAGCGCGGTGCCGAGGTCGCCGCCATCCTCAAGAGCCGCGAAGGTCTGGCCGACGCGCTGGCGGTCGCGTTGAAGGCCCGCCACCCCTACGACACGCCGATCATCCTGCATCTGCCGGTCGCCGGAGCGGACGCCGACACGGCCGCCTGGATCCTGGCGGAGACGCAGCCCGGTGAGCCGTTCGAGAACGGGACCCAGGCGGACTGATCCGGCAGACTGCGCCGCGCTGCTTCCCACCCTGACCCTTCCGGCCGGTTCCGGCAGTGTGCCGGACAGGGTCCAGACGGCTGTGGACAAGCGCGCTTTGCCGTCGGTGCGGGCGACACAATGGCTCGTCAGACACTGGTGCCATTGGCGTAGTCGTGGAATCGAACTAAAAAGACATAAATATACGAATCTATGCGAAAAATATCCGATGTTGAATTATGAAACGAGAATTTATACTGAGCGATTGGAGTAGAAGATTGAATTCATCTGGTGTGCTTGGCTAGAAAACCTCCGTGCGTACACCGCACGCGATGCGACGCGGAGGAAAATCATGGGACGTTTCAGGAATGCAGGACGGTTGGGGTTGGTCCTGCTCGCCGCAGTCGCGGGCGCCGTGCATGCGCAAGCGGCCGGGGCGCCGAAGAGCGAGCCGCTGATGACCGTCGCGCCGGCGCCGTCCGGTCCCGCCGGCCTCGCATCGGCCGATCCGCCCGCCTTGCGGTACGGTGTCCTCTATGCCGACGACAAGGGCCACAGCCATGTCCAGTATTGCGACCTGAAGAACTTCATCTTCAAGAGCTACGCGCCTCCGGCAGCGCCGCAATATGTCGGCTTTCCGCCGGGTGAGGTGACGTCGATCAAGTACGCGGTCCTGCCGGTCGGCTATGTCGGCACGTGGCACACGGCGCCGGGTCCCCAATGGGTGATCACCCTGTCGGGCCGCTGGTCCGTGGAGGCTACGGACGGGTCGGTGCTGGAGCAGGGCCCCGGCGAGGTGGAATTCAACGCCGATATGGGATCGACACCGCAGGGGCCTGAGGGCCATGTCGGACACCTGACCCGACAGGTCGGCGACGTGCCGAACGTGCAGCTCATCGTCTCGCTGAAGCCGCAGGTCGGAAAGGCCCGCTCCACCGATCCGTGCCAGCCGTCCCAGCCGTGAAGCACGGCGCGGGCCGGCGACGCTCGTTCCGCCGGCCCGTGCGGGTCAGCCGCCGCTCACCGGATAGCTGCGGCCCTTCCAGGTCGCCGCGCCGGCCCGTTCGCGGCGCAGGAGCACGTTCCACTGGATCGCCAGGGCCACCGCGACCGCCGCGGGGTGGAGCGGGATCGTCGCCCACGGGGCCCGGACCGCGACGGTGACGGCCGTTCGGGTCGCCAGGGACAGGCCGAGGGCCAGGGCGGCCGGGGTCAGGGCGGAGGCCGGCAGCAGCCCGAGCAGACCGGCCAGGACGAGGAGCGGCGGCAGGATCTGGCCGCAGCCGAGGAGCAAGGTCCAGATCGGAAGGGCGCGGGGCGTGGCCATGCCCTCGTGGGCGTTCTTGGAGAAGCCGGCCCAGGCCTGGGCGAAGCCGTCGTACATCCGGCAGGTGGCCAGCGCGGCGGCGGCCACGAGATCCGTCCGGTAGCCCGCGGCCCGGAACAAGCGGGGCAGGCGGACTCCGTCGTGCAGGGAGGTGCGGATCGCGCCGTGGCCACCGGTGGCCGCGTAGGCCCCCCGATCCATCAGGATCAGTTGACCGCAGGCCGCGCCGAGCGACGGGTCGGACAGGCGGCGCATCAGCGGCACGGGCAGGAAGCCGAGGAGCAGGAAGTCGATCATCGGCACCGTCAGCATCTCGCCGACCGTGTCGGTCCGCTGCCGGGGCACGCCGCTGACGAGGGCCGCGCCGGTGCGGCGAGCCTGCGCCGCGAGGGCGGCGGCTGCCACGGCCTCGAGGCGCACATCGGCGTCGATGAACAGCAGGTGATCGCCGCGGGCGAGCCCGGCCATGTGGCTGCAGGCGTGGTTCTTGCCCGTCCATCCGTCGGGCAGGGCCGGCACCGGGACGAGACGCAGGCGCGGGTCGCCGACGGCGCGCACGATCTCGGCGGTCGCGTCGGTGGAATGGTCGTCGCCGACGATCACCTCCACCGGGACCGCGACGCTGGCGAGCGCCGCCCGCACGGTGGCGTCGATGTTGCCGGCCTCGTTGCGCGCCGGGATCAGGATCGAGACGAGGCCGGCCCCGGTCTCCACCACGGGCCGGCGCAGGACCGCGAGATTCACCGCCGCCAGGATGGCCGGCAGGAGGGCGGTGGCGAGGCAGAGGTACGCCAGGGCCGTGAGGATCGAGTCGGTCATCGTCTGCGCCGGCAGGGGAGCGCGCCACGATAGGGGATCGGGCGGGATCTGGCGCGCGCGGGCGGTCTCATCCGGCGCGATCCTGACCGCCCGCGGCGCGGTGCGCCGGATCGAACCGGCGGCCGGAGAGGCGGGCCGACAGGCGCCGCCACAGGTCGTAGAGGCCGCCGACGCCCTTCCGGCCGGAAACCAGCGTGCGGAAGCGTCCGGGCTCCCGGCTGATCACGTCGGCGCTCAGGCGGTCGAGGGTTCGGGTCAGTTCGGATTCCAGGCGCGCGAGGCGCTGATCGCGCGGGAGCGCGGCGAGTTCGGATCCGGCGATCCCCGGCCCGAAGGCCGCGAAGGCTCCCGCGCCGCGCTCGTCCCAGAAGGTGTACTCGACGGCGAGCGGGACGAAGAGCGCGTCGGGGGCGATCTCGGCGAGCCGCGCGACGCCGGGACGCAGGGCCAGCGGCCGCGCGCGGGCATCGGCGAAGCGGCCCTGCGCGGTGATCCAGAGCATGCCGTCGGGGGCTCCGAGGATCGACCGTGCGGCGGCCAGGAACTGCGCCGCCCCGCGCGGGCTGTCGAGGTCGACGCCGAAGGCGCCGATCCGCTCGAAGATGCGGTAGCGTGCCAGCATCGCGGCGTCGAACGGCGCGCGGCTCGCCCGCTCCGGATAGAGCCGGCCGCCCAGCACGATGATCAGCGCGGCGTCCCACCAGGCCGGATGGTTGCAGTAGACCACGATCGCGCCGGGATGGTTCGCGTCAGGCGGCGCGCTCCAGAGGGGCAGCCGCAGGGCGTCGAGGTGGCGGTGCAGGTAGCGCTCGAACCACGCCACCATGAAGGCGCGGATCCGGGGCGAGACCGGGGTCAGGGGGGCGCCGCGCGCGCCTCTCGCGCCCCCCGCACCGGGGGGCGGAGATGGCGGCGTCGCGGTCACGCCGAGGCGCGCAGGGCGCCGCGCGCGTCCTGGTCATGCGCGTCGGCGGCGATCCAGCCCGACATCATCACCATCGGCATGCCGGGCCCCGGATGGGCGGCGCCGCCCGCGAGGTAGAGGCCGCGCACCTGCCGCGACCGGTTGCCGGGCTTGAACGCCCCCATCACGCGCCCGTGGGAGGCGAGGCCGTAGATCGCGCCGTTCAGGACCTTGTAGCGCTCGTGGATGTCCTGCGGCGTGAGGTGGCGCTCGACGACGATACGCTCTTCGAGGTCCGGCATGCCGGCGGTGCGCTTGAGCTTGTCGAGGATCGTGCGGCGGTAGTTCTGGAACAGCGGCCCGTCCGGGCGCCAGTCGTGGTGCGGCCGCAGATACGGCGTGTGCACGAGGACGTAGAGCGCCTCGCCGCCCTCGGGCGCCACGCTCGGATCGGTGGAGGAGGGAGCTGCCAGATAGGCGGTGGGGTCCGGGGCGGGCTCGCCCTTGTTGTAGATGTAGTCGAACTCCTCCTCCGGGTCGCGGGAGAAGACGAAGTCGTGGTGGTTGAGGTGCTCGTAGCGCTTGTTCAGGCCGAGATAGAGCACCACGCCCGAGCAGGCCGGTTCGGGGTTCTTCTTGGCGTAGGCCTTGGCGGCCTCGCCGCCCACGAGCTCGCGGTAAGTGCGGACCGAGTCCATGTTGGAGATCACGGCGTCGTAGGGCGTGACCCCCGCGGCCGTCCGCACGCCCCGGACCGCGCCGTTGGCGGTCTCGATCCCGGTCACCTCGGTGTCGGTCTTGCACGTGGCGCCGAGTTCCTGGGCGAGCTTCGCCAGCCCCTCGGCGACGGCGCGGGTGCCGCCCATCGGGTACCAGACGCCGTCGGCCGTCTGCATGTGGGCGATGGCGCAGAGCACCGCCGGCGCGCCGTAGGGCGAGGAGCCGACATACTGCACGAAGTGGTCGAGCATCTGCGCGAGCCGCGCGTCCTTGACCTTGCCGCGGATCGTCGAGGCCACCGAGGCGTGCATGCGCAGCGACAGCACGTCGCGCAGCGTGCCCGGGTTCATGTTGGCGCGGATGTTGATCGTGTCGAACAGGTCCTCGACCGGCTTCCAGAAGAAGAATTTCTCGGACACGCCGTGAAGATGCTCGGAGATGGTGATGAACTTCTTGTAGCCCTCGCCGGTGCCGGGAGCGAAGCGCTCCATGTCGCCGGCCATCCGCTCGACGTCCTGCATCAGGTCGATGTGGGTTCCGTCGTCGAAGAAGCAGCGCCACTGCGGGTCCAGGCGGCGCAGGTCCATGTAGTCGTGGACCGAGCGGCCGGACTCCGCGAAGATCCGCTCCAGCACCCGGGGCACGGTCAGGATCGTCGGCCCCATGTCGAAGCGGAAGCCGCTCTCGTGGAGTACCGCCGCCTTTCCGCCGAGCCAGCCGTTCTTGTCGTAGACCGTCACGCGGTGGCCCCGCGCGGCGGCGACGCACGCGGCGGCGAGTCCGCCGAGCCCGCTGCCGATGACGGCGACCGTGGAATCCTGGCTCATCCTGCTGGCTGGCTCCCCGGGCCGAGGAAGGCGTGGCCCGCAGAGCGAAGCTAGACCTGGGGCCGGGCGGGTCAACGCGCCACCCGGTCGCGGTCGCCTAGTGGCGGCGCTCGCCTGTGGACAGGCGCGCCAGGAAGTTCCCGATCTCCCGCCGGCGGAGCCCGGCCTCCAGCACCTCGGGCCCGACGCCGTGACGCCAGGCCAGGCGGCGCGCGGTCTCCGGGTCGTGGCCCTGGAGCGTCGCGACTTCGTCGGCATAGGCGGCCACGGCCCGCGAGTTCTCGGCGAGTCCCGCCTCGACGATAGCGGTGTCGCAGAGGCGCAGCATCGCGGCCAACTCGTCGAGGTCGAGCTCGGGATGATACTGCGTCCCCCAGAACCAGCCGCGATCCCGGCGGATCTCGAGGGCCTGGATGCCGAGAACGCGGTTGCCGGCGAGCACGCGGGCGCCCGGGGGCGGCTCTAGGACGGCGTCGGAGTGGATCGCCGGGGCGTCCCAGGTCGCCGGCCGTCCGGCGAGCAGAGGGTGAGTCCGGCCCTCCTCGGTCGGGGTGATCGCCCGGGCGAAGCCGTATTCCGGCCCGCGGGGATTCTCGGCGGCGCGCCCGCCCGCCACCGTGGCGGCGACCTGCACGCCCCAGCACGAGCCGAAGACGGCGCGCCCGGCCTCGAAGGCCGCGCGCATCAGGTCGAGCTGCCGGTTCACGGCCGGCGTGCCCTCCGAGACCTTGAGGGTCGAGCCGGTGAAGATCAGGCCATCGAACTCCGCGAGACCCGCCGGCAGGGCCGCGTCGGCGTCGGCGGCGTTGACGTGCCGGCAGACGGAGCCCGGCGCGAGGTCCCGCACCACCGCCGCGTAGGACTCGGCCGAGGTTCGTCCGGTGGCCGCGACGTGGCGGTCGCGGGCGGCGCGATCGTTGCCGTCGGCGATGAGCAGGCGGAGCATGCGGGATACCGGGGAGCGCGGCCGTAGCGGAGGCGCCTCTATGTCGGTGCGCACCGCGTCGCAGGAACGGCGCGGATCGTCGCGGGAGGCGAGCGCTGAAATCGGGCCCGACTCCTCCAAACGGGTGATGCGCCCCGCGAGGCCGGGTTTACCCCTGCCGTCTCGGACTCCGAGGAACGATCAGCGCGGAGGACAGGATGCCAGATCTCGCCGAGGTGGAGCTCTACTGCGCGGAAGCCCGGGATATCCTCGCTCACGCGGAGAACATCGTTGCCGACCTGGACCGGAGAGGTGCCTGCGAGGGGCACTGCCTGATGGCGAACCAGGGCCTCGCGGCGCTGCGGAACCTCGACCGCATCATCGAGCGGCACCGCAGGCGGCTGGCGTTCCTGGCCCTGCCCAACGCGGTCGGACCGTCCCCACCTCCGTCCCATCCGCGGAAGCGGAACTGGCTGCTCTTCCTCCGGCGGCGCGGCGGGTACGCGGGCCATGGCATCGAGGCGCATTCCTAAGGCTTCCCCGGAGGATCGGGCGAGCCAGGCGAGGCGCGCAGATCCCCGGCTGCCGGCGACGCGGCGGTGCGACGGCCTGTCTAGAACCCTGCTGGTCGGGGTCGTGCTGCTCGTCCTGGGGTTGGCCATCCCGGCCACCGCCCGGCGAGCACCCCCGCCGTTGCACCAGGCGGCCGAGATCGAGGCCCTGGTCAACAGGGCGGCCGACATGCTGGAGGCCGAGGGCGCGCAGGCGTTCGACGCGTTCCGGCGCAAGGGGAGCTCCTGGCGATACGGGGATGTCTACCTGTTCGTCGTCGACCTGCGGGGGATCGTCCTCTTCAACGCCGCCCATCCGAACCGCGAGGGGCACGACCTGCTCCACGAGCGCGACGCCGACGGGAAGCAGTTCCACCACGATTTCATCGACGCCGTCACGCGGTTCGGGTCCGGATGGGTCGACTACATGTTCCCGAAGCCCGGCCAGTCGGCGCCGAGCGTGAAATGGAGCTACGTCTGCGCGACGCGCGTGGCCGGCGTGGAGGCGCTGGTCGGTGCCGGCGTCTACGTGGAGTAGGGCCGTCCGGGTCGGGACGGCGGGCCCTAGGCCGTCCGCCGCGCCGCCAGCGCGAGGGCGAACGCGAGACCGGCCAGGGTCAGCGCCGCCAGGACGCCCAAGGCCGGGGCCGCGGCGGAGAAGCCCTCGCCCAGGGCGCTCTGGTAGGCCTCGATCGCCCAGGCATTGGGGGTGAGCCATCCGGCCTGCTGCAGCCAGGGCGGCATCAGGAACCGCGGGACCATCGAGCCTCCGACCGCCGAGAGCAGCAGCACCCCGAAGGTCGAGGCGAGATGCGCCTGCTGGCGCGAGGCCGCGAGCGCGCAGGCCGCGAGCGCCAGACCGGCCGCCATCGCGGAGACCAGCAGGCAGGCGGCCAGGAAGGCCGGCCAGTGCGGACCGATCTCGACGCCGTAGAGAAGCGCGGCGGCCAGGAAGATCAGTCCGGCCTGGACGAACCCCTGCAGCGTCAGGAAGGCGAACTTTCCGAGCACCACGACGGGCAATCCACCCGGCCCGGCCATCAGCCGCTCGGTGAGGCCCGTCTCGCGCTCCTCGACCAGGGACATGGCGCCCTGCATGGCGGCGAAGAGCAGGAACACCGCGGTGATCGCGCCGGCGTAGTAGCTCACCCGGGCATTGGCGGTCCCGGACGCGGTGCTGCGGCGCTCCACCAGGGAGGCGAAGCTGAACGGTTCCTTCTTGGCACGCTGCTCGGCGAAGGCCTCGTCGAGGAACCGGCGCTCGTCTGGACCGATCTTGCCCGTGCGCTCGACGTCGGCGACGACCCGCGACAGGACCACGTCGGGCAGCGCCTCGTTCAGGACCCGCTGGAGCTGGCCGAGGGCGATCGGTGTCGCCAGCGCCTTGGCGGGGTTCTCGACCAGCACCACCGGCTGGTCCGCGGAACCGGGCGCGGCCTCAGCAGGGGCGGCGATCAGGTCTCCGCGCAGGACCAGCGCCACGTCGACCTCGCCGGCCCGCACCGCCTGCGCTACGGCGTCGATGTCGGTCGCGGGCAGCCGCGTCACGCGGAGCGAGGGATCGGCCGCGAGCGCGTCGGCGAGGCGCTGTGTCGCCGCGGTGTGGACGAGGTCGGCCAAGCCGAGATGGATGCGGATCCGGTCGCCGATCGCCCCGGAGAAGATCGCCGCGAAGATCGAGAAGATCACGGTCGGCAGCACGAAGGCCATCACCAGCGCGGCCCGGTCGCGCAGGAGGGTCAGGAGCATCACCCGGAAGGCGGCAGCGATCATCCGGCGGCCCCGACCCGGAGCGGGGTGGCTTCGGGATCCGTCAGTTCCCGCGGGCGGAGGGCGTCGAGATAGAGCGTCTCCAGCCGCGGCGCCCGCACCCGGATCTCGGCCACCGGAACGTTCTGGGCGCGCAGGGCGCCGAGCAGTGCCGCGCCGTCGAGGCCGGCCCGTTCGACCGACCGCCAGACGAGGCCGCCAGCCTCGGCGGGCACGAAGCCGGCCCGGCGCAGCACGCCCTCTGCCTGTCCCGTCACCGGGCCGGTGAGGCTCAGCTCCCGCTCGGGCGCGCCCGTGCGCAACTGCGCGAGTAGGTCGGCGAGACGGCCGGCACGCACGACTCGGCCCTGGGCCAGGAACGCTACCCGGGAGGCGAGGCGTTCCGCCTCGGCGAAATCGTGGGTGGCAATCAGGATCGCGGTGCCGGCGGCCTTCAGGCGGTCGAGCACCGCGTGGATCGCGGCCCGCGCTGCGAGGTCGACGCCGCTGGTCGGCTCGTCGAGGAGCACCAGCCGGGGCCGGTTCATAAGGCTCGCGGCGATGTTCACCCGGCGCCGGTACCCGCCCGACAGGACGCCGACCGGGCGCCGAGCCACGTCGCCGATGTCGGCCATGGCCAGGGCGGCCTCCACGGCCGCCTTCCGGTCGCGGCGGGCAACCCCCGCCAGCTGCCCGAACACGCCGAGATTTTCCGACACCGTCAGCCGCGGGTAGAGGGCGATCTCCTGCGGCACCCATCCGATGGCGCGTCGGGCCTGTCCCGCGCGGTACGGGTCCGCTCCGGCCACGCGCACCGATCCCGCACTCGGGGCGAGGCGCCCCGCCACGAGGCGCATCAGCGAGGACTTACCGGCCCCGTTCGGTCCGAGCAGCGCCAGGGTGTCGCCAGTGCCGAGGTCGAGATCGATCTGATCCAGCACCCGTCGGCCGCGGAAGTCGAGGCCGACGCCCGCGAGCCGGACGAGGGGGGCGTCCATCGGTTCACCGACCCGGCAGGGCACGGCCGAGGCGCACCCGCACGGCGGCGCCGGGCTCCCGGAGGGCGAAGGCCGCCTCGGCGAAATCGGGTCGCGCCCGCCGCCCGACGGCCCCCGAGAAGCCGTAGGGCTCCAGCGGCAGTCCGAGGCCGGTCCGGTCGAGGCGCCCGTTGCCGTTGGCGTCCTGGTAGGCCGCCACCGCGTAGGTGCCCGGCGGGACATCTAGGAAGGTGAACCGCGCCCGGTCGGCGGTGGCCGGCGCGTCGTCGCCGCGCAGGCACGACGTCTCCGAGAGGCCGCCCTGGCAGAGGGCGACGCGCACCTGGCCGCCCCCGGGCTCGATGCCGTCGACCTCGACCTGCACCGCGGCGGCCCAGGCGGGCAGGGTCGCGGCGCAGAACCAGGCCGCCACGGCAACCGTCACGCGTCCTCTCGGCCTCCGGAGAAGGCTCCGGTCGGTCGCCGCGCTCACGAGGCCTCGCTGGAGGTGGCCAGCGGGGCGGTGTCGGGGATGCCGGCCGCGGCGGCGGCGCGGGCACCGGCAAGCTCCTCGATCAGCAGCCGGGCCGAGATGCGGGCTCCCTCGTAGATCACCGGCAGGCCGGAGCCCGGATGGGTGCCGCCACCGACGATGTAGAGCCCCGGTCCGAAACGATTGTGCGGCCGGAAATACAGCATCTGCATCAGGTCGTGGGCGAGGTTGAAGGTGGCGCCTTCGTGGACGGCGAAATCCTCCTCCCACTGGGTCGGGTCGATGATCCGCTCGTAACGGATGCGGGACTCGAGATCGTCGATTCCGAGGAGCTTCAGCCGTTCCAGGATCAGGGCGCGGTAGGTCTCCCGCATCGCCGC
Organism: Methylobacterium sp. D48H; assembly: GCF_053345715.1. Classification (NCBI taxonomy): domain Bacteria; kingdom Pseudomonadati; phylum Pseudomonadota; class Alphaproteobacteria; order Hyphomicrobiales; family Methylobacteriaceae; genus Methylobacterium; species Methylobacterium sp. D48H. The sequence continues at coordinate 248,701 of NZ_JBKFAP010000003.1, forward strand.
CCAGTCGATCCCCGCCTTCAGGTTGGGCACCGGCACCAGCACGTAGAGGGCCGTGTGTCCGGGCGGCGCCATCCCGCCATCCGTGTAGCCCGCGTGCTGCACGTACAGGGACGGCTGCATCGGCAGCGTGCCCTCCGTGATCTCGCGGATGTTCTTCTCGTAGCCGTCGGCCAGGAGGATCGTATGATGCCCGAGGCTGTCGGGCATTTTCCCCTCGAGGCCGAGATACAGCATGAAGGTCGAGCAGGAGAGCCGAGCCTTCCGGATCTTGGCGTCGCGCCAACGCGGCCGGTGCCGCTCCGGGACGAGGGCGCGCACGACCTTCGCGAAGTCACCGTTGATCAGCACCGCGTCGGCGTTGAAAGTCTCGCCGTCCGCTACCAAACCGGTGGCGCGCTTGCCGTCGAACAGCACCTCCTCGACGTTGCTGTTGAGCCGGAGGTCCACGCCCATGCGACCGGCCAAGCCCGCCATCGCCTCGGAGACGGCGCCGCAGCCGCCCACCGGGTGATAGACCCCGTGCTCGTATTCGAGGAACGACAGGATGGTGAACAGGCTCGGGCACCGGAACGGCGACATGCCGAGATACTTGGTCTGGAACGAGAAGGCGAGGCGCACCCGCGGGTCGGCGAAGTGGCGCTTGAGGTCTCGGTCCACGCTCCGGCCCGGATGCAGGTAGGGCAGGGCGGCCAGCATGGCCGGGCTCGCCATGCTGCGCAGGGTGTGGAAGGCCTGTTCCAGGACCGGCTTGAAGTAGTTCAGCTTGGTCCGGTTCTCGGAGAAGAAGGCCTTGACGTTCTTGGCGTCGTCCGGCGCGAGGCGGGCGATCTCGCGCTCCAGGCGCTCGACGTCGCCGGTCGCGCGGATCGTTCCCGAGATCCCCTCCGCGCCCTCGAACACGAGGTGGTACTGCGGGTCGAGCCGCTCGAGCTTGACATGATCTTCCAGCCGCTCGCCGCAGCTCGCGAAAATATCCGCAAGAATCTGTGGATAGAGGAAGAACGTCGGGCCGATATCGAATCGGTAACCGCCGGGAGCCTCGACGGTCTTCGTCCGACCCCCGACCTGCGGGTCCTTCTCGAAGATGGTGACGTGGATCCCGGCCCGCGCGAGCAGCAGGGCGGCGGCCAGTCCGCCCGGTCCGGCCCCGACCACGGCCACCCGGCGTCCGGTCAGCGCCCGCAACCCATCCCCAGACTGAAGCAACGTCCCCGACTCCTCACAGAATCCCGATACCCCGTGCAGCCAAGCTAGCTTCGCATCATCGCGCGGCAATTGCAGCCGTTTGTCGCGCGCACAACGCTGTATACGATCATACCGTGGATACACATCCGCAAGGTTTCTCGAGGCGAGCCGCGTCGCGGGCCGCCCGTGGCCTCGCCGGCGGCCTCGCCAGCGCCGGATCGCGTGTCGGGCCGTCCTCGGTGGAGCGGGCGCCTCAGCGCTGGCCCAGACGCTCGTACCAGGCGTGGGCCTGGGCGGGCGTCTGCTCGAACGTCCGGGTGCCGTGGGGCCTCCGCGTCTGGCGCCATTCCCGCGGCGTCACCCCGAAACGAGTGCGGAAGGCGCGGCTCAGGTGTGCGGGATCCTTGAAGCCGTGCTCGCTCGCCAGGCGCGCAAGCGCCCGCGTCTCGAGCGGATCCTCCAGGGCGATCCGGATCGCCTCCAACCGTTTCTCCCAGACGCGGTGCATGACGCCGCCGACGTTCTGGAAAGCGCGGTACAGCACGGTCCGCGAGACGCCCGCCCCGTCGGCGAGCCGGTCCGGCGAGAGGTCGGGCGAGGCCAGGTGGAGATCCATCAGGCGCTCGACGAGGGCGACGAAGCCGGCATCCAATTCCGGGCCCTGCAGCACGTCCGAGGCCGCGGACGGATCGAACAGGCGGCGGACGAAACCGGTCAACTCACCCGCGATTGCCGGCTCGTCGTCGGCGGCAGCCGTCGGCAGCCGGCGGTACAGGGCGTGCAGCCGGGCGACGAGCAGACGGTTCCGCTCCCTGTCGAGGAAGATCGGGATCCGCTCGACCGCGCAGTCGGCCAGCAGGCGCCGCGGGATGGTCAGCCCGATCGCGCTGGAGCTCACCCCGCGGGCATCGAGTTCCCGGCCCATATTGGCGGCCATGATCCGGTTGCGCTGCTGCACCACCGGGCTGCCCGCGACGTCCCCGGACAGGCCACCCGACACGTAGAGCATGAACGTGAAGTGATCCGGCGTCGCCGCGGCGTGGCGGCGATCGCGGACCATGTGCTGGGCCGAGAAGACCATCCGGCTGGCGAGGATGTCCCCCAGGACCGTGCAGGACAGGTTCCCGCGCGGCACCGGAGCCCCTTTGATCTGCTCGATCCGAACGATGGGTGCCATCAGATCGCGCCAGGCCGCGAAGGCCTGCGCGGGTTCGAGGGGATCGGTGTTGAAGTGAAGCGTCGGGAGACTCGACATGCGATCCGGCGCGGCGTCGTGACGGTCTTGAGATCTCAGCTTGCGCACACCCGCGCGTGGCGTCGAGATGTCCATGTGTTGCAGGCGGACGATTGTGCGCCGGCCCTGTTCGGCGGCGTCCGCGCGGAGAATACTGAGTTCAGGAAACGGCCGGCCCGGGCGGAGGGAGCTGTCGTCGCGGCGCGTTCACGGCCTGCCGAGGCGCCCCTGGCCGCGCGCGATGGTGTAGAGGGCGACGCCCGCCGCGGTGGCGACGTTGAGCGAGTCGAAGCCGGCGGCCATCGGGATCCGGATCGGACGCGCCCGGGCCAGCGTCGCCGCATCGAGGCCGGGTCCCTCGGTGCCGAGGATCAGGAGCGCGCGCGCCGGGACGTCGAGCGTGTCCAGAGTCTCGGTCGCCCCCGGGCTGAAGGCCAGCGGCTGGAGATCGAGGGTTTCGGCGAGCCGCAGCCAGTCCTGCCCTTCCGGCAGCCGCGCGAAAGGCTGGATCAGGGCGGCCCCTGTGGAGACGCGGATGCTCTTGCGGTAGAGCGGGTCGCAGCTCGCCCCGTCGAGGAGCACGGCGTCGGCCCCGAAGGCCGCCGCGTTGCGGAAGGCGGCGCCGACATTGTCGTGATTGGTCAGGCCCGCGAGGCCGACCACGAGGGCGGGGGCGGGCGGCGGCGGTACGAGGTCGGCCGCGCCGGGCTCCGGCCCGCGCAGGCCGACCGCGAGGACCCCGCGGTGGATCGGGAAGCCCGTCACGGCGCTCATCACCGCCTTCGAGGCGCCGAACACGGGCGGCGGCTCCGCGGCGGCGGCGACGTCGGCGGCGAGTCCGGGCCAGCGCTCAGGCGCGAGGAGGATCGATTCGGCGCGGAAGCGGCTGCGGCGCCCGAGGAGCAGCCGCAGGGTCACCTCGCCCTCGACGATGAAGCGCCCGGCGCGGCCCACGAGGTCGCGCTCGCGCATCCGGGTGTAGGGCTCGAGGCGGGGATCGTCCGGGTCGGCGAGGAGCTCCGGGACCGGAGTCACCTCAGCCCTGGGACCGGTCGGAGCGGTTCGCCAGCGGGTCGGCCTCAGCCTTGGTCGGCACCTTCACCAGGGCCTCGCCGTCGAGGACTGTCTCACCGCCCACCGAGCACTTGCAGGCGAGGCGCGCGCGCCGCCGCTCGGGCATGAGTTCGGCCACCGTCACGGTGACGTCGACGACGTCGCCGATCCGCACCGGGGCGCGGAAGTTCAGGGTCTGGGAGATGTAGACGGCGCCGGGCCCCGGCAGGCGGGTGCCGAGCACCGCCGAGATCAGCCCGGCCGTGTAGAGGCCGTGGGCGATGCGGGTGCCGAACGGCGTGCGCGCGGCGAAGTGCTCGGACAGGTGGATCGGGTTGCGGTCGCCGGTGATCTCGGCGAAGCCCACCACGTCCGAGGAGGCGATGGTCTTCGAGAGGGTCTCCGACAGGCCGACCTCGAGATCCTCGAAATAGAGCACGCGCAGTTCGGGCAGCATGACGCGGCAGACCTCCGGTTCCGGCCGGTCATTCGTCTCGTGCAGCCGGCTCCGGCAACGGCGTCGCACGATCCAGGCGGCGAATCCACCCGGACAAAGGCGTAACGGCGTCGAACTTTCTTGAGCCGCGGACAGGCTTTTCTCAACGGCCGCTCGACAGCGCCGCGCGCGTCGGCGAAGAGGCGTCCCGTGATCGCCGATGATGCGCCCCGGCCCGCGCCGCCCGCCCTCCGCCCGGTCGTCGCCCGCGTGGCGGCGCTCAACCTCGGCTATTTCGGCATCGAGATCGCGGTGGCGCTCGCCATCGGCTCGGTGGCGCTGATCGCCGACAGCCTCGATTTCCTCGAGGACGCGGCGATCAACCTGCTGATCTTCGCGGGTCTCGGCTGGAGCGCGCGCAACCGCGCCCGCCTCGGGACCGCCATGGCGGGGATCCTGCTCCTGCCGGCGCTGGCGGGGGCCTGGGCGGCCTACGGCAAGATCGCAGATTTCACCGCCCCCGCGGCACTGCCCCTGACCCTCGCGGGGCTCGGCGCGCTCGCCGTGAACCTCACCTGCGCGCTCATGCTCGCCCGGCACCGCTCCGGCTCGGGCAGCCTGACCCGGGCGGCCTACCTCTCGGCGCGCAACGACGCCGTCGCCAACCTGGCGATCATCGCCGCCGGCCTGGTGACGGCCCTCCACCCGTCCCCCTGGCCCGACCTCGTGGTGGCGGCCGGGATCGCGATCCTCAACGCCGACTCGGCCGCCGACATCCTCAAGGCCGCCGCGGCCGAGCGCAGAGCCGCGCGGTAGCGGTCCCGAGCGGCGACACGGCAGCGACCATCATGCGCATCTTCCCCATCTCGGACCTGCACCTGGAGCGGCGCCGCCTCGACCGGATCGCGCCGCCCGCGGAGCCGTTCGACCTGCTCGCCTGCCCGGGCGACCTCCACGAGGGACATCCCGAGCGGGGGCTCGCGGCGCTGCTGCACCTCGCGCAGAGACGGCCGATCGTGCTGGTGCCGGGCAACCACGAGCGCTACGCGCCGACCGGGGACCGGCGGACCGCGCCGGAGCTGATCGCCGCCCTCGAGGCCGAGGTCGGTCGCCTCAACCGGCTCGGCGCGCGGATTCATCTGCTCCAGCACGCGCGGAGCTGCGTCATCGACGGTGTCCGCTTCGTCGGCACCACCCTGTGGAGCGACTGGACCCTCGCGGGGCGCTGGCTCGCACCGGACGCGCCGAACCGGCCCGACGATCCGGTGGCCTACGCGGCGTCGCGCATGACCGACCCGGTGACGGGCTCGCGGGAGTATCTCGGCTCGATCCGCAAGGCCGACGGCAGCCCCTGGCAGCCGGCGGACGCGATGGCGGAACACCGGATCGAGCGGGCGGCCCTGCACGCGGCGCTCCGGACCCCGCACGACGGACCGACCGTGGTGGTGACCCATCACCCGGCGAGCCCGCTCGCGGCCGACCGCTTCCGGGACGCGCCCGGCGTCCCCTGGTGGGTGCCGGCCTTCTACGCCAGTACGGCCCTCGACGACCTCGCGGAGGTCGAGCGGCCGGAGCTGTGGATCTCCGGGCATTTCCACGCCGGCCACGACCTGCGCATCGGCCGTTGCCGCTGGATCTCGAACCCGGTGGAGGGCACGACCTACCGCGGCGACTTCGTCGTCGAAGTCGAGGATCCGTGATTTAGTCCTCCCGCCAAGAGAACGGTCTGTCGACGCCGTGCGATCGCGCACGGCTTGGCCGTAACGGCGGGATGCTGTCGGAGTGAACGCCCGTCAAACCCTGATCGGCCCCGAATGACGGGGCTCAGGTTCGGGGTTTTCATGGCCGGATTTAGCCTGACGTCACGTTGGGTCGCGGCGGCGGCTCTCGCCGTCTCGGCCCCGATCGCCGCCGCGTCGACGGCCACGACCGCGCGGGCGGCGTCCGCGGCGCAGCCGGGACAGACGGTCGGCCTGCCGGTGGGCGACCAGCTGCCGGTCGGCCTGTATTTCGTGAACCTGTCGAGCTTCGGCGTGCGCGGCACGCTCCCGCGCGACTCGTCGACCAACGTCAACCTGCCGACCTTCGCGTGGGCGACGCCCTGGGATGTCGCCGGTGCGCGCCTGCAGTTCTTCTTCACCCAGCCGGTCGCGGCGGCGAGCAGCCAGGGCGCGCCCTATCAGAGTGGCGTCGGGCAGCAGCTGCTGGCGGCCCAGCTCGCCTGGGACCTCGGCGGCGACGTCGGCTTCAGCTACCTGTTCGGCGGCTACCTGCCGATCCAGACGCGATTCCTGACGCAGTCGGCCTCGCTGACCCACCGCTTCGCGCTGAGCTACACCGGCCAGGGCTGGAACCTCACGGCGAACCTGCTCTACGGCGTCTTCCTCGACACGCGCTCGCCCAGTGGCACCCTCTATCCGGACTACATGAACCTCGACCTGACCATGACGAAGAAATTCGGTTCCTGGCAGATCGGCGCGGTGGCCTTCGGGTCGACGGACCTTCCTACCGGCGTGGCGAGCTACCGTCCGCAGGGCCAGATCGCGGTGGGCGGTCTCGTCGGCTACAATTTTGGGCCCGTGAACCTGCAGGCCTACCTCACGCACGACGTGGTCGAGCGCAATTACGGCGGCCGCGAGGTCCGCGGCTGGCTGCGCGCGATCGTGCCGCTGTACCAGGACAAGAACGAGGTCGAGCCGGGCCGCACCCTCGTGACGCGGCGGCAGGCCGAGTAGCCGAGCCGGCTGAAACTCTCCGGGCCGGTGTCATCCCTGGCATAGGCCGCGGGGCCGGGCGGGGGGACGTACGAACGGGGCCTCCGAGATCGTCGCATCTCGGAGGCCCCGTTCGTGCGTTCAGGACGGCGCCGCCGATCCGGCGCGGATTCGCGCCCCGACTGACGGGGCGCGGCGGAAGCCTCAGCCGTGCACCAGCACGTTGCGGAACTGCCAGGGATCACTGGTGTCGATGTCCTCCGGGAACAGGCCCGGGCGGTCGGTGAGCGGCGTCCAGTCCGTGTACACGCCCACGACCGGGCCGAGATACGGGGTCTGGACCTCCAGGCAGCGGCGGAAGTCCATCTCGTCGGCCTCGACGATGCCGGCCTCCGGATTCTCCAGGGCCCAGACCATGCCGGCGAGCACCGCCGAGGTCACCTGCAGGCCGGTGGCGTTCTGGTAGGGGGCGACCCGGCGGGTCTCCTCGATGGAGAGCTGCGAGCCGTACCAGTAGGCGTTCTTCGCGTGGCCGTAGACGAGCACGCCGAGCTCGTCGATGCCGTCGACGATCTCGGTCTCGTCGAGGATGTGGTGCTGCTCCTGCACCTGGGCCGCCTTGCCGAACATCTCGTGGAGCGACAGCACGGCGTCGTCGGCCGGGTGGTAGGCGTAGTGGCAGGTCGGCCGGAAGACCGGCTTATCGCCCTCGCGCACCGTGTAGTAGTCGGAGATGGAGATCGCCTCGTTGTGGGTGACGAGGAAGCCGAACTGCGACCCGGCGGTCGGCACCCAGGTGCGCACCCGCGTGTCGGCGCCCGGCTGCAGCAGGTAGATCGCGCAGCGCGACCCCTTCTCCTGCTCGCGGGCGTTGGCGGGCTTCCAGGTCTCGTGCGTCCCCCAGCCGAGCTCGGCCGGCTGGTTGCCCTCGGAGACGAAGCCCTCGACCGACCACGTGTTCACGAAGACGCCCCGCGGCTTCGGATTCTTGGCGCGCTGCGTGTCCCGCTCGGCGATGTGGACGCCCTTCACGCCCAGATCCTTCATCAGGGCGGCCCACTCGGCCTTGGTCTTTGGCTCGGGCCGCTGCAGGCCGGTATCCTGGGCGATGTTCAGGAGCGCCTGCTTGACGAACCACGAGACCATGCCGGGATTGGCGCCGCAGCACGACACGGCCGTGGTGCCGCCGGGCTTCTGCGCGCGGGCGTCGAGGATGTTCTCGCGGAGCGCGTAGTTGGTGCGGTCGCCCTGGCTCTTGGTCTTGTCGAAGTAGAAGCCCGGCCAGGGCTCGGCCACGGTGTCGATGTAGAGGGCGCCGAGCTCGCGGCAGAGCTCCATGATGGCGCGCGAGGAGGTGTCGACCGACAGGTTGACGCAGAAGCCCTGGCCGCCGCCCTCGGTGAGGAGCGGGGTGAGCACGTCGCGGTAGTTCTCCGGCGTCAGGGCCACCTTCTCGAAGCGCAATCCGTGCTTCTCGGCGAGGGACCGATGCGTGTCGACCGGGTCGATCACGGTGAAGCGGGCGCGGTCGTACTCGAAGTGGCGCTCGATGAGCGGGAGGGTGCCGCGGCCGATCGAGCCGAAGCCGATCATCACGATGGGGCCGGTGATCCGGCCATGGATCGGGTGATGGGTCGGCTGGTCGGTCATGCGGGATATCCTCGTCTGGCGGACGCCGGGCGCGTCCGCTCATCTGCTCGCGGGCGGGTTATGGCGCGCGTGTGACAGTGCGGCGACAGGCCCGCGCCGCCGGAGCGGTGCCGGTGCGGTCCAGGGCCCGAGTCGCCTGAAACGCGCTCAATGGCGGCTTGCCCGTCGCCGGTCAACCGCGCCCCCATTACCCTTCGTTAACGCGCCCTCACCGAAACGTCGCGCGAAGTATGAATCCAGCGCATGCGTACCCCATCATCTGCTCAGTGGCAGTCTCTTGGCGCGGGCCTCATATTGCAATGCAGCAAGGCCGCGCAGAGGGCCGCAGAGTTGGGGAGCGACGAAACGCCCGGGATCTCGCACCTGGAGTCCGTCATGCTCGCGCTCATCACCGCCCGGATCCCCGGCCCTGCCGTCGAGACCGCCGATCGCGATCCCGGCTTCCTGACCCTCGTCTTCGCGGTCGCCCGCACACTGCGCGTCGGCGCGGAGAGTGCCTTCGCCCGCCGCTGCGCGCTCGCGCGCTCGATCGGTGGCCCGAATCCTCTCTGAGACGCGCGCAACCCACCGGCGCCGCCTCCGGCGATTGCGTCGCCCCGGCTTGGGCATTAGGCGGCATTGCCGCCCAATGGCTCTCCGGGGGATCGTGATTCCATGTCGACATTTCGTGCGCTTCTGCGTCTCAGCCTGATCGCGACGTCGCTTGCGGCGGTCCCGAACCTGGCGGCGCGCGCGCAGGATGCCGAACCCGACGCCGCTCCGGCCGCCGAGGCGCCCGCGAAGCCGAAGCCCAAGCCGCGGCCGAAGCCGGCTCCCCACAAGGCGGCCAAGCCTACCGAGGCGGCGAAGCCCGAGGAGGCCGCGACGCCGGCGGCCGCTGCGGCGCACGCCGTGTGGCCCGCCGGCGCCAGCACCGTCAGCGAGAGCTACGGCGACTGGACGATGACCTGCACGCGCCCGAGCGACAAGGTCACCTGCATCGTGGCCCAGTCCCAGGGCGATTCGCGGACCGGCCGGCGCAAGTTCGGCTTCGAACTGCAGACGCCCGCGAACGGCCGGGCCGAGGGGATCGTGCTGATGCCCTTCGGGCTCGCCATCGAGCCGGGCGTGACCTTCAAGCTCGACGAGCAGACCCTCGGCAAGGGCGCCCCCTACACGACCTGCAGCGCCGAGGGCTGCATCGTGGCGATCAGCTTCCCGACGCTCGCCCTCGACGGCATGCGCACCGCCAAGGCCCTCACCGTGACCGGCGAGAAGGCGGGCGGGACCGAGCCGGCCACCGTCACGGTGCCCCTAACGGGCTTCTCGCAGGCCTTCGATCGCGCCGTCGCCCTCGGCGGCTGAGCCGCGCGGCGGCCCGCGGCCTTTTCCGGTTACGGTTAAGCCAGCGTTAGCCGCGGTCGAGCAGGATCCCGCCGAGAAGTGGCGCCGCGCGCCGCGGTCCCTCGGGTGCCGCGCGCCGGGTTCGGATCGGCGAGGCGATGGGATCGGTGGGCGGGCGACCCCGGAACGGTCGAGGACGCGGCGCGCGGGTGCTGACCGCGGCGCTGGCGCTGCTCGCCCTTCTGGCAGGGATCGCGCCCGCGCTGGCCGCGCGGCTCGTCAGCACCAAGGGCAGCGAGGTCGGCACCGGGGCCGGCGGCTACGGCCGGATCGTGCTCACCTTCGACAAGCCGGTCGCGGTCAAGGCGAAGCTCGCCGGCGGCGTCCTGCTCTTGAGCTACGGCGAGCGGGTGGCGCCCGGGCCCGAGCACCTCACGGACGAGATGCCGGCCTTCATCGCCAGCGTCCGCCGCGATCCCGACGGCACGGGGCTCCGCCTCGCCCTGCAGCGCCCTTACCGGGCCAACGTCCAGTCGGCCGGCGAGCGCGTGTTCGTGGACCTGCTTCCGGAGGGTTGGTCCGGCCTCATGCCGCCGCTGCCGGCCGAGGTGATTGCCGACCTCGCCCGCCGGGCCCGGGCGGCCGAGGAGGCGCTCAGGGCGCGCACGCCGGAGCCGGTGCGCCGGGCGCTGTCGCTCGAGCTCGCGCTGCTTCCGACCCTGACGCGGCTGTCGCTGCGCCTCCCCGCGGAGGCCGTCTCCACGGTGACCGCCGAGGGACCCGTGACGCGCGTGCGGGTGATCGGTGCCTGGACGATCGATCCGAGCGGCACCCGCGGCCGTCCGCGCCCCGGAATCGCCAAGCTGGCGACGGAGACCGACGCGAACTCGGCGAGTCTGCTGATCACGCCCGAGGACGGGTTCAGGATCGGCACCGAGCGCGAGGACGGCGCCATGTACGTGGACGTGGTCCGCCCCAAGCCTCTGGAGCCGGCCGCGACCGCCGTCGACGTGCCGGGTCCCGCCGCCGCGAAGCAGGCGCCGCCGCTGCCGGTCGCGCCGCGCCCGGCCCAGGCCAGTGCGCCAGTCACTGTGCCAGTCACGGCGCCCGTCGCTGCGCCAGTCACTGCGCCGGCGGTCGCGCCGCGCTCCCCCGAGCCGCCGCCGACGCGCCGGGCCGGCGGAGGCTTGCTCTTCCCGTTTCAGACCCTCCCGCCGGCGGTCCTGTTCGAGCGCGGCGGGATCGCGACGCTGGCCTTCGAGACCGGCGAGCCGGTGGTCGTCCCGCCGTCGAGCCAGGGCCTCGCGCCGATGGGCGCACCCGCCCGGACGGGGCCGCTCACGGTCGTGCGGTTCCCGGTTCCGCCGGGTCGGCTCGTCGATCTCAACGCCGTCACCACCGGGACCGGCGTGGCCTGGGAACTCTCGGCGGGCAGTGCGCTCAGTCCGAGCGACACGATCGATCCCGTACGCAAGCCCGATCCGTCCGGCCGCATCGCCGTCACCCTGACGCTGCCGCATCCCGGATCGGCGACGTGGCTCGCCCTCGACGATGAGCGGATCGCGGTGGTCACGTCGGCCGCGCAGCGCCCCGTCGGCAATCCGAAGAACCGTCGCTTCGTCGATTTCGAGATCCTGCCGAGCCGGCACGGCCTCGCGGTGCTCGCCGGCGCCGACGATCTGGCGGTGCGGCCCGAACTCGACGGGGTCTCGATCGGCCGCGAGGGCGGGCTCGCCGCGTCCATGGCGGCGCGCAAGCCGGACGTGGCGCTCGTCGACGCGGGGGCCCTCGCGATCGCGAAGGAGCCCTGGGAGCGCGCCAGGATGGGGAATGTCCGCGCGACCCTGCGCGGACTCTTCGACGCGGCCGTCGCGGCGACGCCGACCGAGCGCGGTCCGGCCCGCTTGGCGCTGGCCCGCGCGGATCTCGCCAACGGCCTCGATTACGAGGGCCTCACCGCACTGGAGATCGCGGCCGCCGACGATCCGCTCCTGGCCATCCAGCGCGATACTGCCGTCCTGCGGGGCATCGCCCTGGTCCGGATCGGCCGGAGCGCGGAGGCGCTGAAGGCCCTCAGCGTCCCGCTCCTGAGCGACGATCGCGAGGCCGCCCTGTGGCGCGCGATGGCCTCGGCCGGGGCCGGCGACTGGAAGACGGCGGAAACGGGCTTCCTCAAGGTGCTGCCGCTGGCCGACGGCTATCCCGCGGACGTCGCGCAGACGATCCGGGCCCGGGCCGCCGAATCGGCGATCGAGAACGGCGATGCCGAGACCGCCGCCGCGCGCGCCGAGGCGGAGCGCGACCTGCCGCCCTGGATCCGTGACCGGCTGGCGATGGTTCGCGCCCGCGTGGCCGAGGCGACCGGCCAGACCGAGGCGGCCCTGGACGCCTACGCGCGCCTCGACAACTCGGCCGTCCGTCCGGTCGCGGTCGAGGCCGCGCTCAGGGGCGCGCTCCTGGCGCAGGCCTCCGGCAAGCTCGCGCCCGACGCCGCCATCGAGCGGCTGGAGCGGCTCGCCCTGACCTGGCACGGCGGCCCGGTCGAGGACGGCATCACCGCCGGTCTCGCCCGCCTCTATCTCGCCGCCGGCCGGTGGCGCGACGCTTTCACAGTGGTGCGCCGGGCCAACGTCTTCGCGCCGAACGCCCCCGCGACCGCGGCCCTGGCGCGGGACGCGCAGACGGCCTTCGAGAACCTCTACCTCACCGACAAGGGCGACAAGCTCTCCGGGATCGAGGCCGTGTCGCTCTTCTTCGATTTCCGTGAGCTGAGCCCGATCGGGCGGCGCGGCGACGAGGTGGTGCGCCGTCTGGCCGACCGCCTCGTGACCCTCGACCTCCTCGATTCGGCCGCCGACCTGCTGCAGTACCAGATCGACAACCGCCTCACCGGCCCGGCGCGATCCGCGGTGGCGGCGCGGCTCGCGACGGTCCGGCTGATGGACGACAAGCCGATGGAGGCCCTGAAGGTCCTCGACGCCACCGAGCTGCCCGAGCTTCCGGGCGAACTCAAGCGCGCCCGCGGGCTGGTCCGCGCCAGGGCCCTGTCGGACCTGACCCGCACCGACCTCGCGCTGGAAACGATCGAGGACGAGAGCGGTCCGGATATCGAGCGTCTGCGCGCCGACATTTACTGGGGCGCGCGCCGCTGGCGCGAGGCCGGGGAGGCCCACGAGGCCCTGCTGGGCGATACGTGGCAGTCCGGCCAGCCGCTGGACGATCAGGCGCGCGCCGACATCGTGCGCGCCGCGATCGCCTACGATCTCGCGCACGAGGCCGTGGGCCTGGAGCGGCTGAAGGCGAAATTCTCGGAGGGGATGGCGGCGAGCCCGGACGCCCGCACCTTCGCGCTCCTGACCGGCACCGACCCGACCCGGGCACCGGGCTTCCGGGACATCGCGGCGCGCGCCACGAAGGTCCAGACGCTGTCGGCTTTCCTCGCCGAGTATCGCAAGCGCTATCCGGATGCCGCCGCGCCCGCGCGCGGTCGACCCGAGGCGCCGGGTGCGGGCGGCGAGGCGCCCGCCGCCGGTGCCCAGGGCGGACAGCAGCAGAGCAGCGCCGGGACACCCGGTGCGCCGCCCGGGTGAGCGCGGCGGTCGTCATCGACCCGGACGCCTTCCTCGAGACCGAGCGCGGCCGCGTCTGGACGCCCGAACGGAACGCCGAGGCGTGGCGGCTGGCCCTCGCGGCGCTGCGCGCGGCGCTCGCCGCGGACTCGGTCGAGCGGCTCGTGGTCGTGTGCGGGCTGCAGGGGGCCGGCAAATCGACATGGATCGCCCGGCAGCGGCCCCGGCTCGGCCGCGTCTACTTCGACACCGCCTTGCCCGGCCGGCGGCACCGTGCGCCGATCCTCGCCATCGCGAGAGCCTGCGGCGTCGCCGCGGAGGCGGTCTGGATCCGCGCGCCGCTCGCGGTCGCCCTCGAGGGGAACCGGCGGCGCGCCGCCGACCGACAGGTTCCCGAGGAGAGCATCCGCTCCGTCGACCGTCTGTTCGAGCCGCCGTCGCGCGCGGAGGGCTTCGCGGCGGTCCGGATCGTCGACGCGACGTCCCGCGCCGGCTGACGGCCCGGCACGGCCGCCGTCAGCCGCCGTAGCTCTGGACCAGGGAGCCGGCCACCAAGGTCCAGCCGTCGACCAGCACGAAGAAGATCAGCTTGAACGGCAGCGCGACCGTGGCCGGCGGGACCATCATCATGCCGACCGCCATCAGCACCGAGGCGACCACGAGGTCGATGATCAGGAACGGGATGAACAGCAGGAAGCCGATCTCGAAGGCGCGGCGCAGCTCCGAGATCATGAAGGCCGGCGTGACGATCTCCAGGCCGACATCCTCGGGGCCCTTCGGCGTCGGCACCTTGGCGAGGTCGAGGAACAGCTTCAGGTCCTTCTCGCGGACGTTGCGCAGCATGAAGGTCTTGAACGGCGCCGAGGCGCGCTCGAACGCCTGCGCCTGCGTGATCCGGCCGGCGATCAGCGGCTCGATACCGGCGCTGTAGGCGGCGCGGCCGGTCGGGGCCATCACGAAGGCGGTCAGGAACAGCGCGAGGCTGACGAGCACCGCTGTCGGCGGCGCCGTCTGGGTGCCCAGCGCCGACCGCAGGATCGACAGCACGACGACGATGCGGGTGAAGGCCGTGGCCATCACCAGCACCGAGGGGGCCACCGCCAGGACGGTGATCAGCGCCACGAGCTGGAGGGCGCGCTCGGTGGTGCCGCCGGCACCGAGATCGAGGGTGACGCTCTGCGCGAGGGCCGGACCGGCCGCGAGCACTCCGCCGGCCAGCGCGACCAGTGCGGCGAGCGCGACCGGCGGCAGGCGCAGCTTCGGAACCTGGCACATCAGGCGTGTCGGCACGGGAAGGTCTCGGGTCACGGACGGTCGCAGGTGGGTGTGGCCGGGCGAACGCCGGCGCGGCGGGCCTCGAGATTTTGCCAGACGAGGAGGGCCGGCAGGCCGAGCACCACGTCGGGCACGCGGCGCGCGAGCGACAGGGCGAGGGCGGTCCCCGCATCGATGCCGAACAGGCCGCAGACCAGCACCAGTCCGCCCTCCTGGACGCCGAGCCCGCTCGGGACCACGAAGGCGGCGGCCTTGATCGCCTGGCTCAGCGCCTCGATCACGAGAATGTCGGCCCAGCCGACATGGTCCACGCCGATGCAGGCGAGGACGACCGCGACCTCGACCGTGCCGAGCAGCCAGGCCAGGGCGTGGAGCGCGAACGATTGAGCGAGGTGTCCCCGGCGGCCCGGAGCCCAGACCGTGTCGAGGGCGCCCTGGATCCGGCGGTTCGGCTCGGGGCGCGCCTCGGCGTCGCGCACGAAGCGCCGGCCGAGGGCGGCGAGGCGATCCTCGAGCACTCGCACGATGCCGGTCCGCTGGAAGGCGAAGAAGGCCGCCACCGCCAGCCCGGCCACGACGAGCGTCCGCAGCGTCCAGCTGGCGAGGGCGGCCGCCTCGGCGCCCTCGACCCGGCTCAGGAGGCCGGCGCCGAGGCCCGCGAACAGGGCGAGCGTTCCCACCTGAAACAGCATGTCGGCCAGCACGGAGGCGGCCGCCAGGGAGCCGGCGACGCCCCAGAAGGTGAGGAGGCGGGCGCCCAGCACGTCGCCGCCCACCGAGGCCACGGGCAGCAGCACGTTGATGCCTTCGCGGACGAAGCGCAGGATCATGCAGGCCGAAGCCGTCGCGGGCGCCAGCCCGTCGAGAATGCGCGCCCAGGCGAGGCCGCAGAGCAGGATCACCACGATCCGCACCAGCGTGACGCCGGCGAAGCCCGCCACGCCGATCCGTCCGAAGGCCGCGGCCACCGCGGCGAGATCGTTGGTGGCCACGAGCCAGACGGCGAGGCCGAGGCCGATCAGGGTGCCGAACAGCGGCAGGCGACGCAGCACGGCGTGGGCCGCCCGCCGCTTCCGGGAAACAGGGTCGCCGGTCACGGTGTGCGGGCCTCGCGTCGAGAGGCGGGCAAGAGCGCGCTCCAAGTTGTGCCGGTTAGCGGACCGGCGGCGATTCGTCGGGTGGTATCGCCGCTAGAGCGGTATTGGGGCCGAATTCGGGGACCCTGCGACGCGGCAGGACGGGATTGAGCACCGCGGCGAGCGCCTCGGCGGGCCCGGCGGCGGGATCGAGCAGGACGACCCGGCCCTCGGCCAGGCTCGCGCCGGTCGCGACCGCCACGGCGCGCTTCGGACAGGGGCCGAGGCAGCCCGATTCCACGATGCACAACTTCCGCCGGCGTGCGCCGCCGTCGCGGGCGGCCCGCTTCCCGGCCTTCTTCAGCGCCGCGCGGAGGTCCCGCCCGCGCAGGCCCTGCCGCTTCGCGCATTTCGAGCAGACGACGACGATCTCGGAGAGTTTGGTCTTGGCCGTGCGGCCGGTCGGGCAGCCATCAGGGGAGCCATCCGGGGCCGCGGCACGCGGTTCTGTCATCATTCGGAGACTGTAGGACGCGATACCGGCCCCGGGCTACGGCGCCCGTCGCCGCGGTGCAGCAGTCGGGCCGGGCGCCATAAAAAGGGCCTAAAAGAACGGGATTCCGGTAACCGCGCACGGGCCGCCCCTCGGCCGGCGCCGCGGCAGCGGAACCGGCGCAGACCCAGGAACAAAGAGCGGATGAGCTTCGACGACGTCAAGGACGACACGCGCGAAGGCGAGATCGTGACGTTCGCCGCTCCGACCATGACGGAGCTGCGGCGCAGCGCGGAGACGATCCGGCCGGTGCCGGAGAAGCGGACCGCCCGGGCCCTCGTGGCGACCGTGCGGCAGCGCCTCGACTGGAGCCGTCTGCCGGGCCTGCGTCCCCGCGAGGAGGACACTTCGACCTACGGCGCGCGGATCATCCGCCGCGTCGGACTGTTCGTGCTCCTGCCGACCCTGGTGGTCGGCCTGTACCTGTTCGCGTTCGCGTCCAATCAGTACGTTGCGGAAGCCCAGTTCGCGGTCCGCGGCAACGTCGAGCCGATGGAGAACATCTCGCTCGGCCAGTACACGAACCTCATCCAGAAGCACAACAGCCAGGACAGCTTCATCGTCCGCGACTACATCAACAGCCAGACGCTGGTCGAGGCACTCGAGAAGAGCATCGGCATCTCCAAGATGTTCTCGCGGTCCGAGGCGGATTTCTGGGCCCGCTTCGACCCCAGTGATCCGATCGAGGACCTGACCAAATACTGGCGCAAGCACGTCGAGGCGCATATCGACTCGATCTCGGGCGTGATCCGCCTGTCCGTGCGCGCCTTCACGCCGGAGGACGCCCTGACCATCGCCCAGGCGGTGGTGTCGCGCTCCGAGGCGCTGATCAACGACATCTCCAAGCGCGCCCAGGCCGACATGGTCGCCCAGGCCGAGGCCGACGCGAAGGTCGCCCAGGACCGGCTGCGCAAGGCGCACGTGGCGCTGCAGGCATTCCGCAATCAGTGGGGTGTCATCGATCCGATCAAGACCGCCGAGGGCACGCTGACCACGCTGACCCTGCTGCGGAAGGACAAGCTCAAGGCCGAGAACGACCTGCAGGTCCTGCGCGGCTCCAGCCTCGACGAGCGCTCGCGCTCGATCCAGACGCTGGTGGCCAACATCGCGGCCATCGACCAGCAGATGAAGTCGCTCCAGGACGAGCTGACGAGCGCCAACGCCGCCGCCGGCGGCCAGAACATGACCGAGGCGCTGCTCCAGTACGAGGGCCTGCTGGTCGAGCGGACCATCGCCGAGAAGCTGGAGGAATCGGCCCACAGCCTGCTCGACCGGGCGCGCATCTCGGCGAGCAAGCAGCACATCTTCCTGGCCACGTTCGTGCCGCCGGTCCTGCCGACCGACAGCCTCTATCCCGAGCGGGGCCACTCCCTCCTGGTATCGTTCTTCTGCTTCCTGGTGATCTGGAGCTCGTCCGCGCTGCTGATCGCCGGCATCCGCGACCAGAGGATGTAGCGGCATCCGCGGCTCCCGGGATCTGGATCCCGGGCCGCGCGATCTGTAGAGGGAGGCGGCCCGGCCAACCGGGCGCACCTGGATGAGCGAAGTCTAACGGTCCATGTCGGATTTCTCCGATCTCGTCGCGAAGGCGATCCAGCCGTCGATGACCCGTGAGGAGCGCGAGGCGGTCTACACGGTCGTGCGGCAGGCCGTGCTCCGGCTGCAGGAGCGGGAGGCGTTCCCGCCGGACGACCCGCGGGTCGCCCTCCAGCGCCACCTCGTTGAGGAGACGATCCGCGACGTCGAGGGCGACGTCGCCCGCTACGAATCCCTGCGCAAGCTCGACGCGGCTTTCGCGGCCCAGGCCGAAGCCCACAAGGCGGCCCAGAGCGGGCGGCGCTAGGGCGTCACCGCCGCCGGTCCGCCCCCGTTACGGCACGAGTACGCCCGGCCCTTCACATCCGTGACGTTCGCCGTCGTCCGGCGCGTCCGCGCCGGGGCCGCTCCGTGGATGCGCGTCAGCCGCAGGCGACGCTCGCCCGGACGCTGCCGGGCTCGGCCACGTCGAGGCCCGCCGACACGTACTCGTTGAGCTTGTTGCGCAGGGTCCGGATCGAGATGCCGAGGATCTTGGCCGCGTGGGTCCGATTACCGAGGCAGTGGTCCAGCGTGTCGAGGATCAGGTCGCACTCGACCTGCGCCACGGTCCGGCCCACCAGCCCGCGGGTGGCGGCCTCGGCGACCTGGGCGGCGCGCGCGGCCGGCCCCTCAACCGCGAAGGTCTCGCCCTCGGGCGACAGGATCGCCTCCGGGCCGATCGCGTCGCCCGAGGCGAGCAGCACCGCCCGGTGCAGGGTGTTCTCCAACTCGCGCACGTTGCCGCGCCACGGGTTCCGCAGCACGAGCGCCCGGGCCTCCGCGGAGAGCGGGCGGACCGGCATCCCGTTCACCGCGGCGTATTTCCGGGCGAAGTGGGTGGCGAGTTCGAGGATGTCGGCCGGGCGCTCGCGCAGCGGCGGGAGCCGCAGGCCGACGACGTTGAGCCGGTAGAGCAGGTCCTCCCGGAACGTGCCCTTGCGGACCTCCTCGGCGAGGTTGCGGTTCGAGGTGGCGAGCACGCGGATGTCGACCCGCACCGGGGCGGTCCCGCCGACCCGGTCAATGACCCGCTCCTGCAGGGCGCGCAGCAGCTTCGCCTGCAGGCGCACGTCCATCTCGGAGATCTCGTCGAGGAGCAGCGTGCCGCCATTGGCCTCCTCGAACCGGCCGATGCGCCGGGCGACCGCGCCGGTGAACGCGCCCTTCTCGTGGCCGAACAGCTCGGATTCGAGCAGGGCCTCGGGGATCGCCGCGCAGTTCACCGAGACGAAGGGCTTGCCCGCCCGGTTGGACTTCTGGTGGACGTGCCGGGCCAGCACCTCCTTGCCGGTGCCGCTCTCGCCGGTGATCAGCACCGAGGCCTCGGAGCGGGCGACCTGCTCGGCGAGCTTGACCACCCGCTCCATGGACGGGTCGCGCCAGACGAAGGCGGCGCGGTCGGTGGCGACCGCCTCCAGCACCGCCGCGATCATCTCGGGATCGGGCGGGAGCGGGATGTACTCCTTGGCGCCCGCCCGGATCGCCGCCACGGCGGCCGAGGCGTCCGCCGAGACGCCGCAGGCGACCACCGGCGTGCGGATCCGCTCTCCCTCCAGCGCGGTGACGAGGTCGCGGATCGGCAGACCCACGTCGATCATGATGAGATCGGCGCCCCGCGCGCGCAGGACGGTGAGGCCCTGCGGCACGGCGTCGGCCTGCGTGACGGCGGCGCCGCGCTGCATCGCGATCTTCGAGGCGGTGATCAGCTCGCCGTTGAGCCGCCCGATCATCAGGAGCCGCATGGTTCGTCCCTCTCAAAACCCGCGCGCGGACAGCACACCGGCGTCCGCGGCTGAAAATCACTCACCCTTGACGATCTCGGTCATCGTCACGCCGAGCCGGTCCTCGACGAGGACGACCTCGCCGCGGGCCACCAGCCGGTTGTTGACGAACACGTCGATCGCCTCGCCGACCTTCCGGTCGAGTTCGAGAACCGCGCCGGGCGCGAGCCGGAGCAGGTCGCCGATCGGCATCCGGGCGGAGCCGAGCACCGCCGAGACCATCACGGGCACGTCGAAGAGCTGCTCCAGGTCGGCCGCGGTCTTCGGGGTGGTGGGCGCGTCGCGGATCGAGCCCGCGGCGTAGTCGGTGTCGTGCTCACCGAGCTGGGGCAGGCTGAAATCGTCGGACATCAGGATCTCCTCACGGGCCCGTCGGCAGGCCGAGGGCGTCGAGCACCGCCGCCTCGATGCGGGCGCGCTCCCGAACGATGCCGCCGTCCGCCCACTCGATGCGGGCGTCGCCCGCCGCCATGTCGGGGTCGCCCAGCACCACGAGCCGGCCCTCGTAGCCGCGCTCGCGCGCGAGGCGCTTCACCAGGGTCTCGGCCTCCTCGACCAAGCCGTCGTGCACCCGCACCACCAAGTGCGGCACGCCGCGCAGGTGCTGGAGCGCCGTCCGGGCCGCCTCGCCGATGCCGGCGAGCGGGGCGGCGTCGAGGGCGTCGCCCGCGACCTTGCGGGCGATCAGCATCGCCACCTCGACCGCCTGCGCCTCGCGCTCGGCGTCGCGCGCGTCGGCCTGGGCGATCAGGCCCGCGGCGGCGAGCGCCAGGCGGGTCATGGCGTCGGCGAGCCGGCCCTGGACCTGCGCCTCGGCCTGGACCCGGCCCTCCTGCATGCCGCGGGCATGGGCCTCGGCCTCGGAGCGGGCCGCGGTCTCGGCGGCGCGCAGGGCCTCGGCGCTGGGGCGGCCGCTGCGGAAGTCGGTCTCGAACAGGAACGGCTTCGCGCTCCGGGCGGATTGGGCGCTCAATAGACCAGCTCCTCCTCGGCGCTATTCTTGGCGATCATGATCTCGCCCTTCTCGGCGAGGTCCTTGGCGATCTCGGTCATCTTGGCCTGCGCCTCATCCACCTCCTTGAGGCGGACCGGCCCGAGCGAGGCCATCTCGTCCGTGAGGTTCTTGGCCGCGCGGGTCGACATCTGCCTCAGGAAGAAGCCGCGGGTCGGCTCGTTGGCGCCCTTGAGCGCGCGGCACAGGGTCTCGTTGTCGATGCTGCGCAGCAGGGTCTGGACGCTGCCCGGATCGAGTTTCAGCAGGTCCTCGAAGGTGAACATCAGCTCGCGGATCCGCTTGGCCGAGCCGCGGTTCGCCTGGTCGAGGGCGGCGAGGAAGCGGCCCTCCGTCTGCCGGTCGAAGGCGTTGAACACGTCGGCCATCATCTCGTGGGCGTCGCGGCGCTGGGTCTGGGCGATAGTCGACACGAACTCGACCCGCAGCGTCTCCTCGATGTGGCGCAGCGCCTCCTTCTGCACCGTCTCCATGCGCAGCATCCGGTTGAGGACGTCGATGGCGAAGTCCTCCGGCAGGATGGTGAGCACCTTCGCGGCGTAGTCGGCGCGCACCCGCGACAGCACCACCGCCACGGTCTGCGGGTACTCGTTGCGCAGGAACGATGCGAGGATCTCCGGGTCGACCTGGGCGATCGAGGCCCAGACGCGCTTGCCCGACGCGCCCTTGATCTCCGCCATGATCAGCGAGACCTGATCGCTGGGGAAGATCTTGAGGAGCAGCGCCTCGGTCCGCTCGAAGTTCGACGAGATGCCGCCGCTGTTGCCGAGCTTGGTCACGAACTCGATGATGAGCTTCTCGACGGTCTGCGCCTCCAGCGTGCCGAGCTGGACCATGGCGGCGCTGACCTTCTTGATCTCCTCCTCCTCGAGCATCTGCCAGATCGGAGCGCCTTCCTCCTCCCCGAGCATCAGCAGGAGCGCGGCGGCGCGCTGCGGCCCGGGCATCGACGCGAACGAATCGCCGCCCGCCGTCGCCAGCGTGTTCGCCAGACCCAGTGCCGCACCTGCCGCCATCGTGTCGCCCTCGACGCCCTACGCTTCACTCTTCCTGGATCCAGGTGCGCAGCACCTCGACGGTCTCGGACGGGCTCGCCCGGACCATGTCGACCACGCGCTGGACCGTCTCGGCCTGGACCTGGCCGTTGATCTTGGCGAACTCCATCAGCCGCGCGGTCGGGTTGTCGCGGTCGATGACCGTCACGGTCTGGCCCGGACCCGCGACCGCGGCGGCGTCGCCGGGGAGCGCCATTCCGGACGCCGTCAGGACCGGGGCCTCTGGGACCGGCGCGAGCACCTGGCGCACCAGGGGGCGGACCACCGTGAGCAGGACGATGAGCGTCAGCAGCGCCAGGACGGCGAGCTCGGCCATGCGCAGCACGTCCTCCTTGGTGGGGGCGAGCAGCGACTGGATCAGCGTGGGCTCGGTGAATTGCGGCACGCTCGGCGCCTCCGCGAAGCGCAGGTTCACCACCTCGATCTGGTCGCCGCGGGCCTTGTCGAAGCCGACGGCGCCGCGCACCAGCGCGGTGATCCTCTCGATCTCGGCGGGCGTGCGCGGGCTGTAAGTCTGCTTGCCGTCGGGGGCGGTGGCGTAGACGCCGTCGAGCACCACGGCGACCGACAGGCGCTTGATCCGGCCGCTCTCGGCGATCTCGGTCTTGGTGACCCGCGAGATCTCGTAGTTGGTGGTTTCCTCGTTCTTGTTGGTCGCGTCCTTGGGCGTCGGCGTCTTGTCGCCGCCATTGGCGCCGGGCAACTCGTTGCCGACGCTGACCTGTCCCTCGGCATTGCCGGTGACCGCCGATTCGGTGCGGGTCTGGGCGGAGCGCACGACCCGGCTCTCGGGATCGAAAGTCTCGGAGCGGCTCTCGACCCGGTTGAGGTCCAGTTCCGCGTTGACCTGGACGCGGGCCCGGCCCGGGCCGACGATTCCGGCGACGACGTCCTCGATCTGGCCGCGCAGGCGCCGTTCGAGGCCGACCTGCCGGTCCTCGAACCCGCCGGCGACGTCGGCCGCGGCGTCCCGGGCGCCGTCGGCCAGAAGCCGGCCGCGCTCATCGACGATCGAGATCCGTTCGGGCTTGAGGCCCTCCACCGCGGAGGCCACGAGATGGCGGATCGCCCGGACCTGCCCGGAATCGAGATCGCCCATCAGCTTCAGCACGATCGCCGCGCTCGGGCTCTCCCGGTCCCGCTCGAACAGGCGGCGCTCCGGCAGCACGAGATGGACGCGGGCCGCCTGGACCCGCCCGATCGCCCGGATCGAGCGCGCCAGTTCGCCCTCCAGGGCGCGCAGATGGTTCACGTTCTGAACGAAGTTGGTGGACGAGAACGCGTCGCCCTTGTCGAAGATCTCGTAGCCGACGCCGCCCTGGGTCGGCAGGCCCTTGCCGGCGAGGTCCATGCGCAGCTTGGCGAGGTCCGGGCGGGGGGCCAGGATCGTCTGCCCGGCATCGCCCCGCGTCTCGTAGCGGATGCCGCGGCTGTCCAGCTCCCGGACCACGGAGGCCGAGTCCTGCATCGACAGGTCGGAAAACAGCACGCCCATGTCGGGGCGCGAGACCCGCAGGATGATGAAGGCGAAGAAGCCGATTAGCGTCAGCGTCACCGCCGCCATGGCGGCGATTCGGGCCGGTCCGAACTTCGTGACGAGATCGAGAACCGGCTTCACGGGAGGATTCGCTGCACTCTAACGCTGGCGGACCCCGGCGGCCCGCTCGGCAGAAATTGCCCAGGTCGTGGTTAGCGGGTCGTTAATGCGGAGGCGTCCCACGGGCTCGGATGCGGGCGCCGGAACGACCGAAGCCGCGCCCGGGGTCCGGACGCGGCTTCGTGAGTCCTCGGATTCGAGCGGGCCAGCCCCTCGGCGCCGTCTGAGGTCGTCGCTGCGGGCGGGTGGCCTTCGCGTCGGTCCGGGGCCGCGAAGCGGGTCCCTCGACCAGAGTCGCCGAGGCGCCGGGTCCGGCACCCGCGGCCTCGATGAGACCCGGAAGCGCCGGCGGCGTCCCGGGATAGGGGCGCCCGGCACGGGCGCCGCGGATCAGTGACGGTAGTGCTGGATCCGGGTCGTCCGCAGGCCGGCGAGGCCGTGCTGGTCGATGGAGAACTGCCAGCTGAGGAATTCCTCTGTGGTCAGCGTGTAGCGCTTGCACGCCTCCTCCAGGCTGAGGAGGCCGCCGCGCACCGCGGCCACGACCTCGGCCTTGCGCCGGATCACCCAGCGACGGGTGCTCGGGGGCGGAAGGTCCGCGATCGTCAGGGGGCTGCCGTCGGGCCCGATCACGTACTTCACTCTCGGGCGGCTCGGTTCGGTCATGATACGCTCTACACTCGACTGACCTGTCGAGCATTGAAGGTACTTGTGCCCGCTTAAGAGATGTTGAAGCGAGTCACTCGGATGTGATTCGTTAAGTGCCACTTGTGGACAACCCGATGGTCTGGACGCTGGACAGCGGCACGCGCTGCGAACCGATCACCAGCACCGGCGACGTTCCGCTGAGATCGACCTCGTCGACCGTGCCCGTGAGGCTCGTATCGACCGAAACGCTCGAGCCGGTGGCATCCGTGGCCGCCACCTTGATCGAGTAGTTCCCGCCGGGCGCGGTCAGGCCGGCCGAGGTCTTGCCGTTCCACGTGTAGGTCTGGCTGCCGGCATTGAGCGCGGTGGTCTGCGTGGCCACGACGTTGCTCTTCGAGTCCAGGACCGTGATCACCGCCTTCGAGGCGGCCCGGGCCGGGTTCAGCGTCCAGGAGGCGGAGCCGCCGGACAGCTGCGAGGCGCTGCCGTCGGCCGACACGGTCTTCCCGATGTAGCTCGTGGCCGAGGCCGAGCTCGCCGATTGCGAGGCGCTCAGGATGCTGTCGAGGCGGTCGTTGGTCTTGAGCTGCTGCTCGACGCCGGCGAACTGCACCAGCTGCTGCGTGAACTGGTTGGTGTCCATCGGGTCGAGGGGGTTCTGATTCTTGAGCTGCGTGGTCAGCAGCGTCAGGAACTGCGTGAAGTTGCTGGCGATCTCGGTGGCGTTGCCGCTGCTGCTCGTGGACGAGCCCGTCGTGTTCGTCGTGCTCGTCAGGCTCGATATACCGCTCGTCATGCTGATCTCTCCTGTGCCGCGTCCTGGCGCAGGGGCCGGATGCGCGTCGTGTCTGTGTGGGTCCGCGATGCGGGCGCCGCGCGTACCGCCTAGATCCTCATGTCGAGGCCGCCGTAGCCGCGCAGGACGCGGATCGGGGCGACCTCGTGCGGGGCTTCCGCCTGATCGCGCGACCAGCCCGTGCCGCCCCCGCGCGGGGAATCGCCCGGCTGACCGCCGCTGCCGCCGCTCTGGGCGCTTCCGTCGCCCCGCAGCGACAGGTTGATCCCGCCGGCCGAGGGATCGAAGCCGGCCTGGGTCAGCGCCTGCTGCAGCTGGCCGGCGTCGCGCTGGAGCAGCGCGAGGGTCTCGGGCCGGTCGACCACGAGGTGGGTCATGACGCGGCCGTGTGCCTTGTCGATCTCCAGCTTAACGTCGATGCGCCCGAGCTCGGCCGGGTCGAGCCGGATCTGGAACTCGTTGGATCCGCGCAGCGACCTCAGGCCGATGGTCATCGGCACCTGGCCGATCGGGATGGGTGGGTCGGTCTGGAGCGACGCGGTCTGCGTCGGCGCGGCGGTCTCCTGGGCGGCGCGCGTCGTGTCCACGGCCTGGCCGGATGTCGCGGGCGGCGCCGGACCACCCTGCGCCGCCGCGGGCAGCGTCTGAAGCGGACCTGCGCCCTGGCCAACGTCGGTCAGGGCGGTGAGGAAATCCTGGGCCGCCGCATCGGACGTCGCGGCCGCCGCGCCGCCGGCCGTCAGGCCGTCGACCGGGACGCTGCCCGGTCCGACTTTGCCGGGTTCGTGACCGGCGCCCGCCGATGCCGGAGCGGTCCCGGCGATGCTGGGTACGGTTCCGGCCGCGCGGCCGCCGCCCTGAGCGTTCGTGCCGGAAGGGCCCGCGGTTGCGCCGGTTCCGGAGAGAGCCGCCGAGCCGTCCTGCGCTGGCGCCGTGCCGCTACCCGCATCCGTCTCAGCCTCGGCCTCGGTCTTGACCGTCCCGGTCGCGCCGCCCCCCTCGGACAGCGCGGCGATGAGGGCCAGCAGGGAGGCGGACGGCCCCGAGGCCGCGGGCTGCGCGGCGGGCTCGGCCTTCTGCGGCGGCACTGCCGCGTCGGCCTCGGGGCCTGCGGTGCCGGCCGCCTCGGCGGCCGGATCCTGCCCGGCCGCGACGGCCTCGGAATCCTGCTGCCCGGCGGCTCCCGTCCGGCCGGTCTCGGCGGTGCGCGCCGCGCCCGCCTTCGGAGCCTCGGCGCGCGCGCCCGCGGCGGAGGGCGGTCCCTCGGCCCGCGCGGCCGAGGCCGGCGCATCCGCCGGCTTGGCGAGGCTGACCCTCTTGTCCGCGACCCGGGCCTCGGTCTGAAGCGCCGCATCCCGGGCGCGGTCGCCGGCCAGCCGCGCGGCGTCGGCCTGATCGCGCAGGTCGGCCTGACGGGCGCGGGCCGAGGCGGCGACGTCGCGCTGATCGGCGGCGCGGGCCCGCGCCGTCGCGGCGTCGTCGCGGGCCTGGGCCGCGCTCAGGGCGGCGCCGAAGCGGTCCTGCGCGGAATTGCCGGCGCGGGCCGCCACGCCCGCGGCCTCCCAGCCCGAACGCTGCGCCTGCGCGTTCCGCGCGGACGGAATCCACGTGGTGACATCCAAACGATCCGCCGCGCCGCTCGCCATTCCGGACTCCTCTGGGCCGCACAGCAGCAAGGCGCGCGCCACCGTACCGGACGGATAAGTCTCTGAAAAATATCGTTCTCTGCTTGCAGCGCGCGGGTCGGACCTGATCGAAGCTGCCGCCCGCCCGGCAGGATCTGCCGAGTGTCCGATCCCGCTGCCCTGGAAAGCCGGGCGAAGTCCCGCTATAGACGGCCCGTGCAGCCAGGGAGCTTTCGGGCCGGCGGCTGCGGACCCTCGCGATGAACGCCCTCGATCTTCCCAAAGCCCCCCACGAGACGCGCGTCGTCGTCGCCATGTCGGGCGGCGTCGATTCCTCCGTGGTCGCGGGCCTGCTGAAGCGGCAGGGCTTCGACGTGGTCGGCGTCACGCTCCAGCTCTACGACCACGGCGCGGCGAGCCACCGCAAGGGCGCGTGCTGCGCCGGCCAGGACATCCACGACGCCCGGGCGGCGGCGGAGCATCTCGGCATCCCGCACTACGTCCTCGACTACGAGGATCGCTTCCGCGACGAAGTCATCGAGAAGTTCGCCGAGAGCTACCTCGCGGGCGAGACGCCGATCCCCTGTGTCGAGTGCAACCGCACGGTGAAGTTCCGCGACCTGCTGGGCCTCGCCCGCGACCTCGACGCCGACGCGCTCGCCACCGGCCACTACGTGGCCAGCCGGGCGCTCCCGGGCGGCGGCCGCGCGCTCTACCGCGCCCTCGATCCCGCCCGCGACCAGAGCTACTTCCTCTACGCGACCACGGCGGAGCAGCTGGACTTCCTGCGCTTCCCCCTGGGCGAGATGGAGAAGACCGAGACCCGCGCGCTCGCGAAGGATCTCGGCCTGTCGCTCGCCGAGAAGCCGGACAGCCAGGACATCTGCTTCGTACCGCAGGGCCGCTACAGCGACGTGATCGCGCGTCTGCGCCCCGACGCGGCGCGGCCCGGCGAGATCGTCGACCTCGCCGGCCAGGTTCTCGGCCGGCACGACGGGATCGTGCATTACACGGTGGGCCAGCGGAAGGGCCTGGGCCTGTCCGGGCCCGAGCCGCTCTACGTCGTGCGGCTGGAGCCGGACTCGGCCCGCGTTGTGGTCGGGCCGCGCACGGCGCTGGCCACGACCCGGATCCGCCTCTCGGACCTGAACTGGCTCGGCGAGGGGCCGGTGGCGGCCGTGCGCGACCTGCCGGTGGCGGTCCGCGTGCGCTCGACCCGTCCGCCGCGCTCGGCAACGCTGACGGTCGGGCCGGACGGCGCGGCCGAGGTCGTGCTCGCCGAGCCCGAGGACGGCGTGTCGCCGGGCCAGGCCTGCGCGATCTACGCGGATGACGGCCCCCGGGCCCGGGTCCTGGGCGGCGGCACCATCCGGCGTGTCGACGCGTTGTCGGCCCGGCCCCGCGAGGCCGCCTGATCTCAACCTCTGGAAACTTCGAACGATGCTGAGCGAGCCGCAGATGGCCGGGCCGAGCACGGCCCTGATGCGCAAGGCCTATGCCCGCTGGGCCCCCGTCTACGACGTGGTCTACGACAAGCTCACCGAGCCCGCGGCCCGCGCCGCCGTCGAGGCGGCGGCCGAGCACGGGCCGCGGATCCTGGAGGCCGGCGTCGGCACCGGGCTGGCGCTGGGCTACTATCCGAAGGCCAGCTTCGTCTGCGGCGTCGACCTCTCCGAGGACATGCTCAAGCGCGCCCGCGCCAAGGTCCGGCGCCGGAACCTGGCCCACGTGAAGGGCCTCCAGGTGATGGACGTCTGCCACCTCGGCTACGCCGACGCGAGCTTCGACGCCGTCGTGGCCCAGTTCCTGATCACCCTGGTGCCCGACCCCGAGGCCGCGATGTCGGAGTTCCTGCGGGTGGTGCGCCCGGGCGGCGGCATCGTCCTCGCCAACCATTTCGGCCAGAGCGACGGCCCTCTGGCCCGGGTCGAGGAAGTCGTGGCGCCGCTCTGCACGAAGATCGGTTGGTCGTCGGACTTCAAGGCGACGCGGATCGAGGCCTGGGCGCGGCGCAACGGCGTCGAGGTCCTGGGGTTGAAGCCGACCTTCCCGGGCGGGTTCTTCAAGATCCTGCGGATGCGCAAGCCCGGGTGAGCGAGACCGGCAACGCCCCCGTCGCCGAAGGCTGCGTCGAGAACCGCGAGGGGCGCTGGAAGCGCCTGCGGCGCTGGCTCCCGCTGGCGCTGCTCCTGACGGTGTCGGCGGTGGTCCTGGTCTCGGGAGCCGCGCAACTCCTCAGCCTCGACCGCCTGCTCGCGTCCCGCCTCTGGCTGCGCGGCTTCGTCGAGGCCGGGTATCTCCGCGCGCTGGTCGCGGCCTACTGCCTCTATGTCGGGGCCGTCGTCGTGTCGGTGCCGGCCACGCTGATCCTCACGATGGTCTGCGGCTTCCTGTTCGGCATCGTGCCGGGGGCCCTCACCGCGGTCTGTGCGGCCACGACCGGGGCGGCCATCGTGTTCGCGATCGGCCGCGGGCCCGGCGCCGACCTGCTGCGGCGCATGGGCGGCACGCGCCTGGCCGGGCTGGCCGAGGGCTTCCGCCGCGACGCCTTCGGCTACATCGCGGTGCTCCGCCTCCTGCCGCTGTTCCCGTTCTGGGTGACCAACCTCGCGCCCGCCGCCTTCGGGGTGAAGATGCGGGTCTTCGTGCTCGCGACGTTCCTGGGGCTGCTGCCGGGCGCGGTCGTGTACGCCACCACGGGCGCGGGCATCGAGGACGTCGTCGCCGCCCACGAGGCCGCCAGGGCCGCCTGCCTCGCGACGGGGTCGGGCGGCTGCGACCAGGCCCTGACCCTGCGCGCCCTGGTCACGCCCAAGATGGTTGCAGGTCTCGCGATGCTGGCCGTCTTCGCCCTGGTCAGCATGCTGCTGAGCCGCCGCGCCCGACGCGGCTGAGATGCGCCGCCGAGACGCGCGATCCGCCACCGGCTGTGTTTTTCGGTGTCTGAGGGCGCGTGCAACCGCTTGGAGGGTGATATCGTATAGTGCTCGCCGCCGGGAGCCTGTATTCCCGCCTGCGAATCTGTGGCTTGCGAACATGTATCCCGCGAAGGCCGAACCCGGCTCGAGCTTTCTCAATCCTCTCTCCGCCGATCCTCATCCGCGATGCCGGCGCGGAGCGTGACCGGCGTGTCCCTCGAGTCCCATCAGGCCGCGGCACCGGCAACGCCGGCGCCCGCACCGGCCCGCGACGTCCCCGAGCGGCGCACCGCGCGCCTCGGCCTGTCCGGGCGCCTGTTCCTCGTCACCGTCGCGTTCGTGGTGGTGGCCGAGGTGCTGACCTACGTGCCGGCGGTGGCCAATTACCGGATCGAGTGGATGTCCGACCGCCTGGCGGCCGCGCAGGTCGCCGCTCTGGTGCTCGACGGGCGGACCGGCGAGCCGGTCTCCGAGCCGCTCGAGAGCCGGCTCCTGGCCGGCGTGAACGCCCGCGCCATCGCCGTCCGCGGCGGCGGCGCCCAGCGTCTGCTCGCCATCGAGCCCATGCCCGAGCAGGTCGCCGACACCGTCGACCTGCGCGACGTCACCGCCCTGTCGGCGATCCGGGGCGCGTGGCGCACCCTCGTGGCGCCGGTCCACGAGCCGATCCGCGTGGTCGGGGAGGGCGGCATCGGTTTCGACCGGGTCGAGATCCTGCTCGACGAGGCGCCGCTGCGCACCGCCATGATCGACTACGCGCTGCGCCTGCTGGTCTCCTCGCTGATCATCGCGGCGGCCGCCGCCGGTCTCGTCTTCGTGGTGCTGCAGGTGCTGATCGTGCGCCCCGTGCGGCGGCTCGCCACCAGCATCACGGCCTTCGCGGACGATCCGGAGGATGCCGGGCGGATCATCGCGCCGTCCCGCCGCAGCGACGAGATCGGCCAGGCCGAGCGGGCGCTCGGGCGGATGCAGCGCAGCCTCGCCGATCAGCTCCGGCAGAAGCGGCGACTCGCCGAACTGGGCTTGGCGGTCAGCAAGATCAGCCACGAACTGCGCAACCTGCTGACCGGCGCGCAGCTCCTGGGCGACCGCCTGGAGGGGACCGAGGATCCGACCGTGCAGCGCGTGGCCCCCCGCCTCGTCGGGACGCTGGCCCGCGCGATCCGCTTCTGCGAGGCGACCCTCGCCTACGGGCGCGTCTCCGAGCGGGCGCCGCTCCTCACCAGCACGCCGCTGGCACCGGTCTTCGCGGAACTTCCGGATCTCGCCGCGCTGGCGGCGCATCCGGTCAGCGTCCAGGTCGCGGCGGGCGATCTCTCCGTGCAGGCCGATCCGGAGCAGCTCGGGCGGGCGCTGGCCAACCTCGTGCGCAATGCCGTGCAGGCGCTGGACGGGGCGGCCGTGCCGGAGGCCGCCGTGAGCGTGGTCGCCGCCCGCGCGGCACCGGGCCGGGTCACGATCCTGGTCGCCGATAACGGTCCCGGTCTCCCGGCGCGCGCGCGGGAGAACCTGTTCGCGCCGTTCCAGGGATCCATGCGGTCCGGTGGCACGGGCCTCGGGCTGCCGATCGCCGCCGAGCTGATCGGGATCAACGGCGGCACCCTCACCCTCGACGATTGCGAGGCCGAGGGGCTGAGCGGCGCGCGCTTCCGGATCGTGCTGCCGGAGGGCTGACGGGACCGGACCCGCGAGACGGTGCCCCGCTGCCGCTACTCGGCCGCGGCCCGGACGGGCTCCCCGACCCGGATGCCGAGATCGGCCAGCAGCGCCGCGTCGTCGTCCTGCCCGTTATTGGCGGTGGTGAGCAGCCGCTCGCCGTAGAAGATCGAGTTGGCGCCGGCGAGGAAGCACAGCACCTGGGCCTCGCGGGTGAGGCTCTTGCGGCCGGCGCTGAGCCGCACGCGGGAGCGCGGCATCACGATCCGCGCCGTGGCGCACATGCGCACCAGATCGAACGGGTCGACCGCCGGCTGGTCCTCCAGCGGGGTGCCGGGCACCGCCACGAGGGCGTTGATCGGCACGCTTTCCGGATGGGGGGCGTGGTTGGACAGAACCTGGAGCATCGCGGCGCGGTCGGTGACACCTTCGCCCATCCCGACGATACCGCCGCAGCACACGCCGATCCCGGCCTCGCGGACGTTCGCGAGGGTCTGCAGGCGCTCGTCGTAGGTCCGGGTGGAGATGATGTCCTCGTAGAAATCCGGGCCGGTATCGAGGTTGTGGTTGTAGGAGGTCAGCCCAGCCTCGGCGAGGCGTCCGGCCTGCGAAGGCGTGAGCATGCCGAGCGTCACGCAGGCCTCCATGCCGAGGCCGCGCACGCCGCGCACCATGGCGAGCACCGCGTCGAATTCCGGGCCGTCCTTCGGCTGGCGCCACGCGGCGCCCATGCAGAAGCGCTGGGCGCCGGCGGCCTTGGCGGCGGCCGCCTCGGCCAGCACCGTCTCCACGGGCATCAGCCGCTCGCGCGCGACGCCCGCGCCCTTGTGATGGGCCGATTGCGGGCAGTAGGCGCAATCCTCCGGGCAGCCGCCGGTCTTGATCGACAGGAGCGAGGCCCGCTGGATGTCGGCGGGGTCGTTGTGCCGGCGGTGCACCTGCGCGGCCCGGAACACGAGGTCCATCAGCGGCAGGTCGTGGATCGCGCGGATCTCCGCCACGCTCCAGTCGTGGCGGATGTCGCCGAGGTCGGGCTGCTGGGAACCGGGGAGGGAAGTCGCGCTCATGCGGTGTTTGAGCCGGATCGGCGGCCAGAAATCAAGCGGGCCTCGCGCCCGAACCTCCGACCGAGGGGTCGGTCTGGACGATCATGCCGTACCAGCCCAGCCCGCGATAGGTCTCGTATCCCGGTGTCCGATGGAAGGCCGTGACCGTGCCCGACCGCGGATCCCGCACGACTCCGCTCGTCTCGCCGTCCATCCGGCAGGAGACCCGCTCGGTCAGGAGGCCGACCTGATCCGAGGCGGCCAGCACCCGGCCGCCGGCATCGACCAGCAGGGCGCGGGTGCGCCCCCGATCTTCCGGCGCGACCCGGATCCCCGAAACGATGGCGTGGGCCTGCGGTGCCCAGTCGAAGTGGATCGCCAGGACGCCGAGCGGTGCGCCGGTCGCCTGACCGCCCGCCCGCACGCTCGCCGCGTAGGTGGCGACCTGCGCGCCGCCCAGCGCATCCTCCTGCCGCACGTCGGCGCAGACGAAGGCGTCGCCGCTCTCCAGGGCGAGCGCCTCCCGGAACCACGCTTCCCCCGCGACGCTCCGGCCCTGCAGTCCCGGGTAGCGATCGGCGCGGCCGGTCGCGAGGATGCGGCCGTCCAGGCCGCAGATCCAGAGATCGAGATAGACCGTGTAGGCCGAGAGGATGATGCCGAGGCGGTCGCCCGCGAAGGCCGCCGCGGCCGGGCCGGGATCGGCCGCACAGGCGACGACGGCGGCGTCGGTCGCCCACCAGCGCACGTCGCAGGTCCGCTCGTAGAGGTTGCGATCGATCAGCTCGACCGCGTTGAGCGCGAGATCGACCAGGCGTTCTCCCTGGACGCGGCCCGCCATCGTCTCGACGGTGCGCTGCAGCTCGACGATGCGGCCGGACAGGTGAAGCTCCAGCTCGCCGGCGATGACGTCCACGGACTCGCCGAGGGCGCGCACTTCCTGGGCGACGACCGCGAAGCCGCGTCCCTCATCTCCGGCGCGCGCGGCCTCGATGAGCGCGTTGAGGGCGAGGATCTTGGTCTGCGCCGTGATCCGCCGGATCCGGCCGGTCTTCTCCTGCGCCGCCTGCTTGACGGCATCGGCCAGGATCTCGATCGACCTGAGCGTCGGTGGCTCGGACTCCGATCCGGAGGTCCGGTCATTGGGGAAATCAGTTTTCGCAGTCATGCCGGGCCCGATCGACGAGGCGGGCATTTTACAGCTATAATATAATACAGTCTTAACCGATCAAGGTCGACGATATAACTTACAATAATAAAATCAATCCATAATTCAATCGAGAGTATATAAATCCCGTCGGTCGCGGGTGCCGGGCGCTCGCCAATATCGATGACGTTGCCTGGACGCGGGGCCGCCGCCCGGACGCGGGCGGCAGCCCGTCTGTCAGCCCGTCTGTCAGTGCGTCGGCTCGCCGGACGAGACCTTGGCGGTCCAGTCGTCGAAGGCGATGACCTTCTGTCGCTGCTCGCCGAGCCGGTCGATGCGCAGGACCATCTCGTCCCCGGCCTTGAGGTAGTGCGGCGGCTTCATGCCGAGGCCGACGCCCGGCGGCGTGCCGGTGGTGATCACGTCGCCCGGCTCCAGCAGCATGAAGTGCGACGCGTAGGCGACGAGTTGGGGAACGTCGAAGATCATCGTTGCGGTCGAGCCGGTCTGACGGCGCTCGCCGTTCACGTCGAGGCTCATGGCGAGGTTCTTCAGGTCGGGAATCTCGTCGAGGGTCACCAGCCAGGGGCCGAGAGGGCCGAAGGTCGGCGCGCTCTTGCCCTTGGTCCAGGTCGGACCGCGGTTCATCTGCCACTCGCGCTCGGAGACGTCGTTGCAGATGCAGGCGCCCGCAACGTAGCTCAGCGCCTCGTTGGCGTGGACGTAGCTGGCGCGCCGCCCGATCACCACGGCGAGTTCCACCTCCCAGTCGGTGCTGTGCGACCCCTTGGGAATGATGACCGTGTCGTTCGGCCCGCACAGGCTGGACGGGGCCTTGTTGAAGATGATCGGCTCCGCGGGGATCGGCGAGCCGGTCTCTTCGGCGTGGTCGGCGAAGTTCAGGCCGATGGCGACGACGTTCCGGGTGCCGCCGACGCAGGGGCCGAGCCGCACGTCCGGGGGCAGCTTTGGCAGGGTCTCGGGATCCAGGGCGCGCAGCCGCGCCAGCGAGTCGGGCGCGAGGGCCGGCCCGGCGATGTCGCGCACGATGCCCGACAGGTCGCGCAGCCCCCCGCTGGCATCCACGAGGCCGGGCTTCTCGTCGCCGCTCGGGCCGTGCCGGAAGAGCTTCATGGCCGCACTCCTCATCCTTCCCTGAACCGGTCTGCGCCGGACGCCGGGACCATGGCCGGGCCTCGACCCGGGTGCAAGGCCGGCCGCGTCGGCGTATCGGTCCGCCGGGTGTCGCCGCAGGGCAACAGGACGGCGGAAAAGTGCAGGGTCGGCGACGTTCGGATATATTGTTCCTGTCGCCGTCTCGGTGTGACAGCTCGGATCAAGACTGAAAAATCTCGATCATCACGGGCTTTCGCTCGTGAAGGTGCCGTTTACCGCTCCTTATCTACTACTATTCCTCTCGGTGCCGAAAATGGTCGGGGTCATTGCGGTTCCGCATCCGAAACCGGCACCATGCATGGAAGGTCGCCGCATAACGGGTCTCGAACAATCGACGGCGCCCAGCAGAACGAAGGCTTGGGGGAAGAGATGGGCGGGACGGTTCGCGCTGCGATGCTGGCGGCGACGGCGGTGGTCCTCGGCGCCGGGCAGGTGCAGGCGGGGGCGTTCGGGATCCGGGAGCAGAGCACCGAGGCCCAGGGGCTGGCCTTCGCGGGCGCGGCGTCGGGATCGGGCGGCGTCTCGTCGATGTTCTGGAATCCCGCGACGATCACGATGAACCCGGGCTTCGTCGCGGAGCAGAACTTCACCTATATAGGCCTGTCCTCGGAGATCCGGCCCGCGCCGGGCACCAATCCGGGCTTCGCGCGGCTGGGCGGCTCGGGTGAGCTGGGCCAGGGCGCCGTCGTGCCGGCGGGCGCGACCTCGTACCAGTTGAACGACCGCCTGTGGCTCGGCCTCTCGACCGGCGCCCCCTTCGGCCTCGTCACCAAGCCGCGGGACGTGTGGGCCGGCGAGGTCTACGGACGCTCGTCGCGGATCTTCTCGCTGGCGATCAACCCGGTCATCGGCTTCAAGGTCAACGAGTGGCTCTCGATCGCGGCCGGCCCGAACATCGAGTATTTCCGCCTGACCCTGCGGCAGGCGCTGCCGATCCCCGGCATCCTGCCGACCTCGTATCCGAGCTCCTTCCTCAAGGGTGAGTCCTGGGGCGCGGGCTTCACCGCCGGCGCCACGCTGACGCCCCGCGACGGGACCGTGCTGGGCATCGGCTACCGCTCCTCGGTGCACCATGACATCGACGGCTCGATCGGCGTCCCGCTCGTCGCCCTGGCGCCGCTGGCCGGACAGGTCCGCGCCAAGCTGAACACGCCCGAGAAGCTGAGCGTCGGCCTGACCCAGGCGGTCTCGCCGGTGGCGCGGGTGAATCTCGGCTTCGAGTGGGACAACTGGTCGAGGCTCGGCACCATCGGCATCGTGTCGAAGACGATCGGCCTGCCGGTGAACAACCTGCCGCTCAACTACAAAGACGGGTTCACCTACGCGATCGGCGCCGAATACGACGCGTCGCCGAACCTGACGCTGCGGACCGGCTTCGCCTACGAGACCTCGCCCATCGACTTCCGGAACCGCTCGGTGCGCCTGCCGGACGGCGACCGGTACAACGTCTCGGTCGGCGCCAGCTACCGCTGGAGCCAGCAGCTGACGCTGAACCTCGCCTACTCGCACTTCTTCCTGGACCGCTCGCGGATCCTCGCGGGCATCGGCCGCGACTACAACATCAGCAACATCGCCTTCGCGGGCGTGGTGGATTCCAGCGCCGACATCGTCTCGGTGGGCTTCCGCTACGTCTTCGGCGCGCCGCCGGCCCCGGCCCCGGCGCCGCTCGTGCGGAAGTACTGACGGGCAGCTCCGGTCGCGTCCCGCGCTGCCGCCGTCTTCGCGAGCGGAATGAAGGGATCCAGGGCAGCGCCACGCCGACAGGTGTCGCGCTGCCCCGGGTCACGTCGCTCCGCTCGTGATGACCGGGCGGCTCCGTGATCGTCGCGGCCGTTCACCCATCGATCCGCGTGCGTCGCGCGCCTCAGGCGCGCATCCGCACGTATGTGCCGGGCGCGGGCCCTAAGGATTGCAGCGCGTCGCCGCCCGGCTGCCGGGCCGGCACCCGCTCCGGGGCCTGCGCCTCGATCCACTGGAACCAGTAGGGCCACCACGAGCCCTTGGTCTCGACCGCGGCCCTGATCCACTCCTCGAGCGTCCCCTTCACGGGGCCGCCGGTCCAGTAGCCGTATTTCGGCTTGGACGGCGGGTTGATCACGCCGGCGATGTGGCCGGAGCCGGCGAGGACGAAATCGACCTTCCCGCCGAAGACCTTCGAACCCTCGAAGACCGACAGCGCCGGCGCGATGTGGTCCTCGCGGGTCGCGAGGTTGAAGATCGGCACCTGGACCTTCCTGAGGTCGAGGCGGACGTTGCCGAGCACCATCCGCCCCTGCGCCAGCGTGTTGTCGAGGTAGCAGTTGCGCAGGTAGAACGAGTGGTTGGCTGCCGGCATCCGGGTGGCGTCGGAGTTCCAGTACAGCAGGTCGAAGGCCGAGGGTGCCTTGCCCTTGATGTAGTTGTTCACGACGTAGGGCCAGATCAGGTCGTTCGGCCGGAGCATGTTGAAGGCGTTCGCCATGCGGGCGCCCTCCAGGTAGCCCTGCTCGGCCATGCGCGCCTCGACCTGGCGGATCTGCTCCTCGTCGGCGAAGACCTTCAGGTCGCCCGCGTGGGTGAAGTCGACCTGCGTGGTGAGCAGCGTCGCGCTCTTGATCCGTCGGTTGCCGGTGGCCGCCTGCATGGCGAGCGTCACCGCGAGCAGCGTGCCGCCGACGCAGTAGCCCGCCGCCGTGACCTCGCTCTCACCGGTGGCGACGCCGATCGCGTCGATGGCCGCCTCGATCCCCTCGCGCATGTAGGACTCGAAGTCCTTGTCGGCGTGGCGGGAATCGGGATTGACCCAGGAGATGCAGAAGACCGTCAGGCCCTGGTCGACCATCCACTTCAGGAAGCTCTTCTGCGGATTGAGGTCGAGGATGTAGAACTTGTTGATCCAGGGCGGGACCATCAGGAACGGGCGCCGCAGCACGGTCTCGGTGGTGGGCGCGTACTGGATCAGCTCGATCAGGTCGTTGCGGAACACCACCTCGCCGGGGGTGACCGCCATGTTGCGCCCGACCTCGAACCCGCTCGGGTCGGTCTGGCGCACGCGCAGCTGCCCGCCGCCGGCCGCCAGATCCTCCTCGTACATCTTGAGGCCGCGGACGAGATTGGCGCCGTTCTCCTGCAGGGTGTGGCGGATCAGCTCCGGGTTGGTCGGCAGGAAGTTCGAGGGCGACAGCATGCTGGTCACTTGGCGCAGGTAGAACTGCGCCTTGTGACGCGTGTGCGCGTCGAGCCCCTCGGCCTCGTCGACGAGGCTCTCGGCCCAGCGGGTGGCGAGCAGGTAGGCCTGCTTGAGGAAGTCGAAATACGGGTTGGTCGTCCACTCGGCGTGGGCGAAGCGCGCGTCCCGGGGCTCGGGCAGCGCCACCGGATCGGCGGGCTGGCCCTGCAGGCGCAGGTAGGTCGAGCCCCAGAGCGACAGGAAGGCCTGCGACAGGCGCGCCTGCGCCTCGGCGCTGCGGTTCGGATCGGCGAGCCAGGCCTCGGCCACCTGGCCGAGCACCTTGGCCGCCTCGTTCATCTCGCTGCCGGGTGCGCCCGCCTGGCCCTCGGGCCCGAGGAGGCGGGCGACGTTGCGCCCCATCGCCTCGACGAACTGACCGGCATTGCGGGAAATCGCCTCGAAATCCGGCATCGGGGCGACCGTGCCGTCCGGCATCGCGCCGTTCGAGACCGACTTCGGAGGGGCGGTCCGATCCGGCGCCTGCGGGCTCGTCAAACGTGCCTCCCTGTGCTTCATCTGTTGACCCGATGGCGCGGGCCTCGTTTCCGACAAAATAAGGAGTGAGCCAGAGTTTTCGCCAGCCCGGCTCAGGACGTCGCCGAAACATCCGTCCGATCTTTTCATACGCATGTGACGATGGATCGTGCCATTTTGAACCCCGCTATCCGCCCGCATCGCGCCGGTCCGCTGCGCCGCCTGACGCGCGCGGCCGGCCTGGGCGTGCTGGTCGGCGCGCTCGGGGCTTGCTCGGGCGACGTCGTCCGCTCGCTGGCCTCCGATGCAGGCTACGGGCCGCGGGTCGTCGCGGCCCCGGATTTCGTCACGGACACCCGCAGCAAGGCGCAGCCCGACTTCATGCCGGTGGGCGTCGACGCGCCGAAGCGGCCGGTCCGGGCCAAGTCGGTCACGGGCCAGAAGGCCCTGGAGGCGGAGCTGGAGGGTGCCCGCGGCCGCAACGAGGCCCGGGGCCGGGCCGCCGAGAGCGCCGGGCGGGGCGCGGCCGCCACCGTCAAGCCGGCTCCGGCGGCGTCGCAGTAGCGGCCCTTTTTCAGGGTCGGCGGCGGCCCGCAACTCTGCTAGAGCACGTGGTTCGCCCGACCGGCCCAGACGAGAGACGCCGGATCCGGGACGCGCCGATGGACACGCCCATGACCGACTTCCACCGCATCAAGCGACTGCCGCCCTACGTCTTCGAGCAGGTCAACCGGATCAAGGCCGCCGCCCGCGCGCAGGGCGCCGACATCATCGATCTCGGCATGGGCAACCCCGATCTGGACGCCCCGAAGCACGTCATCGCCAAGCTGTGCGAGACGGCCGGGCGGCCGCGCACGGATCGCTACTCGGCCTCCAAGGGCATCGCCGGCCTGCGCAAGGCCCAGGCGGGCTATTACCAGCGGCGCTTCGGCGTGACCCTGAACCCCGACACCCAGGTGGTGGCGACTCTCGGGTCCAAGGAAGGGTTCGCCAACATGGCCCAGGCGATCACCGCGCCGGGCGACGTCGTGCTGGTGCCGAACCCGAGCTACCCGATCCACGCCTTCGGCTTCCTGATGGCCGGCGGCGTCATCCGCTCCGTGCCGGCCGAGCCGACGCCGGCGATGTTCCCCGCCCTGGAGCGGGCCATGCGCCACTCGATCCCGAAGCCGGTGGCGCTGGTCGTCTGCTACCCGTCGAACCCGACCGCCTACGTGGCGAGCCTCGACTTCTACCGCGACCTCGTGGCCTTCGCGAAGCAGCACGAGCTGATCCTGCTGTCGGACCTCGCCTACGCGGAAGTCTATTTCGACAACAACCCGCCGCCCTCGGTGCTGCAGGTGCCCGGCGCTATCGACTGCACGGTGGAGTTCACCTCGCTGTCGAAGACCTACTCGATGGCCGGCTGGCGGATGGGCTTCGCGGTGGGCAACGAGCGCCTGCTCGCGGCGCTCACCCGGGTGAAATCCTACCTCGATTACGGCGCCTTCACGCCGATCCAGGTCGCCGCGACGGCCGCCCTCAACGGCCCGGACGACTGCATCCACGAGATGCGCAGCATCTACAGGAAACGTCGCGACGCGCTGGTGGAGTCCTTCGGCAAGGCCGGCTGGACTATCCCGTCGCCCGCCTCGTCGATGTTCGCCTGGGTGCCGATCCCCGAGCGGTACCGGGAACTCGGCAGCCTCGAATTCTCCAAGCTGCTCCTGGAGAAGTCCGACGTGGCGGTCGCGCCCGGCATCGGCTTCGGCGAGTTCGGCGACGAGTACGTCCGCATCGCGCTGGTGGAGAACGAGCAGCGCATCCGGCAGGCGGCGCGCAATATCCGCCGGTTCTTCGACGGCACCGACAAGACGCTGCACAACGTCCTGCCGATGGCCCGGACCGGCTAGACCGGCCCGCGCAAATTGTTGCCGCGGGGCGACAGACGCCGTCAAAGGTGTCGGCGCCCCGCGCCGGCGCTTGTCAGCGCGGGGCGCGATGGCCAGGGTCAGGTGCGGGGGTCTTCCCGCGTCCCGAGTCTCGCATGCGCCGCCTGAACCTCATCGCCGCCCTGCTGCTCGCCGCCGCGGCCTCGGCCTGCGCGCCGAACCCGATCATCGCCCGGGACCCGATCCCTGCGCCGGGGCCGGCGGACGTGTACGCGTGCGACTCGAAGCCGTTGCCGGTCAACGCCTTCACGACCGATTGCCGCCCCGTCCCGGCGAGCCCGCAGGTCGTGCTGCGCGCGCGGGGCTGAACCCGCCCGGAATTTCGGTAACCGGTCGATTCGGACGGGCCGGACAAGCCGCCCGCGATCAGCTAGACTGTAGGCCAGATGCCGGCCCGCCCGGCCCCCTGACGGAGCATCGCGTGAGCACCAAGACCCTGATCGCCGCCGGATTGCTCGCCCTCCTGGCGGGGCAGGGCGCCTCGGCCTCCGACGCCGCCTACCCGCCGGCGCCCTACCAGCCCCGCGCCTTCGTGTTCACCGCCCCGAACGGCCCGACGGTCCTGCAGACCGAGGGCTGCTGCCAGGTGGTGGTGCCGCCGGGCCGGCCCGATCTCGCCCAGCCCGCCGTGCCGGTGGCCGAGGTGATGAACGGCGGCGGCTTCGGCTACACCGGGTTCGACTACTACAACGACCAGATCACCGAGGGGCGGTTCGGCGCGCGCAAGCGGCCGCGGGAGTACGTGATCGCTCCGTCCTACATCGTGCCGCCGCGCTACTGAGCCGCCGGGCGTTCCGGGGCCTCAATCCTTCTGCGGATCGTGGCCCCAGTTCATCAGCGACATCCGCCACGGGGAGTCGGGGTCCTTCCGGGCCTCGCCGCCCTGCTTGAGATGGCGGTGGACGTAGCCCACGACCTTGCGCATGGCGGCGTAGTCGTCGTCCGTCAGGTCGGCCTTCTTGGTGTCCTTGATCGCCAGGATCCGCCGGCCCATCTCGTGCCCGGTCGACTCGCCGCCGTCCTTCTTCTGGCCGACCTCCCGGCTCGCCGCGCTGTCGAGGTGCTTCTTCAGCGCCGCCGGCGTCATGTTGACGGCCTCGTTGAAGTCCTTCCACGTCGCCGCGTGATCGTCCGCCATCCGTCTGCCTCCCGGGCCGTGTCGCTCGTCCCCGACAACGCGCCCGAGGCTCGCCGGCTCGCCGCCATCCCTGCGGTCGGGCGCCGCACGGGCAACGGGCGACGCGGCGGGCGACGTGGCGGGGAAGCGTTTACAGGCCGGGTCACGGGGGGTATCACCCCGACCCGACGAGCTTCCATTCTCTCCCCACACCCCATTCCCGAAAAGCCAGATGCGCGCCGAGATCGAGCAAGCCTCGGATGCCGCCAAGCAGTCTATAGGGCTGCTGAGGAGGCATCTTTGACTGGGATACAGTCGATAAACGCCTCGCGGAGCTGAACGCGGCTTCCGAGGACCCCGACCTCTGGAACGACGCCGAGGCCGCCCAGAAGGTCATGCGCGAGCGCCAGCAGCTCGACGAGGCCGTCACGGCGATCAAGAAGCTGGAGCGCGACCTCGAGGACGGCGCCACGCTGATCGAGCTCGGCGAGATGGAGGGTGACGAATCCTCGATCCGCGAGGGTGAGGCGGCGATCCTGGCCGTCGAGAAGGAGGCCGCGAGCCGGCAGGTCGAGACGCTTCTGTCGGGCGAGGCCGACGGCTTCGACACCTATCTCGAGGTCCATGCCGGGGCCGGCGGCACCGAGAGCCAGGACTGGGCCAACATGCTCCAGCGCATGTATGCCCGCTGGGCCGAGCGCCGGAAGTACAAGGTCGAGGTCGTCGAGATGACCGACGGCGAGGAGGCCGGGATCAAGGGCGCCACGCTCCTGATCAAGGGCCACAACGCCTACGGCTGGCTCAAGACCGAGTCCGGCGTGCACCGTCTGGTCCGGATCTCGCCCTACGATTCCAGCGCCCGGCGGCACACCAGCTTCGCCAGCGTCTGGGTCTACCCGGTGATTGACGACCGGATCGAGATCGAGATCAAGGAATCCGACTGCCGGATCGACACCTACCGGTCGTCCGGCGCCGGCGGCCAGCACGTCAACACCACCGACTCGGCGGTGCGCATCACCCACAACCCCACCGGGATCGTGGTCGCGTGCCAGCAGGAGCGCTCCCAGCACAAGAACCGGGCGACCGCCTGGAACATGCTGCGCGCCCGCCTGTACGAGCTGGAGCTGAAGAAGCGCGAGGAGAAGGCCAACGCCGAGGCCGCCGCCAAGACGGATATCGGCTGGGGCCACCAGATCCGGTCCTACGTGCTGCAGCCGTATCAGCTGGTGAAGGACCTGCGCACCGGCACCCAGTCCACCGATCCGGACGAGGTGCTCGACGGCGACCTCGACCCGTTCATGGAGGCCTCGCTCGCGCAGCGGGTCTACGGCGGCGGTGAGGCGGTCGAGGATATCGACTGAGGCGGCGTGAGCTGCCTCCCCGTCATCACGAGCGCAGCGAAGTGACCCAGGGCGGCGCGCGATCGATCAGCGTGGCGCGACCCTGGATTGCTTCGCTCCGCTCGCAATGACGGCGGTGCTGACAGAGAGCGCCGTTGAGGCCGCCAAAGGATGAGCGCCGGCGGCGCCCATCCTCCCACGCCTCTCAATACCCCAGCGCCGCCCCGTCCTTGCGCGGGTCCGAGCCGGCCGCCAGCGTGCCGGCCTCCCGGTCGATCCAGATGACCTGACCACCGCCGAGCGGCAGGGGTGCTCGGATCGCCGGATGGCCGCGTTCCTTCAGCCCCGCCATCACGCTGTCCGGGATCCCGCCCTCGACCTCCAGGCTGCCGCCGTAGGCGAAGCTGCGCGGGGCATCGAGGGCCTCCTGCACGTCGAGGCCCCGGTCGAGCAGGCCCGACAGCAGCTCGACATGGCCCATGGCCTGGTAATGGCCGCCCATGACGCCGAACGGCGCGACGGCCTGCCCGTCCTTCATCAGCATGCCGGGGATGATCGTGTGCATCGGCCGCTTGCCCGGCCCGACGCTGTTCGGGTGGCCGCCCTCGGTGCGGAACGACAGGCCGCGATTGTGCAGCAGCACGCCGCTCTCGGGCGCCAGGATGCCGGAGCCGAAGCCCTGGAAGATCGAGTTGATCAGCGACAGCGCGTTGCCGTCCCGGTCGACCACGCAGAGGTAGACCGTGTCCTTGTGGGCGCGGCCCTCGGCCATCTCGCGGGCGATCTCGGGATAGATCTCCGGCTCGCGGGCCCGGCCCATGTCGATCGCGCCGTGGGCGGCGGCCCTCCAGGCGTCGGAGAGCAGGTGCTCGACCGGCACGTTGGCGAGGGCCGCATCGCCGAACAGCACGTCGCGGTGATGGTAGCCCTGCTTGCAGACCTCGGCGAAGAGGTGGAGCCGGTCGAGGTCGGAGAGCGCGCCGACATCGTAGTGCGACAGCACGTTCAGCATCATCAGCGCCGCCAGACCCTGGCCGGCGGGCGGGCACTCGTAGACGTCGTAGCCACGGTAGCGGGTCGAGACCGGCGCGACCACGTCGGGCCGCGCGGCGGCGAAGTCGTCCAGCGTGTGCAGGCCGCCGAGGGCGTTCAGCCGGCTCACCATGTCCTCGGCGACGGGGCCCTCGTAGAAGGCGCGCGCCCCCGCCTCGGCGATCGCCCGGAGCGTCGCCGCGAGCTTCGGCAAGCGGACGACGCTGCCGATCGCCGGCACCTCTCCGCCGGGCAGGTAGGTCGCGGCGGCGTGGGGATCGGCGGCGACGCGCTCGGCGCCGCGCAGCCAGTCCCAGCCGACCCGCTGCTGGACGACGAACCCGTCCTCCGCGTAGCGGATCGCCGGCTGGAGCAGCTCGCCCATCGACCGGGTGCCGTGCTCGCGCACCAGCAGATCCCAGGCCGCGACCGCGCCCGGCACCGTCACGGCGTGGGGGGAGGTGGGCGTGATCGCGACGCCGTGCTCGGCGTACCAGTCGGGCGTCGCGGCGGCGGGCGCGCGGCCCGAGCCATCGAGGGCGATGGGCTTGGTGGCGCCCGCGGGGGCGTAGAGCGCGAAGCAGTCGCCGCCGATCCCGGTCATCAGCGGGTCGACCACGCACTGCACGGCCACCGCCGCGATACCGGCATCGACGGCATTGCCGCCCGCGCGCAACACCTCGATGGCGGCGAGCGTCGAGAGCGGGTGCGAGGTCGCGACCGCGGCGTTGGCGGCGTAGACCGGGGAGCGGCCGGGGGCGGAGAAGTCTCTCACGGGATGTCCTGCTCTGCTGGGTGACTTAAAGAATCACCGCTCGATGCACATCGCCACCTCGGGATGAGGCGGTGACGCAGATGACGGCGCGGCCTCGGCCATGACGGATGGCTTCGCCGCCTCGTCTCTGCGAGCGCAGCGGAGCAATCCAGTCGGCGCAACGCCGGGCAACCTCGCGCTGCCCTGGGTCACTCCGCTGCGCTCGTGATGACGGCGGAGGCCGGGCTGACCGGTTGTTCCGATCGAGGATCGCCTGGACGATCACGCGTGCTGCCCTCTCGGCAGCGCCACCCAGTGCCCCGGCGCCACCTCGGTGAGCGGCCCGTCGGGCGGCTGGTCGTGGCCGGCGAGGTCCCGCGCGGCGAGGCGGGCGCGCTCGTCGGCCGGGTGCGGCACCGGCACCGCGGCGAGCAGGCGGCGCGTGTAGGGGTGGCGCGGATCCTCGTAGAGCGCGTCGGCCTCGGCGAGCTCGACGATCCGCCCGCGCCAGAGCACCGCGACCCGGTGGCAGAGGTAGCGCACCATCCGCAGGTCGTGCGAGATGAACAGGTAGGACAGGCCCATCTCGTCCTGCAGGTCCTGCAGCAGGTTCACCACCTGCGCCTGGATCGAGACGTCGAGCGCCGCGATCGGCTCGTCGGCGACGATGAAGCTGGGCTTCAGGGCGATCGCCCGGGCGA
Organism: Methylobacterium sp. D48H; assembly: GCF_053345715.1. Taxonomy (NCBI): domain Bacteria; kingdom Pseudomonadati; phylum Pseudomonadota; class Alphaproteobacteria; order Hyphomicrobiales; family Methylobacteriaceae; genus Methylobacterium; species Methylobacterium sp. D48H. The sequence continues at coordinate 293,364 of NZ_JBKFAP010000003.1, forward strand.
TGCAGATGCGCTGGCGCTGGCCGCCCGAGAACTGGTGCGGGTAGCGCCCCATGAACCGCGGATCGAGCCCGACTCGCTGGAACAGGGCCGCCACCGCCTCCCGCCGCTCCGGGCCGCGCATGTCCCGCCGATGCAGCTTGAACGCCTCCGCGACGTACTCGCCGGCGCTCATCCGCGGGTTGAGGGCCGCGTAGGGATCCTGGAACACGGTCTGGATCCGCGCGCGCATCTTGCGCATGGCGCCCGCCGAGAGCTTGGCGAGGTCGGTGCCCTCGAAGGCGATGGTGCCCGAGGTCGGCGGGTTCAGCATGGTCACGGCCCGGCCGATGGTGGATTTGCCGGAGCCGGACTCGCCGACGAGCCCGAGGGTCTCGCCGGGGCGGATGTCGAAGCTCACGCCCTCGACGGCGCGGAACACCGCGCCCTTGCCGCCCCACCAGGAGCGGAGGGGATAATGCTTGGACAGGTCGCGCACCGAGACGACCGGCTGCTGCGACGCGTTCATCGCGCGGCCTCCTCACCCAGGAGCTTCGGCAAATCGTACCAGGCGGCGACGAGGTGGCCCGGAGCGGCGCCGGGCGCCTGCGCCAGGGGCGGCATCTCGGCCCGGCAGCGCGGCGTCGCGTAGGCGTTGCGCGGCGCGAACGGGTCGCCCGGCGGGAGATGGCGCATGTCCGGCGGCGCGCCCTCGATCTGGTGGAGGCGCCGCCGCCCGGCGCGGCCGCCGGAGAGATCCGGCAGGGACCGCAGCAGGCCGAGCGTGTAGGCGTTGCGGGGATCGGCGAAGATGTCGTCGACCGGGCCGCGCTCCAGGATCCGGCCGGCATACATCACCTGCACGGTGTCGCTGATGCCCGCCACCACACCGAGGTCGTGGGTGATCCAGATGATCGCCATGCCGAGCTCACGCTTCAGCTCCTGCACCAGGGAGACGATCTCGGCCTGGACGGTGACGTCGAGCGCCGTGGTCGCCTCGTCGGCGATCAGAAGCTTCGGCCGGCAGCTCAGGCCGATCGCGATCATCACGCGCTGGCGCTGGCCGCCGGAGAACTCGTGCGGGTACTGGTCGAGGCGCGCGGCCGCGTTCGGGATGCGCACGAGGTCGAGCAGCTCCCGGGCCCGGGCGCGGGCCGCGCGGGCGTCGAGGCCGAGATGGATGCGCAGCGGCTCGACGATCTGCGCCGCCACGGTCATGCCGGGATTGAGCGAGCTCATCGGGTCCTGGAACACGAAGCCGATCGCGCCGCCGCGGATCTTGCGCAGGTCCCGCTCCTTCAGGGCGAGGAGGTCGCGTCCCTCGAACAGCACCTGTCCGCCGGTGATGCGGCCGGGCGGGCGCGGGATCAGGCCCAGCATGGCCAGCACGTGCACGCTCTTGCCGGAGCCGGACTCGCCGACGATCCCCAGCGTCTCGCCCTCGTGCAGGGTGTAGGACACGCCGTTGACCGCGTGGACCGCGCCGCCGTCGGTGTCGAAGGCGACCGCGAGGTCGCGGACGTCGAGGAGGGGCTTCGTCATCGCGGCCGTCATGTGCGCTGCCTCGGATCGAGGGCGTCCCGCAGGCCGTCGCCGAACAGATTGAAGGCGAGCACCGCGAGGAAGATCGACAGGCCGGGCCAGATCGCCATCCAGGGCGCCTCGTCCATGAAGTTCTTGGCGGTGTTGAGCATCGCCCCCCAGGACGGCTCGGGCGGCTGCTGGCCGAGGCCGAGGAACGACAGGCTCGCCTCCGCGATGATCGCGGCCGCGATGGTCAGCGTCGCCTGGACGAGGATCGCCGGGACGATGTTGGGCAGGATGTGGACGCGGGCGATCCGCCAGGGCGGGTTGCCCATGGCGCGGGCCGCCTCCACGAACTCCTCGGCCGCCACGGCGCGCACCTGCGCCCGGGTCAGGCGGATGAAGGTCGAGGTAGCCGACAGGCCGATGGCGATCATCGCGTTGACGAGACTCGGGCCCAGGAAGGCGGCGAGCGCGATCGCCAGGATCAGGAACGGGATCGCCAGCAGCGCATCGGTGAGTCGGGAGATCGCGCCGTCGATCCAGCCGCCCGAGTAGCCGGCGAGCAATCCCAGGGGCAGGCCGAGGGAGACGGCGAGCGCCACCGAGACGAGGCCGGCGCCGAGGGAGGCCCGCGCGCCGAAGATGATCCGCGAGAGCACGTCGCGCCCGACCTCGTCGCCGCCGAACGGGTGTGCGAGGCTCGGCGCGCCGCGGACGTTGGCCCAGTCGGTGGCGGTCGGATCGTAGGGGGCGATCCAGGGGGCGAAGGCCGCCATCACGATCAGCAGGCCGACGATGACGAGGCCGGCGACGGCGCTCTTCCGCGCGCGCAGGCGCCGCCAGAAGGCCGCGAGCGTGCCGGGTTCCTGGATCAGAGCCGGGGCTCCGGCGGGGGCGCCGAGGCCGGCCGCCTCGGCGATGGGGGTGCCGGTGCTCATGCCCGCCTCAGCTTCGGATTCACGGCCGCGGAGAGCAGGTCGGCGGCGAGGTTCAGGGCGATGTAGGTGGCGGCGGTGCAGATCACGACGCCCTGCACGGTCGCGAAGTCCCGGTTGAACACCGCATCGACCATCAGCTTGCCGAAGCCCGGCACGGAGAAGACCTGCTCGGTGAGCACCGCCCCCGACAGGAGCTGCCCGAATTCCAGAGCCCCGAGCGTGATGATCGGGATCGCGGCGTTGGGCAGGGCGTGCCGCAAGGTGACGCGCAGTGGCGAGACACCCTTGGCGCGGGCCGTGCGGACGTAGTCGGAGCCCAGCACGCCCAGCATCGCCGCGCGGGTGTGGCGCATCATCACCGCCGCGATGGCGTTGCCCAGCACGAAGGCCGGCATCACCATGGCGGCGAGGTTTTCGGAAAAACTCTCGAACGGCGAGACGTAGCCCGAGGCCGGCAGCCAGCCGAGTTCCACCGAGAACAGCAGGATCAGCAGGATCCCGAGCCAGAAGTTCGGCACCGACAGGCCCCAGAGCGCCACGCCGTTGGCGATCGTATCGGCGGCCTGGCCGCGCTTGACCGCCGAGAGCACCCCCATCGGCACGCCGATGGCGAGCGCCACCAGCATGGCGAGGCAGGCGAGTTCGAGCGTCACCGGCAGCTTTTCGACGATCAGCTCCGAGACCGGCTTCTGCAGCCGGATCGACTCGCCGAGATCGCCCCGCAGCACGCCGCCGGCCCAGTAGGCGTAGCGCACCGGCAGGGGCTCATCGAGGTGGTATTTTTCCCGGATGAAGGCGATCACCTGCGGATCGCGCTCCTCCCCGGTGAGCGCCGTGGCGACGTCGCCCGGCAGCAATTGCTGCAGGGCGAAGATGATCATCGAGGCGAGGATCAGGGTCGGGACCGCCAGGGCGAGGCGTCGCGCCAGAAACCGGAGCATCAGTTGAGCTTCAGCCCGGTGAAGCGCACGAGCCCGTCCGGATAGGGCACGAAGCCGGTGATCTTCTGGCTGTAGGCCCAGAGCAGCTTGCGGTGCAGGATGTAGATGCCCGGCCGGTCCTTCAGCACCTGATCGGCCAGGGCCTTCCAGGCGGCCTTGCGCTTGGCCGGGTCGATCGTGCCCCGCTCGGCCTGGAGCGCCGCGTCGGCCTCCGGGCTGCAGTACTTCGGGTAGTTCAGCGCCGCCTTGCAGGAGAGAAAGCTGAACGTGTTGCCGTCCGGGTCCGAGCGGCCGCTCCAGGAATAGAGCTGCGCCTCGTAATTCCCCTTGTCGGCGGCATCGAGCGCCGTGGTGAAGTCCACGGCCTGGATCTTCACGTCGAAGCCGGCCTCCTTGGTCATCGCCTGGATCACCTGACCCACCTGGGGCGACTCGCTGTTGGCGTAGACGGTCAGCGTGATCTGCGGGTTCGGCTTGCCGGCCTCGGCGAGCAGCGCCTTGGCCTTGGCGACGTCTCGCTTCGGGATCGGGTACTCGGCCACGTAGTTCGGGTTCTTCGGGTTGACCCACTGGTTCCCGGCCAGGAACTCGCCGTTGTAGACGACCTGATTGATGGCGTTGCGGTCGATGGCGGCCTCGAAGGCCTCGCGCACCTTCGGGTCGGCCACGGCCGAGCCGGCCTTATGGGGGTTGAACAGGATCTCTTGGAAGCCGAGTTCGGTGGTCGAGTCGAGCTTCAGTTTGGCGTCGCGCTTCACCTGCGCCACGTCGGTGGGGGCGAGCCGCTCCAGGAGGTCGAGCTGCCCGGCCCGCAGGTTGGTGAGCCGCACGGTCGCGTCGGGGATCGGCCGGAACTCGATCCGCGGGATGTGGATCGCATCCTTGTTCCAGTAATCGGGGAAGCGCTCGACCACGATCCGGTCCTGCGGCACCCGCTCGACGAACTTGTACGGCCCGGCGCAGACGGGCCCGGAGGCGAATTTGTCGCCCAGCCGCTCGGCGGCCTTGGGCGAGACCATCATGCCGGCGCGGTCGGTGAACTGCGCCAGCAGCGGCGCGAACGGCTGCTTCAGGTTGATGCGGAAGGTCAGGTCGTCGACCACGTCAACGGTGTCGATCGGCGCGATCTCCGAGCGGCGCTGCGAGCCCGGCATCTTCATGTGCCGCTCGATCGAGTACTTGGCCGCCGCGGCGTCGAGCTTCTCGCCGTCGTGGAACAGCACGCCCGGACGCAGGTGCATGGTCAGCGCCTTCTCGTCGGGCGACAGCTCCCAGGAAGTCGCGAGCTGCGGCACCGGCTTCAGGTTTGGGCCGATATCGACGAGCTTGTCGCAGAGCGCCGCGAACACCATCCGGCTCGCGAAGGTGCGGGCGAGCGTCGGGTCGAGGGCGTCCGGATCCTCCATCATGCCGTAGCGCAGGGTCTGCGCGGCGGCGGGCCCGGTGAGGGCGAGCCCGGCGAGGAGACAGGCGGCGTAACGCAACATGAGACCGATCCGGGTGGAGGCGGGAGAAGCGGAGCGGACCGGCCGGTCCGTTCCGGAGGCGGCCGGCAGTGTTGCGCGGCCGTTTGGCATGCACAATCCCAGGCAGCATCCATGCCATACAATCAGGATGCATCTTTTATTCAATCCGCGCCGCGAGCCTCTGAGGCCACCGTTTCGAGCCGGCCGGCGGCGTTCGATGACGGCGCGACCGCGCCAAGGTCGAGATCGGCCTGCGAACAGCTTCGTGAGCGCCGGATCTGAGGTGCGACTTAGATCGGGATAAGTCCAATTTTACGCATTGCCTGAACAGGCCAGAAGAAACTTCGGCCCCAGAAGGTCGCCGATGTATTCTTTATGATGATGCGGGTGTGATGGTCCGGCGGCACATCGTCATGTTGCCCGCGTTGTGCTGGAACCAGCGGCGTCGCGATTTCTACGCCGTGACCGCCGACGTCTCGACCGAGGGCATCCGGTTCCGCTCCTCGTCGCTCTTGGTGCCGGGTGAGCATCTCACCTGCAGCATCCGCCATATCGGCACGCTCGAGGCCCGCATCGCCCGCGTCGCCGGTCAGGAGTTCGTTGTCTGTGTCCGCGGTGGACGCGCGATTCTCACTCACGTCGCGCGTCAGTTCGTGACGCTGGCAAAGGCCCAGGACCTGCAACCCGAACCGATCCGCGCGCACCGTCGGATCGTGCCGAAGCAGAAGATCGTCCAGATCACCACTGCATCGGGCGAGGCCCTCCAGGGACACGTCCTCAACGTTTCGGCCTCCGGCGTCGCCCTGCTCGTCGACCACGCGCTGGAGATCGGGGCGATGATCCGGGTCGGGCGAAAGACCGCCACCGTGATGCGCCACTTCACCCACGGTGTCGGGGCCGCCTTCTCGGAGCCGTTCGCGCCGTCCGCGGTCCACGAGGCGATGTCGCTCTGAGGGCCGCCCGCGAAACCGGGCGCCGCCGCGGTGCGGCGATCATCGGCCACCCGCCCCTCGCAGAGGCGGCGGAAGGGCGCTACAACTTCGCGGGTCCAGCGAAGGATCACCGATGAAGCGACCGCTCTCCGCCCGTTCCGCCACATGCCTCGCGCTCCTGCCGGCCGCACTCGCCCTGCTGCCCCAGGCGGCCTTCGCCCATCCGGGGCACGGCACCGCGACGGGCGCGGAGGCGGGGTTCCTCCATCCGCTCCTGGGCGCCGATCATGTTCTCGCGATGGTCGCGGTCGGCCTCCTCGCCAGCCTGCGAGGCGGACGGGCGCTCTGGGCGCTGCCCCTGTCGTTCCTGGCGTTGATGAGCGTGGGGGCGGGGCTGGGTATGGCCGGCGCGGTGCTGCCGCATGTCGAGCTCGGGATCGCGCTGTCCATCGTCGTGTTCGGCCTCGCCGCCATCGTCGGCCTGCGCGCGCCGGTGGCCCTGCTGGCTGCCCTGGTCGGCGTCTTCGCGGTGTTCCACGGCTACGCCCACGGTGCCGAGATGCCCGAGACCGCCTCCGGCCTGTCCTTCGGCCTCGGGTTCCTCGCGGCCACCGCGCTCCTGCACGCCGCGGGGATCGGACTCGGCGCCGCGGCGTCGCGGATCGGAGCGACGCGGGCCGCCCCGGCCCTCGGTGCCGGCCTCGCCGCGGCCGGTCTCGCGCTGCTGGCGCTCCCCGCCTGAGCGCCGTACCCGACCCGCTCCGGAGCCCCGCCCGGGCCGCGGGCGCGGCGCCCCGGCTGAGCATCCGCATCGATCTCGGGCCGGGGCACCGCCTCGGCCCCGGCAAGGTGCGGCTCCTGGAGATGATCGCCGAGCACGGTTCCATCGCGGGCGCCGGCCGCGCGCTTGGCATGTCGTACCGCCGGGCCTGGCTGCTGGTCGAGGCGATGAACACCGGCTTCGGCCGCCCCGTGGTCGAGGCGCAGACCGGTGGCCGGGCCGGCGGGGGCGCGCGCCTCTCGGCCTTCGGCGCCGACGTGGTGCGGCGCTACCGGGCCGTCGAGGCGGCCGCGGAGGCTGCGGCCGCGCCGTTCCTGATCTGTCTGGGACAGGCCGGGGACGCGTAACCGGGCCGGGCACGGGCGCGAACCCGGATGCGATGTCACAGGCCCTCGTGGGCTGACGTCCCATCATCCCGCCCCACGTCCAGCCGGTCGCGACAATCCCGGCACCAGGAAGAGAACCCCCATGGCAAAACTCACGACGCTCGCCCTGATGGGGCTGCTGGCCGTCACCACCGGTGCGCAGGCGGCGCCGAAGGTCGAGCGCCTGCGCGGGACCGTCGAGGCGGTCGCGGGCGGCGGCTTCACGCTGAAGACACGGGACGGCGCGTCGGAGACCGTGGTGCTCGCCCCCGACGCCAAGGTTTCCTGGGTGGTCCCGTCAAGTCTCGACGCGATCAGGGACGGGGTCTTCATCGGCACGGCCACGAAGGGCGAGCCGCCGGTGGCCCTGGAGGTGGTGCTGTTTCCCGAGGCGATGCGCGGCACCGGCGAGGGGCACTACGACTGGGACATGATCCCCGACCACACGGCGGGCGGGGCGCCGGTGCGGAGCGCCATGACCAACGGAACCGTGAAGGCGGACGTGCGCTCGACCGCTCCCGACGCGCCCCGCGTGAAGAGCGCGATGACCAACGGGACGGTCAAGGCGAGCCGCGGCGGGGCGGAGCGGACCCTCACGGTCGATTACGGTCAGGGCCAGTCGCTGCAGATCCTGGTGCCGCCACAGGCGCCGGTCGTCAGCTTCGAGCCCGCCAGCGCCGCGGCCGTAGCGCCCGGCGCCAAGGTCTTCGTGATCGCCGCGCGCGGGGACGACGGCCGCATCACGGCGCGGCGCGTCGCCGTCGGAAAGGACGGGCTGACGCCGCCCATGTAAGGCGCCCGTCCGGCGCCGGCGAATCGGCTGGGACGGCGTGAGCCGCCCGGTCCCGGGTCGGGGCCGGGCGAAAGGCTGCCCGTCGGCGCGGCAGCTCAGCCGCTCAGGACAGCATTCGTGCACATTCGGCGGACCGTTGCCGACTAAAGCGCCCCGAGAATGTTGCCAGGCCGCAACATCGCGCTGGAACTGCCAAGGCAGCCGCGAATCCTCGTTGCTCGCGGAAACCCGTTCGCACATGGTGATCGTGCACGGGGGCATCGCCAAGCGAGAGCCCGCAGGAGCCTGCCACCTAAGACGCAGGCCAAACCTACAGAACGTGCGGCTAGACCCGGATAACCGGGCAGGTCCGCATCATTGGGTCTCGAAGCTTTGGAGATGTCTATGAAGCTCTTGAAGAGCTCATTGCTCGGGTCTGCTGCTGCGTTCGCGGCGGTAGGCGCAGCCCACGCCGCCGACCTCCCGGTCAAGAAGGCGGTCCCGATCGAGTACGTTCGCGTCTGCGGCGCCTACGGCGCCGGCTTCTTCTACATCCCCGGCACCGACACTTGCCTGCGTCTCTCCGGCCGCGCCCGGTTCGAGGGCGGCTACATGACCAGCTACTCGCGTCAGGGTAGCAACGGCGACACGTCGGGCTACCAGGGCCGGATGCGCATCAACCTCGATGCCCGCACCCAGACCGCCTACGGCACCCTGCGCGCCTTCGTGCGCCTCGATGCCGGCTCCCGCACCGGCTATTCCGGCGTCGGCACCTCCGGCACCCAGCAGCGCATCGGCCAGGCCTTCCCGGGCCTCGGCATCGACCAGTTCGGCCGCGCCCAGCAGTTCGTGAACGTCGACAAGGCCTTCATCCAGTTCGCCGGCATGACCGCCGGTCGCGCCTCGTCGTTCTTCGACTTCTACGCCCACGACTTCGAGTTCGCCGGCGCCACGCTCGGCTCCGACATCGCCTCGACCAACCTGCTCGCCTACACGGCCACGCTCGGCAACGGCCTGTCCGCCACGATCTCGGCCGAAGACCCGGTCTTCCGCCGCAGCGTGATCTTCTCGCAGACCAACAACCCGGGCGGCGTGACGGTCAACGCCAACCTCGCCAACTTCGCGCAGTCTCAGTCGCCGGCCGAGGTGTTCATCGGCTACACCAACGGCGTGCCGACCCGGTACAGCTTCGTCGACGTGATCCAGCGCTCGCGCATGCCCGACTTCGTCGGCGCCCTGCGCCTCGACCAGGCCTGGGGCTCGGCTCAGGTCTCGGCCGCCGTCCACGAGCTGAACGTCGGCAACGTGGCCAACGGCGCCGGCACCGGCACCGGCTCGAACATCAGCATCCCGCACGCCAGCAACTCGTACGGCTGGGCGGTGCAGGGCGGCCTGAAGATCAACACGCCGTTCATCGCGCCGGGCGACGCCCTCTACCTGCAGGGCGCCTACGGCTCCGGTGCCCAGATGTACACCGGCTACTGCGCCTTCAGCGGCTGCTACTCGCAGAACCCGGCCACCATCCAGGGCCAGAAGTTCGCGCAGTACATCAATGACGCGACGCTCAACCCGTTCACGGGTCAGCTGGAGCAGTCCACGAGCTTCACCGCGACGGCCTCGTACCTCCACTACTGGTCGCCGGAGTGGCGCTCGGCCTTCTTCGGGTCGTACGGTGAGATGAGCTACGGCAGCGGCGCTCGTCTGGCCCAGGGCGCGGCCTTCGCGCTGGCGAACAACACCGGTGGCAACTCGTTCGGCGTGAACGGCGTCGGCGTGCCGGGCAGCCGGTTCTACCAGCTCAGCGAGGCGCTGCGCGACACCTACCAGTTCGTGGCGGGCGGCAGCATCATCTGGTCGCCGGTCAAGGATCTCGATATCGGTGTCGAGGGCTTCTACACCCAGATCGGCGTCAAGAACGGCCGCGTGATCGACCGCGACAAGAGCCCGACGGCCTACGCGAACGTCGCCGGCATCAACAACGGCACCTTCGTGCCGCGGACCACGACGGCGGACAGCGTGTCCACCTTCCGCTTCCGCGTCCAGCGCGACTTCTAAGCCACTCCACCGGCGCCGGGGCCTCGGCCTCCGCGCCGGTCCCCGTGCTTCAGGAACCTCAAGGCTCGGCTTCGGCCGGGCCTTTTTCGTTGTGCCGGGCCGCCCTGGATCCGTAACGCCTCCGGCCGCCAGCGCGCGGTCGGCACGCGACCCGGTGCGTTCCGCGCCGCGATCCCGCCCGCTCCCGGCCGGTCCGTTGACCGACCCATGATAGGGGCCGGCGATGCGCGGCCCCGCGCGCAGGGTGCCGCCGATGCGCGCCATCATTCGTTCGGACCCGCTTTCCGGGCGCGCGCCGCGTCCATCGAGCCGGGCAAACGCCGCCGCGCCGTGCGACACGTGCCGTCCCGCAAATGAGCCGAGCCTCCGGCCGACGCGTCGGACGGGCAGGACCCGCGCGTCGAATCGCTCGCCGGCGACCGCGTGCCGTTCGCGGGGCACCCAGGCGGTTCTGACTGCATCCGCCACGCCTGTCCGGTCAGAGACGGCCCGCAAGACAGCTCCGAGTCGACTTCCGGGCCGTCGCCTCTCGATTGGTGCTGGTCGTTCGAACGAGCCGGTTTTAGCAATATTTCATCCGTCCGGATAACCTGATAATATATAGATATACTGAGTAATTATCTCCGATTTTGCATTATTAGATAATATTTTGTTGCGGACGCGCAACGTTCATCTGCAAGATTGAAGATAAATCTGAATCTTTGTTGCGCGCGGTGGGGCCTCTGCACATCGTCGCCGGGCAAATGGGCCTCAAAACCGCCGTGGCGAGCGAGAACATGCCAATGATCTGCGAATAACTCGTGGATTATATTTGGTGTGTCCGGTTTCGCTCATCCGTTTGCGAGAATTGAGCTTCAAATTCCGGAGACATCGATGACATTGCTGAGATCATCGCTGCTGGCGACTGCCACCGCGTTCGCGACAATGGGCGCTGCGCACGCCGCCGACCTGCCGATCAAGAAGGCTGTCCCGGTCGAGTACGTCCGCGTCTGCGGCGCGTACGGCGCCGGCTTCTTCTACATCCCCGGCACCGACACCTGCCTGCGCATCTCGGGCCGCGCCCGGTACGAGGGCGGGTACATGACGGCGTCGACGCGGCAGGCCGGCACCAACGCCGGCGACAGCGCGGGCTATCAGGCGCGTCTGCGCATCAACCTCGATGCCCGCACGCAGACCGCTTACGGCACCCTGCGCGCCTTCGTCCGCCTCGATGCGGGATCCCGCACCGGCTACGCGCGCTCAGGGACGCAGGCGCGCATCGGGCAGGCCTACGACGCCACCGGCGTCGACCAGGCCGGGCATGCGCAGCAGTTCATGAACGTCGACAAGGCGTTCATCCAGTTCGCCGGCCTGACCGCCGGTCGCGCGGCGTCGTTCTTCGACTTCTACGCCCACGACTTCGAGATCTACGGCGCGACCGCGGGCTCGGACGTCTCCTCCACCAACCTCCTCGCCTACACGGTGACGGCCGGCGACGGGCTGTCGGCCACGCTGTCGGTCGAGGACCCGGTCTTCCGGCGCAGCCCGATCTACGCGCCGGCCGGCACCGCGTCGCCGGTCAGCCCGGTCTTCGTCGGCTACTTCAGAGGCGCACCGATCGGGGTCAGCGGTGTCGACAGCATCCAGCGCGAGCGGCTGCCCGATGTCGTCGGCGTCCTGCGCGTCGATCAGGGCTGGGGCTCGGCGCAGCTCTCCGCCGCGGTTCACGAGCTGAACGTCGGCAACATCGCGGCGACGCCCGCGGCGGGCGCCAATGTCAGCGTCGCGCACACCAGGAGCGTCGAGGGCTGGGCGGTGCAGGGCGGCCTGAAGGTCAACGCCCCCTTCGTCGCGCCGGGGGACGCCCTCTATCTCCAGAGCGCCTACGCCGACGGCGCGCAGATGTATACGGGATACTGCGCCTTCACCGGCTGCTACACGCAGCTCAACAACGGCTTCCAGGGCCAGAAGATCTACCAGAGCTTCTCGGACGCGACGGTCAACCCCTTCACCGGCCAGTTGCAGACATCGCAATCCTTCTCGGCGGTCGCGTCGTTCCTGCATTACTGGACGCCGGAATGGCGCTCGGCGGTCTTCGGCGCCTACGGAGAGCAGGACTTCTCCCGCAACGCGCGCCTCGCCCAGGGCGCGCTCTACAACGTCCTGAGCTTCAACGGCGCCGCCAATCTCGGCTCCAACGCTGTCGGCGCGCCAGGAACCCGCTTCTACCAGTTGAGCCAAGCGCTGCGCGACACCTATCAGTTCGTCGCGGGCGGCAGCATCATCTGGTCGCCCGTGCGCGACCTCGATATCGGCGTCGAGGCCTTCTACACCCAGATCGGCGTGAAGCACGGCCGCGCGATCGACACCGACAAGAGTCCCACCGCCTACGCCAACGTCGCCGGCATCAACAGCGGCACGTTCGTCCCGCGCACCGTGACGCAGGACTCGGTCTCGCAGGTCCGCTTCCGCGTCCAGCGCGACTTCTGATCGACGATCCCGGCGGCGGGGCCTCGGTCCCGTCGCCTGTCCCCGTCCGATGCCGTCATGGCCCGGTCGGCCGCGTGGCCTATTCTCTGAACTGTGATCACGACAGAGACGGGATCTTAATCCCGGCCGACGGGACAGGTCGCGTCCTTTGTTCCCTGGATCGCGTTGCCGCCCTTCATCCGCGCTGATACGCCGGATGTCACTTTATCGCCGCCGATCGTGCGCGATCCGATGGATCGCGGCCCGGCGCGCGGTCGCGAGGGCGCGGCGAAGCGGCCCGCGAGCGGTCAGAGATCCGGGGGGACGCCATGACCAGCACCGTTTCACCGAGCCCGATCCCGTCGCCGGCGGAGGGCCGGGCCGAGGACGGGCGCGCGGCCCGGTTCTGGCCGTACGTCTGGTGGCGGCTGATCGACTTCAAGATCGGCATCATACCGCTCCCGATCTTCGTCGTGCTGGCGATCCTCCTCACCGTCCTGGTCCAGGAGGGCGAGATCAAGCCCGACGGGCCGACCATGATCGCCGTGCTGGTGATGGGCGGCTTCACCTGCGCGGAGATCGGCAAGCGGATCCCGATCCTGAAGAACATCGGCGCCGGGGCGATCTTCGCGACCTTCATCCCCTCGGCGCTGGTCTACTACGCCCTGGTGCCGCCGCAGATGGTCAAGGCGATCACCGATTTCACCAAGTTCACCAACTTCCTCTACATCTACATCGCCACGATCATCGTCGGCTCAATCCTCGGGATGGACCGCGAGGTCCTGATCAAGGGCTTCCTCAAGATCTTCGCGCCGCTCGCCCTCGGCTCGGTGGCGGCGGCCCTGGTCGGGACGCTGGTCGGCACGCTCCTCGGCCTCGGCCCCTACAAGACCTTCTTCTTCATCGTCGTGCCGATCATGGCGGGTGGCGTCGGCGAGGGGGCGATCCCGCTCTCCATCGGCTACGCGGCGATCCTGGGGATGCAGCAGGGCGTGGTCTTCGCCCAGGTGCTGCCGCCGGTGATGCTGGGCTCCCTGACCGCGATCATCCTGTCGGGCACGCTCAACTCTGTGGGCAAGCGCTACCCGCACCTCACCGGCGAGGGCCGACTCCAGCCCGATTCGGACGGCATCAAGTCGAGCGACGCCCAGGCCAAGGCCGAGGCGGCCAAGGGCCAGATCGATCCCGCCACGATCGGTGCGGCCGGGCTCACGGCGATCACCCTCTACCTGCTCGGCGTCATGGCCCACCACCTCGTCGGCCTGCCGGCGCCGGTGGCGATGCTGTTCCTCGCCGTCCTGGCGAAGCTCGCCAGCGCGGTGTCGCCCCATCTCCAGGCCGGCGGCTTCGTGGTCTACAAGTTCGTCCAGGTCTCGATGACCTACCCGCTGCTCTTCGCCATCGGCGTCGCGCTGACGCCCTGGCACGAGCTGATGGCGGCCTTCACTCTGGTGAACCTGATTACCATCGTGTCGACCGTCGTGACGCTGATGACAGTCGGCTTCTTCGTCGGCCGCTGGCTCGGCATGTACCCGATCGAGACCGCCATCGTGAACGCCTGCCACAGCGGCCAGGGCGGCACCGGCGACGTGGCGATCCTCACGGCGGCGAACCGCATGGCCCTGATGCCCTTCGCGCAGATCGCCACCCGCATCGGCGGCGCGCTGACGGTGACCGGCACGATCGTCGCCATGAAGTGGATCGGTGCCTGACGGGCACCCGCAAAGGACGTCGTCATGGCCGGTGATCCCGGGGCCGTCGGGGCCACGCTCAAGTCGCGGATCGGCGCGATCCTCCGCTCGACGAGCGGCAACTTCCTGGAAATGTTCGACTTCTTCCTGTTCGGGTTCTACGCCACCTACATCGCGCGGGCGTTCTTCCCCTCGGGCAACGAGACCACCGAGCTGCTCCTGACCTTCGGCACCTTCTGGCTCGGGGCGCTGATGCGGCCGCTCGGGGCGATCGTGCTCGGCGCCTATATCGACCGGATCGGCCGCCGGAAGGGCCTGATCATCACCCTCGCCATCATGGCGAGCGGCACGGTGCTCATCGCCTTCTGCCCGAGCTACGACACGATCGGGGTCGCGGCCCCGCTGATCGTGCTGGCCGGGCGCCTGCTGCAGGGCTTCTCGGCGGGCGTCGAGATCGGCGGCGTCTCCATCTACCTGTTCGAGATCGCCACGCCGGGCCGGCGCGGCTTCTACACGTCGTTCCAGTCGGCGAGTCAGCAGGTGGCGATCATGTTCGCCGCCCTGATCGGCTACGGGCTGAACGCGTTCCTGACCAAGCAGCAGCTCGGCGATTTCGGCTGGCGCATCCCGTTCTTCATCGGCTGCCTGATCGTGCCGTTCATCTTCTTCATCAGGAGGTCGCTCCAGGAGACGCAGGACTTCGCCAAGCGGACCCGCCACCCGACCACCCGCGAGATCCTGACCACGGTGGCCGCCAACTGGCGGATCGTGCTGCTCGGCATGATGCTGACCACGATGACGACGGTGACGTTCTACATGATCACCGTCTACACCCCGACTTTCGGCAAGAACGTCCTCAAGCTCACCGAGACCGACAGCCTGATCGTGACGCTGTTCGTGGCGATCACCAACTTCGTCTGGCTGCCCGTGGGCGGAGCCCTGTCGGACGCCATCGGCCGCAAGCCGGTGCTGCTGACGATCTCGACCCTGTCGCTGCTGACGACCTACCCGGCGCTGCACTGGCTCGTGGCCGATCCGACCTTCGGCAAGATGCTCGCCGTCGAGCTGTGGTTCTCGTTCTTCTTCGGAGTCTACAACGGCGCGATGGTGGTCTCGCTCTCGGAAGTCGTGCCGGCCCATGTCCGCGCCAGCGGCTTCTCGCTGGCCTACAGCCTCGCCACCGCGCTGTTCGGCACGGCGACGCCCATGGTCTCGACCTTCCTGATCGAGAAGACCGGCGACCGGGCGGCGCCGAGCTACTGGCTGATGGCGGCGGCCGCCTGCGGCATCGTCGCGACGCTCGCCCTGTTCCGCGGCCGGCCCAGTCTGGAGCGCGTGCCGGCCCACGCCTGAGGGTCGGGGGCCCTCAGCTCTCCTGCCAGATCCGGATCCGCGCCTTGAAGGCGGCGCGGATATGGGCCCGGGCCGCGGCCTCGGCGGCATCCCCGTCGTGGGCTCGGATCGCCGCCACGATCGCGGCGTGCTCGGCGAGCGATTCCGCGGCGCGGTCGGGCGCCGCCAGCGTGGTGGCGCCCGGGAGCAGCACCAGCGACAGGCGCATCGTCTCCAGCGTGCCCTGCAGGAAGCGGTTGCGCGCCGCCCCGTGGATCTGGCGGTGGAACAGCCGGTTGGTCCGTGCCAGCGCGGGCGCGTCGCCGAGCAGCGTCCGGTCCCGGGCGACCATCTCCTCCAGGATCTCGGTCTCGACCGTGCTGGCGTGGATCGCCGCGAGGCGCGCGGCCGTCCCCTCCAGCACCTCGCGCAGGTCGTAGAGCTCGCTCACCTGCCCGTAGTCGAGCTGCGCCACGCTGGCGCCCCGGTGCGGCTCGTGGGCGACGAGTCCCTGCGCCTCCAGCCGGCCGAGCGCCTCGCGGACCGGCGTGCGGCTGATCTGGAACCGCTCGGCGAGCTCCGCCTCGCGCAGGCGGCTGCCGGGGGCGAGCTCGCCCTCCTCGATCGCCCGCAGCAGCCGCTCGTAGGCGCCGGCGCCGCTGGAGCGCTCCGCTTCGCTGGCCTTCATGTCCGGCTCTCCTCGGCTCGGCCATAGCGCGAAAGCGTGACGCCTGAAACGCTTGCGTGAAATTGCATGCAGACGTATACAATGCGCTGAGATCGGCCACTGGAGAGGAGGCAGGCATGCAGCGTCCGGACGATGCGCCGTGGGATGTGGTGGTGGTCGGCTCGGGCAACGCCGCCATGAGCGCCGGTCTCGCCGCCCTGGAGCGCGGCGCCTCGGTGCTGATGATCGAGAAGGCCGAGCGGGACCTCGCCGGCGGCAACACCGCCTACACGGCCGGGGCCATGCGCTTCGTCTACGCGGGCAACGACGACCTGATCCCGCTGCTGGTCGATCCCGAGGACCCGCGCCTGCCGCGGACCGATTTCGGTGCCTACACGGCACAGAAATTCGAGGCGGACCTGCTCGGCTTCAACGACGGGCGGCCGCTCTCGCGCGAGCAGCGCATCCTGATCGACGAGAGCGGCGCGGCCCTGCGCTGGCTGGCGACGCAGGGGGTGAAGTTCGAGCCGATCTACTCCCGTCAGGCGTTCGAGAAGGACGGGCGCTTCGTGTTCTGGGGCGGCCTGACGCTGGCCACCCACGACGAGGGGTTCGGCCTCGCCCGGGCCGAGCTGGAGGCCTTCACCCGGGCCGGCGGCGAGATCCGCTACGGCTGCCCGGCCCGAGGCCTGATCGTGGAGGACGGGCGCGTCGTCGGCGTGGAGACGCCGCAGGGTCCGGTCCGGGCGACGTCCGTGGTGCTGGCCTGCGGCGGCTTCGAGTCGAACGCCGCCCTCCGGACACGCTTCATCGGCGAGGGCTGGGACAAGGCCCGGGTACGCGGCACGCCCCACAACCAGGGCGACGGGCTACAGATGGCGCTCGACCTCGGCGCGAAGGCCCACGGCTTCTACGGTGGCTGCCACGCCACGCCGATGGACCTGCACACCCCCGATTACGGCAACCTCGAGCTGCCGCACGGCGAGCGCAAGCACTACCGGAAGATCTGCTACTTCCTGGGCCTCATGCTGAACGCGGACGGCGAGCGGTTCGTCGACGAGGGCAAGAATTTCCGCAACTACACCTACGCCCAGTTCGGCCGCTCGATCATGGAGCAGCCCGGGCACGTGGCGTGGCAGATCTTCGACGCCAAGGTCGATCACCTGCTCTACAGCGAGTACCGGTTCCACGACGCGCACTTCGTCGAGGCCGACACCCTGGACGGGCTCCTCGACAAGCTCGAGGGCATCGACCGCGCGGCGGCGCGGCGGACCATCGCGGCGTTCAACGCCGCCGTGGACGAGAGCGTGCCCTTCGACCCGACCGTGAAGGACGGGCGCGGCACGAAGGGGCTCGCCCTGCCGAAGTCGAACTGGGCGCAGAGGATCGAGACCGGGCCGTTCAAGGCCTACCCGGTCACGGGCGGCATCACCTTCACCTACGGCGGCGTCGAGGTCGGCGACGACGGCGGCGTGAAGCGCGCGGACGGCGGCGCGATTCCCGGCCTCTACGCCTGCGGCGAGATGGTCGGTGGCGTGTTCTTCAACGGCTATCCCGGCGGCTCGGGGCTGACCTCCGGCGTCGTGTTCGGCCGCCGCGCCGGCTACGGCGCCGCCGCGAGGGCGAGGGGCTGAGGTCAGCGGCGGAGCGCGACCGAACTCCTCCGATGCGGGGAGGGAAGCCGCGCGATCGTTCCCCAGCGGCCCATCGTCCCCTGTCCGCCGCCCCGGCGCGGGCGTAGAAGCCCAGCCATGCCCGCCCGACAGGCCGTCTTCACCATCTCCCGCGGCGTCCCGTTCCTGCCGACGCTCGCCGAGGCGCTGCTCTCCGGCCGCCTCGTCGGGCCGGTGGCGGACGATCCGCTGGCGCTCGCCTCCGTCACGATCTACCTGCCGACCCGTCGCGCGGCTCGGGCGCTCGGCGCGATCCTGGCCGAGAGGCTCGGCCGGGACGCGCCCGGCCAGGCGACGCTGCTGCCGCGGATGGTGCCGCTCGGCGAGGCCGACGAGGCCGAGCTCGACCTCGCCGCCGAGCCGCTGCTGGAGGAGAACGCCGATCCCCTGAGCATCCCGATGCCGCCGCTGGAGCGCCGGCTGATCCTGGCCCGCCTCGTCCAGGCCTGGGCCAGGACCGTCGACCGGACGCTGCTGCCGCTGGACGCCGAGGTGCCGTTCCTCGTGCCGTCCTCCCCCGCCGACGCGGTCGGGCTCGCCGGCGATCTCGAGCGCCTGATGGACGCGCTCACCGTCGAGGGCCTGCCCTGGTCGGAGATCGGCGCGGCCGTCGAGGCCGAGTATTCCCGCTACTTCGGCCTGACCCTCGACTTCGTGAAGATCGCTGCCGAGAACTGGCCGAAGCTCCTGGCCGAGCGGGGCCTCGCCGATCCGGTCGCCCGCGCCCGCGGGCTCGTGCTCGCCGAGGAGCGGCGCCTGTCGCGCGGCGCGACGCCGGACCCGGTGATCGTCGCTGGATCGCTGGGCTCCGTCCCCGCCACGGCCCGGCTCATCGCCGCCGTGGCCAAGCTGCCCCACGGCGCCGTGGTCCTGCCCGGGCTCGATCTCGACCTCGACGCGGCCGGCTGGGACGGCATCGACACCGGCGAGGGTTTTTCCCGCGTGATCGCGCACGGCCATCCGCAGGCGGTGCTGCACCGGTTGCTCGGACCGGAGAACCTCAACCTCGACCGCGCCGAGGTCGTCGCCCTCGGCGAGCCCGACCCCGGCCAGGCGGCGCGAGCCGCGCTCCTGTCGCAGGCCCTGCGGCCGGCCGATACCACCGACGCGTGGGCCGCCCTCGACCCGGCCGCGCGCGACACCGTCGCCCGCCTCGGCCTCGCGGGGCTCGCGCTCGCCGAAGCGGCCGACGAGCGCGAGGAGGCGCTGGTCGCGGCGCTGGCGCTGCGCGAGACCCTGCAGACCCCCGGTGCCACCGCGGCGCTCATCACGCCCGACCGCGGGCTCGCCGGCCGCGTCGCCGTCGAGCTGCTGCGCTGGGGCATCGTGGCCGAGGATTCCGCCGGGCTGTCCCTGGCCGTGAGCCCGGCCGGGCGGCTCGCCCGGCTCGCGGCGGAACTCGCCGCCGACCTCGCCCGCGATCAGGCCGACGCGATCCCGGCCCGGCTGATCGCGCTGCTCTCCCATCCGATGGTCCATCTCGGCCTGCCGCGTCCCGACGTGGTCCGGGGCGCGGCCGCCCTGGAGATCGGATTGCTGCGCGGCCCCGTTCCGGCCCCGGGCTTCGACGGCCTGCGCAAGGCCCTCGCCGCCGAGCGCGCCGGGCCGCCCGAGCACCGGCCCCGGGCCAAGCGCCGCCTGAAGGACGTCGACTGGGAACTGGCCGCGGACCTCCTGGACCGGCTGGATCTGGTGTTCCGGGATTTCCCGGGCCCGGACGGCGCGGGCGATTGCGACCTCGTCACCACGGCCACGGGTCACCGTGAGGCGTGCGACCGGCTGATCGCCGGGCCGGAGGACGGTCCCCCGGTCGAGACGGACGGATCCCTGTCCTGCCTCGACGCCCTGTTCGACGACCTGGAGATGGCCGAGCCCGGCCTGATGCCGGGGCGGTTCGACGATTACGCCACCTTCTTCACGTCGCTCGCCCGGGAGCGCAAAGTCGCCTGCTCGGGCGAGGCGCCGCATCCGCGCCTGCGCATCCTCGGGCTGCTGGAGGCGCGCCTGCTCTCGGTGGATCGCGTGGTGCTCGGCGGGCTGGACGAGGGCGTCTGGCCGGTGCGCACGCTGACCGACTCGTTCCTCAACCGGCCGATGCGCGAGCGGGTCGGCCTCAACCCGCCCGAGCGGCGGATCGGGCAGATGGCCCACGACTTCGTGCAGTCGCTCGGTTGCCGCGACGCGGTGATCACCCGCGCGCTGAAGCGGGAGGGCGCGCCGACCGTGCCGTCGCGCCTGATCCAGCGCCTGCGCGCCCTCTCGGGCGACGCCCGCTGGGACAGCGTCCTGCACGCGGGGCGCCGGCTCACGGGCCTCGCCGCGCGGCTCGACGCGGCGCCGCCGGAGCCGCGGCTGAAGCGCCCCGCGCCGAAGCCGGACCCGGCGCTGTTCCCGCGCTCGCTCAGCGTCACCGAGATCGAGACGCTGGTGCGCGATCCCTACAGCATCTTCGCCCGCCACGTGCTCGGACTGGACCCGCTCGACCCGCTGGCGGCGGCGCCGGGCGTCGCCACCCGCGGCTCTCTGGTGCACGACGTCTTCGCGGAGTTCGCCGCCCGCCATCCCGCGGACCTGCCGCCGGACGCGGCCGAGCGGCTGCTGAACCTCGCGGTGAACGCCTTCGGCGACATCGAGGCGGAGTACCCGAACCTCTACGCCGAGTGGTGGCCGCGCTACGAGCGCATGGCCTCGGCCTATCTCGACTGGGAGGCGCAGCGCCGGCCCGGCCTGACCCGGGTCTACCCGGAGGTCTCCGGGCGCTGGGCGATCCCGATGGGGCGCGAGACCTTCACGCTGCGCGCCCGGGCCGACCGGATCGAGCTGCGGCCGGACGGCACCGCCTGCATCGTCGATTACAAGACCGGGACGCCGCCCTCGGGCAAGATGATCTTCTCCGGGTTCTCGCCGCAGCTCACCCTGGAGGCGGCGATGCTGATGCACGGCGCCTTCGCGGAACTGCCGGCCGTGAAGACGACGCCGGACCTGCTCTACGTCCACGCCTCGGGCGGCCGGAAGCCCTTCGTCCCGATCCCGGTGAAGCCGCCCCGGGGCGAGGAGCGCGGCGTGGAGGCGATCGTGGCTGAGCACGCCGCGCGGCTCCGGGGGCTGGTGGCCCGGTTCATGACCGGCGAGGCGGCCTACACGGCGCGGCCCTACCCGCAATACGCCAGCCGGTACGGCGCCTACGACCACCTCGCCCGGGTGCTCGAGTGGTCGCT
This sequence comes from Methylobacterium sp. D48H, assembly GCF_053345715.1. Lineage (NCBI taxonomy): Bacteria > Pseudomonadati > Pseudomonadota > Alphaproteobacteria > Hyphomicrobiales > Methylobacteriaceae > Methylobacterium > Methylobacterium sp. D48H. The sequence continues at coordinate 314,146 of NZ_JBKFAP010000003.1, forward strand.
CGCCGGGGACGAGGGCGGGGAGTGACCCCGCCCGCGCCCTCGTCCTGAGGTGCCGAAGTGCAGCGGAGGTCTCGAGGAAGCCTCCCGATATCGCCGCGGTTCCGGGGGACTTCTTCGAGGCGACTGCGCCGCACCTGAGGATGAGGTGACCCGGTGGGAGGCGCGTCCTCCGCGCCTCAGAAGAACGCCTGCAGCCCCGTCTGGGCGCGGCCCAGGATCAGGGCGTGGACGTCGTGGGTGCCCTCGTAGGTGTTCACCGTCTCGAGGTTCTGGGCGTGGCGCATCACGTGGTACTCGCCCATGATGCCGTTACCGCCGTGCATGTCCCGGGCGGTGCGGGCGATGTCCAGCGCCTTGCCGCAATTGTTGCGCTTGACCAGCGAGATCATCTCGGGCGCCATCTTGCCCTCGTCCATCAGCCGCCCGACCCGGAGCGAGGCCTGGAGGCCCAGGGCGATCTCGGTCTGCATGTCGGCGAGCTTCTTCTGGACGAGCTGGGTCTGCGCCAGGGGCCGGCCGAACTGCTTGCGCTCCAGCGTGTAGGTGCGGGCGCGGTGCCAGCAATCCTCTGCGGCGCCCATCGCGCCCCACGAGATGCCGTAGCGCGCCCGGTTGAGGCAGCCGAACGGCCCCTTCAGCCCCGAGACGTTCGGCAGCAGCGCGTCCTCTCCGACCTCGACGCCCTCCATGACGATCTCGCCGGTGGTGGAGGCGCGCAGGGACAGCTTGCCCTTCAGCGTCGGGGCGGACAGGCCCTTCATGCCCTTCTCGAGGACGAAGCCGCGGATCGCGCCCTCGTGGGCCTCGGACTTCGCCCAGACCACGAAGACGTCCGCGAAGGGCGCGTTCGAGATCCACATCTTGGCGCCGGTGATCCGGTAGCCGCCGTCGATCTTCTCGGCCTTGGTCTTCATGCCGGCCGGGTCCGAGCCGGCATCCGGCTCGGTGAGGCCGAAGCAGCCGATCCACTCGCCCGAGGCGAGCTTCGGCAGGAACTTCTCGCGCTGCTCCTCCGAGCCGTAGGCGTGGATCGGGTACATCACGAGGGAGGATTGCACGCTCATCATCGAGCGGTAGCCGGAATCCACCGCCTCGACCGCCCGCGCCACGAGCCCGTAGGCCACGTAGGAGGCGCCCGCGCAGCCGTACTCCTCGGGGAGGGTCACGCCGAGCAGGCCGAGCTCGCCCATCTTCCGGAACAGGCCGGGATCGGTCTTCTCGGAGGCGTAGGCCTCCACGATCCCGGGCAGCAGCTGCTCCTGCGCGAAGCTCTGGGCGACGTCGCGGATCGCCCGCTCGTCCTCGGTGAGCTGATCCTCCAGCAGGAAGGGATCGTCCCAGACGAAGCGGGCCGAGGCCGGGGCCGACGGGGAGGCGCTGCCCGGAGGGCGCATCGGAGCGTTCATCGAGATTCCTCGCCTGTAGGGTGGCGCGGGTCTTCGCGGCCCGCGCGCTTGACCCTACCCTAGACCCGCGCGCCGCCCGGTCCAACGCGCGCGGTGACGCCGGGGCGCCGCCGTCACGCCCGGCCGAGGAGCATGAGCCAGAGCAGCGTGGTGAGCGGCGCCAGCAGCGTCGAGACCAGGACCGAGGCCGCGACCATGCCGGTCTCGGTCCGGTAGCGCGCCGCCAGCAGGTAGGCGTTGATCCCCACCGGCATGGCGGCGAACAGGGTCGCGACGCCCGCGTAGGCGGCCGGCATCGCGAAGACGTGGAAGGCCAGGACCCAGACCGCCAGCGGGTGCAGGAGGTTCTTCAGGAGCGCGATCACGAGCGCACCCTTGAGGTCGAACAGCACCCGGTAGCGCTTCAGGCCGGCGCCCAGCGCCACCAGGGCGCAGGTGGAGGCCGTGCCGGCGAAGGCGTCGATCAGCGACTGGGCGATGCCGACCGGCGCGAGGCCGAGGGCCTTCATGGCCATGCCGATCAGCAGCGCCACGAAGATCGGGTTGCGCAGCAGCACCAGGGCGAGCCCGCGGATCCGCGCCAGGACCGGCAGGCCGGAATCGGACTCGATCAGGAAAGTGGCGCTGCCCATCATCAGGGGCAGGTGGACGGCCAGCAGCATGAACAGCGGGAAGGCACCCTCCTCGCCGTAGGCCTGGAGGATCATCGGGACGCCCACGAACACCGTGTTCGACTGGCTCGCCGCGAAGCCGTGGAGGATCGCACCCCGGCGCTCGATCCCGGCCCGCCGCCGGGCGATCAGCGTGCCGACGGACCACGAGATCGCCGCGCCGCCGAAATACGCGACCCAGTAGGACCACGCGATGGTCCCGCTCATCCCGGGCTTGGTCAGCGTGGCGATGATCAGCGCCGGGACGGCGACGGCGAAGACGTATTCCGACAGCCCGTCGCTGACCTTGTCGGAGAGGAGCCCCGCGAGGGCGGCGGCCCAGCCGATCAGGACGATCCCGAAGATCGGGGCGATGATGGCGAGGGCGTTCACGGGGCCGGCGGGAGCGGGGGCTGAAGCGCGGGGGGAGGACTCGGCCCATAGCACGCCCGCGCGCCGCGTCGCGCCCCGTCGGAAGCTGTGCTGGCATGCCGGACGAGAGGGGGGGAGAATCACCGCGCCGCCGAGCGCGCCCGGGTCGCCGCGGCGGTGCGGGCCCTCATCGCGGGCACCCGGTAACGCGCCGGCCGCGAGACCGTGGACCTCCCCTTCGTCACCACGGCCGACAGCGGCGCGTGACGGCGCCCGCGCCGCCTACTTGTTCTCCAGCACCTGGATCGGATCCGTGCGCTGGCTCGCGGGCGGTTCCTTGGTCAGGTTGGCGCCGCCCTCCCGCTGCACCTTGACGTCCTTCGGCGCACCCGGCCCGCCCACCGCGCGGCCGCCCTCGGCGCTCTGGGTCGGCACCGTGCCGGACGCCAGTTCCAGGCAGGTCACCATCTCGACGTAGGAGGGGAAGCCGCCCGCCTTGAACTGGTTCTGGCACTGGCTCTTCGCGGCGGGCGTGTAACTGCTCCAGTGGCGCTCGGCCTCCTTCTTGGCGTCGCGCTCGGAGCGGATGCAGCCGTCGTAATTCGCCTTGTCGCTGATGCTCGTGTTGGCGACCTGAGCCGACCGGCAGGTCCGCTCGACGTCGAGATCGGGCACCGCGTCGGCCCGGGCGGAGGCCGGCGCGAGCGCCAGCATGAGCAGCGCGAAGGTGCCGGGGACCATCGTGCGGGAACGGGTCGTCATGTCGTCAGACTCGCGATCTGTGGCGGTTCGCGCCGCCGGAACTGCCGGCACAACGCGCCAGGAGCCGGTTCGGCACCAAGCGCCCGCGACGATCAGCCCGCGTGGGCGCCGCGCAGGGCCTGGTCGAGATCGCCGTACAGGTCGTCCGTGTCCTCGATGCCGGTGGACAGGCGCAGCAGGTCCGGCGGGCAGGGGCTGCCCGGGCCTTCCACCGAGGCGCGGTGCTCGATGAGGCTCTCGACGCCGCCGAGCGAGGTCGCCCGCTTCCAGAGCCGCACCCGCGCCGCCGTGGCGATGGCGCCGGCCTCGCCGCCGGCGACCCGGATCGACAGCATGAAGCCGAACCCGTCCCGCATCTGCCGGCAGGCGATCGCGTGGCCGGGATCGTCCGGAAGGCCCGGGTAGAGGACGCGGGTCACGTGCGGGTGCCCGCTCAGGCGCCCGGCGAGGCGCAGGGCGCCCGCCGCCTGCGCGGCCGCCCGCAGGTGCAGGGTCCGGAGCGAGCGCATCAGCAGGTAGGCCTCGAACGGCCCGAGGATGCCGCCGCTGCCGGCGCGGATCCCCCGGATCCGCTCCCAGAACGCGTCGGCCCGCGCCCCCGCCAGCACGCCCGCAACCACGTCGGAATGACCGTTCAGGATCTTGGTGGCCGAGTGCATCACGATGTCGGCGCCGAGTTCCAGAGGGCGCGTGTGCACCGGTGAGGCGGCCGTCGAATCGACGGCGAGCCGCGCCCCCGCCGCGTGGGCGATCTCGGCCGCCGCGGCGATGTCGGTGACGGTCCAGAGCGGGTTGCCGGGGGTCTCGATCCAGACGAGCTTGGTCCGGCCGGGCTCGATCGCAGCGCGCAGGGCACCCGCGTCGTCCGTGTCCACGAAACTCAGTGTGAGGCCGCGCCGGGGCGCCTCCTCGCGCAGCCAGCGCTTCAGCGCCCAGTACATGACCGTGCCGGCGACCACGTGGTCGCCGGGCTCCAGCGCGCCGAACACCGCGGTCGCCGCCGCCATCCCCGAGCCGAACAGCAGCGCGCCGGCGGCGGCGCCCTCCAGCATCGCCAGGACCGACTCCGCCTCGCGCACCGTGGCGTTGTCGGGCCGCGCGTAGCTGTAGCCGGAGCTGTAGCCGTTGTCGGGATCGCGGATGAAGGTGGTGGCGACGTGGAGCGGCATCACCACCGCCCGCGTCTCCGGCTCGATCCGCCCCATGGCCTGGGCGGCGAGGCTCCGGCGCGTGTATTCCGGCTCGGCGTCGCTCCGGGTATCCGACGGACCCTGCGGCGCGTAAGGCTGTGACATCTGGCGATTCTCGGCGGATGGAGACGGGCGCGTGCCACGGCGCGCGAATGCCGGCAAGCCGCGCCACATGCCGGGCCACATGCCGCGCCACATGCCGCGCCCCGTGGAGACAGACGATCATGACCGCCGCCACACAGGTCCCCGAGGGATCGCCCCTGCCGCGCTGGCTCCGCCTCGCCGCCGCGATCCTGCCCGTCGCGGCCACGGCCGCCGTCGGCTCGGTGTCGACCCAGGCGGAGATCCCGGGCTGGTACGCGAGCCTGAACAAGCCGGCCTTCAACCCGCCGAACTGGGTGTTCCCGGTCGCCTGGACGATCCTCTACACGATGATCGCGGTCTCGCTCTGGCGCCTGCTCGGCGCCATGCCGCGCACGGGACCGAGCCGCCAGGGCTGGTGGCTCGCCCTCGCGGCGTTCGTGGTGCAGATCGCCCTCAACGCCGCCTGGACGCCGGTCTTCTTCACCGCCCACGCGATCGGCGCCGGCCTGATCGTCGTCGCGATGCTGCTGGTGATGGTGCTCTGGACGATCCGGCTGACCTGGCGGTTCGACCGGCTCGCGGCGTGGCTCCTCGTCCCCTACGCGGCCTGGGTCGCCTTCGCGACGCTCCTCAACGCCGCGATCCTGCGGATGAACTGATTTCCGATTCCGGTTCGGTTTCCTTCCGTCATCGCGAGCGAAGCGACCCAGTGCAGCGTTACCTCGGTCGGCGTGGCGCAACTGGATTGCTTCGCTGCGCTCGCAAGGACGGTCAGGGCAATCCGGACACCGTCAGGCGTACGGATCGGTGCAGGTCCTTCGTGAACGCCGCGAAGGCGCGCGGATCTCAGGACACGTGCTCGGGCTTCTCCTCGCCGGCCGGCCTGCCGTCGTCGCGGGCGCGGTGCAGCAGGAAGATCGCGAACACCATCGTGAGGATCAGACCCGCCAGCACGCCGAGCTCGATCATCGAGGCCTGGAACAGCGCCTGCTTCTCCGGCGACCAGTCCTTGGCGTGCATGATCTCCGACGATTGCAGGGTGATCACCAGAACCCGCCGGATCGAGGCGATCAGCCCGACGATCAGGAACGGCTCGCAGGTCAGCGTCCCCGACCGCATCGAGACCCGGACCGTGTGCAGGATCTCGATCAGCATCAGCAGGAACAGCAGCCGGTCGATCACCTCGAGGATCTGCTGAGCGCCGCCGAGCGCCCGCATCGCCTCCCAGGTCATGCCGGCGGCCTCGATCAGCGCCACGAGGGCGGTGAGCGCCAGCAGGATGCCGAGCGCCGCGTAGATCGCGTGCTCGGTGTGCAGGAAGATCGCGCTGGCGACCTTCGTCAGGCGTCCCTGGTCTTCTGAGTGTTCCGACATCATTCCCCCCTGGAATGCGCCGAGACGATCAGCTTCCGGACCGCGCGTCCAGTGCGGCGACGCTTGTGCTCGATCGATCGGGATCCGGGGTGGCGTTACGTCGCTGCCGGCGGCCGGGGCCGCTCAGTGGAAGAACGGCAGGGCGTGCGGCGCGAGGTAGCCGAAGCCGAGCAGCGCCGCCCCGGCGAGGCCCAGGAAGCCGCCGGCGAAGACCAGCAGGCTGATCCCGGTGATGACCTCGGCCGAGGCCAGCACGATCCCGATCTGGAAGGCCGCCGAGGCCAGCTCGTAGTGGTGGTAGCGCAGCAGCGCGAGGTCGCGCCGGCCCTCCGAGGCGCGGGCCTTCTCGGACAGCTCCTTGCGGCCCTCGCCGGTCGACGGCTCCGAATCCCAGCGCGCCAGCGTCTTCGACCACTCGGCGCGCTTGGCGGCGATGGCCTCCTGGTTCGGCCCCGGGGGCACCAGCGCCAGGGCCTCGTCGGCGGTCTTGAGCACCGTCGCGCGGATCGTGCGGGCCTGGAAATAGGCCCACTGGTTCGCGGCCTCGACGTTGGCGCCGATCGAATCCGTCTGGGACGCCTTGCCCAGTGTCTCGCTGAACGCGAGGAACAGCGCCAGCACCGAGATCAGCAGCGCCACGCGCTTGTTCGACCCCTCGACCGCCCCGTGACCACCCGACATCGTCTCGCTCGTCTCCGTTGATTCGGCGGGGCCGAGTCACAGCCCATCGCGGCGCGCGACGCAATCCGCGACGCAATCCGCGACGCAATCCGCGCCGCCGATCCGGCACCCGCTCTCCGCGCCGACCCGCTCTACTCCGCGGCGATCCGCGGCGGCGGCGGGTGCCCGTCATTGGCCGGATGGGCCGGATCGAAGACGGGGGCATCCTCCGGATCGTCGCGCTCGCCGATGAAGCGGCCGAACAGCCGCGTCAGCAGGCGCGACAGGTCGTCCATCAGCACGAAGATCGCCGGCACGAAGACGAGCGACAGCACCGTCGAGACGATCAGGCCGCCGATCACCGCCACCGCCATGGGTGAGCGGAACTCGCCGCCGATCCCGTAGGCCATCGCGGAGGGGACCATGCCGGCCGCCATGGCGATGGTGGTCATCACAATCGGCCGGGCGCGCTTGCGGCCGGCATCGACGATCGCGACGTTCCGGTCGACGCCGGCGCGGATCTGCTCGACGGCGAAGTCCACCAGCATGATGGCGTTCTTGGTCACGACGCCCATCAGCATCAGGATGCCGATCACCACCGGCATCGAGATCGGCATGTGGCAGATCAGCAGCGCCAGGATCGCGCCGCCGATGGAGAGCGGCAGCGAGAACAGGATGGTCAGCGGCTGCAGGAAGTTGCCGAACAGCAGGATCAGCACGCCGAAGACCATCATCAGGCCGGCGCCCATGGCCAGCGCGAAGCCCTCGAAGACCTCGCCCATCACCTCGGCGTCGCCGGTCTGGCTGATCGTGACGCCGGGCGGCAGGTTCTTGGCGGTGGGCAGGTTCATGACCTGGCTGATCAGCGCCGCGAGCGCGTCGGTGCCCTGCATGTCGCCCTCCAGGGCGACGCGCACGGCGCGGTCGTAGCGGTCGATGCCGGTCGGGCCCTGGCCGAGGCTAATGTCGGCCACGGTCGCGAGCGGGACGGCCGTCCCGCCCTTCACCGGCACCTTCAGGGTCTCGAGGTCGGAGAGCCGGCCGCGCACGCTCTCGGGGAGCTGCACGCGGATCGGGATCTGCCGGTCGGTGGCGTTGAACTTGGCGAGGTTCATGCCGATGTCGCCGATCGTCCCGACCCGCACGGTCTCGGCGATGGTGTCGGTGCTGACGCCGAGATCGGCCGCCACGGCGGGCTTCGGCCGGATCCGGACCTCGGTCCGGTCGAGGGGGGCCGTCGACATGACGTTGACGAGGTGCGGGACCTGCTGGGCCTCGCGCTGGAGCTTGGCCGCCGTCTCGGCCACCACGGCCTTGTCGGGGCCGGCGATGATCAGCGCGAGGTCGCGCTGGCCGCCCTCGCGCAGGGCCCAGAAGCGCAGGTCCGGCTCCTCCCGGAGGATCGCCGCGACCTCGGCGTCGATCTGCTTCTGCGTCTTGTCGCGGGCGTTCTTCGGCGTGAGGTTGATGGTGAGGCTCGCGAGGCGCACCTCCTTCTTGGCCGGCAGCTGACGGCCGCCGTCCACGAACACGCTCTTCACCTCGGGCAGCGCGCGGATCTTCTCCTCGATGCGGTCGGTGACCCGGACCGTGTCCTGGAGCCGGGCGCCCGGCGGCAGCTCCACCACGAACAGGGTGCGGGCCTGGTCCTCGGCCGGCAGGAAGCCCGCGGGCAGCAGGCCCGTGGAGGCGATGGAGCCGGCGAAGCACGCGAGGCCGAGCACCAGCGTGATGAACTTGTGCCGGACCGACCACGCGACGAGGCGGGTGTAGCCGCGCATGACGACGCCGTCCCGCTCGTGGTCCGGCCCGTGGTCGCGCAGGAAGTAGGCGGCGAGCAGCGGCGTGATCAGGCGCGCCACGAGCAGCGACATGAACACCGCGGCCGCGATGGTCAGGCCGAACTGCTTGAAGTACTGGCCGGCGATGCCGCCCATGAACGACACCGGCGAGAAGATCGCGATGATCGTCGCCGTGATGGCGATGACCGCGAGGCCGATCTCGTCGGCGGCCTCGAGGGACGCGCGGTAGGGCGACTTCCCCATCCGCATGTGCCGGACGATGTTCTCGATCTCCACGATCGCGTCGTCCACCAGGATGCCGGTGACGAGCGTGATCGCCAGCAGGCTGACGGCGTTGAGCGAGAAGCCCAGGGCGCTCATCACCCAGAAGGTCGGCAGCACCGAGAGGGGCAGCGCCACCGCGGCGATCAGGGTCGCGCGCCAGTCGCGCAGGAACAGCAGCACCACCACGACGGCGAGGAGGGCGCCCTCGATCAGGCCCATCATGGCGGAGTGGTAGTTGCCGATCGTGTTGACGACGCTGGTGTCGATCAGGTCGAACCGCACGTTGGGATTGGCCGCGTGCAGCGCCGCGATCTTCTTGGCGACGCCCATCGACACGTCGGCGTCGCTGGCGCCGCTGGCGCGGGAGATCGCGAAGGCGACCACCGGCTCGCCGTTGAAGCGCGCGAAGGTGCGGGGCTCCTCGGCGGTGTCCGACAGGGTCGCGAGCTCGTCGAGGCGGACCTTGCGGTTGCCCGGCACCACGATGGAGGTCTTGGCGAGCGTCTCGAGACTCGCCGAGGCGGCGAGCGCCCGGATGGACTGCTCCTGGCCGCCGACCTCGGCCCGGCCGCCGGCCATGTCGGCCGAGGTCAGGCGCAGCTGCCGGTTCACGTCCGCGGCGGTGATGCCCAGCGCCAGCAGGCGGTCGGGCTTCAGGGTGACGCGGATCTCGCGGGCGACGCCGCCGAGGCGCTCGACGCCGCCGACGCCCTTTACGCTCTGCAAGCCCCGGGCGACGACGTCGTCCACGAACCACGACAGGTCCTCGGGCGTCATGGCGGGCGCGGAGGCGCCGTAGACCATGATCGGCAGGCCGGCGATCTCCACGCGCGAGACGATCGGCTCGTCGATCGTCCGCGGCAGGTTCTGGCGGATCTTGGCGATGGCGTCCTTGACGTCGTTGGTCGCCCGATCCTGGTTCACCTCCAGGCGGAACTCGATCGTGGTGGTGGAGGTGCCCTCCGTGATCGTCGAGAGGATGTGCTTGACGCCCTTCACGCCGGCGACCGAATCCTCGACCCACTTGGTGACCTGGGTCTGAAGTTCGGCGGGCGCGGCGCCCGATTGGGTGATCGTCACCGAGACGATCGGGATGTCGATGTTGGGGAACCGGGTGATCGGCAGCGCGCGGAAGCTCACCAGCCCGAGGATCATCAGGACCAGGAACAGGACCACCGAGGGCAGGGGCCTGCGGATCGCCCAGGCGGAGACGTTGAGGCGCATGGCCGGATCCTTCGACTCGTCCTACCGCGGGGCCGCGTCGGCGATCGGCGTGCTGGTGGGCGCCGGCACGGGGCGCACCCGGTCGCCGTCGCGCAGGAAGCTCCCCGCGCGGGCCACGACGCTCTCGCCGGCCGCGACGCCGGAACGGAGCTCGGTGAAGCCGTCGGCGGAGAGGCCCGCGGCCACGGGCCGCGCCTCGACGCGCCCGTCCTTCACCACGAGGACGCTGGCGCGGCCGTCGGCCGCGTAGAGCAGGCTGGAGACCGGCACGGCCACGCCGGTGCGGCGCGCGATCTCGACGTTGCCGCGCGCGAAGGCGCCGATGCGCAGGGCCGGATCGTCGCCGAGACGGATGCGCACCTTGCCGAGCCGCGTGGCCCGGTCGACCTCCGGGTAGACCCGGCGCACCTTGCCGGCGAGGCGGCGGCCATCATCGAGGTCGAGGCTCGCCGGGTTGCCGACGTGGATGCGCGCCAGCGACGTCTCCGGCACCTCGCCTTCCAACTCGATCTCGCCCCGGGCGATCAGCCGGAACAGCGGCTCGCCCACCGCGGTGGCTGTGGCGCCGATCCGGGCGGTGCGGCGATTGACGATGCCGGCCTCGGGGGCGCGGATGTCGGTGCGAGCGCGCCGCAGGGCGATCTCGGCGCCGGCCGCCCGGGCGGTGGCGAGGTCGGCCTGGGCCGATTGCAGGCCGCCCCTGGCGGCGGCGAGGCGCCCTTCCGCCCCCTGCGCCGCCGAGACGCGCTGTTCCAGCACGGCCGCGGTGGCGTTCCCGGTCTTGGCGAGCGCCTGGGCCCGCTCCAGCGACTGCTTGGCTTCGACGTTGGCCGCCTCCGCCTGGACGATCTGGCTCTGGGCCTGGACGATGGCCGCCTCGGCCCGGGCGATCGCCGCGGCGTTCGAGGCCTCCTGGGTGACGATCATCTCCAGCGACAGCTTGGCGAGAACCTGTCCCTTGGTGACGCGGTCGCCCTCCTCGACGAGGAGATCGGTGATGCGCAGGCCCTCGACCTCCGGGGAGACGAGGATCTCGTCGCGCGGGACCAGCGTGCCGGTGACGACGGCCCGCTCGACGATCTCGCGGTTCTCGGCCGGGACCACGGTGACGGCGGGCGCGATGGCGGCCGCGTCGGGAACGGCGGCGGTCTCGACGGCCCTGGCCGGCGCCCCGGCGAGGATCGCGAGCCCGCACAGGAGAGTGAGGCGGGGCGCGCGCCAACGGACGGAGTTCACGACGGGGGCCTCGCAATCGGCGCTGGACTGGTATTGCCTCTCCCTCGCTGGGCAGGTCGGCGTTTTCATGGCGAGCCACTCCACCGGAGACCGAGCATAGCGCCATCCGGCCGGGCCGTCGCCGGGCCTCGCGCCGCAGGTGATCGGGCCGGCCGGAGCGCGGCCGTTCACGGCGCTGGACCTGCAACCAGCCATGAATAGCGACGTTAATAGGCCGATGGTCTTCTCGGGACCGGGGAGGGGTCGATGAGCATTTTTCAGATTAGGCAGAAGAAGAGCGGCGCGGTGCTCTGGACGGGAGCGGCCGACGACGAGCAGACGGCCCTCGACGCCATGGCGCGCGAGGCGGGCTATCGCGACTTCTCGTCCCTGCCGGACACGATCCGCGCCGACGGGATCGAGGCGGCGAAGCTCGACCTGATCTCCTGAGTCCGGACTTGAGTGCGGACTGAGGCACCCGCGCCGGCGCGGCGACCGCCCGCTCCGTCGCGGCCCGGCCGTTCAGAGATCCGCGACCAGGGTCTGGATCGTCGCGGCGCAGGTCCGGACCGCGTCCGGGTCGTGCAGGCCGCCGATCACCGATGGGTCGATGGCGCGGGCCGCCGCGATGAGGCCAGGCCACGCCGCGGCCGAGGGCCAGCCGGGATGAACGATCGCGGCCCCGAGCCGGGCCAGCGCCTCGGCCTTCTCGGTCTGCTCCCCGTAGGCACGCTCCTCCGGGAGGCAGACGAAGCGCTTCCGCTGCGCGGCCGCCAGGGCGACCACGCCGTCGCCGCCGCCGCCCACCAGCAAAGCCGCTCGCGCGACCCGCGCCTCGACGTCCGGGACCCAGCCGTGCAGGTGCAGGTTGCCGGGGACGGCGCCCGAGCCTGATACCGGCCCCAACACGTGCCACGGCCGGTCCGGCACCGCCCGCGCGGCCGCGGCGAGATCCGCGAGGTCGCCCCCCGCGCCGCCGCGGCCGAACACGACCACGATCTCGCGGCTCGCCTCGGTCGGGGCCTGCGCCGGCGCGCCGAGGAAGCCGGCATAGAGCGTCTTGGCGCGAACCCAATCCGGCACGCCCGCGCCGTCGAGCGCCTCGGGGAAGGGGGCGAGCAGCCGCGCCGCGCCGCGGAAAGCCTCCAGATGCGGCCGGTCGGTCCGGGTTCCGGCGAGTCGCACCACCAAAGTCGGGACCGAGAGCAGGCGCGCGAACAGCGCGACCTCCACCGAGACATCGACCACGAGGAGGGCCGGATCGGCCCGCTCCGCCCAGGCGGCGATGCGCGCCATCCGCGCGCGGACCCCCGGATGGTTGAGCGGCGCGTAGTGCAGGGCCTCGGGCCGCTCGGTCGCGCCGTCCCGGCCGTCGAAGGCCGCGTCGCCGAGGGGGCGGTCGTCGGGCAGGTCGACGGTGTCGAGGCCGGCGGTGTCGAACCCGGTCAGAGTGCCGAGGATCGTGCAGGGCCGGTCCAGGGCACCGGCGACGGCCCGGGCCCGCTGGAGATGGCCGGCGCCCTGGTGATGGACGTACCAGCCGATGCCGCGGGTCACGCGGCGTCCCTCAGGGACGACGCGAGGGCGTCGAGATCGGCGACCGCCTGGTCGAGGGCGCAGTCCCGCGCCGGCGGGCTGCGCGACTCGAGGATCCGGTCGGCCCGCTCCACGAAGGCGATGTCGTTCGGGCAGGCCCCGACGGCGGCGAGGTCGTCGGCGTCGAGACCGAGCCGTGCGCAGGCCGCAGCGCGGGCCTGCGGGTCGAGGTGGAAGGCCCGGCGCAGGGCCGCGCGGCGCAGGATCAGCGCCTGCCAGTGCGCGGCCTCCGGCAGCAGGTAGGCCTCCCCGTCGAGGACGCGGGTCCGGCGCAGCATCTCGGTGGCCATGCCGCCCGAGACCCGCCCCTGGTGGCGGGACGAGACCAGCACCTGCACGTCCGGGCAGTGGCGCAGGCGCGCGCCGTTGGCGCGCAGCAGCCCGACGAGGGCGTTGTCCTCGCCGCAGGGCAGCGCCGGCAGCCCGCCGACCGCTCGGTACAGGATCGCGGGCACGGCGAGGCTCGCGCCGGTATGGTCGCCGTGACGGGGGGCGGGATCGTAGGGCGGCGGGTCGAGCAGGTCCTCCAGGCGTCGGACGCCGGACCAGTAGCGCTCGATGCGCGCGTGCAGGTCCGTCAGGGCGGGGTCCGGCGTGCCGTCGTCGTCGATCACCAGCCGGCCACCGACGATGTCGGCGGCCTCCAGCGCGCGGAGATTGGCCGCGACCCACTCGGCCGGCAGGCGGGCATCCGCGTCGGTGGTGAGGAGGATGCCGTCCGGCTCCCCGTCCGCCTCCAGCCAGTCGGCCCCGGCATCGAGCGCCATGCGCCGCGCCGTGCCGACATGGGCGTCCGCGCCGCCGAGCTCGACCGCGATCAGCCGGAGGGTCAGGGTCGCGAGGATGCCCGAGGCCTCGACGTCCCGCACCGCCTGGACGGTCCCGTCCGTGCAGTTGTTGGCCAGCACCACGACGCGCAGGGGCGCCCGCGCCGAGACGCCGTTCTGCGCGGCCAGGGAGGCGAGCAGGCGCGGCAGGCGCTCGGCCTCGTTCCGGGCGGGGATGCAGACGACGCAGGGCGGTGGGGCCGGATGGTCGGCGTCGGTGGTCATGGCAGGTCTCCCGTGGCACCCTCGTGCGCCGCGGAGGTCGGGGGCGGCCCGTCATGCCGCCGGGCTCCGGGCTCGGGTGCGGATTGCGGCGCGCGGATCCGCGCCGTTCAGCCGCGTCCTCCGGCGACGCGCAGGGCCGGCCGTGCCCGCTCGGCGCAGCGCGCGATCACGGCGTCGTAGGCCTCCAGGTAGCGCCCGGTCATGGCGGCGGCGTCGTAGAGCGCCTCGGCGCGGTTGCGGCAGGCCCGGCGCGACAGGCCGGCGGCCTCCCGGATCGCCACCGAGAGATCCTGCGGGTCGTCCGGGCGGGCGAGGCGGCCGCAGGACGCATCCAGGATGTCGGGCATGGCGCCGCGCCGGAAGGCGGCGACCGGCGTGCCGCAGGCCAGGGCCTCCGCCACGACGAGGCCGAAGGGCTCCTCCCAGCGGGGCGAGACGATCGCCACGCGGGCCCGGCCGAGATGATGGGCGAGGTCCCGGTGGGAGAGATGGCCGAGATGCGTCAGGTCCGGCCCGAGACGCGGGGCGATCTCGGCGGCCCAGTAGCCGGGATTGAGCTTGGGACCCGCGAAGATCAGCGGCAGCCCGGCGGCGCGCGCCGCGTCGATCGCGAGGTGCAGCCCCTTCTCGGGCACGATCCGGCCCGACCAGAAGGCGAAGGGCGTATCGTCGGCAGCGTGTGAGAACGCGAAGGTCGAGAGGTCCACGCCGTTGTCGACCACCTGGGCGCCGGGCACGAGATGCGCCCATTCCTGCGCCAGCGACGGGGACACCGCCAGAAAGGCCATGTCGGGGTCGGCCTGGACGACGCCGCCGACCAGGGAGTCGAAGGGCGGCGTGTGCAGCACGGTGACCCAGGGCAGGCCGAGCCGGGCGCTCTCGCGCAGCGGCAGGGCGTGCAGCGCGTTGTTGTGGACGAGATCGAAGCCTCCGGCCGCGACCATCTCCATCATGCGCCGGTAGGCGTCCTCCTCCTCCCGGTCGATCGCCTCCTCCCGCTCCGGGTCGAGGAGCGCGTCCCCGGTCGGATCGCAGAGCATGACCGGGTCGAGCGCCGGGTCGGACCCGCGGCTCGCGAACAGCGTGACGTCGTGCCCGTGCCGCTTCAGCGCGACGGTCAGGAGATGCGTGTGCATCTCCAGGCCGCCGGCGTAGGGCTGGCCGATCGGGTATTTCAGATGTGCGAGGACAGCGATCTTCACGCGCGCACCGAGTCCGGTTGGGTGGGGATTTCTGCCGCCCGCAGCGGCGCGAAAGGACTTCTTTCCGCAGCGAGGGTGGCGGGGATCATGCCGAATATTTCTTCAACAAGCGTTGCGTTGACGGGGTCGGAGCGACGACGAACGCGACGCTTGCCGGCTTCGTAAGCGCGGCGGCCTGAACCATTGATGATCGACATCCGCGGGTGACCGTTCACGCCGCGGCGCGGCACGCCTCCGGGCTGCCCCGCGGACACGCGGTCGCGGAGCCCCGAGCGGCCTGTTAGGCTGCACGGCCGCGCCGGCCGTGGCGCTGTCAGGGGAGGGGTGTCGAAGGGGCTTCCGTTGGGGCTGAGCGTGTTCGCCGTGGGCTTGGCGGTGCTGGCGATCATCACCCTGGCCGCGGGCGTGAAGATCGTGCCCCAGGGCCACGTCTACACGGTGGAGCGCTTCGGCCGCTACGCCCGCAGCCTCGACGCCGGCCTCGGCCTGATCACGCCCTTCGTCGAGCGGATCGGCCGCAAGGTCAACGTGATGGAGCAGGTCATCGACGTGCCGAGCCAGCAGGCCTTCACCCGCGACAATGCCGGCGTCACCATCGACGCGGTGGTGTTCTACCAAGTGCTCGACGCGGCGCGCGCCTCCTACGAGGTCTCGAGCCTCGACCTCGCGGCCACGACCCTGACCATGACCAACATCCGCACCGTGGTCGGCTCGATGGATCTCGACCAGCTCCTCGCCCACCGCGACGAGATCAACGAGCGGCTGCTCCGGGTGATGGACGCGGCGGCCTCGCCCTGGGGCGTCAAGATCAACCGGATCGAGATCAAGGACATCGTGCTCCCGGCCGACCTCGCCGGGGCGATGGCCCGGCAGATGAAGGCCGAGCGCGAGAAGCGCGCCTCGATCCTGGAGGCGGAGGGGCAGCGCGCCGCCGAGATCCTGCGGGCCGAGGGGCGCAAGCAATCGGCGATCCTGGAGGCGGAGGGCCGGCGCGAGGCCGCGTTCCGCGACGCGGAGGCGCGGGAGCGCTCGGCCGAGGCCGAGGCGGCGGCGACCGGGATGGTCAGCCGGGCGATCGCCGAGGGCGACATCGCGGCGGCGAACTTCCTCGTGGCCGAGAAGTACGTCGACGCGGTGCGGGCGATCGCCACCGCGCCGAACCAGCGGGTCGTGGTGGTGCCGATCGAGGCGGCGGCCCTCGCCGGCACGCTCGGCGGCATCGGCGAGCTCACCCGCACGGTCTTCGGCGACGGCGCCGCCGCGCCCCGGCGCACCGGGACCCCGCCGAACGTCGCGGCGCCGCGGGCCTGACGCCGGTGACGCTCGATTCCCTCGCCGGAACCCTCGGGGCCCTCGGGGCGGCCTGGAGCTGGGTCATCGCCGGCCTCGTGCTCGCCGGTGCCGAGATCCTGCTGCCCGGCGTGTTCCTGATCTGGCTCGGCCTCGCCGCCGTCGCGACCGGCCTCGCGGCCGCGGCGCTGCCCATGCCCTGGCAGGGCCAGACCCTGCTGTTCGCCGGTCTCGCCGTCGCCCTGGTGGCGCTCGCGGCGCGCCTCCAGCACCGCGGCAGGCGGGCCGGGCCGGACCTGAACCGCGCCGACCGCGGCCTGATCGGGCGCGAGGGCGTGCTCGACGAGCCGATCGTGCGGGGCGCGGGCCGGATCCGCTTCGACGACACGCTGTGGCGGGTCGAGGGGCCCGACCTGCCGGCGGGCCGCCGGGTGCGCGTCACCGGGATCGGCGGCACGGTCCTGCGGGTGGAGGCGGCCTGAGGGCCGCGCCTACCCGAACGCCCCGACCTCGTGCTGGATCATCCCCGAGATCTCCCGCACCTGATCGAACATCCGGCGGATCGGCTGGAACAGGTTGGCGTGCTCCGCCTCGTAGGTGCCGACGTCGCGCGGGCCGGCCGGCTCGCCGAAGTTCAGGCCCAGCGTCGGGTCCGGCGTCACCGGGAAGATCGCGTCGAGGAGCTTCAGGCAGCCGTCGATGTCCAGCCGCAGGAAGCGCTCCAGCAGCTGCTCGCGGGAGATGCCCGCCTGGGGCCGGAAGCCCGGGATGTGCACCGCCAGGAACCAGATCCGGTGGATCAGCGCGAGGCGCAGGGCGTGGAGCAGCGTCAGCCGGGCCGACATGGCGGGCAGGTCCGGGGCGGCCGCGCTCAGGGCGAGCCAGTCCCGGGTCAGGCGTCCGAACAGGTTCCGCAGCGCGGGGGCGAGGTCGAGGCGCTCCAGCGCCCCGGAGATCACCACCAGCTCGTCCCGGCGGAAATCCTTCTGGGTGCGCCGCGCCCGCTCCAGCCACACGGCCGGGTCCAGGGTGTCGATATAGGCCCGCAGGACGTCGAGGTCGCCGACCGAGGCGGCGTGCTGGACCAGCCGGAAGGCCCGGGAGAAGCGCACCGAGTCGCGCCGCATGTCGCGGAACAGGTCGGGGCCGCGCTGGGCCGCCCGGCCGATCCCGTGGAGGGAGTTCGCCAGGAAGCCGAGCTGGTGCAGGATCGCGTTGTTGGGGATCGCCCGCATCTGGCGCGGATGGGTGATCCGCGCCGGGCCGCCATTGTCGGTCTGGCGCGCCACCGGGCGCGACCCGGTCCGGTCGATCAGGCTCGGGCCGAAGGTGCCGAGGAGCGCCGCGTAGCCCGGATCGTCGACCAGCGCCTCCATGTCCTGGCGGGCGGCGGTGAAGAATTCGAGGGCGAAGTCCGGCTCGGCGTAGATCGGGTCGACGTTGCTGTCGGAGGCCTTCGGCCGGTCGTTCAGGGCGTAGTCCGGGAACGAATCCTCCTCCGTCACGTCGAGCGCGTAGACGTGCTCGGCGATGCGGGCGACGCTGGCGCGCGCCAGCGCCTCGGTGCCGTACAGCAGGTAGCCGTCGGTCCCCTGGAAGCTCGATTCGAGCCGGACCCGGATGCCGGCCTTCCGGGCGCGGTCGCGCGCGTCCTCGGGGGCGAGGTAGGCGAGGCGGTCGCGCAGGGAGGTCGGATGGGCGCCGCGCCCGATCGACTCGCCGTGCGTGTCGAAGATCGCGAGCTCGACGTCGGACAGGCCGTTCTGGACCAGCATCTCGGTGATGCGCAGCCGCAGCCGCTCGATCCAGAAGGTCGCCGCGAGCTGGCCGACGTAGCGGCCCGAATCGGAGTAGCCGAACTGCACGGTGAGACGGCCGATGCGCTTCAGGTACTGGCGCCAGTGCGGGTTGCGCAGGGCGTCGTCGAGCACCCGGATGCCCTGCTCCAGCGCGCTCGCCGTCTCGAACAGCGGTGTGATCTCGAGCTTGTCGGCGATGCCGTAGTGGCGCGCGAGCCAGAGGGCGGCGAGCAGGGTGTAGCCGGTCTCGGTCTCGGCGATGAGGAAGCGCACCGGATGGGTGCCGTCCACATGCTTGAGGATCTGGGCGATCGTCATCATCAGCCGCGCCGCCGAGGCCCGCTCGGCCGCGAGCGCCCCGAAATCGACCGCCACCGGGCGGACGTCGTTCAGCAGCGTGTGGATCGTCGCGAGGTGCGAGCGGCGGCGGGCCGCGTCGGTGGGCTCGCCCTCAAGGTCGATCACCCGCCGCACCGCGTTGTGGATCTGGCTGGCGTTCAGCCGGAAATGCGGCAGGGCGTTCGACAGGCCGTGCGTCGCGACGCCCGCGCGCAGGACGGCGATCCGGCGCTGGTCGGCCGGATCGTCGGCGGCCTCGAGGGCCTTGGTCAGCGCGGCGACGAGGGTGCCGGCATCGGTCTGGGCGCGCTCGCGCTCGATGATGAGCGCCAGGGCGAAGCGGTGCACCGCCTCCAGGGACGGCTGGTCGCCGAGGCGCGGCGCCACGGTGAGCTGGCGGTTCACGGCCGCCAGGGCGTTCTCCGCGAGGGCCCGGACCTCGCGGCAGGCGGGGATCTCGGGCAGGTCGCGCATCACCCGGTCGAACTGCATGCGCTTCGAGATCAGCCGGTAGCGCAGGGTGTCCCACCAGCCGATATCGGTGCGCCCGTCGGTGTCGCAGCCGACCCAGCTGGCGATGGCGAAGGGGCGGGGCGTCAGCTCGGTCCAGCGGTCGGGCCAGCGGGCGCGGGCGGCGTCGAGCAGGGCGCCGTTGAAGGCGTCGAGGGCGAGCCGGCCGTTATTGGCCGCCGCGCAGGCCTGCTCGAACTCGACATCCAGGGTGATCGGCGCGTCCGGCCGGGTCGACAGGGCCGCCGCGCGCGCGACCAGCCCGGCGCGGTCCCTGGCGTCGGGCAGGCTCGCGGCCTCGGCGAGGAGGCCCGCGACGGCTCGGGGCATGCCGAAGGTGGGGTGGGCCGTGAACACCACCGCGAAGGCGGTGCGGTGGATCAGGGCCGCGAAGGCCTCGACGCCGTCCGGCCGGTCGGGCGCCGCCGCCACGAGCCGCGCGGGGATCGCCGCCTGCGGATCCTCCGGCCCGGCATCGAGCCCGACATAGGCCCGCAGCCGTTCCGCCCGCGCCGCCAGCGCTGCGGCACGCAGGCGCACGAACAGGCCGTCGAGGTCGCCCGTCGAGATCTCGTTCCGGTCGAAGCGCCGGGTGATCGCCAGAGTCACCGCCAGGACGGGATTGCGGAACGGGTCCTCCCGGGCCTGATCCCGGGCGGCCTCGATCAGTCCGAGGAGGTGCGCCTCCAGTTCCTCGGGCTCGCGGCTCGGCTCGTGCTGCATCGGTCGGTCCCGGCTCCGGTCTGCCCGCATCTACCCGGTCCGCCGGCCCACGCAAGGAGCGTTCCGCACGTGACCCGGGACTGACCGGATCCTGACAGAGGACGGGGCCGAGGACGTGACGGGGAACACAACCGCGACGCGGCGGGGCGATATCGACGATGGGATGGGGTGGCGGCGGCCTGAACCGCAGGCTAGAGCTGACCTCCTGATGGAGCGCCTGTTCATCATCCTGGCTATTCTGGTCTTCGCTGTCGCCATCGTCGCCGTGGCCGCGATGGCGGCACGCGGCCGGCGCGAGCCCCTGCGCATGGGTTCCGAACTCGACATCGAGGACGAGGACCTCGTCATCGGCTCGGTCGGACCGCGCAAGAGCCCGATCGACCGCAGCGCCCAGGTGCTCGACCCGCGCGTGCTCGATCTGGACGCGATCGAACTGGAGCCGATCCGCGCCCTCGACCGGACACAGCGCGACGCGGCGCTCCGCGGAGATCCGCCGGGAGCCGGGCGATGAAGCGATGTGCGCGCGGGGTGGCCGGGCTGCTGCTCGCCGGTCCTCTCTGCCTGTCGACGATGCAGGCGACGGCCGCGCCCGCCGGCAAGCCGGCGCCGGCCGCGCCTCCCCAGGCCGCGCCCGCGCAAGTCGCGCCTGCACCGGCCGCGCCTGCGCCGGCCGCCCCCGCCGCGAAG